>JAVBKV010000040.1:0-164818 GCA_031553885.1 Bacteroidales bacterium
GCATCTCCCTGACTGATAAAATGCATCTTCGAGACCTGTTTGACAAAACTAAATTTCAAAATGACAAAGAACGATTTGGACCAAATGGGCCAAGTTTATTTAATTTTTAATAACGTCCCAATTTTAATGGGACACTAGTGAATTTTATTAATGATGCGTTTTATGAAACAATACAGAAAAATTATATTTTGATTGTTGATAAGGATTGAAAGAGTAAATTATAACTCTATCTTTGCAAAAAAAACAGGGGATGCATTCAGTATTTCAGAATGAATCAGAATAAATGGATTCTGGGATATAGTTGCAGTGTAATTTTATGAATTATGAATAATAATCAACTGACTGAAAAATTAATACAAACAATACGGGAATATTTACCGGAGAAAGAAAATATGGCTTCTGTTTTAATGGATATTCTTTCTTTGGGAAAAGAAGCTACTTACAGGAGACTTCGGGGGGATGTTTTGTTTACCCTTGAAGATGCAGCGAAAATTTCCCGGAAATTTGGATTTTCATTGGACAAAGTCATTGGGGAGAGTCTGGTTCTGGACAATAATAAATGGGCTTACACGGATATAGACCTGGGATATTTTTCTTCGGAATACATGGAAAAGTACAAGCAGAGGATCAAGTTGTTTTCGGACATATTTAATAATTTATCCAATCAACCTCAAGCGACTATCCGGATTGCGATGAATCATTTACCCTATTATTTCACTTTTCCTCATAAAAAGCTGTCCTTATTTGTGCATTATAAAAAAGTATATCTTACTTTCGGACAAAATCCCGGATTCCGGTTTTCGGACTTTACAAAACCCCAACAGAACAGGGCAGAAGAATTACAATTGGTAGAAAAATACCTTGCTATTCCTAAACATTTATTGATATTGGATCGGAATGTTTTCCGTTCAACGATGAAAGATATTGTTTACTTTTATCAGAGAAAGCTAATATCTGAAGAAGAATTTTCTCAACTTAAGGAAGAATTATTGGAGATTTTGTCCTCCCTGGAAAATATCACAGCCACCGGAAAGTTTAGTTCTGGAAGTGAAGTCTTGGTTTATTTGCTTGATATTGAGTTAGACACGTCGTATGCTCATTTTGAAGCCAATCAATTTGCATGCTCGGTATTTTACACGTACTTCATAGATACGTTAAGTTTTTATAATTCAAAGGCATGTGAAATACAAAAAAACTGGATTGAATCATTGAAAAGGTATTCTACATTGATTACCCAGACAGGAGAAATGCAGCGTGTCGAGTTTTTTAATAAACAAAGGGAATTAATAGAAACTACGGTTTAGACAAGAGATAAATTTATCCGTATCTTTATAGCTTAATAACCATGAAGATACGGATAAAATGACAATTAATCAACCTCCAGTATTAATCCCCATAATACACCAAATTTATCTAAGATTTCAGCATATAGTCTTGCGAAACTGGGGGTACAAAGCTTACATTTTATTTGTCCTTCAATAGATAACTTTTCATATCTTCATCCTGACAATCTCCATAGCGTAAAATATCACTTGTCGTTCCATTAAACACTTTTGCATAAAAGATTAGCGCTTTTTCTGCATTTCCATTGAATACTAGATAAGACTTAATTCTCATAATGTGATTTTTTTATTGTTTGATGATAATGTCAATTAAAGTCCCGACAAATGTTATCAAAAAGGCAACTATCAAAATTCCCAATATACAGGATAGAAATGCTTTTATATAGCTTGCTGCTTTTTTCTCGTCAAAAAATTGTCCGATTGCCCACGCATAATAAATCGTCACAATTAAAGCTGAAATGTTCATCAAATGCAATTGTGTTAAACCCGGAAGAATTGTAACAACAGTAAAAAACAACGACGATATTCCTGAAATAAAACAAAAGAGGATAAAAATCTCAAAAAGATTGTATCCTGATTTTCTAAAAAACAGTTTTAGCCAGAACGCCATAAATAATCCGGATATTACATTCGTATAACCTTGATATTCAATCATCCAGTTGATAAGAAGATTTATCGTAGGATATTCTATTTCAGGCTGCTGCATATAAAAATCGTTGGCATCAATATGAAAAAGATGACAAACAAACGTATAGACCAATGACGTTATAAAAAGAAATGTAATTGGCTTTACAAACCGATATCTATCTTCTGTAATAAAACGCCTGATACTTTCCCCGGGGTTTATAAGCACAGTTTTTATGGTATATATCATTCCTTTATTCGCAAACAGAAAATCTCCAATTTCACTAATGATATAATGCCCGTCAATTCTTTTCAATTTTGCAGGTTGTCCGCAATTTGAACAATAATTTCCACGAATCTGCTCTCCGCACTTCTTACAATTATTCATTTGCATTTTTCTACTTTTTCATTTTTCCGCATTCCATCGTATCATCCAGAAATACCTGCCCCCATTATCAATTGTATCACAGGGGGCAGTGTATTATTTATTTCCATTTTACCAATACTTTCTCCGTCTTTTGAGTCTTATCCGTTTTTACTCTGACAATGACAATTTTCTGGCCGAAAGAAAGCTTACAAGAAACAGTTGATGTATTTAATCCTGTTTGTTTGAATAAATACTGCCCTTGTAATCCTATCACTTCAATGCTTCGAATCGGATCATCCTGAATGCTGGAAGCATGAACTTCTCCATTGTCAGTATAGATAGTCAAACCGCTTACAGTCAGGTTTTCAAAACCAGTCATTTGATTTGAGATCCGTAAATAAAAGCGGTTTTCAATATTACCTGACGAATTATAGAAAGTATAAGCCGTTTTTCTTAAATCAATCATTTCTACCAAAGCACGATCTTCAAGGTAGACCGGATAAGGCAGGGTGCTTGTTTCGTTTAACGCTAAAGTTAAATTGCCGACATCCGTAGTACGAATCGCCAATGCGATAGGTTCTTCCAAATTACCGATTGTACGAATGGAAGTTGCATTATTGCCGGTTACAGAATAAAGTACTGCAGGCGATTTAACTGTTTCGGAGAACAGCGTTTGCATATCTTTACTACTATTGTAAGCATTACTTACTCCTTGTTTATAAGCTATTACCACAGAACTTTGGCGTTCACCGTCGCGTTGCACTTCTACATTAATAAAATTATCGTCGGATGCATTTCTTAAAATGGTTCCAGCATTAACAACAGACATCTCCGGTGTAATGGCCACACTGGGTACGTTAGCCGTGATTCCGTTTTTCTTTTTCAATACAAAGGACTGCATGGGGGCGATTCCGTTTGAAGCGGTTGCGTAAGAGCCTGTAATGGCTTCAAATGTTCCGGCTCCATTCCAAATGTAATAACCATTTTCAAATGAGCTTGCATTTGCAGCATGGGAAATGAATTTGTTAAAATCCAAATGAGACATGAAAGGATTGCCAATCAAAATGGTTTCATATCCGGCATTCGCAGATAAAGATAATGTTCCGCTAAAATCATTGTCATAAACCAACTTGCTGAAATATTCGTTATGATCGGTTTTCAGAGTCGATTTATTAACAATTTCCTTCCTCCCGTTTGGCGTATCGGTAGCCGGGGTAGACGAAGTTCCTGCATCGACAATTGTAAAATATTCATATTCTGTTTCCGGCCTCGGGAAAGTAAATGTTTGCTTAGCAGTAGGAGCTATTGATACCCATGTTGTATAACCTTTTCCTCCGGGCAACACAATATCCAGATTATTATAAGCATCCGACCATTTAGCAACACTGGATGATATTCCTGCTACTGTAAAATCGCTTTGATAATGACGCATAAATACTTTAGGACTAACCCGGGTGTAATTTGTTCCGCTTGTAGTTCCAAAAGGAGCTGCCCAAAAATCGCCACGATACATCTCTTCCAAAGGAGATGCCGTCATATACCACCTGCTTCCGGATAGAGTCAGATCTACTTTCGCTCCATTGGTATAAGTCAGGTTATTTGTTTGGGCAACTTCTCCACCATGTTTGAAATAAATGGTGTTACATTCGTTGGCAACTTCATCGGACAAGACCGGATAATTTCCTCCGGCAGCATTTCCGGCAACAATAACATCCGTACAAAGCCCGGGAATTCCATTGTCCCAATTACGATAGTCATGCCAATCATTGATGATTCCAGCTCCCGTCCAGGTACTTTTGAGTGGAGTTATCGTTATATCTTCGCTGGCTGTAGCCAAGCATCCTCCTGATCTGTTAACAGTTAAGTTTAATGTAACTTTTTGTCCGACAGGAGGGTTTGAAGTACAACAATAAGTCGGATTGGCTATTGAGTTAGACGATAAGCTTCCGTAAGCCGGATTCGTCCAGGAATAAGAATAGCCTGTCATGCTGATAGATCCTGCTGATATAGAAGTGCCTTGACATACGGTCAACGGACTTAATTGAAAACCGATGTATCCAATAGCAGAAACTAAATCCGAGCAAAGGTAGGGGTTGTCTGCACGAACGATTACCGCCATTAGTTTACAAACTTCATCGGCTTTAACTGTAAACGTTGCTGTAAATGAATACGTATTCTCGCCCGCAGGGAAGGTTACTTTAGCGCTGGTGGTTCCTGTTGCTTTTGTATCGTCGGAAGTAAATCCATTACCAGTTTTGTCTACATACAAAGAAACAAAGACATCGTTCAGGGTTGATCCGTAAGGACGGGAAACCGTACCTTTCAGCGTTATTGTTTCGGTGGTAGCTGAAGCCGGTTGTCCGGTAACAGACACATTGGAAAAGGATACAAGGGATTCTTTCTGTAGTTGAATTTTACTTTTCTTACCGCTTATTTCGGCAGGAACAGGGCACTGAGTTCCATTACATTCCAAACTGGAGACCACCACACAAGAAACATAGATGTCTTTCTCTGAGCAGTCCCATTTCTCAGGGCTATCAGGCGTCAACCGAATGTCGATCGTATAGTTCAGACCGCCTGATTGAGGTAATGTCGGTTTATCAATAGGAGCAATTAACCGGGTTTTAACATCTGCATTGGTTTCCGGATCTTTGTAGTAAGAGAACGTAACCGGACTTCCTCCTGCAGGTGTTAAGGTGCCTGAACCATCATAAGTCAAATTTTCGGGTATATCCACATAGGCATAAACACCATCTACCGGATTGGATGCATAATTAAAATGAGCAACAATATCAATAACGGCATTATCTGTAGCCGATTGATAAGGGATTATCAGAGGGTTGGAAGTGGCGTCTGTTCCATTGATGGTTACATCAGTTAATGCGATGTCCGGTAAATCGGTTCTTAATCCATCAATATGAATGGATGAAGAATTCGAAGGCCTTGTAATCTGGGTTCCGCAACCATTAGTTCCGGAGAATTCCATGTATACAGGCCGTCCGGAAGTAAATCCGCATTCCGGTTTAAGATTGAACTGAACATAAATATGAGCGTCCGGATTTACGTCACCTTCTACATAGCTATCCAGGAATCCATCAACCGGAATAATCAGATTGTTATCCGCATCAATGGTTGCAGTACCGGTAATAGCTACATAAGCCCCGTTCCCTTTTTTTACCAAAGGCGTATTGTTGTCCCAAATCATTCCTATAGGCAGTTTGACTTTAAGGCTGAGATTCGTTACCTGACCTTCCAAACTATTGTTGAAATTCGCTGTAAAAGTATGAAATTCACAGAATTCGTATTTACCGTTAGGCAAAGCCATAGGATCAGTTACTGTAGGCGTAAATTCGGTAGATTTAGGAGTCAGGCTCAATGACTGGCTGACAGATCTGCAAATCGTTGATGTTCCTCTCAAACCAAAATCAAAACCATCCCACGGATTTTTCACTGCCTGGAGCCGGCTGATACCCATACTGACAGTGGCATTTACAACTGTATTCGGATCACATTCGGTATAACCAGTCTTGAGTGTGTATTTTTTATTGACGGGAACAGAGATATCTCCCAACAGGATCCAATATTTTCCTTCGGCATATTTAGTCAGATCTCCCACTTTTGTTGTACCGGTCTCATCATACAATGCCAGATTGGTTAACTTCCCGGAAGAAAATTCAACCGACAACCAGGTATTTGGAAGAATCGGGTCGGGAGCAGTTGCTCCGGCAACAATTGCATTGGCCCAGCTACTTTTATTGGCAATCTGGATATCCCATGAAGCAGTAGCGCCTACCGGAGAAATATTGGGGTGTACAGAACTGATAGCATAATTATAATCCGTAAGCGCAATGTCAAATTTTCGGGTGGAACCGACCTGGACTGTCGTATCTTTCGGATTTTCGGAAGTCGGGTACAAGATTACATGTGCTGATCCATTGGTTATATTGTCCTTGAATACAATCAGATCCATAGAGATATTCATTGGGAAATAACCACCGGACAAAACAGCTGAATACGATTGTTTTTGAGTGAAATTATTGAATGTCATAGATGTAAAACAGTCTGTATAGCTATAGCTGTATTGACTGGACGTTAAAGCCTCTCCATCTCTGAATTTGGCCTGACTGGGATAGATTAATGATGAATAAGTCAAATCATATTGCAGGAGCTGATCATTCGGACGATATTCGTTGGGGAAAAGTACTTCAGAGCCCAAACCCGAACTGTGATAAAATCCGACAACTGTGATTGCATCCTTCGTACGATCTGCTAATACTGGTGTCTGGTTACTTGTATTGGTACGCAAATCCGTTATTTTATAATCAACCAGAAAAAAGTTTTTAGCTAATTTATTCTTATCTGCATCATAATCTGCATTATCCAGGTAGATTTGCATCCCTAACTCAGGAACCAAAGACAGCATTTTAGGGATAGGATTTTCTGTTGTCTGCGTCTTAAATTCTACTTCGACTATATCTCCACCATTTAAATTGGGTATGAAATTACCAACTCCGATATACTTACTCAAATCAAGTTTTAATTGATGCATATACGCACCGGATATTTCGGTATAACCTGAAATAATACCAGCAGTATCTACTTCTTTGGTCGTTGTAATGCCTGTAGCTGATTCGGTATAGGTGATGACCGCTTTTTGCTTCTGGAAATAGAAGTTATCCGCACCTTGTTTTCCACTATAGCTGACAACCACCCACAGGTGATCTCCATTCATAGTAAAATCCGGTCCAAAAGATACAGCTCCTTTCATAGAAACATTGTCGTATGGTCCTGCCCTGTCTAAGCGGATACCAGGAACCGTTCTGTCTGCTTTTGAAAAGTCGGTGGAACTCTTAAATCCAAATGTAGTCCGTTCCATTTCAAAAGAATTCATCGTCATACCTTGGTGTGCCAAAATCTGTTGAAAGGATACCGGGAGCTTTGTACAACCGTAGTAAATAATATCATTTCCAGGGATCTGAAAGGTTTGACTGAGAGATACTTCTTTCACAGTCGCAACTTCCGTCGTAGCATCCATTGTAATAACATATCTGTTTCCCAACGTTCTGGGAGCTCTTGGCACTATAAACACAAGCGTTTTTCCATCAGGAGATACGGTTATATTATTAGAATTAACAACATTTCCTTCATACTTTACCACATGTTTTGTTTTGTCGAATATAAATCCGTCAGGGATTGTAATCTGAGCCGTATACGTATAGCCCGGATTATTGGAGGCCCAACCAACAGAAGACTCATAAGCGGATGTTGTAATGGTAAGCGTTGTGAGATCACCGCTTTTTACATTTACCGGATCAATAATAGCTTGTAGTGAAGGTGTTGAGGCGCCGACACCACCCATATAGGTATTCGTAGTCACGTCAGCCATTGATGTAGTATTCGAATAGGACCGTATATAGCGTTCCTGACCGGCACAGGCATTTTTATAATAGACATAAGCAAACCTTGTGCTGGCAGCGAGAACATTCGCATTTGCAGTCGCAAAACAATCGCCCTCTGTTTTATTCTTTGTGTCAAAATTAACATTCCATTTGACGGCAATATAAAAGGCCTTTTCATTATTATCGCTGCCGATAGGCGGTAAGTCGTTGTATTTACCATCCCCATCCAGATCGGCTAAACCACAATTCGGAATCGTTGAAACTCCGCTTTGTGTCATATTATCAAAATTGACCACCCAGATTTTCGGATTTGCATTCACTTTAATCGGAGAAACACCGATTGCAGTGTTATTAGTCATCGTAATAGCCGGAGCTCCGGAAATTCTAACACCATTTACATCCGTGAAATAGACTTCTTTATAATCGTATTGAGATAAATCGTTATTATAAAGAAGCAGTTGAATATCTTTTAATTTAGAATTCGGATCATTACTCAAATTTGAAATTTTATAATAAAAGGTTCCATCTCCAGTTTTACTTAACGGTGCGACTGCCGTTTTGAAGTTGATAATATCCGGAGAATAAGCCGGAGAAAAGACAGATAAAGTTGTTGTTCCTTGTGCGCTCGCCTGTAATGGACAATAAGCCGTTGCATCTCCGTAAACAATAGCGTATTTCATATCTCCGGACTTGTCACAATTCGTATATTTTACAGTTTCCCGTATTTTCAGCAGATCACCATATTTTAACTTTCCATCAGCACTTGCTTTGGAAATGACTGAGTTATCCAATAGATAGCTGTAAGATGTAGCCGTCTTATTAATGGTTACGGAAAGTTCTTCCCAAGCCGTTCCTGTCCAAACTTCAAGATTGGATAGAACGACTGCATCAGTCAGGGCCGCAATTGTTACCTGTAAATTCGTAACGTATGAGTTGACTGCGGTTTGTTCTAACGTCCAGATTTGTTGTACCGGTTGATTCAAATCAACGGCTTGAGACGGAGCATGAGTGAAGAGTAATACCGGATCGGCGAATTTTCCGATTTCCAGCGTAGATGCGGTTGCCAGGGAAACAGCTCCTTTCTGGAATTCATAGTTGACTTTTCCGGTTCCGGCAACTGATTCACAAACAGGCTGTAGTCGTATTACCAGATTGATCGTTGAATTAACATCCAAAAATGGAATCGTCACATTGATTTTGTTCGTTCCATTTGCCTGAGTCGTATAACCGGGAGCACTGATAAATTTCCATCCGGACGGAATGGTTACGGATAATGTTGCATCGTTATAGGTTGAACCTCCACTCGGATTGTAAATATCAATAGCAAAATCCAATGCATCTCCCATTTTTACAACAAGGGATGGATTATCTTTCGGAGTAATAGTGGGTGATTGTTGTGCTTGTACAGCCATTCCTGAGCAGATAAAAGCAAGTAACAAAAATACGTTCAATTTCATTTTTTGTTTTCGTTTGGTATAAAGGAAATAGCAGGTAATCAGAAATAGAATGAAAATCAATCCATCGGAAACAGGAGTTTCAACTCCTACTGCAGGTCCTCCATCCGTATCGTCAGGATCGTATTGTGAGCGTAGTATGTTAAGTATCAGGGTTTTATTTGTATCAAAAGGATCATAAGCCTCTTGATAGAAAATTTCCTGGTTAGAATAAGAAAACGCTGAACTGGGATGATCTAACTCCCAACCGGAAGATAGTTTTTCATGAATGTCTTTCAACTCATAAACAGGGTTGGCAATGGCTGGGATTTGAAAGCTCAAAAAAAATAAGTAGAGCAATATAAATGCCCGGCATCTTTTTTTGTATTTTTTTTTCATCTTGTAAAATTGTTAGAATTAGGTATTATGTATAGTTATCTCTCCATGTTTAAAATCAGATACGAACAAAACCATCCTTTTCCAAAGTCATTTATCGAAATTGCTGTAACACACATACATATATACCATACACATACATACTATAATTGGAAATGAGAAGCTTTACACGACTTTCACAAGTAGTGGAAAGGTTGTTGATATCAGCAATGAACTTTCGAACCATATCCTTGGAAAAAGGACAGTTATTATTCAATACCCCAAACAGCATTTGTATTTACGCTAAAATACAATGAAATATTATGCTGTTTTGCGGTGCAAACTTATGCATACTTGTTGATTTACAAAACATTAGAAATTTCAAATTTGTACTTAAAATACATGGATTGGTATTAAAGAGACATTTTCATGCAGTGAAGAGACATTTTTATGTATTAAACAGAAAAGCATAGCCAACCAGATATAAAAATAGTCTTATATTTGCACGTTAAAACAACTATTTATATGAGTAACTCCAAATTGCACAAAACTTTATTTTTTTGTCTGATTGCTTCATTCAGTCACTTCTTAAATGGATTTGGACAGGCAATTGAAAAATCATATTACTATCAACATTACTCGTATAAGGAGGGACTTACACATCCTTTAACAAGTTATCTGTTTGAAGACAGCTATGGATATCTTTGGATATCCAGTTTAGGTGGAATAAGTAAATTTGATGGTAAAACGTTTTCAAAAATTACTTATCCGGAAAGTGAAGGAATGCTTAATACGTCTGCGAGTATCGGACAATACAACGATATTATTTGCAATAGTTGGGAAAAAGGTATTACATTGATTTATCCGGATAATACGATTCAATTTTATCCTTTCCCGGGTAAATATAAATTTGGCGGTCCGGATAAAAAAATGATATTTTCGGGAAATGACATTTGCCAATTCAACCTTACGGACGATAATTCTGAGCTAAAAGGTGATTCCGGGATACACTTTATACATCTTGCATTTTCCATGGAATCTAAAACCTTTAGAAAAATCTTATTAGAAAGCGACACTACATTTTTTTATCCGATTGATAGCAAAAATGATACGATTTGGCTGAGCACTACAGATGGAATACAGCTTTTGGTTGGCCTGCAAAAAAAATCATTTATCCCCTACAAAAAATCATATATTGAATTTGAAGCAATCAATGATAGCTTATTCATTGTATTGGATCAAAAAAAACAAATGTATTCAATTAAAGATTGGAAAACATTACCCAACGAGTCGTTTTTAGCTCAGATACAAAAGGGATATGATATTCTAAATATGTTATCACTTCCTGATAATCGAATCGTTAGCATGAATTGGTTTGATAGTCAAATCTATTGGATTGAAAATGAACGGCAGATTCCTTCTTCAGTAAAGACTGCTTTTCCGTTCAGCATGCAAGCGGATAATAATGACAATTGTTGGACAACAGGAGTTTCCGGAATCTTTAACATGTACCAATTTCAAACCGAAATATACAAATTAGCAGAAAAGTACCAGGGGACATTCACTAGTATCGAGCAGGATTTTTTAGGAAATATATTTTTTGGTACAAATGAAGGACAACTATGGAAAATGGACACGAAAGGTAATCTGGAAGAAATAAAAATCATAAATGCGACCGAGAAAGGCGAAAATCCGGGTTTAATTACTTCTCTTACAGATAAAAATGGTCGCATCTTCTTTTTTAATAATACAAGGAAAGTATTTATTTGGACAGGTGAAAACCTAAAATCTTTTGAAATAAAAGGCACTGATAGTCGCTGGTATTATGATAATGAAACGGAAACTGTATTTGGAAAAATCATAAAAGAAGGGAAACCGTATTTGGCTACGATCACTTCAGATCTAAAATTTGAGATGCATAAAGAGGCTATGGACAGTGTTCAACTCAATCGTTTTAAGGAACAGCGGAATGCAGTCTATGATGGATTTGGTTCTACGTGGAAGCTGAAAGATGGAAAAATAATTGTCAAGGATAAGACTGGTAAAGAACAACAACTGGACAATAAGAAACTGGGAGAAGACATCCAAAGCCTCACTAATTATAACAATAAATATATGATCATCCTGAATAGAAAATCACTTAACATTCTTGATTTAAATGCTTTTCGCCAATCCGGAGCTGTTCTTATCCGTCAATTCTCTCAAGCGGATGGTATTCCGTTGGATGATTATGTCTTTTCAAACATAAGCGTGGATAGAGAAGGCCATATCTGGCTTCGGGGGTTGGATAGAGCCTGTCGGATTCATCTTGGAAAGCTGATGCAAAAACCTCCCCTGAAACCTGTATCTACTCCTTATATTTCAGGGATACATTCATCCCAAGACAATGCAAACTGGAACAAAATTAGTATTTATAATGACACCATTTTATCCTGGAGAGATCGGTTTCTGAAATTTGAAATTCATTGTGCATACGTAACGATGCCCGATGAATTAATGTTCCGTTACCGCCTTCCGGGTGTTTCCAGCGAATGGTCGTCTCCTCAAAATGAGAAACAAATACTTATAAGTAATATTCCGTATGGTACTTATCGACTGGAAGTGCAGGCATCAATTGATGGATTTGATTGGTCCGAAACGGGATTCTCAAATGCGTCCATTACGATCTCTCAGCCTTTTTGGTCTACTTATTGGTTTTTTGGAATAGTTGGCATGGTAATTGTGGGAATATTTGGCGGTGTGATGTATTTGATTCGCCGAAGATGGGAAGAAAAATTGAAAGAGGAAAGGGTAGTCGATCAACTGAAGCTTCGAGCTATCCGGTCCAAGCATATTCCCCATTTTACGGGAAACATATTAAGTGCGATCAATTACATGATATTAAAAGATAAAATTGCTGCTAATGAGTACATTGCTGCATTTTCCAATTTTTCACAGCAAACGCTCTACAATGCAGAAAAGATATCGCGCTCTTTAAAAGAAGAAATCGAATATACGGAACTTTATTTGATGCTGGAAAAAATTCGATTTACCACTCAATTAGAATATTCTGTAGTTGTGGAACTAAATGTGGATAAAGATACACAAGTTCCGGTTATGGCCATGCATACTTTTTGTGAAAATGCATTGAAGCACGGACTGAGGCATAAAAAAGAAGTCGGAATTATTTCCGTTCATATTTACAAAAGAGGAGATTATACCGTTCTTTCTGTCGAAGATAACGGTGTTGGACGAGAGAAAGCCAAAGAGCTTGGAACATCGGGGACCGGAGAAGGATTAAGTATTTTAGAACAACAAATAGCCATATATAACAAATTCAATTCGTTGAAAATGGATTTGGAAATGCTGGACCTGAAAAATGAAGATGGAATTCCCATAGGGACTTGCTTTCGACTGGTAATTCCTGATGATTATAGGTTTTGCATAGAAAAGAAATAGGCTATATAGCCCATACACATACATACTTGAAAATTGGAATCAGGAAATGCTAGGAAGTTACAAAGCCCTTATCGTTGATGATGAGGAAAATACCCGTTTATACTTAGGCGAACTATTGAATATGTATTTTCCGCACATTCAATACTCTTTTGCTGAAAATGGCGAAGATGCTTTATTCGCAATCAGTAGAAATCATTATGGATTGATTTTTTTAGATATTACCATGCCTGGGATGGACGGTGTGGAGCTTCTTCAGTTAATCAGAGAGAAAAACCTGGATGTTCCGGTTATCTTCATTTCAGCTCATGCTAATTTTGTATATGCGCAACATGGAATCCGTCTTGGAGTTCATGATTATTTGCTCAAACCGGTTAGCCCGTTAGAATTAAAAAAATGCGTCCTCCATCTGGAGGATATTATGAGTCAACAAAATCCGGTTAGCCAGAGCCAAATCAAGTTCCCGTCGCCATTGGGATACATATTATTAAACGTTGATGACTTATTTCTGATAGAAATAATTGGTAGAAATAAATTAAACCTGTATACTGAATCCGGAGATATTTACAAGCATATCAGTTACAACATGAAAGAACTGGAAAGTAAATTACCCGACAACTTTATCCGGATCACAAGACAACAACTGGCTAACAAAAAAAACATTAAATCTTTTTCTACCAAAGATAACACAATTGTATTATCTAATAGCGCAAGCAGTTTTACGATTAATTGCAGTAGAAAAGTGATTAGTGAACTATCTAACAGGCTTTGATTACTTCCCTTTTTTTACTTACCCCCTTTATAACGACGAAGCCCCACATAGTTTGAATATGCAGGGCTTGTCTTGAGTTTGACGGCTTTTGTCTTAGCCTTTCCGCGGAAGGAGGGGGATTCGAACCCCCGGTACAGTTACCCGTACGACAGTTTAGCAAACTGTTGGTTTCAGCCACTCACCCATCCTTCCAAGACTCTTCTTGATCTTCATTTTTGCAAATGGCGGTGCAAATATAGAAGTTTCTTTTGAACTTATCAAGGTTTTTACCGACTATTTTCTAACTTTGTCTGCCGTTTTGAAAGCGGGAAAATGGTAATGCCTGAAAGAAAAAGGTTTTAATGCTTTGATTGATAGTATGATGGTGAAAAAAAAGAAAAATAAAACAAAAAAAGTTGGAATAGGAATCTGTATTGCAATTGTAATATTGCTTTTAGGGGTAGGAGGGTTTATTGTCCGGCAATTATATACTCCATTTTTCGGAGTCAAAGAAACGGTATATGTATATGTGGATGACAAGAAAAATTACAATGATTTACTGCTTCAACTTCAGTCTGCAGCTCAGATCAAAGATGTTGGATTGTTTAAAAAGCTGGCATCGGCTGTGAAATATCCGGAAAAAATGCGGACGGGCCGGTATGAGATTCGTCCGGATATGACCTGCAAGGAATTGTTACAAAACCTGCGTAATGGAAATCAGGCTCCGGCTAAGATTACGTTCAATAATATCCGGGTGAAAGAAGACCTGGCAGAAAGAGTCGGAGGTCAGTTTATGTTCGGACCACAGGCTTTGCTTGAGAAATTAAATGATCCACAGACCTGTGCTTCATATAGTTTGGATACATCCACCATATTGTGTCTCTTTATCCCGAATACATACGAAATGTATTGGAATATGCCGGTCGATCGCTTTTTGCAGCGAATGAAAAAAGAATACGATCGTTTTTGGAGCGAAGAACGCTTGGCAAAAGCAAGAGCTATTCCCCTGACCCCGGTGCAGGTATCCACTCTGGCGTCTATTGTTGAAGAGGAAACTGCCGTAAAAGAAGAGTATCCTGTAGTTGCAGGCTTGTATATTAACCGGTTGAAGCAGGGAATGTTACTGCAAGCCGACCCGACAGTGAAATTTGCTGTTGGTGATTTTGCTCTTAAACGAGTCTTGTTTGTGCATCTGGAGACAGAATCACCTTATAATACTTACAAATATGAAGGATTACCTCCCGGTCCCATCCGGGTAGCATCCATCGGCGGAATTGATGGTGTGTTGAATTATACTCATCACCATTATTTATATATGTGTGCCAAAGAGGATTTCTCAGGCAGGCATAATTTTGCAACCACATTGATGGAGCATACCCGGAATGCGAAAAGATACCAGGAAGCCCTGAACCGGAATAATATCCGGTAGGGGAGCTTACTTCTTTTCCTTCAATATATCGCGGATCTCCGTTAATAATACTTCTTCCTTGCTGGGTGCGGGAGGAGCTGCCGGAGCTTCAACCTCTTTCTTGCGGATTGTATTGATGGCTTTGACAAACAGGAAAATGGCAAAAGCAATGATGGTGAAATCAAAAATAGTTTGTAGAAAATTTCCATAATTCAGCGTGACGGCCGGTATGGCATTGCCTGCTGCATCCATCGTTGCCTGTTTTAATGTTAATTTAAGATCAGTAAAGTTAACCCCACCTACCAATAGTCCGATAGGAGGCATGATAACATCCGAGACTACCGAACTTACGATTTTGCCGAAAGCTCCACCCAAAACAACCCCGATAGCCATATCCATGACGTTGCCCCGCATCGCAAATTCCTTAAATTCTTTAATCATTCCCATAATTCAAATAGTTTTTAATATTAATAATTGTTATTCTGTAAAATAGATTTATAATTCAAACGTTGAATTTAAGAAAAGGTTTGTACCTTTGCAATATATGTGAAGAAAATATCTGTATGATGAAAATAAAGAGCAAAAGTCATACCAAAGGATATATAGCCTGTTGGATAATAATCCTGGTGTTAGTAGGGGTATTGACAGCCTGTGCTACTCCCTGCGGTTGCTGATAATATAAAATTAATTCTGAATTTTGAAGGAATTAAAGAAAAATTTCTGTAATTTTGCGGCGCAAAAGGATCGGATTTATCACCCATCTGAATCATTTATTTTTTAATCTATAAAATTTATATCAAAATGATCAAAGTAGGTATTAATGGATTTGGCCGTATCGGACGTTTGGTTTTCCGTGCAGCTCAAACAAGAAGTGACATTCAAATTGTAGGTATCAATGACTTGATTGATGTTGAATACATGTCTTATATGTTACGTTATGATACAGTTCATGGTAAATTTAACGGAACAGTGGAAGTTAAAGATGGTAAGCTGATCGTAAACGGAAATGCTATCCGCGTAACTGCCGAAAGGAATCCTGCTGATTTGAAATGGGGAGAAATCGGTGCTGACTATGTAGTTGAATCTACCGGTTTATTCTTGGATAAAAAATCCGCTCAAGGTCATATCGATGCAGGTGCAAAATATGTTGTAATGACAGGTCCTTCTAAAGACGATACAAGAATGTTTGTTTGCGGTGTAAACGAAAAATCGTATGTAAAAGGCGAACAATTCGTATCCAACGCTTCTTGTACTACCAACTGCTTGGCTCCGATTGCTAAAGTATTGAATGACAAATTCGGTATCGTTGAAGCATTGATGACTACCGTTCACGCTACTACCAATACTCAAAAAACCGTAGATGCTCCTTCTGCTAAAGACTGGAGAGGTGGCCGTGCTGCTGCAGGTAACATTATTCCTTCTTCTACCGGTGCTGCTAAAGCTGTAGGTAAGGTTATTCCCGAATTGAACGGTAAACTGACCGGTATGGCTTTCCGTGTTCCTACATTGGACGTTTCTGTAGTAGACCTGACTGCACGTTTGGCAAAAGAAACTACTTATGCTGAAATCTGCAAAACAATGAAAGAAGCTTCTGAAGGAGACCTGAAAGGTGTATTAGGTTATACGGAAGACGAAGTGGTATCCAGCGATTTTATCGGTGATGCACGTACTTCCATCTTTGATGCAAAAGCCGGTATTCAACTGAGCCCGAATTTCGTAAAAGTAGTTAGCTGGTATGACAATGAGTGGGGATATTCCAACAAAGTATTGGATTTGCTTGCTTATATGGTTAAAGTAAACGGATAATTTTCGATTTATATCATTATAAAAAAGGATGCGACAAATTTTGTCGCATCCTTTTTTATTGAACTCCCTTCATCTTCTTTCTTCTCTCTCTCCAGCACAGGGTTGCTAATGTCCGCGAAGCGGGCAAATATAAATAACCGCGGGTGAAGCCCGTGGAAGACGAATGCCCGTCCTCCTAACAGCCCCGAAGGGGTTGAACTGTACCGATTCGGATATTCGCCCCCTTTCAGGGACGAGATAGAGTGTAGTGATCCTGATTCCCACGGGCTTCACCCGCGGTTATTTATATTTGCCCGCTTCGCGGACATTAGCAACCCTGTTTCCAAAGGAGAAGAGGCTGACGCACGAAAATAAGTCGATAATTATTATATTTATTATTGTAATTATTTTATTTTCTTGTTTATTTGGTTGTTTTAGTTGTAAATTGTAATAAAAATGTGATTTTTTATTGAAAATGTTTGATCGTTTTATTTAAAACATTATCTTTGCATCCAAATTAGAAAAAACAAAAAATGAATGTAAGTAATACATTGAATTTGGTGGTCGTCAGCATTATTCTACTCATTCAAAGAGGATAGTGAGGAAGGTCGTTGTATTCATGTTTTCAAAATAGAATTAGCCTTTCTCTGTACCGGGAAAGGCTTTTTTAATTGACAAACTACTATCTTTGCATGCTCAATGGATAAGACAATGAAGATTCAACTACGCAGTTACGCCAGTACGCAGGGTCGGAAAATGGCCGGAGCCCGGTCGTTATGGCGGGCCAACGGGATGAAAGACGAACAAATGGGAAAGCCGTTGATTGCGATTGTCAACTCGTTTACCCAATTTGTACCGGGACATGCCCACCTGCATGAAATCGGTCAGATGGTGAAGTCGGAAATCGAAAAACTCGGTTGTTTTGCAGCCGAGTTCAATACTATTGCGATCGATGACGGTATTGCCATGGGACACGACGGCATGTTGTATTCCCTGCCTTCCCGTGATTTGATTGCCGACAGTGTGGAATATATGGTTAATGCCCATCAGGCCGATGCGATGATCTGTATCAGTAATTGCGACAAAATTACACCGGGAATGCTAATGGCTGCCATGCGTCTGAATATTCCTGCTGTTTTTGTATCCGGAGGACCTATGGAAGCAGGAAGGCTGAACAGTGAAGGTCTGGATCTGATCGACGCTATGGTACAGAGTGCAGATGAATCGGTCAGCGACGAGCGCGTAGCTCAGGTGGAAAGAAATGCTTGTCCCACCTGTGGATCCTGCTCCGGCATGTTTACGGCGAATTCGATGAATTGCCTCAATGAAGCGATCGGATTAGCTTTGCCCGGAAATGGAACCATTGTGGCGACTCATGCTAACAGAAAACAGCTTTTTGTCGACGCAGCTCAATTGATTGTAGCGAATGCTTATCGTTATTACCAGGATGGAGATTCCAGTATTTTGCCAAGAAATATCGCTACCCGTCAGGCATTCTTGAACGCAATGACGCTCGATATTGCCATGGGTGGTTCGACGAATACTGTATTGCATTTACTGGCTGTTGCTCAGGAGGCTGGGGTGGATTTCAGTATGGACGATATCGATCGTCTTTCCCGTCAAACGCCTTGTCTGTGTAAAGTGGCTCCCAATACAAAAAAATACTACATCCAGGACGTGAATCGTGCCGGAGGAATTTTAGGGATCATGGCCGAGTTAAGTAAGAAAAATCGGATAGATACGACTGTTTACCGGGTAGATGGATTAACGCTGGCTCAGGCAATCGATCGTTTTGGAATCACGAGCCCGGATGTCTGTGATGAGGCTATCCTCAAGTATAAATCAGCTCCCGGAGGTATATTTAACCTGGTTTTAGGATCTCAATCCGCCTACTATGAAACGTTGGATACCGATCGAATAGAAGGCTGTATCCGGGATATTGATCATGCCTATAGTCGCGACGGAGGATTGGCAGTTTTGAAAGGAAATATTGCCTTGGATGGCTGTGTAGTCAAAACGGCGGGAGTGGATGAAAGTATCCTCCGTTTCAAAGGTCCGGCTAAGGTATTTGATTCTCAGGAATCGGCCTGTGAAGGGATTCTAAGGGGTAAGGTAGTGGCCGGAGATGTAGTGGTTATCACTCACGAAGGTCCGAAAGGTGGTCCGGGTATGCAGGAGATGCTTTATCCGACTTCCTATATCAAGGCCCGTCACTTAGGAAAAGCCTGTGCCCTGATCACAGACGGACGTTTTTCAGGAGGGACTTCCGGATTGTCGATCGGTCATATTTCACCCGAAGCGGCTGCCGGCGGCAATATCGGTTTGTTGAAAGATCATGATATGATAGAAATCAATATTCCCGAGCGGCAAATCAATGTGCTTATTCCGGAAGAAGAACTGGAAAAGCGTCGTCGGGAAGAATTAAAAAAAGGAGATAAGGCATTCATGCCACCTCATCGTCAGCGTACTGTTTCCAAAGCATTGAAAGTATATGCTTCGATGGTCAGTTCGGCAGACAAAGGTGCAGTGAGAATTATATAAATGAAATGTTGGGTATGAAGCAAAAAATGACTGGAAGTGAGGCGCTTATACGCTCTTTGATTAACGAAGGAGTGCAAACAATATTTGGTTACCCGGGTGGTGCCATTATGCCTGTGTTCGATTGTCTTTATGATTTTAAAAAGGAAATTCATCACGTATTGGTACGCCATGAACAAGGCGCGACACATGCTGCACAGGGATATGCCCGAGTGTCGGGTAAAGTCGGGGTAGCTCTGGTGACTTCCGGACCGGCGGCAACAAATGCAATCACCGGGATTGCCGATGCAATGATCGACAGTACGCCGATTGTTGTGATTACGGGGCAAGTGGCCTCTTCTTTGCTGGGTTCGGATGCGTTTCAGGAAACGGATGTTGTAGGTATCTCTCAACCGATTACCAAATGGGCCTATCAGATCCGTTCGGCAGAGGATATTTCCTGGGCGGTTGCCCGTGCGTTTTATATCGCCTCGACCGGACGTCCGGGGCCTGTGGTTCTGGACATAGCAAAAGATGCTCAGATCAATCTGATTGATTATATTCCTCATAAAGTAGAATATATACGGAGTTACGTCCCTGTTCCTGAAATGGAGCCGGAAAATATAGCGGAAGCAGCCCGTATTATCAATGAGTCTAAAAAGCCCCTGGCGCTGGTTGGGCAGGGGGTTATTCTCGGAAACGCGGAAAAAGAACTGTTGTCTTTCCTGAGAAAAGCGGATATTCCGGCAGCATCTACCATTCTGGGACTGTCGGCAATTCCCTCCGATGATCCGTTGAATGTCGGGATGCTGGGAATGCATGGAAATATGGCTCCCAATCTCAAAACGAATGAGTGCGATGTGCTGATTGCCATCGGAATGCGCTTTGACGACCGGGTGACCGGTGATTTGAAAACGTATGCACAACAAGCCAGGATCATTCATTTTGATATTGATCCGGCTGAAATAGATAAGAATGTACAAACAACAGTCGCCGTTTTAGGGGATGTAAAAACGACTCTTCCTGAAGTGACCCGTTTGTTGGAAGAAAACGATCATTCCGGTTGGAAAAATGAGTTTATACCACCGTATGAAAAAGAGTATGAGCGGGTGATTAAGAAAGAGTTATTTCCGGAAAGAGGTCCGTTGAAAATGGGAGAAGTGGTGCATAAGGTGAGTGAAGCCACCGGAAATAAAGCGATTATGGTTACCGATGTAGGACAGAACCAAATGATGGGTGTCCGGTATTTCCGGTATATACAAACCCGCAGCGTGGTAACTTCCGGCGGATTGGGTACGATGGGATTTGGTTTGCCGGCTGCCATCGGAGCAAAGTATGGAGCGCCGGATCGTACCGTTTGCCTTTTCGTGGGCGATGGCGGCTTGCAAATGACTATTCAGGAATTGGGTACGATTATGCAATCGGATGTCGATGTGAAAATTATACTCTTGAATAATGAGTTTCTTGGAATGGTGCGCCAATGGCAGGAGCTTTTCTTTCAGGAACGTTATTCCGAAACGGTTATGAATAATCCGGATTTTATCAAAATAGCAGATGCATACCGTATTCCGGGGAAAGTAGTTTCTGAACGCAACGACCTGGATGCGGCGATTGCAGAAATGCTTCAGACGAAAGGGCCTTATTTACTGGAAGTAAGAGTAGAACAAAAAGGGATGGTTTATCCGATGGTTCCGGCAGGTACTTGTGTGACGAATATTTTATTAGGGGAGGACTGATATGGAAAAGAAAACATTATATACGGTTACGATTTTTTCTGAAAATACGGTTGGTTTATTGAATCAGATAACCATTATTTTTACTCGTCGCCGCCTGAATATCGAGACGCTTTCTGTTTCTCCATCGGCGATTGAAGGAGTTCATAAGTTTACTATTACGACTTTTTCCGATAAGGAAATCATCGATAAAATAGTCAAACAGATCGATAAACGGGTCGATATCGTCAAAGCCTATTACAATACGAACGAGGACCTGATTTTTCAGGAAATAGCTTTGTATAAAGTGTCCACGCCGAAGTTGCTCGAACTGGGACTGGAAGACATTATCCGTCGCTACAACGCCCGGATATTGGATATGACGGAAACCTGGGCTGTGCTGGAAAAGACCGGTCATTATGACGAGACCCAGGGATTGTTCCGGGAACTGAGCGAAAAAATAGGTGTATTGCAATTCATCCGTTCGGGACGGGTTGCGATTACGAAATCAAAAGTGGAGCGCTTGAGTGATATGTTGGCAGCGATGGAGCGTAAGTTGGAATTAAGATAAAAATAGGAAGGGGAATAAATGATGTTACCGAAAATTGGTTCTTTTACTTTTAACATAGAGTCTTATGTGTGTGATTTCAGGGGGAAAGCGACGCTTCCTGTTATCGGTAATTTTATTTTGCAGGCGGCTACTATGCATGCTCAGCAACGGGGCTTCGGTTATGATGAAATTTCCAAGGATCATGCTGCCTGGGTATTGTCCCGTCTTTCTATTGAAATGTATAAATATCCGGGATACAATGAGTCGGTGACCGTTGAAACCTGGATCGAGGATGTTACCCGTTATTTTACACAACGATGCCTGAAATTTATTGATCAGGAAGGTAAAACCATCGGATATGCCCGTACGATCTGGGCGGCTATTGACATGAAAACCCGCCGTCCGATCGATATTCCGGCCTGGCGTCCTGATCTGGCCGGGTATGTAGAATGTACGATTGAATGCCCGGTTGAAAAGCCGAATAAGATTCCGGCGGTGGAAAATCAGGAACCGGTTATGGGTTATTCGGTGCGGTACAGTGATATGGATATCAACCGGCACATGAACAGTATCAAGTACATCGAGCATACGCTTAATGTGTTTGACCTGGATATTTTCAAACAAAAAAATATCAGTAAATTTGAAATGGTTTATTTAGCAGAGGGTAGTTTTGGAGATAAACTGAAATTATATAAGGAAGAAACCTCTCCGGAAGAATTTCTGGTAGATACAAAAAAAGAAGGAGAATCCATCTGTCGTAGCCGCATTCTTTGGAAATAAATTAGAAAAGATATGCATAAAAGAATTATTTTACTTCCCATTTTGTCCTTACTGACTTTTATGTCCTTCGGACAGGAAAAGTCTAAGGATTCGTCATTGAATACTTACGAGAAGATCGATTTGGGTATAAATGGCATCGGCCTTTCGTTGGAAACGCCGCTGAGCCGGAAGATACTCTCTGAGTTTGCAATCGGATTAGGTCCGAGCTATGATATTTATGATGAAGACGGTATTACGCAGAGCATGGACTGGCATTGGGCCTTGCTTGAACCGAGCTTTTATTGTTCAGCTTATGGAAAATTTTATTACAACCGTGAAAAAAGGCTCAATAAAGGGAAGTCTTTATTATTTAATACCGGTAATTTTGTCGGATTAAAGGTCAAATACGTATCTCAATCGCTTTCATCCCCTCAATATTATTCGAATACCCTGCTGGCAAATCTGAACTGGGGGGCTCAATATGCGCTGGGAAAGCACTGGGTATACAGTTTTTCTTTCGGATTGGGGTATGGCTACAATATGGATACTTCTTACGGAATGTTTTATCCGGCAATGGATCTGAAATTTTCATACGTATTGCCTTTTTTTGATAAAGGGAAGAAATAAGTAATTAAATAAGATCATAATATCAATTTAAATAGATTATTCAAGTTTTTAATCATGGGAAATGAAAGGTACGAGCTGAATAAAAACCTGGCTCAAATGTTGAAAGGTGGAGTGATCATGGATGTTTCGACTCCGGAACAGGCACGGGTTGCAGAGGCTGCAGGCGCTGCTGCTGTGATGGCGTTGGAAAGGATTCCTGCAGATATTCGTGCAGCCGGAGGCGTGTCCCGGATGAGTGATCCGAAAATGATCAAAGGCATACAGGAAGCGGTCAGTATTCCGGTAATGGCAAAAGTGAGAATCGGGCATTTTGTAGAGGCTCAGATATTGGAAGCACTGGAAATCGATTATATCGACGAAAGCGAAGTATTGTCTCCTGCCGATGATAAATACCATGTGGATAAGACCCAATTCAAAGTTCCTTTCGTGTGTGGGGCTAAGGATCTTGGCGAAGCATTGAGAAGGATTGCTGAAGGCGCTTCTATGATTCGTACAAAAGGGGAACCGGGTACGGGAGATGTGGTTCAGGCGGTCCGTCACATGCGGGCGATGATGTCTGAAATACGCCGTGTACAAAGCATGCAACAGGATGAGTTGTATCACGCGGCCAAAGAGTTGCAAGTACCTTACAGTCTTATCAAATATGTGCATGAAAACGGAAAACTTCCTGTTGTTAACTTTGCAGCTGGAGGAGTAGCCACCCCTGCTGATGCTGCTTTAATGATGCAGTTGGGAGCAGAAGGGGTTTTTGTTGGTTCCGGTATTTTTAAGTCCGGGAACCCGGAAAAAAGAGCGCAGGCAATTGTAAAAGCTGTAACGAATTACAACGATCCGAAGATTTTAGCCGAGATTTCTGCCGACTTGGGTGAGGCCATGGTCGGAATCAATGAAAATGAGATTCAGTTATTAATGGCAGAAAGAGGAAAATAAGTTGGAGCGGAATCTGAAAATCGGAGTATTGGCCCTGCAAGGGGGATTTATCGAGCATATTCAACACCTGCAAACACTTCAGGTAGATACTTTTGAGATCCGTAAAAAAGCAGATCTGGAACACTTGACCGACGGATTGGTGATCCCCGGTGGAGAGAGCACAACCATGGGCAAATTACTGAAAGACCTGGACCTGTTTGAAGGAATTAAATCCAGGATTGAACAGGGATTGCCTGTGTTTGGTACCTGTGCCGGAATGATCCTGTTGGCAAGGACGATTGCCGGGACGGATACGGTTCATTTCGGGGCGATGGATATTACTGTCAAACGAAATGCATACGGACGACAATTAGGCAGTTTTTATACGGAATCGGAGTTCAAAGGGGTAGGGATTGTTCCTATGACTTTTATCCGTGCTCCTTATATTGAATCCATAGGACAGGGAGTCGAAATTTTATCGGAAGTGGACGGCCATATCGTAGCCGCCCGGGAAAAAAACATACTGGTGACTTCGTATCATCCGGAACTGACTTCGGATAACAGGGTACACCGGTTTTTTATCGAGAATATAGTTAAACATTAAATAAAAAAATAAAATGGCAGTAATGAATTTTGGCGGTGTAGAAGAAAATGTAGTTACCCGCGAGGAATTTCCGTTGGAAAAAGCAAAAGAGGTATTAAAAAACGAAACCATTGCAATCATTGGTTACGGAGTACAAGGTCCCGGACAATCCATGAACTTACGGGATAACGGTTTTAATGTGATCGTAGGTCAGCGGAAGGGTGGAAAAACCTGGGAAAAAGCAATTGCCGACGGTTGGGTTCCGGGTGAAACCTTGTTTGAGATTGAAGAGGCTTGTCAGAAAGCAACCATAATTCAATACCTGCTTTCCGATGCAGCTCAGATTGAAGTGTGGCCGCGCATCAAACCGTACCTGACGGCAGGTAAGGCCTTATATTTCTCTCATGGTTTCGGAATCACCTATAAAGAACGTACAGGCATCGTTCCTCCTGCAGATATCGATGTTATTTTGGTAGCTCCCAAAGGTTCGGGAACTTCATTGCGTCGCATGTTCCTGGAAGGACGCGGATTGAATTCCAGCTATGCTATTTTTCAGGATGCAACCGGACGGGCCAAAGAACGGGTCGTAGCCTTGGGAATCGGAGTAGGCTCCGGATATTTATTTGAAACGGATTTCAAACGTGAAGTATATTCCGACCTGACCGGCGAACGGGGTACTTTGATGGGTGCAATCCAGGGACTTCTCCTGGCTCAGTACGAAGTGCTGCGTGAGAATGGTCACACTCCCTCAGAAGCTTTCAATGAAACGGTGGAAGAACTGACCCAATCCCTGATGCCGTTGTTTGCCGAAAACGGAATGGACTGGATGTACGCCAACTGTTCGACTACCGCTCAACGGGGTGCTTTGGACTGGATGACTCCTTTCCACGATGCAACCAAGCCGGTATTTGAGAAATTATACAAGGAAGTTGCCTGTGGAAATGAAGCACAACGCTCGATCGACAGCAACTCCAAAACGGATTACAGGGAAAAACTTGAAGAAGAACTGAAAGCCCTGCGGGAAAGCGAAATGTGGAAGACAGGAGCTGTTGTTCGTAAATTACGTCCGGAGAACAATTAAATATTAGTTAAGAATTAAAAGTTAAGAGTTAAGAGTTATTTTTTTTGTGTATAAATCAACTCTTAACTCTTAACTTTTAATTCTTAATTCTTAACTTTCTTCTCTACGGTTTCATAAACTTCAATGTCGTTTTTTCTCCGGTAAAAAGCAATGCCGTGTTAATTAAAGCCAGGTGAGAATAAGCCTGAGGAAAGTTACCCAATTGGCGTTTGCTTATGAAATCCAGGTCTTCACTGAATAATCCCAGGTGATTGGAATAGGAAAGCAGTTGATTGAAAATCGCCAGGGCTTCTTCTTTTTCCCCGATTGCGTATAAGGCTCTTACCAACCAGAATGTACAGATCGTAAACGAAGAGGATGGTAATCCAAAACCATCATCATTTTTATAACGATACATCAAGCCATTATAAAAAAGATCTTTTTTTATTCGATGGACGGTTTTTATGAATTTCTCATCGGTAGGTTCTATAAAGCCGTATTGTTCCATTAACAGCAAAGAGGAATCCATATCACGGTTGTCGTATGTTTGCGTGAAACTTTGCAGTTCTTCGTCCCAGCCATGAGTCAGGATATTCTCTTTGATAAGGTCGGCTTCCTTCTGCCAGGCTGCTTCATAATCCGGTTGCTTCAAAAACCGGGCAATACTGATGGCCCTGTCTAATGCTACCCAGGACATTACTTTAGAGAAAACAAAATGATTTTCCCTGTGGCGGAATTCCCAGATACTGCAATCCGGATTGCGCCAATTGACGTAGACTCTTTTTATGATTGTTCGTACGATTTCCCACATTTCTTCAATTTCGTCCAAGGTTCCCGGAAAGTGGTAATAATAATGATGAATGACATCCATCAGGTAACCTAAGGAATCGTTTTGCCGTTGGTTGTAAGCTGCATTGCCGATTCTTACAGGGCGGGAATCTTCATAGCCTGATAAATGAGGTAAAATTTCTTCTGTTAGAATCCGGTTTCCATCAATACCATACATGATTTGAAACGAATCGGATTTGGATTTGAGGATACTTTTAATAAAGCGCATGAATCCCCTGGCAGTGGATTGATGTCCCATCTTCAATAAGGTTTCTATGGACATGGAAGCATCCCGGAGCCAGCAAAAACGGTAATCCCAGTTGCGGCCATCTCCGATGGTTTCAGGAATACTGGTGGTCAATGCCGCAATAACAGCGCCGGAGTTCTGATACGATAGCAGTTTCAATACCAGCAGACTGCGGGAGATCACATCATTGTAGCTGATGAATTTCCGCGAACGGTTGTCCCAATTCATCCAGTATACTTTAGTTCGCTGATATTCGAGGTAAACATCCTCTATATCGATCTTTACGAGTTTTTGACTATAAGACAATAATAAAAACTCATCCTTTTTCAGCCGGATTTCTTCGCTCTGGATGATTGCATCAAAGTCAAGGCTGGAATATAGATATTGATTATTGTCACTATTATCAAGCGAAAAGGAACGGATAAAATCTTGAAATTTGCGGTGTACTACTTTTTCTCTACCATAATTCATCACAGGATCGTATTGGATCCGGAAACAGGGATTACCATCGATCAACCGGATATAGCGGTAGATCTCGGCAGACCTGTAATGATCCTGGTTGAATGTACGGTACCGGGGCATAAAATCCATTACTTCGAAACTTCCTTCCTTTGATTTGAACAGAGTAGATAAGATATTAGTACCTTTCAGATATTTCTGGGAAATAACATAGTCTTCAGAAACAATAATGGCAAATCTTCCCCCTTTTTCCTTGTCCAGAATGTTGGAAAATACAGAGGGTGAGTCGAATGTCGGGAAACACAACCAATCAATGCTTCCTTCTTTTGAAATCAATGCTGCGGTTTTGCAGTTACCGATGACGCCATAATCCAGATTATTCATATACTATCTTATTTGATTGTTGATTAATGATTCGATAATTACTATCAATGTTTCAACGAAATACGAGGATCCTTTATCAATGCTGCAAGAAAAGAAAGCGTCTGGTGCTGTGTAGGGATCGTATACAGGGCTGTATCGGAATTCTTTCCGACTTTGATGGTGACTGACTCCCGTGGTAAAGCAAGGAACATTTCTTCATCAGTGGTGTCATCCCCAATGGCCATTATGAAATCATAATTTCCTTTTTTTATCAGGCGGTTGGCCTCATCTCCTTTGCTGATTCCATAGGGTTTTATTTCCACAATTTTTATTCCTTTCATAATTTGAAGATTATGACGAAAACAGGGATTAATCAGGGCATTGATCAGTTGTGTGACCCGCAGATCTGCCAGCCATGCATCTACATTCCTGTAATGCCAGACCAACGCTGTGTCTTTTATTTCCAGTGTTGAGTTCGGAGTTCTTTTCACCGTATGTTTCATGATGTTTAGTATTTCTTTATCCCATCCGGAATAATGTTCCTTTTGTTTCCAGGTTCCGTTTTCTTTATAAAAAGCCCCGTGTTCGGCAGAAAGGCCTATTGGTAAATGCCCGAGCCAGGCATCCAATGTTTGCCGGTCGCGACCGCTGATAATAACTACATGATTGCGTGAATCAGCGGCCAGCTCTGATAGTAAATCCAGTAAATCCGGGGTAGGTATAACCCTTCGGGGATCTTTATGGAAGGGGGCCAGTGTTCCATCATAATCCAGGATAATGAGCCTGTTTTGGGATGCATCATACTCCCTCTTGATGAGATTGAAATTTGTACTGTCGACTATTTTCTCCTGCAACAGTTTATTTTTAGCTGTAACGTTTAATAATTCTTCCACAAAATCGGTGGCCCACTGCTTAACTGTTTGATTGGAAATGATTTCCTGCATGGAAAGAAGCGATTTTTTCTGTTCCTTCACAGGCATCTCCAAGGCTTCTACGATGGCCTCCTCAATTTCTTTTATATTGGTTGGATTTACAATAATTGCATCAGACAATTCGATTGCAGCTCCGGCCATTTCACTCAAAACCAGTACGCCCGGCTCTTTCCGTTTCGTAGCCAGAAATTCTTTGGCTACCAGATTCATTCCATCGCGTAACGGGGTTATCAGGGCAATTTCACACAAATGATATAATTGTACTAACTCTTCAAAATGGAATGTTCTGTAGAAATAATAAATGGGTCGCCAGCCTACCGTAGAATATTTTCCGTTAATTGCGCCGACAGTCTGGTCTATATGTTCTTTTAATTCGGCATAGGTCGGTACTGAATCCCGCGACGGTGCCACGATCATTACCAATGATACCTTTCCCCTGTACTGAGGTTGGTTTTCCAAAAAACTATCAAAAGCTTTCAACCGAATTAGAATACCTTTGCTGTAATCCAACCTGTCGACAGATAAAATCAGTTTGCCATCACCGAAACTTTTCCTTAATTTCCGGGCTTTTTTTCTTATATCCGGATTAAGAATGGCATTGTGATACAGGTCATAGTTGATTCCCATCGGGAAGGCATCAACAGATACCACACGTTTATTCAGGTAAATTTCGTCCAGCATACAATCCAGCTTTAATACCCGGTATATGACACTGATGAAATGCCGCATGTATGCATGAGTATGAAAAGCAATTAAATCCGCCCCTAACAATCCATTGAGTATTTCTGCTCTTTCCGGTATGCTACGGAACAACTCATAGGAAGGAAAAGGAATGTGATGAAAGTATCCGATACTAATGTCCGGCATTTGGTCCCGGATTAATTTAGGAAGAAGCATCAGGTGATAGTCCTGTATCCAGACAATATCTCCGGGTTCTATAATTTTCAGGGCTGCTTCGCAAAATAAGGTGTTTACTTCCTTGTAGGCTTCCCAGTATTTATTTTCGTAATGAATGTAAGAGGGAAAATAATGGCATAAGGGCCAAAGGACATTGTTGCTGTAACCTTCATAATAATTTTCAATTTGTTCGGGAGTTAAATATACAGGATGAAAACGGTATGTTTTCATTTGTAGGTTTATTTTATCTCTTTCTTCCCGATTGTCGATATACATGCCCGGCCAACCGACCCACCATTTTTCTATATCCGTTTCTAATGAATCTAACCCTGTGGATACTCCGCCCGGACTGGGAACGATGTGATATCCTTCTCTCTCTTCTGCAATCTTTAGAGGCAACCGATTTGAAATAATAATGAGTTTCATCTGCATTATATTAGTTAGTAAGTTACATTCTGATTTTAAATCGAATTGATTCAAAGAACCTCCCGGTTATATTACATTTAACAGTTAAAACTTGGCAAAGGTTCGTTTTAAACAAATGAATTGTTCTTTATCAGGTATTGGTTTCCAACGTTTTCCTGTCTATTCAGTAGTATTGATTAGATTTTACAAATATAGCAAATGGTTTTGAATTAAGAGTTAAGAATGAAAAGTTGAATTTTCCTTATTTAAATCTTAACTTTTAATTTTTAACTCTTAACTCTCAATTCAAAAGCCCTAATTCCGAAGCATATTTTACCGCCTCCATCGAATTGTCGACTTTTAGTTTGTCCAGAATTTTTTGCCGGTGGGTGTTTACAGTATGTACGCTGATAAATAATTGTTCCGAAATTTCTTTGCTTAACATACCGTTTTTGACTAATTTAAGAACCTCCAACTCTCTTCTTGTGAGGTTAATAGGTTGGGGTGATGCCAAATCCTGTATGGAAAAATATTCTCCGGTTTTATAATTCATCAATTTACTTTTTACTCCGGGGAAAGTTCCCTGATCGGGTGAAATATCCAATACGCTTAATGATAGCCAGACGTTTCCTGACTTGTCAAATTCCAGCGCCTGGTGCTGTTCGATGATGCGTACATATTCGTCTTTGGAATTCCGGATGCGGTATTCATTGATCACTTTACAGGTAGCCAGCATTTCCCGGTTCTGGTATAACGACCCTACCACTTCATTCATAATCTGGCATAATGCCTCAAAATCATTGGGATGTATCCGTTCGTTGAAATAATCGTTGCCGATCATTTCAATCGCTTCTAAATCATAGCCGAACATATCCGTAAAATTATAGGAAGTAAAAACATGTTTTTGCCGGAAACTATCAAAAATAGTGATTCCGCTGTTGGAGACTTTGGCCAGTTGGGAAAGAAACTGGATGTGTTTATTCAGAATTGAATAATCCAGATCTGCTTCGTCGAAACGAATAAGTTCGGGTGTGATATTATGGCTTGTTTCGGGTGTTTTCATTATTTTGTGCAATAATATACTGATTAATCAGTATTGCCGTAACTATGTATTGTGCTTTTCTTTGCACAGAAAATACAAATATAGTAAATGCTTTTATGAAACGTTTTTTTTTAGTTTTTATTTTTAGTACTATTATACTGTTGAGTTTTGGTCAGGTAACTCAACATATCCGGGGTGTTGTGAGGGATGGGGCTTCGGATGAGCCGATTCCTTTTGCATCGGTTGCTTTAATCAATACGAATCCTGTGTTAGGGGCTGTGGCTGATAGTACAGGGAATTTTATCATCAGTAGTGTTCCGGTCGGACGATACGATGTGGAAGTTTCTTTCGTGGGTTATGAACCGACGGTTATCCGGGAAGTGTTGCTGACTTCAGCCAAAGAAGTATTTCTGGAGATCCCACTGAAAGAAAATATCCGCCAGCTCTCGGAAGTGGTCGTGACACCAACGGTTAATAAAACCCAGCCTTTGAATAAGATGGCAACTGCAAGCGCCCGGATGTTGAGTGTTGAAGAGGCCAAGCGTTATGCCGGTGGATTTGATGATCCGGCACGGTTGGCGTCTTCATTTGCCGGTGTGGGAAGTAATATGGGAAACAATGGTATTATTGTCCGGGGTAATGCTCCTAAATTTCTTCAGTGGAGGCTGGAAGAAGTCGAGATTCCCAATCCGAACCATTTTGCGGAAGTTACGGCATTCGGAGGGGGAGGATTAACGGCTTTAAGCAGCCAGGTGCTGGGAAACTCCGATTTTTTTACCGGAGCTTTCCCTGCTGAATACGGCAATGCGTTGTCCGGGGTTTTTGATATCAAATTAAGAAACGGAAACAATCAAAAAAGAGAAAGTACGGTACAAGTGGGGTTGATCGGGATTGATGTAGCATCCGAAGGACCGTTCAAAGAGGGTGGGAAATCATCTTATTTATTCAATTACCGTTATTCGACGTTAGCGTTACTGACCCCGTTGATGCCGGAAGATGCCGACGGAACACGTTATCAGGATTTGTCCTTCAAGATGAACTTTCCTACGAAAAAAGCCGGGGTGTTTTCGATTTGGGGAATCGGTCTGATCGACCGGTCCGGGCAGACAGCAGAAACAGATACTTCAAAATGGGAGTACTTGCAGGATAAAGAAGATCAGGATGTGAAGCAATACATGGGTGCCGTGGGTGGCGGGCATAAAATTATGGTCGGTGACGATGCCTTTCTGAAAACAACTCTGGCCGCAACCGTCAGCGGATTGGATATGCACACCGAACGGATGAACCGGGAAGTAGAATTATTACCCCAGAATGTAATTAAAAATACAAATTGGAATTTTGTTTTATCTTCGTATTTCAATAAGAAGTTCAGCGCTAAACATACCAATAAAACAGGAGTCCAGCTCACAGGGCTGATGTATAACATGTTGATGAAAAATGCAGATCCGGCAGGAACTCCTTTGCAGGTACTGACCAATGAAAACGGATTCAGTTCTTTATTAACGGCTTATTCCAACTCATCCGTCAATCTTTCTGATCAGTGGACGTTGAATGCCGGTTTGATCGGACAGGTTTTTACCTTAAATGGACATTATACGGTTGAGCCACGATTGGGTGTGAAGTGGCAGTTTGCCGATAACCATTCGTTAAGCCTGGCGTATGGATTAAGCAGTCGCCTGGAAATGCTGAATTATTATTTTACACGTAATGAATCAGGCGAATACATCAATAAGGACCTGGACTTTACACGTTCTCAGCAACTTGTTTTGTCGTATGACTGGAACATCGGTAATGATTTTCACTTCAAAGCCGAACCGTATATTCAGCAATTGTATCGTGTCCCCGTTATGCCGGATAGTTCTTTTTCCTTCATTAATCTGTCGGATGATTGGTTTATACATGAAAAGTTGGTCAATAGAGGTAAAGGCATAAACTATGGAATCGATATCACTTTTGAAAAATTCATGTCGCAGGGATATTATTTTATGCTTACAGGCTCTTTCTTTCAATCGAAATACAAGGGAGGAGATGGTGTCTGGCGCAGTACCCGCTTCAACCGTAATTTCCTGTCCAATTTTCTGATCGGTAAAGAATGGATGGTTGGTAAAGGAAAACAGAATATTTTCAATGCCAATGTCCGGCTGACTTACCAGGGCGGTGATCGCTATTCGCCGATCGATGGAACCGCTTCCATTATGAAAGAAGAAGTTTTGTATGTGGAAACGGATGCTTATTCTCAAAAACTTTCACCTTCGTTCCTGGGGCATTTTACACTCAGCTATAAAATAAATAAGAAGAATATGGCCCATGAATTTGCCATTAAAGTGTTGAATGCTACCGGGTATAAAGAATTTTACGGACACCGGTATAACTATAAAACAAAAACGGTCGATGAAAACAGGGAATCGATTGTAATTCCTAACATTAGTTATAAGATTGAGTTTTAAATTGTAGTTAATTTGATTGAAAATCTTATAATTTTATGTTTATGTGTAATATTTTTTGAGAAATTGTTTTGTGTTTAAAAAAATAGTAGTACATTTGCAGCGTTAAAGTAAAAAATGATTCAATGAGTTGCATTTCTACATACGGACTATTGCTTAGCATTATTATTCTCTTGTGTATAACAAAGCGAGGCAGGTTCGGTATGTGATTTATTTAATAAATGGTAAACAAAAAGACCTTTCTCGCTTCGAATGAGAAAGGTCTTTTTGCATAATATAACTTTATAATAAGAGTATGTCAGACAAATTATTTATTTTTGATACTACCTTAAGGGACGGAGAGCAGGTTCCCGGTTGTCAATTGAATACGATTGAGAAGATTGAGGTTGCCAAGGCGTTGGAGTCCTTGGGTGTGGATGTGATCGAAGCAGGATTTCCGGTATCCAGTCCGGGTGATTTCAATTCCGTAGTGGAAATTTCCAAAGCAGTTACCTGGCCAACGATATGTGCTCTGACGCGCGCGGTAGAAAAGGACATTGATGCGGCAGCAGAAGCATTGAAATATGCGAAACGGGGACGGATCCACACGGGTATCGGTACATCGCCTTATCATATATTGCATAAGTTTAATTCTACGCAGGAGGAAATCCTGGAACGGGCCATTGCCTGTGTCAAATATGCGAAAAGGTTTGTGGAAGATGTGGAGTTTTATTGTGAAGATGCAGGACGTACGGATAATGTTTACCTGGCCCGTGTGGTAGAGGCCGTAATCAAAGCCGGAGCTACGGTAGTAAATATTCCGGATACTACAGGGTATTGCCTCCCGGGAGAATACGGAGAAAAAATCCGGTTTCTGATGGAAAATGTCAAAGGGGTTCATAATGCGGTTATTTCCACGCATTGCCACAATGATTTGGGTATGGCCACGGCCAATACAATTTCCGGAATATTGAATGGTGCACGCCAGGTAGAGGTTACCATCAACGGTATCGGGGAACGTGCTGGAAACACTTCCCTGGAAGAAGTTGTTATGATATTGAAAAGTCATAAAGAATTGAATATCGATTCGAATATCAATACACAGAAAATTTACCCGACCAGCCGGATGGTTTCCAGTCTGATGAATATGCCGGTGCAGCCGAACAAAGCTATTGTCGGCCGGAATGCTTTTGCCCATTCTTCCGGAATCCATCAGGACGGAGTGCTGAAAAACAGGGAAAGTTATGAAATTATTGATCCTAAGGATGTGGGACTCGATGACAATACCATCGCCTTGACGGCCCGGAGTGGTCGTGCGGCCCTGAAGCATCGCCTGAGTATCCTGGGTGTGGAATTGACACAGGAAAAACTGGATACGGTTTACCAGGAATTTCTGAAGATGGCGGATCGCAAAAAAGATATAAATGACGACGATGTTCTGATGCTGGCGGGGAAAGACCGGAAAGACATGCAGCGGATCAGCCTGGAGTATCTGCAGGTAACATCCGGTATCGGTCTCCAGTCGGTGGCCTCGGTTTGCCTGAATATCGCCGGAGAGAAATTTGAGGCGGCAGCTTCCGGAAATGGTCCGGTAGATGCGGCGATTAAAGCCGTAAAGCAGATCATTCACCGGCAAATGACCATTCAGGAATTCCTGATTCAGGCGATCAATAAAGGAAGTGACGATGTGGGTAAAGTACATATGCAGGTAGAACATGAAGGAGTAAATTATTATGGTTTTTCAGCCAATACGGATATTATTGCCGCTTCCGTGGAGGCTTATGTGGATGCAATTAATAAATTTGTAAAATAAATTATGGCTCAAACATTATTTGATAAGATCTGGGATGCCCATGTGGTATCGACAGTCAATGACGGTCCGACTCAGTTGTATATCGACAGGCATTTTTGTCATGAAGTGACCAGTCCTCAGGCTTTTGACGGGTTACGAAAACGGGGATTGAAAGTATTCCGGCCGGAACGTACCCTGTTGACAGCCGATCATAATATCCCGACTATTCATCAGGATCAGCCGATAGCCGATCCGGTTTCTAAAAATCAGGTAGATACTCTGGGTAGAAATGCAGTGGAATTCGGACTGACTTATTATGGCATGTTACATCCCAAAAACGGAATTGTTCATGTCGTTGGTCCGGAAAATGGTTATACTCAGCCGGGGATGACGATTGTTTGCGGAGACAGTCATACTTCTACCCACGGTGCTTTCGGAGCGATTGCTTTCGGTATCGGTACCAGCGAAGTGGAGATGGTACTGGCGTCGCAGTGTGTCCTGCAATCCCGTCCGAAAACCATGCGGATCAATTTCGAAGGAAAACTGCAGGACGGAGTGACTGCCAAGGACCTGGCTTTGTATATGATTGCTCAGTTGACAACCGGAGGAGCCACCGGTTATTTTGTCGAATATGCCGGCGAAGCAATCCGTAATTTTTCAATGGAAGAACGGCTGACGGTTTGTAACCTGAGTATCGAAATGGGAGCCCGCGGGGGATTGATTGCTCCGGATGAAACGACTTTTGCTTACCTGAAAGGACGGGAGTATTCGCCGAAAGGTAATGACTGGGATAAAGCCATTGCTTATTGGAAATCCTTGAAAACGGATGAGGAAGCAGTATTTGACAAGGAAATTACGTTTGATGCTTCGGCTATTGATCCCATGATTACGTACGGAACGAATCCCGGAATGGGAATGAGTATCAACGGATCTATCCCTTCGTTGGATCAAATCGACGAGGCAGGAAGAATTTCTTTCCGGAAATCCATGGATTACATGGGGTTTCAACCCGGAGAACGTCTGGCCGGAAAGCCGGTTGACTATGTTTTTCTAGGAAGTTGCACCAACGGTCGGATTGAGGATTTCCGTGCTTTTACGCAATTTGTAAAAGGGAAAAAGAAAGCACCTCAGGTTATAGCCTGGTTGGTTCCCGGCAGTTGGAATGTGGAAAAACAGATCCGCGTCGAAGGGCTGGACAAAATCCTTACGGAAGCCGGGTTTGAACTGCGTCAGCCGGGATGCTCGGCTTGCCTGGCTATGAATGATGATAAAGTTCCGGCAGGCAAATATGCCGTTTCGACTTCCAACCGGAATTTTGAAGGTCGCCAGGGCCCCGGGGCGAGAACTTTACTGGCAAGTCCCCTGGTAGCGGCTGCCGCAGCGATAACCGGAGTAATTACTGACCCAAGAACAATTAAATAACATGGAAAAGTTTCAATTATTGACATCTACAGCGATTCCTCTTCCGATTGAAAATGTGGATACGGACCAGATTATACCGGCCCGCTTCCTGAAAGCGACTACCCGGGAAGGTTTCGGAGACCATCTGTTTGCCGATTGGAGGTATGACAAAGCCGGACAGCCGGTGCCGGAATTTATATTGAATAATCCGGTTTATAAAGGAAAAATCCTGGTTGCAGGAAAAAATTTCGGCAGCGGATCCAGTCGTGAGCATGCGGCCTGGGCCATTGCCGGTTATGGTTTAAAGGTCGTTATTTCCAGTTTTTTCGCTGATATTTTCAGAAACAATGCCTTAAACAATGGTGTATTGCCTGTGGTTGTTTCAGAAGCGTTTTTAGCTGACTTGTTTACCAGTATTCAACATAATCCCGAAACTACCATTACAGTAGATTTGCAGAATCAGATGGTAAGGAATGATGAAACCAATCAATCCGAGTTTTTTGAAATCAATGCTTATAAAAAAGTATGTCTCCTGAATGGATTCGATGATATTGATTTTCTGCTCAGCAAAAAAGAACAGATCGAACAATACGAAAAACAGCGTTAATAACTTATGATTGAAATATTAGATACGACTTTACGTGACGGAGAACAAACCTCGGGTGTGTCTTTTGCTTCAACCGAGAAGTTGAGTATTGTCCGTTTGCTGATTGAAGAATTAAAGGTAGACCGGGTCGAAATTGCTTCGGCCAAAGTATCGGACGGAGAATACGAGGCTGTCAAGAGGGTTGCCAACTGGGCTATCCGTAAAGGGTATATAGAGAAGTTGGAAGTGTTGGGTTTTGTGGATGGTGATTTATCGTTGAAATGGGTCAAAGAAACCGGATGTAAGGTGATGAACCTGTTGTGTAAAGGTTCGTTGAAACATTGTAACGAGCAATTGCGGAAATCTCCCGAAGCGCATCTTTCGGATATTCTTCAGGTACTGGACCTGGCTTCCCGGATGGACATAGCTGTGAATGTTTACCTGGAGGATTGGTCCAACGGGATGATTCATTCACCGGAATATGTATTCTTTATTATGGATCACCTGAAGGATAAAAATATCCGTCGTTTCATGCTGCCCGATACACTTGGAATCCTTAATCCGGTTAATACGGAGGTGTATTGCTCTCAGATGCTGCAACGTTACCCGGGTATCCATTTCGATTTTCATGCCCATAACGATTACGACCTGGCTGTAGGTAATGTTTTTTCTGCAGTTAAAGCTGGGGTCAAGGGAATTCATACGACCGTCAACGGTCTGGGTGAACGTGCCGGAAATGCTCCTTTGGCCAGTGTAGTAGCTATGCTGCATGATCAGTTGAACATAAAAACCCGGATTGTAGAGGGGCACTTGAATCAGGTGAGCCGGATTGTGGAATCGTATTCCGGAATCCGGGTGCCGAATAACAAACCGGTGATCGGAGACAGCGTATTTACTCAATGTGCCGGTATTCACGCGGACGGTGATAATAAGAATAAACTGTATTACAATGATCTGCTTCCGGAGCGTTTTGGACGTTCCCGGGAATATGCACTGGGAAAAACTTCGGGTAAATCCAATATCAAGAAAAACCTGGAAGCACTGGGTATTGAACTGGACGATGCATCCATGAAAAAGGTGACGGAAAAGATTATTGAACTGGGTGATAAAAAGGAAATTGTGACCCAGGACGATTTGCCATACATCATTTCGGATATTCTGCATAGCGAAAATACCGACCGCATCCGGATGGTTAACTACTCCCTGTCGTTGACTCATGGTCTTCGTCCGACCGCCACTGTTAAAATTGAAATCGACGGAAATACTTACGAACAGACGGCCCCGGGGGATGGTCAATACCACGCTTTTTCCAAGGCACTTTGGAAAATTTATACGCAACTGGGAAAATCAAAGCCTACCCTTACAGATTATGTTGTTTCAATTCCTGCCGGAGGAAGAACAGATGCATTGGTTCAGACCACTATTTCCTGGAATTTCAACGGAAAGGATTTTAAGACCCGTGGTTTGGATGTCGACCAGACGGAGGCTGCGATCAAGGCAACTGTTAAAATGCTGAATATGATCGAAACAATGTAAAAAAAGTATTAATATTGGGGACGTAAAAGTTAAAACTATGAACAAAAGACTTACAATTGCCCTCGTGGCTCACGATCAGCGGAAAGCGGATATGGTGGAATGGGCGGTATTCAATGCGGGGACTCTGTCCAGGCATCAACTGATTTGTACGGGAACAACCGGAGGGCTGATCCGGAAGGCTTTCGAAGAAAAAGGGGTGGAAGCGGAAATCATTTGTATGAATTCCGGGCCTTTGGGTGGTGATGCGGAAATTGCTGCGTTGGTTGTCAGGCACCAGGTTAATCTGGCGATTTTTCTGATTGATGATTTAAGTCCTCAGCCGCATGAAGCTGACATTCAGATGCTGTTGCGTCAGTGTCGGATACACAATGTACCTATTGCCTGCAACCGTTATAGTGCCGATCTGATGATTACCAGTTCGTTGTGGGATAATGACGATTATGTTCCTTCTACTCCCAAGTATGTGAAATTTAAAAGAAAATAAAATAACAATATGAAATTAACTATTGCAGTGTTACCCGGTGATGGCATCGGGCCGGAGATTGTTGAGCAAGCTCTGAAAGTAACAGAGACCGTATGTGATAAATTCGGACATGAATTGTGTTATGAACATGCACTGGTCGGAGCTTGTGCTATCGATGCAGTGGGAAATCCGTATCCAGATTCCACGCATGAGTTGTGCATATCCTCGGATGCGGTGCTGTTCGGCGCTATCGGTTCTCCGAAATACGACAACGATCCTTCGGCTAAGGTGCGTCCGGAACAGGGTTTGCTGGCTATGCGTAAAAAACTCGGATTATATGCCAACATTCGCCCGGTTACCACTTTTCCGTCGTTGTTACACAAATCACCTCTTCGTACCGAATTAATCGAAGGAGCTGATTTTATGTGTATCCGTGAACTGACCGGAGGTATTTACTTCGGACGCCCGCAGGGCAGGAGTGAGGATGGGCAGACAGCTTATGATACCTGTGTTTATACTGTAGAAGAAATTGAGCGTATTGTACGTTTGGCGTATCAGTATGCTGAACAAAGAAGGAAAAAAGTAACGGTAGTTGATAAAGCCAACGTGTTATGCACTTCCCGTTTGTGGAGGCAGGTAGCCCAGCAGATCGAAAAAGAATATCCGCATGTCGAAACGGAATATATGTTTGTGGATAACGCTGCCATGCAGATTATTCAATGGCCCAAGCGTTTCGATGTGATGGTGACCGAAAATATGTTCGGCGATATCCTGACCGATGAGGCCTCCGTAATCACCGGCTCTTTGGGTATGCTGCCCTCGGCTTCAATCGGTATTCATACTTCCGTATTCGAACCGATTCACGGCTCCTATCCGCAGGCCGCAGGCAAAGACATTGCCAACCCGTTGGCTACTATTCTTTCTGCAGCATTGATGTTTGAATATGCTTTCGGATTGCATGAAGAAGGAAAACTGATTCGTGATGCAGTCGATGCTTCCATGGCAGCGAAGGTTGTTACAGAGGATATTGCCGAAACCGGAAAGGCGTATAGAACTTCCGAAGTAGGGCAGTGGATTGTAGAATATATAAATAAGAGAGGACAGTAAGGCCTCTCTTATTTAAAATACTGTAAAAAATAGTATAGTTATTGTTTCCCATTATAAAAAACTATACATTTGTATAATATCTATGATTAAGTGTAAGTAACGTGGATTATGAAAATCTCAAGCAGACAGCAAAAAATGTTATGGAGGGAAGCAGACAGATTTGTCGTCTCTTTTCAGAAGGTGAACGAGGCCGCATTGAAGGGGGTCGAAGAAATGTTGAAGCATCCTGTCTCCTTGGAACAAGCCCGGAAACAAACCTATCAGATACAAGCGAAGATCAAGCATTAATTCAGGAACAATTACTTGAAAAATATGCTAGATATGAGAATATATGGTTTGATCACGAATACATAAAAAAAACTGGAACCGAATTGACAATAAAAATGGAGCAGAGGCCGAGGTTTATCTTGAAAAAGGGGGGCAGTATGTAAATAAAGTTTTTCATTATATTAACTCTGATACTCCTTTTGAATTTATAGATAACCGTATTTCTATCCATAACTCCCTTTTCCCTCCAACAAAGTATGAATTAATAGGTTTTACCAAAACTATCAAAGGATTTGCGTTTGTTCTCAAACAGGTATTCATTAAAGGCCGGGAGACGAATCCTAAAGATAATCTTTCTAAGTTTATGTACGAGGCTGGTTTTACTAATGAAAGACATTACTCTTTCTGGAATGATCTGATTGAAATAGCAGACCTTCATGAAGGGAATGTTCTGAAAGGAGAAGATGGATATTTTTATTTTATTGATACTATGCCTGCTTTTAGAGATAAGTCTCTTTATCTAGATTTTAATATCCATTGAAAAATTTATCCTCTATATCTGAATTGATAGTTCGGCATTTCGCAAAAATAAGCGTTTTCGCCTTTTTTGCTGCTATATATTTAAATGATATTATTCTTCCAACCAGCGATTAATCTGATCGATAATTTGTTTTTTCATATCTTCCGGCATATTACTGATGCGGGCAAGATGGCTTCCGCCGGGTTGTATGCAGAGTTTCATATTTTTCTTTCCTTTGAAAGCAGAATCCGGTACACGGGGAGCTGTCCAGGGATCGATTTCTCCATAGATACAAATCATCTTGGGATCGTTCTTTTTCAGGTAGGCAGATACTTTTTTATATAAGGACGGGTTGAAACGTATGGTTCCTGCGCTTTCCGGTAACATGATCCGATTCAGGTAACCTTTTGTGTTTTTGATGGATAGGAGCTTTTTGAAAGGCTTGGTATCGTATCCATAGTATCCCAGTTCCCGGGCAGCCTGTACAAAGAAAGGAGATATCGGTTTGTCTTTTGAAAAATAATCGGGATTGCTTAGTTTCATGAGGTAGTTGAAAATTTCCTGATCCGTAGCTTCGACTGAAGGGATTTCAGATGCCTTTGAACCCCATTGCCAGAAAGAAAATGCATATTCCAGTACACAATAATCCAATACCTCGTCCATGGGCATGTTGAATGCATATCCTTTTTCCTGACAAAAATCTTCCAGCAGAGGAATCATGGTTGTCCGGCGTTTCAGGACTTCTTTCTGAAACCTGAAAACGGACTGACGTTCTTCTTTGGTTCCTACTTTCTTTTCCAGAAAAGGTTCGTGTCGTCCGTCTTCTACGCTGCGGCAAAGAGGTCCTACGTAAGGTACGGATATGTCTATATCGTCCGGGAAGAACGCCCGGTAGATCATAACGGTTTGTCCCCCTTTGCTGATTCCGGTACTGATCCATTTGCCGGGGTAGATCGGTTTGAATGCGTTGGTTACATGATGTAAATCGTATGCCGAATTTTCTGCAGTCAGGTAATTCCAGTTCAGGGAATCAGGGGTTGATTCCAGGAAATAACGGTGTTCTACCTGTATGACGTTCGTATTGAATAAACGGGAAAGTTCTTCGTGATACTTCGGATTCAGTCCGCCTGCAGCTCCGTATCCTTCGGTAATAATGACCGTCGGCCGGTCGAAGTCTATGTGAGAAATAATGACCCGTTGGGTAAATGTTCCGGCAGCAGGATTCTTCGGATCGATCAATTGGGTAAAACGGATGAGGTATTTTTCCGGATAAAGGTCCGACTCCAGGGTTTCTATTTGAGCGATTTCCTGGATCGAATCAAGTCTTTCTTTGAGTTTGTTATTAATAGCCAGGCAATTGACCGAAACCAGAATGAATAGAGTGATAAGGATTTTTTTCATGAGTTTTATCTTTGATAATTGCACACATTTTTACACAAAGATAAGGCAAAATGAACTAGTTTGACAGGGATTGAATCAGTCATTTTTTTATTTTCTTTTTATTTGTTCATTTGGAAAGTTTATGATTGTATTTTATGTCAAAATGTTAAATTTAAAATAAAATATAAACAAAATGATTATTTTTATTTTATTTTAAAAACAAAAAGTATAAATTTGCAGAGTCGTATAGATGAAAATATCTGTAAAAGAGGGATTAATTATTTAGGTATTAGTTTTTTAGGCAAATTCAGGTTATGAAAACGATTCGCAATTACAGTTTATACCCCCGCATACAAAACCCCCGCCGGGGGGTAGTTAATAACATATAAAAGAAATTGGAACAGGATGATTCATGTTCCGTTTCAAAAAGGTTCGAAGAATATGGATTTTCTGTCGAAGAGAGAATTGTATATCTTAATTAAAAGAGTTTGGAGTTTAGTTCTAATTGGCAAAAAGATGAAAAAAACAATAATTACAATACAAATGATCATGCTGGTATCAGGTATTTCAAGTGCTCAGGGTCCTGATTTTTCGTTAGGAGGGGACTTCGTAAGTATGCGATTAAAAATCTATCGTTTGCAATTACTGATTATTGGTGGGCGGGTGAAAATGCATATTGTATTTAATTAATTATTAATTGTTGGTATCAATGAAAAAGCGTTGGATTATTTCATTCGGTTTTATTGTAATAATAAGCATATTAGGATTAATATATCCTGAAGGAGAAGATTTGTATGCGGGCATAAGCCCCGACATTCACATGGCTGATGTAGCCTGGATGTTGACAGCTACAATACTGGTTCTGCTGATGACTCCGGGAGTTTCTTTCTTCTATGGAGGAATGGTGAAGGTGAAGAACGTGATATCTACCATGTTACAAAGTTTTATAGCCATGGGGATTATCAGTGTGTTGTGGGTGATTTTCGGATTCAGTCTCACATTCGGGGAGGATATAGGAGGAATTATTGGCAATCCGGCAACCTTTTTCATGTTTGACGGAGTCGGAACCGGTGTTTCTTCATTTTTAGCTCCGACGATTCCGTTGGCATTATTTGCTTTGTTCCAGATGAAATTTGCCATTCTCACTCCGGCGTTGATCACGGGTTCATTTGCAGAACGGGTTCGTTTTTCTTCGTACATCGTTTTTATGTTACTCTTTTCTATTTTTGTTTATGCGCCGTTGGCTCATTGTACCTGGCATCCGGAAGGATTATTCAAGCAAATGGGGGTGATTGACTTTGCAGGAGGAATTGTCGTTCACGCTTCTTCCGGGGTTGCCGCTTTGGCCGGTGCGATTTTTCTTGGAAAAAGGAATGGGAAGAGTGTTCATCGTCCTGCCAATATTCCGTTCGTTCTGTTAGGTACAGCTTTATTGTGGATCGGTTGGTTCGGATTCAATGCCGGATCTGCTTTAGCTGCCGATGGAGTTGCAATCAAAGCTTTTCTGAATACCAATACCGCTTCCGCTGTGGCAATGCTTACCTGGGTGTTTTTTGACGGACTACGCGGGCATAAAATGTCGGCCATGGGAGCTGCGGTGGGAGCGGTTGCCGGGCTTGTAGGTATTACTCCTTCGGCCGGATACGTGACTGTCGGAGAAAGTATTCTGGTTTCTTATGCATTGTATTGGATAACTAATCAAATTGTGAAAATGCGTGTTTCTCCTGAAAGTGAACACATCGGACTCGACAGGAGCCAGCACGATGAACGATATGGATCTGATTTTGAGTTAGTAGAATAATTTAGTTAAGAGTTAAGAATGAAGAGTTAAGAGTCGTTTTTCATTAGTAACCATAACTTCATCAACAAACTCTTCATTTTTAACTCTTAACTCTTAACTAAAATAATATGTCACTCTTTATTCCTCAAGGCTATTCGCCTACGCTTGCTCCCGAAGAAATGGAACAAGCCATCAAACAAGTGAAACTCCGGTTTCAGGAAGAATTGTCCCAGGCTTTGAACCTGAGACGAGTAACAGCTCCTTTATTTGTACTTGCGGGTACAGGTATTAATGACAACCTCAATGGAATCGAACGCCCTGTTTCTTTTGAAATTCCGGCGGTCGGTGGAAAAAAAGCGGAAATCGTGCATTCATTGGCTAAATGGAAACGAATGAAGCTGGGTGCTTACGGTATTCAGCCCGGCCAAGGACTTTATACCGATATGAATGCGATTCGTGCCGATGAAGAACTGGATAATATTCATTCGCTTTACGTTGACCAGTGGGATTGGGAACTAACGATTACCCCGGAAGAAAGAAACCTGAAACTTCTTTGGTCGATTGTAGAAAAAATTTATGAAGCATTAAAAAACACAGAAAAGGTCATTGGTGAAATGTATCCGCAGATTCAGCCGTTATTGCCGGAAGAAATTCACTTTGTGCATACTGAAGATTTGCAGAAAAGGTATCCTGATCTGTCTCCAAAGGAAAGAGAAAACCTTATTGCGAAAAAGTATGGAGCTGCTTTTATCATTGGCATAGGAGGAGAATTACCCGATGGAAAAATCCATGACGGACGTTCGCCGGATTACGACGACTGGAGTACTCCGACTCTGAACGGTTATAAAGGTCTGAACGGGGACATTATTGTATGGAATCCGGTTCTGCAATCGGCATTTGAAATTTCGTCCATGGGTATTCGTGTGGATAAAACAGCTTTAGTAAGACAACTAAAAATCAGGAATTGTGAAGAACGCTTGGAATTGCTCTTCCATCAAAGCCTGATGAATGACAAAATTCCGCTTTCCATAGGCGGAGGTATCGGTCAGTCCCGCCTTTGCATGTTCTTCTTGCGTTGTGCTCATATCGGAGAGGTACAGGCAAGTATCTGGCCGGAGGAAATGGTGCAGGAGTGCAGGGAGAATAATATAGTATTGAAATGATTTAGTTAAGAATTAAGAATTAAAAGTTAAGAGTTGTTTTTAACAAGCAACCAAACTTAACAAATTAACTCTTAATTCTTAACTTTTAACTCTTAACTTAAAAAATTATGTTGAGTTTAAGGTTCGAAGCAGTAAAAGAGGCCTCCAACAGGAAGGCGATAGAAGTGATTCCACCGGTGGAAAAAACGTCCGCTTATTTTGGAAAATATGTTTTTGACAGGAAAAACATGCGGAAATACTTGTCCGGGGATACGTTAAATCTGGTATTGAATGCGATCGATAAAGGAGAATCGTTGGACAGGGAAGTTGCTAATCATGTGGCGGCGGGTATGCGCATGTGGGCCATGGAAATGGGTGCGACACATTATACGCATTGGTTTCATCCGCTTACCGACGGAACGGCGGAAAAGCACGATGCTTTTGTTAATTTTGATGGTAACGGCGGAATGATAGAGGAGTTTTCCGGTAAATTATTGGCACAGCAGGAACCCGATGCTTCCAGTTTTCCGAACGGGGGGATCCGGAATACCTTCGAAGCACGTGGATATACGGCATGGGATCCTTCATCCCCTGCATTCATCGTTCATGATACCTTGTGTATCCCGACCGTCTTTATTTCTTATACAGGGGAGGCGCTGGATTACAAAACGCCTTTGCTGAAATCCATCCAGGCTGTCGATAAAGCGGCTACGGAGGTATGCCGGTATTTTGATCCGAATGTTAAAAAGGTATTTTCTTACTTAGGCTGGGAACAGGAATATTTTCTGGTTGACGAGGCTTTGTATGCATCCCGACCCGACCTGGTTCTTACCGGCCGGACCTTGATGGGACATGAAAGTGCTAAAAATCAACAGTTGGAAGATCATTATTTCGGGGCGATTCCTACCCGTGTGGTTGCATTTATGCGTGACCTGGAATACGAATGTTACAAGCTAAGTATTCCGGTGAAAACACGTCACAATGAGGTTGCCCCGAATCAATTTGAATTGGCTCCGATTTTTGAAGAGTGTAACCTGGCTGTAGACCATAATCTGCTCCTTATGTCGGTCATGAAAACGGTTGCCCGTCGTCATTATTTCCGGGTATTGCTGCATGAAAAACCTTTCAAAGGAATTAACGGATCCGGTAAGCACAACAACTGGTCGTTAGGTACGGATACAGGAGTTAACTTAATGGGACCGGGTAAGAATGCCAAACAGAACCTACAGTTCATTACCTTTATTTCCAATGTGTTGATGGCTGTTTATAAGAATAATGCCTTATTGAAAGCCAGTATTTCTTCTGCCACCAATGCGCATCGTTTGGGAGCTAACGAAGCACCTCCCGCCATTATCTCGGTGTTCATGGGAACTCAGATCTCGGCTTTACTGGATGAACTGGAATCCAGTATTGAGTTGAAAGATATTGAGGTGAAGGAAAAAGCCGGAACTCATTTATCTCTCAGTCATATTCCTGAAATCCTGGTAGACAATACCGATCGGAACCGGACTTCTCCGTTTGCATTTACCGGTAACCGGTTTGAATTCCGGGCTGTAGGCTCTTCGGCTAATTGTGCCGCAGCGATGTTGGCGCTCAACACCGCAGTCGCAGGGCAGTTGAAGTTGTTCAAATCGGAAGTTGATGATCTGATTTCCAACGGAATGAAAAAAGAAGCGGCTATTTATTCCATTGTTAAGAAAAATATCAAAGAGTCGAAGAACATTCGTTTTGATGGTAACGGCTACAGTGACGAATGGAGAAAAGAGGCAGCCCGGCGTGGCCTGGATTGTGAAACACGGATACCTTATATTTATGATGCATATCTTACTCCGCAAAGTACTCTTTTATTTGGAGAAACAAATGTCCTGAACGAAAAAGAGTTACATGCGCGTAACGAAGTCAAGTGGGAGCAGTACACCAAGAAAATCCAGATTGAAGCGCGGGTATTAGGTGATCTGGCGATGAACCATATCATTCCGGTAGCCACCCGTTATCAGGGATTATTGCTTGATAACGTTTCTAAAATACATGCGCTGTACGATCCGGAAACGGCGAAGAAAATTGCCGGACAAAACCTGGATATTATTGAAAATATAGCTAATCACCTCAATTTTATCAAGACGATGGTCGATGAAATGGTCGAAGCTCGTAAAGTTGCCAATAAAATTGAAAACGAAAGAGAAAAAGCGATCCAGTATTGCGAAAAAATTGCTCCTTATTTTGATCAGATCCGTTATCACATCGACAAACTGGAATTGACGGTAGATAATGAAATGTGGACGCTACCGAAGTACAGGGAGCTTTTGTTTATACGATAAATGCAGTAGAATTAAAAAAATGATGTCATCAAAAAAATTATACACTTCCGAGTACGAGCACGACTCTTGCGGTGTCGGTCTTTTAGCTGATATTCATGGGAATAAATCCCATGATATCGTTGAGAAAGGATTGCAGGTGCTGGAAAATATGCTTCACCGGGGAGCTGAGAGTGCGGATAATAAGACAGGTGACGGTGCCGGAATATTGTTGCAGATTCCTCATGAGTTCATTCTGCTTCAGGGAATTCCGGTCCCGGAAAAAGGAAAGTATGGAACCGGGTTGATCTTTCTGCCCAAGGATAAAGAGCAGGCAGGCTTGTACCTGGATGTGTTGCAACAAACGATAGAAAAAAACGGATTGGAATTGCTTGCTTGGAGGGAGGTTCCTGTAAACAGCGATATTCTCGGTGAAATCTCTCGTTCCAATGAGCCGGCAATCCGGCAGGTTTTTGTCATTGAAAACAAGTTTTCTTCCCAGGCTGATCTGGAACGTAAATTGTACATCGTTCGTAAACAGGCTGAGAAAAAAATACAGGCTCTTACTCCAGGCAAAAAAAGCTGTTTTTATATAGTGAGTTTGTCTTCCCAGCGTATTGTGTATAAAGGCATGCTTACTTCAACCCAGTTACGTGATTATTTCCCGGATCTGACCAGTCCTTATTTTACAAGTGCTTTGGCGTTGGTTCATTCCCGCTTCAGTACCAATACTTTTCCTTCCTGGGAACTGGCTCAGCCGTTTCGTTTACTCGGACACAACGGAGAAATCAATACGATCCGGGGAAACCGTTATTGGATGGAGGCCAGGGAAAGTATTCTGGAAGTTCCGGGACTGGGTGAAAAGGATGATATTTTCCCTGTTGTTCAACCGGGGATGAGTGATAGCGCCTCGTTGGATAATGTATTGGAGTTTCTGTTGATGTCGGGGAAAACCCTTCCGCATGCATTGGCTATGCTGGTTCCGGAAAGCTGGAATGAAAAAAATCCGTTGTCTTCCGGATTAAAGGCATTTTATGAATACCACAGTATTCTGATGGAACCCTGGGACGGGCCGGCCACTCTTTTGTTTTCAGACGGTCGTTATGCCGGAGGAATGCTGGACCGGAACGGATTACGCCCGTGCCGTTACCTGATTACCCATAACGATATCTTAGTCATGGCATCCGAAGCCGGCGTATTGCCTTTCGAAGCTGCCGAGATCCGGGAAAAAGGACGGTTACAACCCGGAAAAATACTGATGATAGATACCTTTGAAGGCAAAATTTATCAGGATGAAGATTTAAAGAAAGAATTGGCCAATGCTTATCCTTATTCCGAATGGTTGAGTAAAAACCGGATTATTCTTTCTAAAATTTCTTCAGGAAGAACGGTAAAATACAGCATAGATAAACTGGTTCAAAAACTGGGCGTTTTCGGGTATACCCGGGAAGAAATTGAAAAGATTATCCTGCCGATGGCTACCGAAGGAAAGGAACCGATCGGTTCGATGGGAAACGATACTCCTTTGGCAATTCTTTCGGAAAAACCGCAACGGTTATTTAATTGCTTCCGGCAATTGTTTGCTCAGGTGACCAATCCGCCGATCGATCCGATCCGGGAAGAGTTAGTGATGTCCTTGTCCCTTTATATTGGCTGTCAGGAAGCAAACTTACTGGAGCCTTCACCGGATTTATGTAAGATGGTTAAGCTGCAAAGTCCGGTAATCAACAACCGGGATCTGGATATTTTGCGCCACCTGGAATACAAAGGTTTTAAGACTCTGACTATTAATATATTATTCGATATTCCCAATGACTCATCAGCGGCAGCACAGATGTTGGAAAAAGCATTGGAGGAACTATGCCGAAAAGCGGAAAATGCAGTGGATGAGGGTTATAGCTATATTATTCTCAGTGATAAGGATGTAAGTGAAACGCAGGCAGCCATTCCTTCGCTAATGGCGGTTTCTGCCGTTCATCATCACCTGATAGACAAACGGAAGCGGATGCAGATTGCCATCGTCGTGGAGACAGCCGAAGCGCGTGAAGTCATGCATTTTGCTTTGTTGTTCGGATTCGGAGCCAGTGCAGTCAATCCTTATATGGCTTTTGCTATTTTGAATGACAACGTGGAAAATCATGAAATTCAACTGGATTATCACACTGCAGAAAAGAACTACATCAAAGCAGTCAATAAAGGCTTGCTGAAAATTTTATCCAAAATGGGAATTTCTACCCTGAGAAGTTACCGCGGAGCGCAGATTTTTGAGGCAGTGGGTATCAGTTCCCGGCTATTAGGTGCTTATTTCAAAGGAATGGTTTCCCGCATCGAAGGAATCGATCTCGAGGATGTTGTCCGGGATACATTGACTACCCATCTTCAAGCTTACGGTCATCAGACAGATGAGGCCATACCTGTCCGGAGCGAGGGTTTTTATTCCTGGAGAAAAGACGGGGAACAGCATGCCTGGAATCCGGAGACGATTTCCAAACTGCAGTTGGCTACCCGTCTGGGGGATTATGCTAAATTCAAGGAATATACCCGGATTGTCGATGAGAAAATGCAGCCGGCCTTCCTACGCGATTTTCTGTATTATAAGCGAAATCCTATACCGATTTCGGAAGTGGAACCGGTCTCGGAAATTACTCGCCGTTTTGTAACCGGAGCCATGTCATTCGGCTCGATCAGTAAAGAGGCTCATGAGACCATTGCTGTCGCCTTGAACAGGTTGCAGGGGAAAAGCAATACCGGAGAAGGAGGGGAGGATCCTGTTCGCTTCAAACCCGAAAGCGATGGATTGAGCCGGAGAAGTGCCATCAAGCAGATTGCATCTGGACGTTTCGGCGTGACTACGGAATACCTGGTCAACGCCGACGAACTGCAAATCAAGATTGCCCAGGGTGCCAAGCCCGGAGAAGGAGGACAGCTTCCGGGATTTAAAGTGGATCAGGTTATCGCAAAAACCCGTCACTCGATTCCTGGGATTACATTGATATCACCACCTCCTCATCACGACATTTATTCCATAGAAGATCTGGCTCAATTGATTTTCGACTTGAAAAATGTGAATCCGCAGGCGCGCATCAGTGTCAAACTGGTAGCAGAGAGCGGGGTCGGAACAATTGCAGCAGGTGTTGCCAAAGCGAAAGCCGATGCTATTATCATCAGTGGTTCGGAAGGTGGAACAGGAGCCAGTCCGGTCAGTTCGATCAAGCATGCAGGAACTCCATGGGAGCTAGGGCTGGCTGAAACACAACAAACCCTGGTTATGAACGGGTTGAGGGGATTTGTACGCTTACAGACTGATGGACAGTTAAAAACGGGGAAAGATATTATCATTTCGGCTTTACTGGGTGCAGAGGAATTTGGCTTTGCTACCAGTGCTTTGATTGTATTAGGATGTGTGATGATGCGTAAATGTCACCTGAATACCTGTCCGGTCGGTATTGCAACCCAGGATGAAAAGCTTCGGGGACGTTTCCGGGGAAAACAGGAATACCTGGTCAATTACATGACTTTTTTAGCTGAAGAAGTACGCGAACACCTGGCTGAAATGGGATTCCGAAGCCTTGATGAGATCGTGGGACGGACGGATCTGATTGAAGTGCGAAAGTTGGATACACATCCGAAGGCTTCCAAAATCGATTTTTCCCGATTACTTTATTTCGTCAATAACGGTAACGATATTCGTTGGACAAAAGAACAGGATCATAAAACGGATTCTGTTGTGGACAAAGAACTTATTCGGAAAGCCAGGCAGTCGATCGAAAAATCGATTCCGGTAAAAATAAACCGGTTGATCGGGAATACAGATCGGTCGGTCGGGGCTATGTTGTCGGGAGAAGTCGCCAAGCGGTATGGTAATGACGGGTTGAAAGCGGGTACGATTCATGTGGATTTCAAAGGTTCTGCCGGGCAGAGTTTCGGGGCATTTCTGACAAATGGTATATCCTTTCGGTTGGAAGGTGAAGCCAATGATTACCTCGGTAAGGGACTTTCAGGGGGACATATCTCATTGATTCCTCCGCATACAGCTTCTTTTCGACCGGAAAATAATATTATTGCCGGAAATACGCTGCTTTACGGAGCTACTTCCGGGGAGGTCTATATCAACGGCCAGGTAGGAGAGCGTTTTTGTGTACGAAACAGTGGCGCCATTGCTGTTGTGGAAGGTACGGGAGATCATTGCTGCGAATACATGACCGGAGGACGAACAGTAGTACTTGGTTCCGTCGGAAAGAATTTTGCTGCGGGAATGAGTGGAGGACTGGCCTATATTCTCGATCTGGAAGGTAATTTTGATTATTTCTGCAACATGGAAATGGTTGAACTTTCCTTGATCGAAGATCATTCCGATAACAGGGAACTACATGGTCTGATCACTGCTCATGCATTTTATACGCAAAGCCCCTTAGCAAAAAGAATCCTCGATGATTGGGAGAATCATCTTCCCCACTTCATTAAAGTGACTCCGATCGAATATAAAAAGGTATTGCAGGAGGAGAAAATGGAAGCGATAAAAAATAAGATAGCACAAGTCGAATATGATTATTAATTAGTTAAGAGTTAAGAATTAAGAGTTAAAAGTTTTTATGGATAACTCTTATCAATTCTTAACTCTTAACTCTTAACTCTTAATTCAATATGTATGGTTCGTTTTTAAAAATAAAAAGAAAAGAAGCCGGTTACCGGCCGGTGATGGAGCGGGTTGCCGATTTTGGAGAGGTTGAACAAACGTTGAATAGCGAGGACCGCATCTTACAGGCGTCCCGTTGTATGGATTGCGGCATTCCGTTTTGTCATTGGTCTTGTCCGTTGGGCAACCGGATGCCCGAGTGGCAGGATCTATTATCCCGTGGAAAATGGCAGGAAGCGTATGAAGTATTGGTTTCTACGAATAATTTTCCTGAATTTACCGGAAGGGTTTGTCCTGCTTTGTGCGAAAAAAGCTGTGTACTGATGTTGAGTGAGCAACAACCGGTAACGATTCGGGAAAATGAGGCTGCTTTAGCGGAGCATGCCTTCCTGGAAGGATATATCAAACCCCGGCCTCCCCGGATTCGTACAGGGAAGAGAGTGGCAGTCGTAGGTTCCGGACCGGCTGGTTTAGCTGTTGCTGATATCCTGAATAAGTTGGGGCATACGGTTGTTGTATTTGAAAAAGATGAGATGCCTGGTGGTTTACTTCGTTTGGGAATTCCGGATTTTAAATTGAACAAAGGGGTGATTGACCGGAGGCTGGATATGTTAAGAACAGAAGGAATTATTTTTAATTGTGGAGTAAACATAGGGAAAGAAATAACCGGAAAACGGCTGTCTTCGGATTTTGATGCGGTTTGTCTGGCCATAGGGGCGGGTCATCCGAGAGATCTAAAAGTAGAAGGAAGGGATTTGAAGGGGATTCATTTTGCCCTGGAATTCCTGCAACAGCAAAACAGGGTGCTTGCCGGAACGACAGTTCTCAGACCGATCATTGCAAAGGGAAAGCAGGTGCTGGTAATCGGAGGTGGAGATACCGGTTCGGATTGTGTGGGAACTTCTGTCCGGCAAAAGGCCGATCAGGTCATTCAGATTGAAATCCTTCCGCAACCACCATCCGGGATGAATCCGGATACTCCCTGGCCGATGTATCCGAATATTCTGAAAACATCGAGTTCGCATGAAGAAGGTTGTATTCGCCGCTGGAACCTGGCAACAAAGCGTTTCCTGGGAGAAAATGGAAAAGTCACCGGAGTCGAAGTGGCAGAAGTAGAATGGATCAGATCTGTCGATGGAAAAATGGAAATGAGGGAAACCGGAAGATCCGAGATCATCCGGGCGGATCTGGTCCTTTTGTCCATGGGTTTTTTACATCCGGTCCATGAAGGCTTGCTGGATGATCTGGGGATTGAATACGATGCCCGGGGAAATGCAGCAAATATCACGAATAACCGTTCATCGGTTGAAAACGTATTTGTGGCAGGTGATGTTACACTGGGTGCCAGCCTGGTGGTGAGGGCCATTGAGTCGGGGAGAAACGCGGCTGTAGCGATCAACGAAATGTTAACTAAGAACTAAAAACTAAGAATGCTTATTATCTAATAACAATGAAAGATATAAGAGACATTTTTAATTCTTAGTTCTTAGTTCTTAGTTCTTAGTTAATTTTAATATGCCCAGAAATCATAAATGCGGGCGTCGTTACCTTCGCTTTGATCCGGTTTGGTGATTGATAAACGAATGTAACGGGCTTTTTGAGGTTCTTTCAATAACCGGTCCGTTTCAAGGGCTGTGTTATCATGAACTGTATCCACTGTTTTCCATTCGTCGTTCGCATTCAACTTGATTTGCAGGCTGTATTCCTTGGTAATGTAATCTAATGATTCCAGACCGGCATGGAAAACGGACCAGCCTCGTATGGATTCTTCTTTACCCAGGTCGACGGTGATGTATTTAGGCTTGGTGTCGCTGATGTCGCACCACTTGGTATTGATATCATCATCAATGGCAAATTCTGCTTTTTCGCGACGGTTCACCTCTCCTGATTTTTCGATGACCGGCTTGTTCCACAACAGATTGGTTTTGACAAAAGTCTCTGTTGAAGTTTCTTTGTTTTGCAGATCTACTTTCATCAGATCGGTTGCAGGAACAACACAATTATTATTGTCCATTGCCATAGTACCTGCAAAAACAACAATTCTCGGGTTGTTCGGTAAAACCAGTTGTTTTGCATATTTCGGTATGTTTAGTGCCAGGCTGAACATATAAGTAAATTCGTAAGGCACGTCTCCGGTGGTAATATTGTGTTTGTGAGTTCCTACGTAGGCAATATCAGCAGACTTCATATACCCATCTGTATGGCCGGTATGTCCCCATTGTCCAATGAATCCGGTATAACTCGGGACGATCATTTCCTGTTTTTTTCCATCGATCACAAATTTAATCCGGGTATCTTGTTGAGTGGCGGCGGCTAGTAAATACAGTTTATCAAAATTACCCTGAGGCAGATCGATCGTATCTCCTTTACATTTTACGCCGTTTAATTCATCTCCTCCGGCTAAATTAAAGTTAATTCCTTTGAAAATAATTTCCGACGGTAATAATTCTGCCGAATAGGAATTTCCTTTACCGTCAAAGTTGGCATCCCTGTAATAAGCGTTATAAGAAGCAACTTTCATGTTGTATGGTAATTTTACCGGAACCGATTGAACGGCGGCAATTGTATTTTCCGGACCTTTCAATTTCACTTTGAACGATTTCATACTGAAAGGTTTGATTTCAAACTTCAATTCTTTTCCGGCGAAAGAAACACTTCCGGTTTCATCTTCCACACCGTTTATTTCCTTGGCGGAAACGATATCCGAAATAAATGACAAGCTGCCTGTTTGGGTGCTTTTTCCCGTTGTTTCATACAAACGGACTACATACTCATCTGATTTTTCCGCTTGTTTTACGGCTTTCAAAACGACATTTTCATTATTCATTCTGACAAATGAGAATGATTTGCCTAATGTTCCGGTATGTTTTCCGGTTACGTAAGCCTGCATCGGCTGATTCATCACTTCAGCTTTCAATACTGTTTTAGCCTCCCTGAAATCATGAGTGTGCCCGACAATGGAGTAAGTAAATTTATGATTGCCAAAATCCTGTTTGTTCTGGTAGGAATAACCGCCCTTTGTTTTCGGAGTATGCAATAAAGTCAAACGGATCGTATTGTCATCGGGCTTATCCCAACCGTATTTGCAGTTGTTCAGTACGGAAACGCCGTAACTGTTGGTTTTATCTGTCAGATCGGCCCAGTATTGAGCATGTACTTCGTAAGCCGTTGGTGTATTATTGCCTCTTTCCACCACTCCGACTCCCAGGTCATAAGTAGCATTCGGATTGGAAACGTTCAGCGGAAACTCAGCTTTAAGCAATGCGTTGGTTGTTTCCCAATGGATATCATTAACAATATCGATCCGGTCGTTCTGACCCCCTTCCGTTAAGCGGATGTATTGTTTGAATGTCGATTCATTGTATGTTCTTTCGATACAAAGAGCTGCTCTGAGAGGACCGTTTTCTGCTACTGAAATTTTTGCTCCGTCTGTAATGGAGATCGGATCTTTGTCAATTTCTCTCTTCAGGATTTCCCATGCCGGCCATCCAAAAGATTCGTTTTCGGTGAAAAGAGCCAGGCGGATGGACTTACCCGGTTTTACTAACTCCTGTTGACTACGTTTGTCAAGGATGGATGCGATGTCTCCATTTTTGTCTAATGTCACTTTGTAAATACTGTTTTCAATGACGTTTCCATCCGCTTTCAATGCAGTACTCTGCTTGGTCGGAGAACTCATACGAACCTCGTATACCACATAACCACAAGCCGGAGTTGTGGCTGCGATTAATACTTTAGCTGTTTTATTTTTGTTTTCAACAACCTGGCTTGGAACCTGTTGTCCTTTTTCGTTGTAAACGGCAATGTTTTTTGAATCCTTCGGCAGATCGATAGTCACTTCAATCACATCCGAAACCGGAATTGCCACCGGGTTGTAGATAACGACCGGAATACCGTTTACCTGGGTATTCAAGGCACGGGAAACAGCTCCTACCGAACTGCTCAGAACATTGGAAAATTGCTGGATGGAGATCAGTTCGTCGTTCCATGAAAATTCATAGGCGCGGGGAATACTTGTTCCGGTTAAATCATCGTGAAACTGGTGCCAGATAAAGCGTTTCCAGGCCTCGGTTAAAACCGTTTTCTGATAGGATAGAGCGCCCAGCCAGTCTGCAGCGACAGAAGCTCTCTCGGAAGCATCTCCGAGTAATTCATTGCGGCGATTGTACAATTTCATCGCAGCCTGGGAAGTGTAACAACCTGTTCCGTGAACATCCATCAATAATTCTCCCTTATAAACGGGTAATTCGGGATGTTTATCGAAAGGCAGGTAATCTTTGTATAACTGGTCGCTGGTTGCACTGATAATTTCAACAGGACCATTTCCTTTCACCCCTTTTTCGACGGCACGAACCGACTCGATGGTGGGAGCACCGCCGGTATCACCCGTACCGTAATAATGATAAACCGTATGGATGGGACTTTTCTTTGTTATTTCGATTAACGATTTATTATTGCTCAGATCTTCATCCGGCCATTTGGTGGTGTAGTTATGAGCATCTGCCACCATCATGATCCGGGAACCGTCGACGCCTTCCCACAAACCGATTTCGAAAGGTATTTTACTGTTTCCGAAAAACGGCCTATTTCTCCACTGCAATTTTTGTGTAGAGAACCCGATCAATCCGGAGTGAGTAATAATGGTTGGAAGTGTCCATCCGAAACCGAAACAGTCGGGAAGAAAGATGTCGGTACCTTGTACGCCGAACTCATCGCGGTAAAAATGTTGTCCGTATAAAATATTACGGGTAAATGATTCCGGAGAAGGAATGTTGGTGTCTGTCGCGTCCCAGGTGCTTCCGGTTACATGCCAGCGGCCCTCCTTGATGTATTTTTTCATCAATTCATACTGGAAAGGATAATATTCCTTCATCCAGTAATACTTGATTCCGCCTTCGAAATTAAATACGTAATCCGGATACTTTTCCAGCAACATTAAATTCTGATCCAAGGTCTTGGAAACATAATCCTTGATGGATTTCTGAACATCCCAATTCCATTGAGAATCGAAATGCGCGTTGGAAACTATGTAAGCCTTGCTTTTTGAGTCCTGGGCATGAGTGCCTGCCGAAAACAGACACGATACAAGGACAATTAAATAAACGTGTATTTTCATTGTGATATAATTTTGAGAATAATTTTTTAAGGCTGCAATGATACGAATAATTATGCAAAAAACAGTTAAAAAAGAATACAAAAACTTCATACTTCTCTTTCATGAAAAAGATACGCCCCAAAAGTTTTTGTTCACCTTTGGAGCGCATCTTATTTTCAGATTTTACCTCAGGAAAAGAATCTTACCACGCAAATAGAGGATAATCCTTCATGATATTATTTACCTTTTCGGCTACCGCTCTGATGGTAGAAGCATTGTCTACGTTTGACAGTACGGTGTCGATCAGTTCCACGATTTCTCCCATCAACGGTTCTTTGGCTCCGCGGGTAGTGATAGCCGGAGTTCCGAAACGCAGACCGGAAGTCTGGAAAGGACTGCGGCTGTCGAAAGGAACCATATTTTTGTTGGTCGTGATATCGGCGGCTACCAGTGCTTTTTCGGCTTCCTTACCGGTCAGGTTGGGAAATTTGGAACGCAGGTCTACCAGCATCAGGTGATTGTCAGTTCCTCCGGAAACAATGGTATAACCTTTATCTATGAAAGCCTGGGCCATTACTGCCGCATTTTTCTTGACTTGCGCCTGGTATTCCTTGTAAGAAGGTTCGAGGGCTTCGGCAAAAGAAACGGCCTTGGCGGCGATGACATGTTCCAGTGGTCCGCCTTGTATTCCGGGGAATACGGCAGAATCCAGGATAGCCGACATCATTTTGATTTCACCTTTCGGCGTTGTCTTTCCCCAGGGATTTTCGAAATCTTTTCCCATGAGGATAATACCTCCACGCGGTCCACGCAGGGTTTTATGGGTAGTGGATGTCACGATATGGGCATATTTCAGCGGGTTATCCAGCAAGCCGGCAGCAATCAATCCGGCCGGGTGTGCCATATCCACCATAAAAATGGCACCGATACTGTCGGCTACTTTTCGGATACGGGAATAATCCCATTCCCGGGAGTAAGCAGATGCTCCGGCAATGATCAGTTTGGGTTTTTCGGCTTGAGCTACCCGTTCCAGTTGGTCGTAATCTACACGCCCGGTTGTTTCACCTACATTGTATTCCAGGGCATGGTAAGCCAATCCGGAGAAGTTAACGGGAGATCCGTGGCTTAGGTGTCCGCCGTGTGAGAGATTTAATCCTAAAAATTTATCACCCGGATTCAAACAGGCAATAAACACAGCCATATTGGCCTGAGCGCCCGAATGCGGCTGTACGTTTGCCCATTCGGCATTGAATATTTTTTTCAGCCGGTCGATCGCCAGTTGCTCGCTTTGGTCTACAATTTCGCAGCCTCCATAATATCGTTTGCCAGGGTAACCTTCTGCATATTTGTTGGTTAAGCAGGAACCCATAGCCTGCATGACTTGTTCGCTTACAAAATTTTCAGAAGCAATCAGTTCGATGCCTTTCAACTGTCGCTGGTATTCTTTACCGATGATGTCAAAGATTAAATCGTCTCTTTTCATTTGAATATTATTAAAAAATAGCTTTTTTTATTTGAGTACAAAGGTAGAAATTTTTTTCAACTCTTTTATTAAAACATCATTCCACAGGAAAAGGTGAGGATATTTTCATTTTTTTCGATGGTAATATCCTTCAGATATCCGGGAGCTTCTTCTACTTTCTCGAAATGGATGTCGGTATTGGGCCGGCTGACTTCATACCGGATATCAAGGTACAGCTTGGAAATATGGATGGAAAAACCGACAATTCCATTGATGTTGTAGTCCTTATCCAGGTCTTTGAATTCAGACCCCATAACCGAATAATTGCGTAGGTAACTATACTTGAAAGAGGACCCGATATAACCGTTGAACAGATAGGGGCCATCTTTGATAATATTGTATCCGGCCAGCGCATTAAGCCCTGCATAGTTATTTTTTATATCCAGTGTTGCAATTTCAGCAGGATTTCCATTAAAAGGAGCGGGAAAAGAACAACTCTCCCGGTAGTAATCCCACGATATTTCAGGCTGCATAAAAAAGTTGCCGAGGTTGATGCGTAGAAACAAGGATCCCTGGTAACCGATTTTATTGGTAATGGAGGTGTTGTCCAATCGGTTTTCTCCTGAATAAACCCGGTAATGGGTGGATGTCAAGGCATTCAATCCGACTTTTACTCCCCAGTTGATAACCGGGTATTCATTTTTCCTGGAGACCTCTTCCTGTGCAATGAGGTTGATTCCGGTAAGGTAAAAAATGAATAACAGGATGCATTTCTTAACCATGGAAATTGTTATTATTCTTTTTTCTTTTTAACGCTCCAGCCGAATTTGCCGATCATTTCTCCCAGGGTGTAATACTTGCCATGTGAATAGGCCAGCAAATCGGCTTGTTCCATGTTGAAAGTACCGGTTTGGGGATCGATGTATTGTTCGTCGGCCAGAATATTGACGACTTCGGCAATAAACATATCATGGGTTCCCAAAGCAAGAACTTCCCGTACCCTGCATTCGATGCACAAAGGAGATTCCTCAATGATCGGGGCCTGTACGACAGCTGCTTTTCCCGGAGTAAGTTTCATTTCCTGAAATTTATTGTAATCCTTTCCGGACCGGACGCCGCACCAATCCGTGGCATAAGCCAGTTTACGGGTGGTCAGGTTGATAACAAATTCCATGTTTTTTTTCAGTATCGGGTAGGAGTAGCGTTCCGGGCGAACGGAAATATAACACATGGCCGGATCCGTACATATCGTTCCCGTCCAGCTAACCGTAAAAACATTATATTCACTTTCGTCACTGCCGCAAGTGATCATCACCGCGGGAACCGGATAAATCAGGGTTCCCGGTTTCCAACTCTGCTTCATAAAAGGACAATATCTTCTTTCTTGATCTTCATTTCACAATACATGCACTTAAGCGTCACGTTTTCCTTATCAATCACCTGGAAGCGGGTAGTCATCGGCTCATTGTTGGTTATGCATTTAGGATTGTTGCATTTAACAATGCCTTTGATCTCGTCAGGGAGGCTGACCTGTTTTTTTTCTACCACTTCATAATCCCGGATGATGTTCAGCTTGACTTTCGGGGCAATGAGTGAGATCCGGTTGATTTCGTTTTCTTCGAAAAACTTATCGGAAATTTTCAAAATGCCTTTTTTGCCCATTTTTTTACTGTCCAGGTTGTATCCGATCGTTACCCGTGTTGTCAGGTTTTCAATTTCGAGCAACGAAACAACTTTGAATAATTGTTCCGAAGGTATGTGATCGATAGCAGTTCCGTTCTCCAGTGCTGCAACTTGTAATTCTTTATTCTTAGCCATACTGTTATATTATTAAACCTCTATTCCCAAAACATCACAGATGATTGCCTGACGGGCAAAAACGCCGTTTTTGGCTTGTTCAATGTAGTAGGCTTTGGGGTTATCGTCGACATCATAAGCAATTTCATTCACTCTCGGAAGAGGATGCAGAATTCTCAGGTTTTCTTTGCTGTTACTCAGCATACTGTTTTTCAGGATGTATACGTTTTTGACTTTTTCGTATTCTATCAGGTCGGTAAAGCGTTCGCGTTGTACCCTTGTCATGTAGAGGATGTCGGAGCCATTGATGACGTTTTCCGAAAAATCCGTGTATTCGTAATACCTGATGCCTTGTTTGTCACAGAAACTTTTATACAGATCCGGAATGCGTAATTCTTCCGGAGCTACGAAATGAAAGGTAGGTTTGAAGTGCGACATTCCCACGATCAGGGAGTGTACCGTTCGTCCGTATTTCAGATCGCCGACCATGGTGATCTGCAGGTTCTCCAGTGTTCCCTGTGTCTTATAGATAGAGTAGATGTCGAGCATGGTTTGCGTCGGATGCTGGTTGGCCCCGTCTCCGGCATTGATAACCGGAATTTTGGTTACTTCCGAAGCGTACCGGGCGGCGCCTTCCAGGTAATGTCTCATAATGATCAGGTCGGCATAGTTACTGACCATGAGGATGGTATCTTTCAGTGTTTCGCCCTTGGAGGAGCTGGTCGTAGCTGCGTCGGAAAACCCGATGATTCGTCAGCCCAGCCGGTTGACAGCCGTTTCAAAACTCAGGCGGGTGCGGGTGGAGGGTTCAAAAAAAAGGGTGGCGCAAACCTTCCCTTCCAATAAACTCCGATTCGGATTTTTTTCAAATAATTCGGCCTTTTCTACCAGGCGGAGGATGTCTTCTCTGGTGCAGTCGGCAATGGATACTAAACTTTCCTTTTTCATATTTTTATGTCTTCTGCTTACAAATGTAGGGAAAATTTAGAAAGGAAATGAATTTTGATGTATTTTTTTTGAAACGGATAACGGATCAGAAGAGTCAGAAAATTACCGGTAAATCAGGGACCTTTTGATTCGTTAAAAATATTTAACCGAAATCGTTTTTTTTTGAATTTTAAATTCTAACTTGCGGCTTGTTTTGTAAAACCTAATGATACGAACACCATGAAACAAGTCCCTATTCAAGAAGTACATGACTGGGCCCGGCAATTTCTTTCGGATTCGGAAAAGGAATTGACGACAGACGAACTTAAAGAGCAGAGAAAATATGCGATTTTAGTTCAACGACCTAACGATAAAGTGTTGTTGTCCAAAATGTTGGATGAATCTTCTCAAATTCGCAGTAATAAGCGACTGGCTAAGCGGATGAAAATCCTGATTCAGCGTTATGGAGTTCCTGCGTTTTTTAGTAAAACCGATGCTTTTTTATTGAAATTATTTGTCTGGTTTGGGTATTATTTTGATTTTATCGCTATTCCGATATTCAAGAAACGGCTGCGTATGGATACCGACAAAGTGATTATCCAGGAGGAAAGACCGAAGCTGACCCAGCACTTAGGCGCCCGTAAGAAAGATAAAATCGGACAGAATGTGAACCTTCTGGGGGAAGTGGTGTTGGGTAATTCGGAAGCCGATCACCGCTACATGCATTACTTAGGTGCGCTGAAAGAAGCCGATATCAATTATATTTCCATTAAAATATCCGGAATTTACGCTCAACTACACCCGTTGAACTACATACAAAGCAAAGAAGAACTGTGCAAAAGACTGACCAAAATTTATCAGCAGGCAATCGATTACCCATACATCGATGAAAAAGGGTTCTCTCATCCCAAATTTGTCAACCTGGACATGGAGGAATACAAGGATACCGAATTAACGCTGGATGTTTTTACTACCGTGATGGGACTTCCTCAGTTTAAAGATTATACAGCCGGGATTGTTATTCAGGCTTACCTGCCTGATGCCTGGAATTTTCAGACAAAGTTGTTGGAGTTTGCACACAAGCGGGTGTCCGGTGGCGGAGCTCCGATCAAAGTGCGTTTGGTGAAAGGGGCTAATCTTCAGATGGAGACGATCATTTCTTCTCTCCGTGGCTGGGAAAATCCGGTATTACCGACCAAGGTGGAAGTGGATGCCAACTACCTGCATATCCTGGACCGGGCATTGGAGCCGGAGAACATGAAAGCGGTTCATATCGGAGTTGCTTCTCATAATTTCTTTACTATTGCATACGCTTACCTCCTCAGTGAACAGAACGGAGTCGGAGAGTATGTTACTTTTGAAATGTTGGAAGGAATGGCTAACCACCTGCCCCGGGTTATGCGTAAGTTGAACAAGCAGATTATTCTTTACACTCCGGTTGTAAAAAACGAACATTTCCTGAATGCGGTATCTTATCTGGTGCGCCGGTTGGATGAAAACACAGGTAAGGATAATTTCCTGAGCTATTCATTTAACCTGAAACCCGGTTCGGATCATTGGACCTTCCTGTATGAACAATTCAAGGAGGCCTACGATCTGAAAGACAAGGTCAATACAGAGCCTTACCGTAAGCAGAACCGGAATGAAAAACCACTTCCTGAACAACTGACAACAGAATTCCATAACGAGCCGGATACGAATTTTGACCTGAAACCCAATCGGGAATGGGCGGATCAGATCCGGAAAAAATGGAAGAAAAGTACGGCCGATACACCTTATATTATTCCTGTTCAGGTAGGAAAGGAAGAAGTGATAACGGAAAAGCGGACCAAATACCTGGATCGCAGTCAGAATAATAATGTTTGTGTTTGTGAAACCAGCCTGTCGGACCTGGAACAAGTAAAAGAAATCCTGCAGGTAGCAGAAGCAGATGCTCCCGGATGGAGAAAAACGTCCATGGAGGAGCGCAAACGTATTTTACATCAAACAGCTTACTACCTGAGTGAGCGCCGGGGAGATATGATCGGTTGTATGTCGGCGATAACCGGAAAAACCTTTATGGAAGGCGATGTGGAGGTTTCCGAAGCCATTGATTTCTGCCGTTTTTATCCGATTTCGATGAAAAAATTCCTGGATCTGGAAACGGTAAGCATACAACCCAAAGGAATTATTATGGTAATCCCACCCTGGAATTTTCCATTGGCCATTCCGGTAGGAGGGGTGGCTGCAGCGCTGGCCGCAGGAAACACGGTTATCCTGAAGCCGGCTACGGTTGCGATGCCGGTAGCCTGGGAATTTGCCCGTTGTTTCTGGGATGCAGGAGTTCCGAAAGAAACGTTGCAGGTCGTTTGTTGCGATGGCCGGGAACCATTGAATTACCTGACTACGCATCCATCCATTAAACATATCATCCTGACCGGAGGAACAGATACTGCTTTCCGTCTGTTGGAGAACAACCCTACCTGTCCGTTATCGGCGGAGACCGGTGGTAAGAATGCAATTATCCTTACGGGAGCCGGCGACCAGGATCATGCGATTCTGAATGTAGTAAGTTCCGCGTTCGGAAATGCCGGACAAAAATGTTCTGCCTGTTCGTTATTGTTGGTTGAAAAGGAAACGTACAATGACCCTATATTCAAGAGTAAACTGAAAGATGCTGTTACGAGTATTCAGACTGGTAGCGTCTGGGATTTCAATAATATTGTCGGTCCGATGATTACGAATAATAACGATAAATTATTGCATGCCATCGAACACCTGGAAGAAGGAGAATCCTGGCTGGTCGGGCCGGAATTCGTCGACGAGAAAAAATACATCCTTAGACCTTGTGTGAAGTGGGGCGTCAGGCCGGATAGCTATACATTTAAAACCGAGTTGTTCGCTCCGCTCCTGGCTGTGGTGTGTGTGGATAACCTGAAAGAAGCAATTGCTCATGTCAATTCATCCGAATACGGATTGACTTCCGGATTACAAAGCCTGGATGAAAGTGAAAGAGAATTGTGGAAGAATAGTATTGAAGCGGGTAACCTGTATATTAACCGGGGCATTACCGGGGCTATTGTCAATCGTCAGCCTTTCGGAGGAATGAAGCTTTCGGCCTTTGGAGGAGGAATCAAGGCCGGTGGGCCGAATTATGTATCCTGCTTTGTGGAGATCGTAGAAAATAACCGGTCTGAACAGCCCGGTGAACTTCTCCTGAAAAAAGCGGTTTCCAGTTATAAGCTCCATTGGGACAATGAGTTTTCACAGGAAAAAGATGTTAATCATTTGACCGGAGAGGCTAATACATTCCGTTATTTACCGCTGAAAAATTGTGCATTGCGTGTACAGAAAAATGATCAGTTATGCGACCTGCAGATGATTCTGGAAGCTGCCCGGATCGCAAAAACCCCTTTAACTGTCAGTATAGATCCGGATCATGTGTTCCTGGATCAATTGCGTAAGGAAACCACCCGATTGATCATTCAGGATGAAACTCAATTTTTGTCGGAAATGGAGGGTTATGATCGTATCCGTACCTGTACGGCTCAGTTGTCGGATGCATTTTATCGACGTGCTGCACAATTGGGTAAGTATATTGCAACAGCAAAACCGTTGGCTGAGGGCCGTCTGGAGTTGCTGCATTACCTGAAGGAGCAAAGCATTGCTTTTGAGTACCACCGTTATGGAAGTATTATTGAAGAATAAGTAATAATTTGGAAGAAAAATAAACGATTGGTTTAAGAAGTAGCAGAATAAAATCCTATTTCTTAAACCAATCGAAGTTTAAAAGCGTTTTAATTTTAAAGAATAACTCCTGCACATGAAAAACAATTTTTATCTGTTTTATTTTGTATTTTTTATCGTATGCAATGAAACTTTCGCAGCAATTGACCGTGAAGCATTGGTGGTGCGTAATAATCCGAGAGTTACGGCCTTAGATTCCCTTTCTTCATTATCAGTAGGAAACGGGGAGTTTGCAATGACAGTAGATGTTACCGGACTACAGACATTTCCGGACTGCTATAAAAAAGGAGTTCCATTGGGAACTCAATCCCAGTGGGGGTGGCACCGCTTTTCAAATCCCAATAACTACAGATTTGAAGAAACATTGAAAGATTATGATTTTGGACGAGGGAGGTTGGAGCCTTATCCTTCTCTGGATGGAAACGCTACTCAACGCCAGAAAGAGGCTGTAAACTGGTTTCGTGCTAATCCGCATCGTTTGCACCTGGGAATTGTCGGATTGGAATTAGGTAAAAATGTACAACCGGTTGATATCAAAAATATTAATCAGAAACTGGATATCTGGAATGGATTTATTCATAGCAATTTTTCCTTTAATGGTAATCATGTTGATGTAAAAACCGTTTGCCACCCTCAAAAAGATCAGATAAGTGCGAAAATATCCTCCGGCTTGAAACCTGCAGTTAAATTTCATTTTGCTTATCCGACAGGTGAGTATGTTGATTATGGATGTGATTGGACAAAGAATGAGTTGCATAGTACTTCTGTTATTGCCCGGGATCAACATTCGGTTGTATTGGAACGAAAAATTGATGCGACTGTTTATTATGTGACAATTGGATGGGAGGGTAAAGCTAGTTTTACCGAAAAGGAAAAAAATTATTTTGTGTTATCTTCTGCAAATAAAGAGTTGATCTTTACTTGTTCTTTTGCAGAACGGCAACCTGCAACATCCCAGCCTGGATTTTCAGAGACGCTTCAAGCTGCAACTGCCTATTGGAATGCTTACTGGAAAAAAGGAGCTGCCGTTGATTTTTCCGAATGCAAGGATCCCAGGGCCAGCGAACTGGAACGCCGTGTCGTTCTTTCTCAATATTTATTAGCCATTCAATGTGCCGGTTCAACTCCGCCGCAAGAAACGGGGCTTACTTATAATTCATGGTTTGGTAAGTTTCATATGGAAATGATCTGGTGGCATCAGGCACAGTTTGCACTTTGGGGACGTTCCGAACTGTTGGACCGGACCCTGCCCTGGTATAAGAAGTCTTATCCCAATGCCAGAAAGGTTGCAGAAAGTCAAGGATTCGATGGCGTTCGTTGGATGAAAATGACAGATCCCTCCGGTTTGGAATCTCCTTCTTTCATAGGTCCCTTCCTTGTCTGGCAACAACCTCATTTAATATACCTGGCTGAGTTGCTTTACCGGGTAAATCCTTCCCGGAAAATCGTTGAAGACTATGCTGATATGATTGAATCGACGGCCGAATTTATGTATTCTTTTGCATCTTATGATAAGGCAAATGACCGTTACATCTTAAAAGGACTCATTCCTGCTCAGGAAACTTTTAGCCCGGGAACTACGGTAAATCCGCCTTTTGAGTTGTCTTACTGGCATTATGCCATGATATTGGCTCAACAATGGAGAGAGCGTTCCGGTAAAGCACGTAATCCGGAATGGGATGTGCTGATTGAAAAGCTATCTCCGCTGGCAGAAAAAGACGGACTCTACCTGGCTGCAGAGTCAGCCCCTGATACGTACCGGAATAGCTCGTATTATTCAGACCACATGGCAGTGTTGGGCGCTTATGGAATATTACCGGAATCAACGCTTTTCAGAAAAGAGATAATGAAAAATACGCTCGACTGGGTTTGGAATAACTGGAACTGGAATCATACCTGGGGATGGGATTATCCGATGACTGCCATGAACGCAGCCCGTTTGGGTGACTCAAAGAAAGCCGTTGACGCTTTGTTGATGGATAAGAAAACAAATACTTATTTATTGAACGGTCATAATTATCAGAATGATCAGTTACGTATTTATCTTCCCGGTAATGGTGGCTTATTGACTGCTGTTGCTATGATGTGTGCCGGCTGGGATGGATGTGAAATCTCTAATCCCGGTTTTCCCAACGATGGTAATTGGAACGTGAAATGGGAAGGATTAGCTCCTTTGCCCTGATTTATTTTTTATTATGAACTAAATGACTCTTATTAAAAACGTTTTTATTTATGAAAAAGAAAAGTATAGAACAGATTATGGAGCCTCCTCCACCGCACATGGTAGGCAATGGATTCCGTGTACATAACTTTTTTCCCGGAGGACATAATATGAGTTCAAAAAGAATGAGTCCTTTTTTTTTACTGGACTATAACTCCAAAGTAAAATTATCTCCGAGTAAAACACCTCGCGGAGTCGGAGTGCATCCGCATCGTGGATTTGAAACTGTTACTATTGCTTATCATGGTAAGGTGTCACATCACGACAGCTGGGGAAACAGCGGAATGATCGAAGAAGGGGATGTTCAATGGATGACAGCTGCTTCCGGACTTCTCCATAAAGAATATCATGAAAAAGAATTCAGTAAAAAGGGTGGTGATTTTCAGATGGTTCAATTATGGGTGAATCTGCCTGCAAAGGATAAAATGAGTAAGCCTAAATACCAGGCTATTAAACGGGAAGAAATGGGCCGGTACGAATTACCTGATAATGGAGGAACGGTTGAAGTTATTGCCGGTAATTTCAATGGGGTATCGGGTCCTGCGTCGACATTTACCCCGGTCGAGTTGTATAACCTCCGGTTAAGAAAAGGAACATCTCTGACATTGACGCTGCCATCCGATTATAATACCGGTCTTTTAATCGTAGAGGGGAGTGTGGACGTTAACGAAGAAAAAAGCATTCCGACGGATCATTTTGTATTGTTTCGGAACGATGGGGAAGAGATCGAGCTGACAACACAAGAGGATACTGTTGTGTTGCTTCTGAGTGGAAAGCCTATCGAGGAATCACTGGTAGCTTATGGGCCTTTTGTGATGAATAGCCGGGAGGAAATACTACAGGCTTATGAGGATCTGAATAATGGGAAATTCGGGATTTTAGAAGATTAAACTGTATGTATGCAAGTCCTGATGGAATCAGGGGGAGAGTTGATAATTATCCTGGATTATATGCCTTTTGAAAAAAATAATGTCAAAATAAGATTATTTTTATATAAAAATTGTTCTTTTCTTGCATATTTTCAAAAAAAAGTAACTTTTACATCGCAAAAAGACGTAAAATTAAGTATGAATGTAAAGATTTTCCTTTTATTATTATCAGAATTATAGTTAATTTTGAACTGAAGAGAATATCATAATGAAAATGAAAAGTAGACGTCAGAAAGATGAATGAAATACTTGATCAATGGGATAAAAATAATTAACCAAAGAGCCTTCATATACCTCATGTATGTAAAAATTCTCTAGAAACCCTGGGTATTTCAAATCGCCGGCATAGTGATTATGCCGGCGGTTTAACTATAAAAACGGATCAGACAATTACATTATGTAATTTTTCCCGTTGTTTATTAAAAAATAATAATCGTTGAACTTTTCCACTTTGGGTTATGGATGTGGAATATTTCATCAGCGATTCTATCCAGGTTTTGTGGCTTTTTACAACCTGGCTGTTTAGACATGAAAGAAAATTGAGCCCGTATGCTCCGATTCCACAGGCTTCGAAATTATTTCCGCTTACGTAGTGGTATGAAGCATCAAAATAAGTATCGGTGATGTAGATAGAAACATTGGTACCGCTCTCATATCTGCCTTTTGAGGCAATCTCTTCGAGATCATCAATGATCGAGAGTATTTGGGATTTCAGAGTCTCAATGTCGTTTTTTGTTAAAAGCCTGATCTTATAATAATAAAGAAGATCTTTTGCTATAGCGGTAAACATAAAGTCGTCCAGGATGTAGGTCGTGTTGATTTCCATCGCTTCTTTTACAAATGGTCGAGAAAGTTGTTCCAGTTTCGGAGGAATAATTACATCCGAAAAAGAAACATGCTTTACATTGTTGTCTACCATATATATCCACTTAAATAAAGTGAACTGTGTAAATTCTTTATATTTAAAATACAGAGTAGGAGTGAGTGTTTTGGATGCGATGTATATACGGGACTGTAGATCTTTTTTTATATGGATATATGTTTCCATTAAAAACGACATTGTTTGATAATATTTTTCTGCATAAGAACTAACCGTAAATGGGGTTATATAGAAATCGTATTTATCTTCCCAGTTGATTTCTATCAGGTTGTCGATTGAAATTTCCAGTTTTTTTGCCAGAATAACAGTTTCATCCAGTGTGAATAGGATTTCACCACGTAATCTCCGGTAAGCACCTTCTTTGCTTATAGGGAGTATATCTGTTATTATATGAACCGGATTTTCGCCTTTGGGAGCTATTGACTTTAATATGGATATCAAACCATCGTGTATATTTTGCATAGAAATTAGGGTAAGATAAGTTCAATGAATTAAATGTTGTGCAAGAGTTCTCGTTGTTGATCGAAAAAGTCGATTCCATGTAATCTTCCACTTCCAGATATCAATGTTGAATAGGCTATTAATGATTCGATCCATGATTTTTGATATTCACAGATGACCGGATCAATACAACTCAAGTGATTGATACCAAACAGATAAATGATGGAGGCTTTGAAATTACTTCCCGACATGTAGCCGTAATTCCCATCAAAATAAGCATTGGATACATAGATTGAGACTTTCTTCCCGGCTTTCGTATAACGTCCTTCTATCGTTGTTTTTTCCATGTCGTCCAGCATCATGTGGATTTCTTTTATTAATTCAGCAACGTCTTCCGGCTTTACCAGTGCGATTGTTGCAAAATATTTCAGATCGTTAATCAGAGATAAAACGATATTCTCTCCAATAATGAAATCATTATTTACAAAAAGCGATGCTTCGGATATTTCTTTTTGAATGTCCTGTATCTTTTGAGGAATAACCACATCTTCGAATCGTTTTGCTATCCCGTGAATGTAAGATGTCTGATAAAACCACCTGAAAAATGTATACCTGGACAGGAGTGGATATTTAAAATAAAAAATGTTGGGGAGCGAACCTCCTGCAAAATAAAAGTATGCGTCAGGATCTTCTTTCATCTGTTTATATATTAATAACGATGATTTTAACAGGTCATAATATTTTTCAAAAGGGTCATCGGTAAACAATTGTTTGATATGAAACATATGCTTCCCTTTTTTATCTATACCCACTAGTTGATCGATTGATACTGATAATTTTTCCGAAATACGTGCTGCTTCTGCCAGTGTAAATTGAATTTCTCCCCTTAGTCTCCGATATCCGGCTTCCTTACTGATGGGAATTATATTGATAAGTGTGTCGACCACATTTTCTCCATTTTGTGTGTGAAGTTTAAGAGCTTCAATTAAATTTTCATGGATAGTTTTTTCATTTCAAATAAACTAATTTTATCAATAATGTGATTTCCCGTAAGATGTTATTTGTCAAATTCTGTACAAAGTTATTTTTTTTTCTTCAAAAAGTAAATTTTAGAGCCTGATTTACAAAAAATAGTTAGGAGATCAAAAAAAAGACTGCCTCATAACTAAAATGGAGGCAGTCTTCGTCTACAGCTCTTTTGTTTTTTTATTAGTTGATGGTTTTATATTCGATACTGATAATATCTTCTTCCCCTGATTTAATTCTGACAGGATAACCATCTCCATCGTATTCGTAAGTGTAAGAGAGGGTTTCGTTGTTGTCGATATTTTTCTCCTTTAACACATTATTAATTAAGAATTCAATACCGAAGCTTTCGAGTTGCCCGATTGCAAAAAAGGTGACCGGTGATGATTTTACCTGGGAGAAAATACCGGGATTACTGTCGTATTGTTGGTACTCGTATCCCATTTCTTTTTGGTCATAGCTATCCGTATAGTAAAACTTGGAAATGTTTCCTTTTGAATCGTAGGTGCATTTGACGGCTTCGTCATCTGTTTCATCTTCATACTTCCAGGAAGTAATTTGTCCGTTACTGTTTACGGTGTAGATGATGTGGTAAGGGTCACCTTCTCCTCCGGTAACATATTGGGTAATTTTACCGTTTTCATAGGTAAATGTGGATGTTATTACCGTACCTTCATCGTTATCCATAATTTTGTCCAGTTTACCGTCGGATGTGTAGGTGAACGTATAAACATCTTCCTCTTCTAAGTCATTTGCTACCATTGATTTGAATCGATTCTGGGAGTCATATTGAAAAGAAATGTATCCGTCTTCCTGTTCGGTCAGGAAAGTAATTTTGGTCGGAACCTTTGCTTTTGTAACTTCTTCGTCTTTAGGATCATCGTTATCGCAGGAATTAAAAAACAGTCCAGTTGTAATACATAATAAAAGAAATGTCCAATTGAGTTTTCTTACCATAAAATTTGATTTGTTGAGATTAATAAAATGTATGCACTTCCATTTTTAAATAACAATAATAATTCTTTGTGTAATTTGTACAAAACGTGTACCGTTTTTTGTTAAAAATATGCTTCGCATATTGTCCGGCTTACAGAAGATGGTTGTCGTATTAATTAAAAAAGAGGCTGCCTGCATTTTTTGAGAGACAGCCTCTTGGCGGTTTTTTATAGATTTAGATTATTCCTCGTCTGTTTCCGGATTAAATACATTAATTGTGACACCCCACACTTTGAATTCAGACATGGTAAAGAATACCGTATTATTGTTTGTCTTATTTACATTGATCCGGATCCGGTTGAATGGTTTAGAAGATTGGATCACCGGAGAAGTATAATCATTTACAGCCGCATCGACAGGTAAATTATCTGCCGGATTAGCAAAATTCCGGATCAAAAACCAATCGTTACCATCCGTACTTCCCATCAGGTCAAAATCAATCGGACGGTTGTTGTTATTCTGAGTACGACGGTGAAAATAGATCTTACAATTGTCAATTGTCTTATTCAGATTGGCCTGCAGCCAGTACGGTGCGGTAAAACTCACCGACCAGGCAGTATGGAAGAATGTTCCGGTATCCCCGTCCAACAGGTTGGCAATCGGTCCTTCAGAAGGCTCCTGGGCATTTGTACTTAAATCAGCCGTTTTCAATGCAATCTGGGTATCGGTGTAAGTAGTCATTATTTCAGCCGCTTCTGAAGCTGTCTTTATAACCTGAGCTTCTCCGGATGTTTCCGTATCACTTACCGGAGTCAGGGTAAAAGAATACTCATTATACCGGGCCCTGGTTTCGGGAATAATCAAGCTGTCGGTATAAGCGCTTGTTAATTTCTGGATGTTTTTCTTCGTACGCGGATCGTAATAATTAACTCTCACGTATTTGATATTACTGTCGGCCGCAGGAAGGTCCCAGCGCAGGGTAATCTGTCCCGGGGATGTTTCGGCAGTCAGGTTGCTCAGTGATCCTGGTACAACTTTCGAATCATCATCATCGTTACAGGAACTAATGATCATTGCTACTGATAAATAGAATAAAAAAGTTTTCAAATTAATTTTTTTAAGCATAATTTTCAATTTTTAAGTTAAATAAAATGTATGATTATCATACTTTTATGAACTGTAATTGTTCGTTCTAACAAATTCAAAATATATGCCGTATTTCGTTAATTAAAAATTTTTATCCTCTTTTTTGATAACTTAAGATTGCCCAGGAAATAAAAAATACCGCAAAGCAACTGATCGCACCCAACTGGGGTAGAATGTCACCCAGTCCGCTTCCTTTCATGTAAACCAACCGGATAATTTCTACAAAATAACGGACCGGGTTGAAGCGTGTAACGATTTGAGCCCATTCCGGCATGCTGCTGATCGGTGTGAATAATCCGCTCAGTAGAAAGAAAATGATCATGAAAAAGAATGCAACGAACATGGCCTGTTGCTGGGTATTGGAATACGTGGAAATGACCAGCCCGGCACCCAGGAACGCCAACAGGTAAAAAAAAGCGAAAAGATAGAGTATGAATACGTTTCCGGAAGGAAAGAGTCCATAAACCAGCCAGGCGACAAACAATCCGATGGTAAGGATGACGAATCCGATGACCAGGAAGGGGATCAGCTTTCCCAGGATAAATGTAGTCTTGGAAACAGGTGTTACATTGATCTGTTCAATGGTTCCGATTTCTTTTTCTTTAACAATATTCATGGCTGAAAGTACGCCTCCGATCAGTGTAAGTAACATCACCAGGATACCGGGTACCATGAAGTTGCGGTAATTCATTTCAACGTTATACTTGAAATAGGGGGTTACACGGATCGTGTTGACTAATTCCAGTTGAGGAACTTTTTTCAGTAGGACGTTCTGATTGAATCCGGCGATGATCTGTCCGATATAAGCAGAACCCAATCCGGCTTTTTGCCCGTTGACCGCATTGACGGAAAGCATCAGGTCGGTCTGGCGATCCCGGATCAGGTTGTTTTCAAAGTCGTGTGGAATTTCCAGAATCAGGTCTGCCTGGTTTTTTTCTATGGAAAGCATGGCTTTATCGTATGAATCCGAATAGTCTGTCAACCGGAAATAGCCCGAGGAAACAATCTGCCCGGTCAATAGTCTGGAATAACTGCTTTGATCGTTGTCGACCACGCTGAGCGAAATATTTTTTTGCTCAAACGTCGCCGCCCAGGGCAGGACCAGTAACTGGATCACGGGTAAAGCCATGATTATTTTCAAAATGGTTTTATCCCTGACTATTTGCAGGAATTCTTTTTGCAGGAGGTATTTAAGCTGTCTCATAACCTGTTTTTGAAGCGTTTGATACTGGCGATAAGTAAAATAACGGTCATTCCCAGTAAAATGGAAAGCGGACCGAGAATGGAGCCGATTCCCAATCCTTTGATCATGACGTCTTTGATGGCTATAATAAACCACTTGGCCGGAATGATATTCGATATGATCCGGAGAATCCAGGGCATATTTTCAACCGGGAAAACGAGTCCGGAAAGCAGGAGGGTGGGGAGCATCAATCCCGCTCCGGAAATCAGCATGGCAGCCTGCTGGGTATTGGTTACCGAAGAAATCAGCATTCCCAGGGAAAGTGCAGAAAGTGTGAACAGGATACTCAGGAACAAGACCAGCAACGGATTTCCTACGATCGGAACATGCAATACTGTGTTGGAGAGCAATAAGATCATCAGTACATCGACAATGGCGATCATCAGGTAGGGAACAGCCTTGGCCAGTACGATGAAAACTGGTTTGATGGGCGATACCAACAAAATTTCCATGGTCCCCTGTTCTTTTTCCTTGACAATGGAAATCGATGTCATCATAGCGCAGATCAACATCAGAACCAACCCCATGATTCCGGGAACAAAATTATATGCACTCTTCAGTTGCGGATTATAAAGCATTTTGACTTCGGTCCGTATGATGTAGGGGACCGGATTCCCGTTCAGCTTTTGAGTAATCAGGCTTTGCTGATACTGCATAATGATTTGTTGGGCGTATGCGGTTACGGTCGAAGCTTCGTTGGGATCGGAGGCGTCAGCCAGGATTTGCAGCTGGGCTTCTCCGGTCCGGTACAGATCATCGCTGAACCCTGAAGGTATGACGATGGCCAGTTTGCTTTCTCCTTTCCTGAAATGGTCTTCGATTTCATCAAAAGACCGAAGGGTGGCTTTCAGGTTAAAAAAAGCACTTCCGTTCAGTTCTTCGACGATTTTCCGGGAGGATATGCTTTGAGACTGGTCGAATACAACAAAAGGAGTATTGTTGATTTCCGTTGTGATGGCAAAACCGAAAATAATCAGTTGTACCACAGGCATCGCCAATAACATCATCATGGTACGTACATCCCGGAAAATGTGGTAGAATTCCTTTTTTATAAAAGCGGTAAACTGATTCATGTGTTTTTGGCTTTTCTGGCCAGCGACTGGAAAACTTCATCCATACTGGCGGCATTAAACGATTTCTTAAGTTTTTCGGGAGTATCCAGGGCTTCGATCCGCCCGTCGACCATAATGGAAACCCGGTCGCAGTATTCGGCTTCATCCATGTAATGTGTGGTGACGAAGACCGTGATTCCCTTTTCTGTTGCCTGATAGATCATTTCCCAGAATTTGCGTCGTGCAATCGGATCTACTCCTCCGGTGGGTTCATCCAGGAATACGATTTGAGGATGATGGAAAATAGACACGGCAAAAGCTACTTTTTGCTTGATTCCCAGCGGAAGGGACCGCACCAGCAGGTTTTGTTCTCCCGTTAGTTCCAGTTCGGCTACGGTTTCGTCGGTTTTCTTCCGGATAGCCTGGTCGCTCATTCCGTAGATACCACCGAAGAGCCGCATGTTTTCCCGGATGGTCAGGTCGTCATACAAGGAAAATTTCTGACTCATGTAGCCGATGTTTTGTTTGATTTTATCAGATTCTTTGTTGATATCGAATCCGGCTACTTTTCCGCTTCCCGAGGTAGGAGTGAGCAGCCCGCAAAGCATCCGCATGGCCGTTGTTTTACCGGCACCGTTAGCACCAAGAAACCCGAAAATTTCCCCTTTCGAAACTTCGAACGAGATATTGTTTACGGCAATAAAACTACCGAAACGTTTAGTGAGATTAGTTGTTTGTATTACAGGATTCATCGTGTCATCAATTCTATGAAACAATCTTCGATTCCCGGATCGATCGGGCGTATTCCGGGGATATCCCCGGGTTGGTTGTTGAACGTTACATGCAGGTGTTCTCCAAAAATATAGGCGGATTCCACAGCGGGATCTTTCCTCAGTTTTTCGAGTAAGCGGTAATTGTTGTCCGCTTTTACGGCATAGATTTTTTTCGGATAACCGGCTATGATTTTTTCCGGAGTATCGACAGAAAGAATGTTGCCGTGCTGGATCAGTGCAATCCGGTCACACAAAACCGCTTCGTCCATGTAAGGAGTAGAAACCAGAATCGTGATCTGCTCTTTTTTCAGCCGTCTCAGCATTTCCCAGAATTCTTTCCGGGAGACCGGGTCAACTCCGGTAGTAGGCTCATCGAGAAACAATACTTTCGGTTTGTGGATCAGGGCACAGCACAATGCCAGTTTTTGTTTCATACCACCTGAAAGTTTTCCGGCTTTCCGATCTTTGAATGGCTCGATCTGGACATAAATATCCCGGATGAGATCGTAGTTTTCTTCGATGGAAGTATGAAATACCTGTGCGAAAAAATCCAGGTTTTCCCGGACCGAAAGGTCTTGATACAAAGAAAAGCGTCCCGGCATGTAACCGACAATCTGCCGGATTTCCTTGAACTGGCTGACGGTGTCCAGTCCTTCCACGGTTGCCGTTCCGCTGTCCGGAATCACCAGGGTTGTCAGGACGCGGAACAAACTTGTTTTTCCTGCACCGTCCGGGCCGATCAGACCGAAAAGTTCTCCATTGTCTATTTCCAGGGAAATGTTTTTCAGGGCCTGAATCTCACCGTATTGAATGGAAATATCACGGATTGAAATCGACGTCTCCATACATCCCTATTTTTATAAGATCATCTGTGTTTTCAACTGCTATTTTGATTGCATAGACGAGGTTTTGACGCTCGTCTTTGGTCTGAATGGTTTTCGGAGTGAATTCCGCTTTGTCAGAAATCCAGGCCACTTTGCCGGTATAGGTTTTATCTTCTTTACCGGAGTTGATGAAAACAGTCGTTTTTTGTCCCAGTTTCACTTTTTCCAACTGAGAGGAAACAATGTAGGCCCTCAGGAACAGATTTTTTGTGTCTGCGATTTTGTACAGCGGTTTACCGGGAATAACGATTTCCTTGGCTTCTGCGTATTTATTCAGGACCGTTCCGTTGATGGGATTGATAATCCGGCATTTGTCCAGTTGATCCTGTATTTGAGCGATTTGCAGTTCGTACGACATGCTTTCTTCGTTCAGGCTGTTGACGGAAGTGGATAGCGAATTGATCTGGGCTTCCAGTGTTCCTTTCAGGACCATTAATTGAGATTCGGCGTCGTCGACCTGTTTTTGAGTAGCCGCATTGGCTTTAAGCAGTTTCTGAACCCGGGATTTTTCCAGTTCCGCTTTCCGGATTTGTTCTTTTGTAGCTGAAATCTGGATGCCGATATTAGGTCTCCGGGCACTTATGGCTTTTTGTGCCATTTCCAATTGGAGTTTTTTCAGGTACAATTGTGTGCTGTCGACATAACCGACGTATTTTCCCTGTTCCAGTACATCACCCTCGATCAGATCGAAAACTTCCAGCTTGCCGGATGCTTCCGAAGATATAATCACTTCGGTGGCTTCAAATGTTCCGGAAGCATCGTGATTGAACTGATTGCGTTTACAGGCACTCAATGTTAACAATCCTGCCAATAATATCCAACCGTATTGTTTCCAAGGGTTTACACCCGTGGCTATTGATATTTGTCCGCTCTGCGGACAGATGGTAGGTATAAATCCTTTTATTTTTTTCATTGCCTTCATTTTTTCATTATTTTAATTTCCTTGAATATTATTGTAATTATAGATGTTCATTAAATATTGGACTTCGTGGAGAATCTTCGCTTGCCGGGACTGGCTTTCGGCATTGATGTCCCGGACCAGGTCGTTGACGGTGTAGACACCGTTTTCGTATTTGCTTTCGGCAGCCGTTTTGACCCGGTTACGGAGGGTGATGATCTCGTCGTCCTGTTTCATCAGATTCCTGAATTTCTGAATTTCGTTGTAGACTTGTGTCAGTTGCAGATGGGTGTTGAATTTGAAGGTTTCCTCCTGGATGTTCACGATGTTTTTCTGAATGTCAAGCTGGTGCTTCTCATTGCTTTTGGTATACAGGTTGCTGAAATTCCAGGATAATTTGATGCCTCCCAATGCGTAGGGCTCAAAAGAGTTGGATAACATATTCAGTCCGGGTTTTCCATATCCGCCCTGGACAAATAATCCGAATCTGGGATTGTTTTTGGCTGTGATCGAGCTTTCCTGAATATCAAAAAGCCTGCGTTGGCTGTCGAATAATCCGATTTCAGGCCGTCCGATAACAGCCAGTGGATCGACTGGTTGTTCCACGGGCTTACCCAGCACGGTTTGTTCCGTGATTTTTTCATGAATAATCGCTGAAAGCATTTCGGTATAGGCTTTTCTGAAGGTGTTTAATTCAATCCGTTTTTGTTCTGTATTCAGTATTTCCACCTGAATGGCATCCACATCGGAAGAAGTTCCGGTGCCGTTTTCCAGAAATGCTTTTGTCATCTTCAAGCTATTCTGCAGGTCGGTTTCAAGAATATCCAACTGGTTGAGTTGTTCATCCAGTGTGAGAATTCCGAAAAAGAGCTGATTGACCCGTTCCCTTAACGCATAAAGATTTACTTCGATATTTTGTTTGTCTACCTCATTGGAAGCTGTTGCAATCTTCTTTTGTGAGCGGATCATACCTCCGTCCCAGATCGTTTGAGTAGCATCGATCGTTACTTTGTACTGGTCTTTGTCCATAGAAGGAACATCTATTCCAGGTAATTGGATCGGCAGGCTGACCACATCCGACTGATAAGTAGCCTGCCCGTTCAGGGAAACCTGAGGGAGGTAGCTTTTGGAAAGATTGGAAAGGTTGTATTCCTTCGATTGATCGATCAATCCGAACTGCCGGATCAGGGGGTAGTTGTTCCTCGCTTTTTCCTGACATTCTTCGATGGTCAACCTCATTTGGGCTGAAAGTGGATTTCCCAGCGAGACCATCCATATGATCATAATAAAAAAACGGTTTGTTCTCATATTTTTATTCGTTGTATAGGTTTATAACCGGACCATGCTTTTTATCCACACCGGAATTAGTTTTCTTCTTTCTTCCACAAATTGCCGGAATTCGCTTTCCTGAATATGGGTTATGGATTGAAGCATCGGTTTAGCAATAAAAGGAAAAATAGTCATAGAAATCGCATTGATAATGAAGTGGAAAGGGTTGATATTTTCCATGCCGATCTTTTGCAGGTGTTCTTTGATTTGGCGGAAAATGAATACTTCTTTCAATACCAGGTGGGAAATTCCTACTTTTTGTTTAAATTTTTCGGGATTTGCCTGTATTTCTCCCAATAGAAAAAGCGGAATTTGCGGATTTTCCAATAAAACGTCAGTGTATAAATTGACAATTAAATCGATTTTTTCCAATAAGGAAGTGGTTTCATTATTCGCAGTGATTATAATTTTACTGAGTATTTGTTTCAGGCTTTCTTCCATGACGATTTCGAACAGTTTTTCCTTACTCCGGTAATAATAGTTCAATAGTGCCAGGTTGATACCTGCTTCTTCTGCAATATCACGGGTACGGGTTCCTGCAAATCCTTTCTGAAGGAAGATCTTCCGAGCAGCTTCCTTTATTTTTTCTTCCGTGCTGATGTCTTTTTCCATAATGATAAAATTAATTTGATTGTGCAAAGGTAAATTGATCTTTTGAATAAAACAAATATTTCAATCAATTATTTTAAACAAATGATTAATTTTAAAATATAATATAAAACAATTAATAAAAAAAAGCCCCACGCTGACGCATGGGGCAATGGAGATTACGGCGCTATGCGCCTATGGGGCGGTGATTGTTGGGTGTTATCTGTTTTTACATCTGGGGATGAACATGTCTTCGGGTTGGAGGTTACAAGCCTTGATCATTTTGATGGCGTATTCCAGTTTTCCTACATCTTCGGGAGAGGTATTGTTAGTCCCGAATGTAAATTTGGCTCCGCTGGCTTTGGCCATCTGAATGAATTTAGAAGAAGGGATACGATACCGGTTGTTGATTTCAATGGCTATGTTGTTTTGAACACAGGCATCGATAACACGTTGCATCCGGCTTTCTGTCCACAACTGATCGTATTCCGGCATGATCTGATCCGGAATAAAGGTCGGGTTGACATAGATCTGGATCGGTTCGTTGGAGAGGATTCCGCAGGCTCTTTCCACCAGCATATCCATAAATTGTTGTTTGTCGTCGATAAACGTTTCTTCGGGAATCCAGAGGCGCATCCGGCGGCCTTTGTGGTCGGTCCAGGTCATGGCATCGGTGAAACGGTAATCGAATTTATCGATGGCTTCACGGGAGAACATATCTACCCATTCACGACCTTCTGCCTGCATCGGCAACAGGAACGGCTGGTGTTTCATGCTATCCAGCCAGTTGCTGATTCCTGCATCGTCTGTAATCGGGAAGTTTTTTCCACAGTTTGGAGCAATAGCGTATGTAATACCGTATTTGCGGGATTGAATAGCAGCCTGTTCCTTAGTCCAGCCGCCTTTCAGGTGCAAATGGTAATCGATAGTCGGGAAGTTTTTTTGTTGCAACCGGATGATCTCGTCTGTTGTTTCGTCGATGGCTTCCGGGCTGTTGGTAAAGTCTCCCTGTAGTTCCTTGACACGGATGTTCCGGAAAAAGATCGATTCATTCGAATAGTTGGCTAATACGAATACTCCTTTGGATACGACTCTTCCTGCATAATCCGGTTCCCGGTACGGCTTTTCCGGTTCGATGTAGTCAGTGACCATAATATTGTTGACAAATACCTTGATTTGTTTTCCGGTAATTTCAATTTGAACCGGAACCCAGGTTTCATTGAATGCAACGCATTTGGCAAAATTCCGGACAGTAGATAAACTCCCTGATTTTCGCCATTCTCCAGGACTTTCGTTGTTGTTGATCAACACTTCATATCCTTTGTCGGGACGGTCGATTCCTCCTGAGTGGAACAGGATGGCGCCAATCGCTCCCGGATTGGTTTTGCATTCCAGTTCCAGCAAAAAGTTCTTGTAAGAAGTTTTTGTTGCAGCCCTGGATTCCGAATTACATAACAGGATGGCATCCTGAGCAAAATGAGTCAGGCCGGAAGCGTTCCAGTCCGATTGTTTGCTTGTGTCCAGGATTTTGAATGAGTCTTTCGGGGTGCAGGCCACACAAAGAAAGAGGATGGCAGTAAAATAAAACAAACGTTTCATAATCATGATGTTTATAGAGTTGTTACAGCTTTATTTTGAAAATTTGCATCTCCAGGTTAAATCCTTTTACCACCAATTGATATTCTCCGGCAGGCAGGTTCTTTTTATCTGTTTCAATCGTTACAGAAGCGCTTTCTCCTGGCAACAGATTGATAAAATTATCGGTATAAAAAGAGGGGCGAACCGGACTTCCTTTTTGATCCAGCCACTGGATTTGTGTGAAGAAAGACAGGGATTTACCGGTATTTCTAAGATTCAGTTCAATCAGGTGTTTTCCGTTTTCGCTACGGGTTTTGTATTTGGTCTGAATTTTTGTTTTTGCCAGTTTGTTAATGTCCTGGAATCCTGCGGTAGCCGGACCTGTCATGGTCTTTTTTCCTTCATATTCATTGTTGGAACGCCAGTAAAAATTACTTCCGACTTCCTGTCCTTTTTCGTTAAATAACCGGAGTTTAATGAAGTGAACATTAGTAATACCGCTTGGAAATTCGATTTTGAAAACATCATTAACCACTCCGTCGTTGGGGATATTTACTTTTGCATCCCTGGAAAATACTTTCTTTGAATTCAGGTCGTATACTTCGGCGGTCACCTTGTAATTGTCAAAAGCCTGATAATAATCATTGACAACCGATACGGTATTTTTCAGGTAGTCGAATTGGGGGTGTAAGGGTTGACAGGAGTTCTGAGCGGCATACAATGCAGCGGTCGGTTCCAGGGACCAGTCCCACATACGTCCGCACACCTGGCGGATGGCCGAATTGTGGTACCAGAATAAGAATCCTGAACAGTAACGGTCGCCGTAATTCAGTTTGTTGTAGTTCCATACGTCCCAGATACTTTTGTAATTCATGGCTCCGACAAACTGCCCTTTGACGGCAAACTCGTCGATGTTGTTGGATGGGCCGTATTCATTCGTTAGATCAACATACAAGGTCGACATCTGGTGAAATCCGTTTCCGTCGGAATAATCCCAAACGGCTTTATTGATTGGCCACAGGTCTTTTTCGGGCATCATTTCCCGCAGACATTCCACAGTCGGCAAACAGGGAGCTCCATATTCGGGATTGAACCCGTCGACCCGGCTGCCCCGGTCGGAAGCCGTATTTTCGTAATGACGCATCGGGTTTACGGTCTTGTACGGACTTCCGTCATGAACACCGTCGCATTCCGATTGCATCTGGTATCCGCGGGTTCCGTCCAGTTTCATGATCAGTTCCCTGCAATAGGGCATTTCGGTCGATTCGTTGGAACCCACATAATAGGCCAGACTGGCATGGTTGCGTATCCGTTTGACAGTTGAGGCTACATTTTTAAGGTACAATCCCATATCGTAAGGATGTTTGGTATCGCCGGTCATCCAGAATTCTGTCCAGACCATGATACCCAGTTCGTCGCATAACTGATAGAAATAATCGGATTCGGTGATTCCTCCGGCCCAGAAACGGATCAGGTTTACGCCTGACTGAGCTGTGTAGCGAAGTTCTGCATAAGTTCTTTCATCCGAATTACGGAGCATGTTTTCCGGAATCCAGTTGGTTCCTTTGATAAAGATAGGTTTACCATTGATATAAAAGGTACGGGATTTATCGGGTGTGTTGGTGTCGGAAGTAATCTCCCGGATACCAAAACGGCTGCTGATTTCATCGGAAACGTTTCCTTTCAGTTCTACTTTGAAAGTCAGGTCGTAAAGTTCCTGTTTCCCTTTATTGACCGGCCACCACAGGCGAGGATTTTCGATGATCAGTTGCGGGAATTCTTCCGGAGTGAAGACCACTTCTTTCATTTCTTCGCGGAACAGGCTTACTTCTTTTTCAAAGCGGATGTTTGCTCCTTTGATTTCACCGATTACCTTTACAGTCTGATTACCATAAGTGGAGTTCTTTACTTCGACCGAAATGGTTTGTTTGGAACGATTGTAACCGGGCTTGGATAGATCTGATTTTACAAAAGGATGAGCCAGTTTGACCGTACCTGTGGTGAAAATCGAGATATCTTTCCAGATGCCGGTGTTACGGTCGCGGATACCATCCAGGAATGTAAAGTCCCAACCTACTGTCATCAGCATGCTCACATTTTTACCGATTTCACCGTTTCCTCCGTTCTGGAATTCGTCTTTGGCACCGAAGGTTTTATTTCCTTTGGGACGGATTGTTCCCGGTACATCGATCGGATATACTTTGACGGCCAGTACATTTTTTTTGTCGAAAGCGAGGTAATCAGAAATGTCGATCTGATCCTGAACGAACATCCCGGAGATGTTCCCTACCATATTTCCGTTTAACCATATTTCCGCGCGGTAGTTGATTCCGTCGACCTGTAACCAGGTGCGTTTCCCGGTGTGATTTTCTTTTTTCAGGTCGAATTCGGTACGGAACCAGTAGGTGTAAAAATCACGTCCCACGTGGTAAATATCCGGAATGAGCTTGGAGTCCAGCTTGTTGTTCATTCCGAAGTAGGGCTCCGGATATACTTTGTTGTAAACCAGTGAGTTCAATACGGTTCCCGGAACTATGGCCGGCATCCAGTCGTTCATAGAAACGTTTAGTGTGGATACTTCTTCTGTTTTTGCTGGGATATCACCGGCTTTTTTCATTTTCCAGACAAAATTACCGGAATGTCCGTCACTGGAAGTCAATACCTGTTGATAATCACGTTCTTTCAATACCTGTTGGGAGAAAGCGCTGCCTGCAAATAAAAGACAGCATACAATCATTCCGAAGATTTTAAGGGTTGTCGATTGTTTCATCATTTTTTGATTCGATTATTAGATTCTATTTTGTTTTTCATGAAGCTTTTTCACCTGGAGCATAAATGAGTTAAGAATGAAAAATTGGGTGGATCATTAGTTGCCTGTTTTTTTAAGTCATTCTTAATTCTTATGGATTGAGGAACCAAAGATAAACCATTATTTTAAAAGAAAAGAATTTTTTTGCGAGATTGTTTGCGTAAACGGAAAGAAAAGAAGGCTGTTTCACAACAGCCTTCTTTATTCAGAAGATTTGCATGGCTTACATATTCTTCTACATTATGACAAAGTATTTTATTACTTGTATTTCTGTTTTTTTCTCTATGTATTCCTGTATTGAATACGGATACAAAGGTAGGGTGGGGACTGAAATCCTACAATCACTAAAAATAAGGATTTTAATATCTTCTGCTCCCTAAATCCAGCCATACGGTTTCCAATTCGCTACTAAACTATTTCCTTCCATCAAAGCCAACATACATTTGACGGTACAGTTTGTCTGTCGCAGGTTGTTCCGATGGAAAGCGTCAGTCACATGCCCGGACACGGGTCGGCAACTTTTTGAATGCGCTGGAAAAAGGATTATTGGTTGCTGGAAAAACGGCAAGACCGCCCCCTTAAAAACGGATAAGTGCATTTTTATCATCTTCAAATATACTTGAAATCATCTTCAAATGTTATAAAGATTTTGAAAACATTATGGTATTACAGATTGTTTTTTGATTTGTTATAGCAATTATATAGGGCTTCCGACCTACTTGATCGAAACGTTATAGCGCCAATTTATCTTTGTATGTAAATTATTAGTCTGAATAATAATAGAGCCAAATTGAAAACAGCATTAGTATGTATAGGAACACTATTTTTCTTATTCGTAATAAATCGCGGATATGCACAAGTGTCCAGTGATATACCGGTAGATAAAATTATCGTTAATGCATCCCGGGATAAGTTGCCAAAGAGGGTGCTTTTGGGGGTAAAAACCAATTTGCTTTATGATTTGGCCCTGACTCCCAACATAGGGATAGAAGTGCCTATCGGGAAAAAGTGGTCGGTCAATGGAGAGTTTGCAAGGGGGTGGTGGTTGAATAGTGACCAGACGTTCTGCTGGCAGTTGGAGAGTTGGGCCTTAGAGGGCCGTTACTGGTTATTCGACAGCAGCGATCAGGAGTCGCTCACGGGGTGGTTCGCAGGAGCTTATACAAATATGGGATTGTTTGATTTTCAATTACAGCGTGATCATGGCCGACAGGGAGATTTTTTTGCAGCTGGATTATCAGGCGGTTACGTGCGAAATATTGGACATAATCTAAGTTTTGAGTTCTCGCTCGGGTTGGGTTATATCTTTTGCAATTACCGCAACTACAATGTCTGCGACGAAACTCTCATAGCAAACGGCTCTCAGAAAAATTACTGGTCAATAATTCCTCAAAGAGCAAATATTTCATTAGTGTGGAAAATATTTAGAAAACATACTAAAAGGATATTATAATGAAAAAGATGATACTTTTCTTGATTCTATTATTGCTCATTGGATGTGAACGTCGTACATTAATCGATCCGGATTTGATATCATTACGCCTGAATATAAATTATACCGTTGCAGGCATTCACCCTCCAGGTACTACGGTCTGGTTTTTTCCGCATGAATCCTCTTCGGGCCCAATCCAGTTTCGTACCCATGATACTGTCGCTACGGTGAGGTTGTGGCCGGGAGCCTATTCCGTACTGGCTATTAATAAAACGGAATTAGACCACAGCGGGATAAACTTCCGGAAAATGGATGATTACTACACTGCAGAGGTGTATGGCGAGACGAGAGAACTTCCGCCGGCATTCATTATCCCGGAGTATGCCGCTGCTATATACGAGCCCGACATTCTTACCGTAGATCACATAGCTGAATTACAGATAACAAATGATATGGAATTTACATGCAAGCAGCCGGTCCTGGAGCTAAAACCACAAATTGTCGTCCCACGTGTAATTATGACCGTATATATCAAAGGCGTTAAAAACCTTGCTCAAACAGGTAGTTATGTGCTGCTGAACGGAATTGCCCAGGGTTATAACTTCTCCACAGAGATAACGACGGCCATCCCTGCCGCCCAGTTGCAGGAACTCGGTAATCGTAGTTATAACGAGGGGTCGACAGCAGACGGCTGTGTAACAGCATCATTCAATTCGTTTGGAACCACATCGATACAGGCACGTTCCAATAGCGAAATATCAGCCACCTTGTTTTTGAAGTTGCGTAATGGTACATATTTTCCTGCAGTCAGCCGGGTTGTGACGGACAAGATTGTTTGGGACAGGAGTGGTGGTCAGGCTTTGATGTATATTTACATAGGTAAGGGCATCGATCCCGGTGATGAAATTATTACCCTTCCTGAGGTTTCAGACTCAGGTCTGGACGTGAATGTAGACAGCTGGGGAAAAGAAATAGTGATAGATATTCCAATATAAAAGATTATTTTAATCTAAATAATAAACTATTTTATTGATTTTTTGTTTTGTTATAAGTTTATTTATTAAAAAAAAGTAACATGAAAGTAATTATTTTTATAGCTGCTATGGCGGCCATGACATTGGTTTCTTGCTCTGAGAATGAAGAAATTGACCAGAGTAGTAGTAATAATGCTATAGGTTTCGGAACTTATACAACCGGCCTAAGGGCATCTGTGGTTGATATGCCACGTTTGCAACAGTATGGTTTTGTAGTAAACGGTTATAGTACAGGGGTAAATGATATTGACAACACAGCAACTTCGAATTTTATGAATCAGGTTGCTGTTACATACAGCGGCGGCAGTTGGAGTTACAGTCCTTCCCTTAACTGGCCGGGACTTATAGGCTCAACCTATGGTAAGGTATCATTCTATGCCTGGTCGCCATCCAATCCGACTTACGTTGTTTCCTCGACAGGTATTCCCACTCTCACCGTACATGTGTATGACAGCACTTTCGGAATGAACGACCTTGTGGTGAGCAAACAGGAGAATCGCGACGCGCAGTGGGCGGCTGAAAACAACAATGTCGTAACCTTCACCTTCGGACATATCTTCTCAAAGATTGGGTTTACCGCCAGTAAGGCTTCCACGAGCGAGATTGTTGTCGACTCGGCCACTTACTCCTTTGACTTGACGCATACCAATGCTATATATTCTGACGGGGTGTATTCCTTCCAAACCAATGGATGGAGCTCTTTAAGCGGGTTTCATGGGAACGACAATCTTACGGATCACTATGGACTTGCTACTACCCCCACTACTCTTACCTCCACCGCCCAGATCATCAACGATACAGATAGGTATCTGTTCTTTATCCCCCAGCAAGTCTCGGCCGGCGCCTTATTCGTACACATTTATTATACGGTAGATGGCGCACCTTTTGACAAGGTAGTGACAATACCTACCACTTTGTGGCAGATAGGGAAACAATATACATATAACTTCATCATCGGTGATACATCCATTACATTCGACACCACTGTAGTATCTACGTGGGAAAATTGAGTGGCAAAGTAATCCGTCGGAATGTAAATAGCGTGAACTTTTAGGCTTGCACTGAAGCCGTTAATTGAATAGGAGGAAAATGAAATAGTTTTTTCCTCCTATTTTATTACCTCTCGCCCCACCATATCTATCATTCTATTTACACATAGCGAAACGCACTAAAAAAACCTAATTACCAAATACTTATCTCTATTTCTCCTAATATTGCTGTTTTTCCGAGGGCTTTCTTTATCTTTGTATCGCTTTTTAAGGATGATTTATGCGAGCACTTGTATCCAAGGAATTCCGATCCCTGCTTTATTCGCTTTCGGGAATTGTTTTTATGGTTATTTTTTTGATAATCAGCGGATTCCTGTTGTGGGTCGTGCCTGGTTCTTATAACATTCCGGAGAATGGTTATGCTTCGATGTCAGCCTTTTTCGAGTTGGCTCCTGTTTTGTTGTTTTTACTGATTCCGGCATTGTCCATGCGGGTACTGGCCGAAGAAAAACGGGTACAAACCCTGCCTTTGTTAATGAGTCGTCCGGTTCGTCTGGGAGCAATTGTTCTTTCCAAAAGTATTGCTGTTTTTTTTACGGTCATGCTGAGTTTAATACCCACTTTGTTGTATGTGATTTGCATTTGGTGGTTGGGAAGTCCCGTCGGCAACCTCGATCTGGGAGGTGTAGCCGGTTCGTATGCGGGTCTTTTGTTTTTAATAGCAGTCTTTGTCTGTATCTCGGTATTTGCGTCGTCCCTTACTTCCAGTCAGGTAATCGCACTGATTGTCGGAATGACTTTATGCGCTTTTTTCTATTGGGGATTTAATTTGTTGTCCGGATTGTTTTCTTCCGGTAAAATGCAGCTTACTATCCGTGAGCTGGGCTTACTGTCCCATTACCGTTCGGTGCAGAGGGGATTGGTCGACAGCCGGGATCTGTTTTATATGCTGGCGGTAGGATGTTTGTTTTTCTGGCTTACACTGATCGTTCTGAAACTTCCGTTCCGTTCGTCCAGCTCTTTATTTTTAATCGTTTTGTTTGGTGCTTTCAGTGTATTGAGTTATGCAGGGTTCTGGCAGATGGACTGGACCCGGGATAAGCGCTATACCATTCGTTCGGTTACCCGGGATTTACTTAAAAAGATCGATTCTGCGGTAGAAGTCGATGTTTACCTGGATGGGCATCTGAATCCGGGGTTTATACGTTTGCAGCAGTCTGTGTCGGACTTGCTGGACGATTTCAATCGTTTGTCGAAGGGTCAGATTCAATATAAAGTAGTCAATCCTTATTCGGAGTCCGGTTTTGTTGAAAAGCTGGATGAAAAAGGAATCCGGGGAATTGCTGTCCGGGAGCGTGATGTGGAGGGACGGGCGTCTCAGCAGATTATCTTTCCGTGGGTTATGATCCGGACGCAGGACCGGGAACTTCCAGTTTCCCTTCTGGTCAATCAGCAAGGGCGTTCCGGAGAAGAAAACCTGAATCTTTCGATTGAAATGCTGGAGTACCAGTTGGCTCATTCCCTTGAAATGTTGATGCAAAAGGAAACGCGTAAAATTGTCTTTCTGGAAGGTCATGGAGAATTGGAAGAAGCGTATGTGAGTGATGTTTCCGATGAACTGAGCCGGTCCTGTCAGATCGACCGGGGTCGTTTGTCCGGGATCTCCGGAGAGTTGGACGATTATTCTCTGGTTGTTGTGGCCGGTCCTCAACAACCGTTTTCCGAACAGGAAAAGTATGTACTGGATCAATACCTGATGCAGGGAGGACGAATTTTGTGGCTGGTTAACGGAGTCCGTTTGCAGTCGCCCGAAGCCTTGGCTGAAAAAGGGGAAACCGTAAGCATGGATAACGACGTTAACCTGAGGGATATGCTTTTTACCTATGGCGTGAGGATCGATCCGGTTTTACTTCAGGATATTCAATGCCTGGAAATCCCTGTCAATACGGCTGGAGAATCTGCCGATGCATCATTCGTTCCCAGGCCCTGGTACTATGCTCCCTTGTTGTTGCCCAACCAGGATAATCCCGTGACGAAGGGGTTGATCCCACTGAAAACCGAATTTGCCAGTACACTTTCATTGCTCCGGGAGGAAAACTCCGGTATCCGGAAGCAGGTCTTGCTTTCATCTTCCCGCCATGCTCATCTGATCGAAGTCCCGGAAAAGGTTTCCTTATGGGAAACAGAGAGACAGCAGGATACTTCTTATTTCAACCGGTCTTATTTGCCGGTATCTGTATTGTTGGAAGGGGTATTCCCATCTGTATTCAAGAACCGGATAATCAATCCGGATCAATCCGGTTCCGTTTCTTTCCGGAGTGAAAGTAAACCCACCCGGATGATTGTTGTTGCTTCGGAAGAAGTCATCCGGAACGAACTGGCCCAGACTGACGAGGGGGTTCAGGTGCTTCCGGCCGGTTATGACCGTTACTCCAACCGGCAATTCGGCAACAGGGAGTTTATAGGAAATGCGGTAAACTATCTGATTGACGATTCTGGGTTGATTTCGCTGAAAAGTAAAGCCCTGGAGTTGCAATTGCTGGATAAGCTCAAGGTGAATCAAAACGGTACATTTTTACTTGTTGTCAACGTAATTTTATCCCCTTGTCTCCTGATTCTTTTCTTTTTTATTTTATCCGGAATCCGGAAAAGGAAATATAAAAGAAAGTCTTGGAGTTAAAAATAAATTCCTATATTTGTGGGATAAAAATCAAATCAAATAAAAAATCAAGAATAATATGAAATTTGTAGTTTCCTGTAATTCGTTATTGAGTCATTTACAGACGATCGGAAGAGTAATTGCATCTAAGAACTCCATTCCCGTTCTGGATTGTTTCCTGTTTGAGCTTCAAGGTAGTAAGCTTACACTTACGGCCGCTGACAGTGAGACGCGTATGGTCACTTCCATTGAAGTCAATGAAGTGACGGGTAGCGGTGTTTTTGCCGTGCCTTCCAAAAACCTGCTGGATTCACTGAAGGAGCTTCCGGAGCAACCGATTACATTCGATATCAATGATCAGAGTCTGGAAATTTTTATTTATTACGAAAACGGGAAATACAATTTTATCGGGCAGCGGGGAGATGAGTATCCGCAGCCGAAACCGCTGAAAGACGATGCTGCCCGTTTGGCGATAGCTGCTCCGGTATTGCTTTCCGGAATCAGCCGTTCGTTGTTCGCCACCGCTGATGATGAACTTCGCCCGGTGATGAACGGACTTTATTTTGATATAACTACAGAAGATATTACTTTTGTTGCTTCCGACGGACATAAGTTGGTTCGTTGTAAAACTCTGGAAGCCAGAGGAAACGAGAGGGCTTCTTTTATTCTTCCGAAAAAACCGGCAAACTTGCTGAAAACCATATTACCTCGTGAATCCGGGGATGTGACCATTGGTTTTGACGACAGTAATGCCTATATTACCCTGGAAAATTTCGTTGTGGTTTGCCGTCTGATTGAAGGTCGTTATCCGAATTATAACGGAGTTATTCCTACCGAAAATCCATATCGTCTGACTGTTGATCGTCTGCAGCTTCTCAATGCATTGAAACGGGTTTCCATTTTTTCAAATCCTGCCAGCAGCTTGATTAAACTGAATATTTCGGAAAACAGCATTCTGGTTTCAGCTCAGGATATTGATTTTTCTACTTCGGCCGAAGAAACTGTTTCCTGCGTTTACGTCGGAACGAACATGAGCATCGGTTTCAAAGGAACTTACCTGATTGAAATCCTGAATAATATTCCTTCTCAGGAGGCCATGCTCGAATTAGCCGATCCTTCCCGGGCCGGACTGATTCTTCCTTCTGAAAACACGGAAGGTGAAGATCTGCTGATGTTGCTGATGCCGATGATGTTGAACGATTAATTTAATTGAGAATTGAGAGTTGAGAGTTACAAAAACATCATTCTCCATTCTCCATTCTCAACTTCCTAAACAATGAAACTGAACCTAAAAAATCCCCTGGTCTTTTTTGATTTGGAAACGACGGGGATCAATATTGTTTCCGACCGTATTGTCGAAATTTCTTACTTGAAGGTTTTTCCGAATGGAGATGAAGAATCCCGTACCCGGAGAATTAATCCGGAAATGCCTATTCCTGCTCAGGCAACGGCTGTACACGGAATCACGGATGAAGATGTAAAAGATTGTCCTGTATTCAAAGTAATAGCTAAATCCCTGGCAGCACAGATCGAAGGTTGTGACCTGGCCGGATATAACTCCAACCGTTTCGATATTCCTCTGCTCGCGGAAGAATTTTTACGTGCAGGAGTGGATCTGGATTTGATGAAACGTAAGTTTATCGATGTACAAACCATCTTTCACAAGAAAGAACAACGCACGTTATCGGCCGCTTATCAGTTCTATTGCAATAAAAACCTGGAGGATGCCCATAGTGCGGAGGCCGATACGAAAGCTACGTATGAAATCCTGAAATCTCAACTGGACCGTTATTCTGACTTGGAAAACGATGTGAATTTTTTGTCCGAGTTCTCAGCTTTCGGTAGTAATGTGGATTTTGCCGGAAGGGTTGTTTACAATGAAAAAAAACAGGAAGTAATCAATTTCGGAAAATACAAAGGACGTTTGGTTACCGATGTGCTGAAAGACGATCCCGGTTATTACGGTTGGATTATGCAGGGAGATTTTGCTTTGCATACCAAGAAAGTCTTCACTAATATCCGTTTGCGGGAGTTCAATAATAAATGAGTTTCTACCTTTTGTGGTAATGTCTTTCAGTTAACCTCATTTGGCCTTTGTCCTGTACCTGAGGTTATCGAATAATCGTTCGATCAATCTCCGGTCACGAACGATGATATCGGCTATTCCTCCGATTTCATGTCGGAAATTCAATGGAACCGCCAACTCCTCTCAACCAATCCGAACTCTAGGTACGGGTAATTGTCAACTGATCGTCCAACAACACTTCATCTTTATTCAGGGAAGAGTCCTTGTCATACCATTTCTGGGTAATCATATCCCACCTTTCATTGATGAGATAGTTCTTCATTTAGGCTTAATCAATGAATCTCCGGTTTTGAAATTCCTTCTATAATCACAGCCTGATATTTGTTTCGTAAACTATTGAACAATATATAAATAAATTCGATAATTGAAAATATTCAGATTTTTTTTATTTTTGTAAAAAGAATCAAGACTTAATATAAGGTTAAGAAAATGAGAAGTTTATTGTTTTTTTTACTTGGTTTCATTCTCGCACTGCCGGGCAATCTTTTTACCCAGGTTCTGGAGAATGAAAATGAAGGAGGATATGACTTTGATTTTCGAATTAATAAAGATTCCGAATTCAGATCTTTAGGGTGGAGAGGAGGGTTTGGTTCTCCTTTTTTAACAAAAGATACTGTTCATCTTGTAAGAGGAAAGGCTCCTTTTTGCATCTATCAGTCAACGGATATTCTCGGAAACATAATGCCAGTACTGCTGTCACTATCCCAGACTATTGCTATCAGGCCGCAAGGTAGTAAGGAGAGGGAGATCAGGGTTTCGATTCATAACAAGTGCCGCAATCTGAAAGAAGCGGAGTTACGCGTTATCTGCATGGATGGGAATGAAGATGTCCTGCGGGCGGACACTCTGGATATCAATACGGAGGAATGGAAAGAAAAGAATATTTCTTTTGCAGTAAAAAATGTCCGTTTGATCCATTTTGCCATTTTTGCCAAAGGGAAAACCGGGTTTGTTAACGATACAATCCTCACCAAAGAAAAATCAAAAGAAAGGATTCAGAATATCTGGTTGGATAGAATGACCTTGTCGGTGGATGGCCGGAAGGTCCGTGGGCCGGATGAGGAGGCGGTTGGTATGGCTTCCCTTTTTTTGGATAAGGGATCTATATTTCCATTGTGTGGGGAAGACAGCCTTTGTATCACCAAGCCCCTTGATTTTTTGAAAGGGAAAAAGTTAGTCGGTCTGGGAGAATGTTCACACCAGGTGAGGGAGATTGAGCAATCTACCTGTGAAATGTTGAAATACCTGGTACGGGAAAACGATTGCCGCCTTGTCATGTATGAACTACCGATAGACTTAGGGTTGAAAATAGACCTGTTTGTCAGGGGAGTATTCGGGATGGACGTTTGGGAGGAACTAAAAGAGATACTTACCGAATCACATTGCGATTTTGTACTTTGGCTTCGGAAACACAATGAAAAAGCATCCACACTGGTGCGCTTCGCAGGTATAGACGATACGGAAATGAGATTATCTAAGAAACCAGTATTGGACTGCATCCTTGCGCTTATGCATGAAAAGAATAAGGGTGTATTGTTTCCTATACTCAAAAATATTTATGAAAGCAGGTATGACAAATGCCTGGAATATATAAAAGAAAGTGAGTCGGAATTGCAGTCAATAATGGGAACGGATGATTTGAAGTGGTTCCAACGAATAGTGGAAAGACAATTAAGTGTGGCTCCCACTTTGTTTTCCAAAAATACAGACATTGAACGATGGAAACGGTTCTCCGGTCGAGATTCCCTGATGTTTGCCAATGCGGAGATATTGATTGATCGTTTTTTGCAGACGGGTGGAACTGCTGCTGTTTATGCTCATTTTCTGCACTTATATAAAAGTCGGACGCTTGAACCCTTCAGTTTGCCGGCAGGGCATTTCCTGGCAAAAAAATATGGGGATTCTTACTTTCTGATTCCAACTGTATGCGGGGACTTATATGGCTGGAGAGGCGATGAAACGGATGGTGATCTTTCTATACGTTCATCTCCCTTTTTTATCAAAAGTTTTGAATCCATTGCCTCTAAGGAAAATTCCAGGTATTTTTATTACCCGGTAGAAAAGGTTCCAGATCAGATAGACTATCTTTGGTGTTCTCCTACTCCCAGATTGGCTGGTCAATTTGTTTACAATTCTTTTAAGAAGGATAAGTTTGACGGAATCATTTTCATCAGGGAAGGGCATTTTATTAATTTGAAAGATCCGGAAAAAGAATCCAAGGAAGTTATATATGAAATTTTAGATAAAATTAAGGAAAGGCAACGAATAGCATTTGAAAGATGGGAAAAACAAATCCGAAAATAATTTCTAATTTGAGACTATCCTTTTCTCAATGCCTATTTTGTGGCCTGACCTGTAATATCATGTGCTTGTTATTGGATTAAAATATACACTAACGGTATCAGTAAACCTCCCAATAACCACCATTTTCCACTCCCTGCCATGCCTTTTTTTCCTTTGACCATAAAAATACCCGAAATGGCAAAAAAGACCAGGGAGAAAGCAAAGAAATCGGCCATGTAGTTCCAACCGGTGACTTTATTGTAGTGCAGGCGATTGATCCAGTAAATGAAAGCCCGCTTGCTGTTCAGTTCGTAATCCGTATATCCGCTTTTGATATTATAAACACCAATTCCTCCTTCCAGCATCAGGCGATGGTGTTCATCGTCGATGGCAAGTACTTTTTTGAGTTTGGGAAGTCCTTTCTGATCGTTCCAGTTGACGGTCAGTTCATCTTTCGAAAGACCGGATTCCAGTTGTACGGATTTTGCTTCCGTTTTGAAAGCAAAATCCTTCTGATGAATCCGGTTGAGCAGAAAACCCGATATTCCGTAGATCAGGCAGACACCCACCATGAGAAAACCCAGGTCCCGGTGAATGATACGCAGCCAGCGCAGGATTTTTTTATCATTCAACGGTTTCATACTTTTCTCCGTCCAGGTAGAAGATTGAATAGTAGTCTTTTCCGTTCTCCTTCATCCAATCCCTCATTTCTTTGATGTTATTCAGCTCTGCGACACAGGTTTCTGCTGAGCCGTCTTCCTTGGCTTTCTTCTCATTGGTTTCTTTTTCCCATTGGTCGATGTATTCTTTCGTCAGGCGTTTTTCTTTGAGAGTACCTGCCGTTTCAATCTTAGAACCGACCAGCTCTTTATTAAATCCGCCAATTTCACCTCCGGCTTCGATGCGCATGGTAACTTGTTTTTCGTCTCCCTGGATAAAACAACGCTTTCCGGAATGCTTGCAGGTATGGGTTACATAACCACGTACTTTGATGGATTTATCTACATATTGGTCGGCGACTTTCAACAGATCATCCAGTTCAAAAGCCGGAATATCAGCCTTCGCCGTTACTTCTTCTGTCATTTGATCTGTCTGATCTGCTTTTTTATTGTTGTTGCAGGCAACAAGGCAAAATGCCAAAACGGAAAAAAATAATACCTTCTTCATAAAATACTTTATTTAATTTTAATTCTTCATTTTTAACTCTTAACTCTTAATTTTTAATTCCTCGGTACTACCAACAACGCAATTCCCCCCGCAATGCCTGTCACCAAAATCAGTAGGGAGCCTGTTATTTTTTGTTTCAGGTTTTGTTTTCTTGCAAAAATACAGAAAATAATAACCAAAAGCAAATTGATACCCAGGGCTTTGAACCCGGTGAAGTGAAATTCCGGAGCGATGTAGGCGCTTTCTTTCTTTTGAAAGGTCAGGTATACCGGGAAAAGCCAGGCTGATACCTGATCCCAGCGGCCTTCAGTACGTTCGATACGGTGTTCGGCTACCCGTTGCAGGGTGTTGGCATCCAGGGCGTAATAGTGGGCTCCGGATTGATTCTTAATGGTGATTGTCCAGTAAAGCATATTGCCGAGGATGGCAAATTCGTCGGACTTCAGGTCCAGGGGATTGATATCCAGTTGTACCGGTTGGTATTTTCCGGCATCACCTTCCAATATATACACTTCTCCTTTTTTACTGAACAGGAACCCGTAAAATCGTTTATCAGCTACTTCCAGCATGGAAAAATGGGCGATATCGATGCTTTGTCCCACTTTTGTGTCTTTTACATACGGGCGACCGTTGACCATTTTAGTGTGAAACAGTTGCCCCTGGCTGTCCAATGAGAAATATCCTTCGTCGTAGGGTTTCCGGGGATTCATATTTCCCGAATTCCATTGTGAGGGAAACTTAAATCCTTCTTTTTCCAATGCACTCTGGAAAAGCTCCGATTTTTCCGGATTGACGGTATTGGTTTGCACATCAATAAATTCGATGTTATTTTTCAAACGGAAAATATCGTCGGGAATTTCCAGTTTTCCTCTTTTCGGCATGGACTCGAACAGGATATAAAGTCCCAGATCCGGTTGTTGCATTTCATCCGGGTTGAAACGGAAAACGACACTTTTAGCACGGATTTGTTTTACATCGACAGCTTTTCCGTGGATACTGTCCGGCATTTTTCCATTCATCACCAACTGCCTGTAATTGAGCAGGGGCAGGAGGGAGTCGATCTGATTGTCTTTATAGCTGTGGCCGTCAAGATCTTTCAGCGGGGTCTTTTTATCTTTGTATTCAATGATGCATAATTTTTCCAGCATCGAACTGTAATGGATAAACGGATATTTTTCCGGTGTATAAGTCGCTTTTTTTACTAAGGATGGAACTCCCCACATCCCGATCAAACTGACAAATACCAAAATAACTATGTAAATGAGGTGTTTATTTTTCATTTTAAATACCAAGTTCTTAGTTTTTAGTTCTTATTTCTTAGTTTCATTGTTTCCCTTCCTTAAACCGGATGGCCGAGTAAAAAGGAAAAGCGAAACTGATGATTGTCCAGGCTAATAAGTAGGGTATAAAAGGACTATATGCGCCTGAATGTGCTGTAATGAAACAGAAAGAGAGCCCGCAGATTCCGGTAAAAGCGTATAAAATCCGGCGTATCCAGACCGGTTCAATGCAAATCCAGGAAGTAAACAAATAGGCAATCGGTCCGGCCAGCAACCAGGGTGCGGCTACCCAACAGGTGGCAACAATAATTTCCCGGGCAAAATACAAGTTCAGACCCCATAAAACAATCAGGGATGTACAAGCGAGCAGTACTAGCATCACGACGATTCCGTAGAGCAGCATGCACGTTATAATTGAAGTTTCCGATAGGGGAAGGTGAAGTGTTAATTTGAGGCGTTTATTCTGCATTTCCGGGGTAAACTGAGCCAATGCGAGTAATATTCCGGAGGCCAGGGGTAACCATTTGAGCAGGGATACCAGAGGCATGTCCTTTGTAATCACATTTCCCCATACAGATACAGCTCCGCTGACCCGGAAATCCTGGGAAATACTCATAAACAGATAGGCGATCATTCCGGTGAAAACAATTGACAAAAGCAACAGAATCTTCCTGCTTTTGATCCACTCTTTATAAAATATCGAATTACACATAATTAGAAAAAGAATTAAGAGTTAAGAGTTAAAAATTAAGAGTTAAGAATTGAGCTTACACCAGTAAACCCTATAATTCAAAATTTCAATGATAGAAATTGTATATTGTTGAAAATTCAATTCTTAACTCTTAATTTTTAACTCTTAACTTTATTAGTATTTTCCTGTGAGGCCGATGAAGGCGTCTTCCAGGGATAATTTTTCTTCTCTCAGTTCGCTGATACGGAAGGGCATCAGAAGTTCCTTTACTTCATCTGTGGGTAAGAATGAGTAAGTTTCCCAGGTACTTCCGATTTTTTCCGTATGCCATAAGCCTTTTTTCGTTGTGATTTCCGGGGCATCAGATGAAAACCGGAAGCGGCGGAAATGATCGAGGATGTATTGGGTCGGCTGGTGGAGCAGGATTCTTCCGTAGTCCATGATCATACAGTCGTCGATCAGTAGTTCCATATCCTGAATGATGTGTGAAGTCAGGAAGATGGTTTTGTTTTCGCTGCTGGCGTATTCTTTGAGGTATTCGACAAACAGACGGCGGTAGCCGGGGTCCAGTCCCATAGAGAAGTCGTCCAGGATCAGCAGGTCCGGATTCTGGGCGAACAGTAATCCTAAAGCCACCTGGGAACGTTGACCGCAGGACATGTTACTGATTTTCTGCGTCGGAGTCACCTGTAATTTCTTCAGCAGTTCGTAATAGGCTTCCCGTTTCCAGTTTGGGAAAAAGCGGCTGTGAAACTTTTCGATCTGCTGTACATTGAAATAGGTATGCTGGATATGCCCTTCCAACAGGAGTCCGATCCGGCTTTTGGTATGAGGGGAGAGGTTTTCCATTTCTTCTCCGAAAATACGGCAGACGCCCGAACGTGGTTTGAGATATCCGTTCAGGATATTGATAATAGTGGTCTTCCCGGTACCGTTTTTTCCGAGAAGTCCCAGGATTTTCCCTTTTTTTACCTCAAAATTGAGGTTTTCATAGATCAGGCGTTTCCCGTAATAATGAGTAATGTTTTCACATTGAATAATTGTTTCCATTTTCAATTGTTTTTAATACCTGAATCCAACCGTAAAAACGCCGCCATATCGTTGTCCTTCGGAAGCGAAATAACCGGATCCTTCGGTTGAAATATATAATTTTATCAGTCCTGACACCGGAAACTGATACAAAATTTTCAATGCCCCTGACCAGGGACTTGTATCCATGTACGCCAGATTAGGTTGTATGGAACGTTGAAACAACAAGTTGTTTTCCGGTACTTTAGTCTCCGAACTTATCAACGCGTCATACCCGAAGCCGGCTTCAGCAAGGAAAGAGGATCCTTTTTTTAAAAACCATTCGCTGCCAGCCCGGATATTTCCGGTCAGGTAACGATAGTCGGTGAGAAAATTCATTCCATCAGCCGGAGAAGCATAACGTTCTTCATACGTGCGGGCGCCAAGACTAGTCTCTATCCATTGATTTTTATTTTCACTGACCCATTCCTGTAATGCACTGACCTGTACCTGCATCCGGTTACGTGTATATTTCCGACTCTCGCTTAGCAGGACGTTATCAGTAAAGGTCTCGTTGACATAAACTTCCTTGTAAACACGTTCGGTACCTTTTCCGGTTTCGTATAGGAAATCTGCTTTCAACAAGGTTTTATTTGATTTATTATCAATGATGTATCCTATACTTCCATTGGTTTTTTTAGGGTCGAAAGAAAAAGGATATATATTGCTTCCGGCATATGAATCTATATTTTCTGTTCTCAATCCGATCGTACCAATCCACCCTTTTCCGTTTTCTGGAAACAAAAATGCATCGAATCCATATGATTTCCCTTTATAAAGCCACGAAAATGTGTAGCTGTACGCATACTGTTTAATATCGTACAAGCCAAAACCTTTCATCGGGAAAAAAGCGTAATTCGTATTGGGTTCGGCAACACTGATCGATACATCCTGCCGGTACAAACCTCCGGTCAATGAAAATCCTGCACGGTAATGGCTATTTAAAGCCCTCGAAGCGCTCAGGTTCAGTGATAAATCGGACACCGTCGTTTTCGGACGAGGATCACGTTTCCGGTATTCATTTCCGGCGCTATAAAAAACCTCAGCTCCCCATGACCACAAGCCTGTTTTCAGAGCAAAACCACCGGAAAAATGGTAATTTTCACCGTACCGGTCTCCTCCGATGGAATCAGAAATCAGGTAAGGTCCTAAACGCGGAAAGTCCGAGACATCGGACCATTGTACCTGCTTGTCTGTTCCCCGGTTATAAGAAGCAGTTCCCCAATAAGCCTTTTTCCCTTTAATCGAAAAACCTTCGGCATGCAGATCGAAATCGTTTCCCGAGTTTCCTTCCTGCAACAAATGATAATTTTCCCTGTTTTCCAACGAATAAGAAGTTTCTATAAATCCCTGGTTGGGATTAGGCATTTGGAAACGTGCTCCTGGTTGGTTATACACAGAATGAAAAAAACGCGCCTCAGGGAGATAAGGACTACTTCCGGCAATAGAATCACCGGAAGCAGTTGTTTTTAGTTGAATAAGTAATAATAAAAAAAATACGATGAATATTTTCTTACACATAATGTGTTCTTAATTATTTCCAAATACTTTGGGTTGTGGTGTTGCATCCGGAATAAAATCAACTGACGAGTTATTGGTATCCTGATAAATAACGCGACCGTTCTTTATTTCAGCTACTTTGCGACGGATGCTTTTACCTGTGCCACTGGGGCCACAACCTACAAATCCAAGATCAACGGATGCTGAAAATGCCTTACTGGTAATTCCTTCAGAAGGAGCAGATTCTACAGCATCCAAAATATATTCATTGGGAATGCGGACTGTTGTGATTGGATTCCCTGCTTTATTATTTCTCGTATCAGTATATTGACTTACATAATTTTCCATGTCAGGAGCTTTAAAAATCAGGATAGGCCATGCACCCCTGTTATGAAAAGTCAGGATGGTTTTAGAGCTGAGATAATAGCGAATCATATCAGGAACTTCAGGAACCTGTATCGAAAGAGTGGCATGAGAATCATAAAACTGAAAGTCTGCTTCAGATAAATCTACCGATGCAGGAACTGTCTCTTTGTGATTAATAGGTTGAGGAGCAATCAGAATACTGTTTCCTGGTTGAACCGGGTGTTCTTTACCTGTTCCGGGGATTGTATACAGAGCCCTGACAAAGGTACTCTGGTCGATTTCATCAGCATAAACATTCGGACCTTGTGATGTAGTATTTTCTACTTCTCCGAAAGATATTCCATCCGCATACATAACCGTATCTGTGTTGTTGTAAATTTCAATAAACTGGTCTTTGTTATAAGCACTTCCGGATGGTGTTTTACTTCCTGCAAAATAATATTCCTTGATCACCCATCCTTTGTTGGGGATACTTATTTTCAGAGGAATTTCAAGCGTTCCGGATGTTGATGATATGGCTACACTTTCTTTAAATCCAATCAGGTTGACTTCCTGAGAATTAATAGTTGTTTCATCTATTGCCTGACTATATATTTTCTTTCCGGAAATTTTTATATCGTACAAACCTTGTTCTACAGTGATTAATAATTGTCCGGAAGCATCCAGTGTGCTCGTTTTGATAGATTCAGTTGCTTTGTTAATAAATTCCACAGTGAGACCATCAGCGTCGACCCCTTCCATGAATTCAGGAAGAGTCGCTTTTAAGGTTACATCTTGCATTTTTACGCTGTCGTTTTCTTCACAGGCAACAAATCCGATGGTTGCCAGAAACAGGGACATGATTGTCCAGATTTGAATTTTTTTGTAGTTCATATTATTTGAGTTATAAATTATAAATTTTCTTCACCCACGCTTTACAGGCACTCCCTATAAAAGGGGAGAATTCTATTTTCAATTAATACTGAAACTGATTTCCGCTCCAAAATAGGATTGCGCACTGCCCGAATCCGCCCGGTTGACCTTTTTTCCAAAAATAGAGGTATATTCGGGTAGATAGCTTAATATCCGGTTGACATAAAAAGACAATCTCAAGTGTTGTCCGATTTCTTTCGTCATTTTTAGATTCAGATAAGAAGCAATGGGAATTTTACCTTTCTTGAAAATATAATCGTTGTGTGTATCGGTCAGATGCCTCATAAAAGGATCATTCACCATTTCCGGAGTAAAAGTATGGTTTATTCCGTTTTTGTCGATATAAGTATCCGGCAGTCCGTCATTCCATTCCCGCTGGCTTTGTTCATACCACATCGTTTGCAGGGATGTGGTAAAAATCATGCGTAAATCGGGAATATGTGTATCGAAATTAAAATTGGTATTCAATTGGGATTTTGTATTGTCGTTGGTTCCGTAAGAATATACTCCGGCATAAGGGTATCGTTTTCCGTTGATCACGACATTGGGTACGGAATAGGTTTGTCCATTATCTTTATAAGTGGTTTCAAACCAGGCCCCATTGATTGACAGATTGGTATAGATAGCCGGTATTTTTCCTATATTCAGGGTATATTCGATTCCTCTTTTGGTTACACTCAGTAGGTTTCTTGCACCTCCGAAAACGGCAATCATAGTATCCGGAGCCGATGAAAAATCATTTAACTGAGGTTTGGTAGTAATGGCTTTCGGATCGACCGACGATTCATCGTAGTCGGTGTAGGTATGGAAAGCCAGGCGGGAAGCAGAGGAGAACCCATTATCCATTTTTTCATGGAAAACAGAAAAATCCAGGCGTGTTTTTCCTATATTCAGGATAAAACCGACTTCATTTTTGATGTTAAGAGCCGGAACCAGTTCGTAATTAACCGGACTTTCAATTCTGGTGAAAACATTCAACGCTCTCAACGCTTCATTTTGAGAATAGTAATTGAGTTGAATATAATCAAAATAAATGTCAGTCGGATATAACTGACCCTGTGTCGGGAATTTATACATTCTACCGGAGCCGCCTGTCAGAGCAAAAGTAGAGGTCTTATCAAATAATTTGAATTCCGGGAAAGTAAGTTTGGCATTTATACGAGGTTCCCAATAAAACTTACCATTCATCGCATAGCGCGGATCCATTCCAATAAGAGTATTTGTTCGTAGTCCGGGTTGAGCCGAAAAGCACCATTCATCTGTCCGGAACCTGATATCATCTTCGATATAAAACGAGGCCTTTTGTAAAGCAGGAACATCGTTGAAAGGGCGGGGGCGAGTTGATTTCCCGTCGGGATAAGGAGGGTAATTCAGATCGTAAATTTCACCTTTTCCAAGGTTTTTGTCATAACGCAACTCACTTCCCAGCAGGAAATTCTGTTTCCATTTACCCCATTCGACAAGACTTTTGGCATGAATCTGGGCTGAAAGGCTTAGGGGAGCTCCATCGACAGTAAGATAGGAAGTGTATTCTCCAGCTAAAAAGCGAGCATCATAAGCGCCTTCGGAGGTAGCAGTCGGAACAATAGTAACTCCGGATGGAGCAACGACTTTGCGTACTTCTGACTGTTGATTGATATAGTTAGCCGACAGGTTATAGAATAACTCGTTGACAAATGATTTTGTAAACTGAAATTTTCCGTTAGTGGAAAAGAGGTAACTGTTATACGATTCTTTGCTGTAATCATCTTTTCCTTTCAGGACATCCGGATCTTTTTTCTTGCTGTCGAAACTTCCGGTATAACTCATGTTCGCTTTTATCAGGTAGTTGACCTTTTCCGAAAGATTGATCTTGTTTTCATAACGTCCGGAAAACGTATAGCGGGTATAATCCTGGATTTCCGAACGCGGATCGGGCCGGAAATCGGCATAATCGAAGTCGACGTTCAGCAAGCCTTTCTTTTTTGGGAGTACGACTCCTTTTCCCACTGAAAACAGTTTGTTTTTCAGATCCGTTTTAATACGTGCTTCCCAGGGAGTATGTCCTCCTTTTAATTCGATTTTTACCACTCCGGCCGTCAAATCACCATACTGAACGGAAGGAATTCCTCGTATGATTTCGACCGATTCGATCCGGTCGGTAGAAATGGTTCGCATATCGATCCCATTGTAGGTATTATTGGAATCTTTTCCCCGGACATCCTGGAGGTTGTTGTCATTACTCAGTTGGACTCCATTGATCAGAAAAGCCGTGCCCAGCGAGGTATTCTGATCGCTTCCCGCCTGTCGCAATGCAATGTAGTTGGCCGACGCCAGGTTCGAGTCTTTGGTCATTCCTCCCGGTAATAGTTGCAGAACATCAGAAAAACTGGAAGGCTGAATGTGTTCCAGAGCTGTTTTTCCGATCCAGGAGACGGAATTCCCTTTTACATTTTCTTTTGCGGAGACTACGACCTCATTCAATGAAAGATCCTGAGGTATTAATGCAATAATTATAGGAGAAGAAGGTGTTGGAGCAACGATTGTATCCAGCGTCTGATACCCCAGGTAGGAAATTTGCATCCTGATTTTTTCTCCCGGTTTAAAAGGAAACGAAAATGCTCCATCTACGTTGCTCATAATTCCCGATGCTTGTTCGGGGAAAAAAATCGAAGCAAAGGGAATTTCTTCCCGGGAACGAGTATCTATAATTTTTCCGGATGCAGATTTCAACGGTTTGCGATCAATCTCTTCAGCGTGTCCGGATAAGGGTAACCCTGCACATATCAAAATGGAAATAGTGATTATAATCTGATACAATTTCATTCATTGAAATTTTAAGGCAGCAAAGGTAGAGGGTTTTATTTCAATGAAAAATCCTTAATTCTAGGTGTTTTTTTAATTTCGAATCCCCATAAAAGGGGAGTATTGTTGTTGAAATTTTAACTTAATACTCCCTGATTTAGGGGATGAGCCGGTCAGATGATAAAAAACAATAAAAAATATTTTGCGTTTTATGTGAAAAAATGTGACTTTGGAACAGATATTGATGGGCTTATGTTAAATTTGTAACACACATACATATAAATCCTATTTTTAATATTATGAAAAGAAGAGTGGAGGTGCTCAATATGAGGGATATGACTCATACGGAACTGGTTGTATCCCGGAGACTGTTGTTAATCGTGCTGTTGTGTTCCTTTAATTTTTGTCTTTATGCTCAAACGACTACATCCGAATCGCTGATTATCCGGGCATATAATTCGAATTACACTTCTCGTGCTGTGCTTTATTTGGGGAATCCGAACAATAGAAAAAATATAGAGCGTATGTTTTCGAATGATAACCAGGCAGTCCCTCAGATTTATATATTGAACGGCGTTCAGAAGAATGAGATCCAGTATCTTTCGGATCCATCTCAGTCATTTGTAATTCCAATCGGAATCCGTATGGGTGTATATGGTACATTTACCCTCCAGTTTGAAAAAATCAATACACTTCCCATTACGTCATTGATATTGAAGGATAAAGTTCTTCAGTTGGAGGTCGACCTGCTGGTCAATCAGGACAGTGAGGGTAAGTATGTGTATGAATATGAACATAGCACCGGTAATTTAGATAATCGTTTTGAATTGATTATCAATCTCCTCAACCTGATGTATTGGAGAAAAGATGCCACAAATAACAACTGGAATGATCCGGACAACTGGGTGAAAGAAGACGGAACGCCTTTTGAATTTTCCGTGACTCCATTGAAATGTACGGTAGTTCATATCCCAGGGAATGCCTCATACTATCCTTCGCTGGATGAAGTCTCTACTCCCCGGATCGCATATAATGACGGCAAACCGAGTTGTGCCGATATCATTTATCACTTTGGAAGCGAAGTGGCCAAACCCCATTACCTGGATTATAACCGGGCATTTGTACAATACAATTTCGGAAGAAACATCAATGAATCGGATCAAATGCATTTCTCTTGCGGAGATGTCAGTTCTGATGCATCAGGAACACATTCGGCTCCGTTTATGTCCCGTGATCGGTATTATGCGGTGGCTGTTCCACTAAAACAGATAGTGACAGGTGATTTCTCTGTCGGGGGCTATCCGTTAATGTGGCAACAGGGATTTAAAACATCAAGGGTCGAGTCGTCGGATAACGAAGCAAAAGCGGACTGGTATCTGCCGAACAACAAGATGGGCCTGGAGATAGGAGCGGCTATGAATTATGCCGTCAGCCTGAAAGCGGGTGGTTATGATGCAACTGTTGTCGGTAAAAGCGATCATAAATACCTGAACGGATTGAAGGGTGTTTTTGAACTTCCGTACTTTGAGCAATCCGAAGAGGTGGTAGTTCCCACAAGTGAGTCTGCATGTACGAATCACCGCCTTCACTGGTATGTGGCGAATCCGTTGTCTCCAGGTAGCGGTACCAGCTACTTTGCGTATTATTATGAAAAAGATCTTCGGATGGCAGATCTGGGTAAATACAAAGATCCGTATCCAAGAAGTCAACAAGCCTATCGTTTTGTTTTTGAAGATAATGATAATAAGCCTATCGAAAATTTTGAAGTATCGGTTCCTGCCGATGGGGAAAATGAAGTCATGATCGGCAACCCGTTTGTCTCCAGCCTCGATCTGAAAGAATTTTTCAGGGTAAATGCCGGTAAGGTGGAGGATTATTACCGGTTGTACCTGGGCGGACAATTTGAAGTTCCTAACGAGTCTGAAACGGATGACTATGGGGTAGTGGCTCCTTTACAGGCCTTTTTTATAAAACCGGTGGAGGGTAGTATTCCCGCAGGAGGAAATCAAAAAGAAATAAAATTAATTTTTACCGAAGCGATGTCTGTCAACCGGGCTTCGGGATCTGTCCATCCGCTGAGATCTTCATCTCCGGTTACCGGTGTGTTGACTGTCCGTGCGACAAATGCTGCCGGTAGCACCCGGGCCTTGATTGCTTTTGATAATTCCCGTGGAAAGAACAGCATTAACCGACTGTTTTCGAACGATGCCCCGTCTGTTCCGCAACTATATATCAAAGACGGGGAACAGAAGAACGAAATTCAATACCTTTCTGACCTGTCTCAGCCAGTGACTCTTCCGCTGGGAATCCGTTCTAATTGGGGTGGCAGATTTGAATTGAGATTTGAAAACAGAGAAAATCTACCTGTTCATTCATTGATATTGATAGATAAAGAACTTCAAAATAAAGAAATCGATCTGATGGCTGATGATAATAACAGGGTCTATGCATTTGAAAATAGTACCGGTAATCTGGAAAATCGTTTTGAATTGGTCATCGGGCGTCGAGATATCCCAACGGGTATAATTCCGTCAGATCCAGAACAAATCCGGATTTATGTACAATCACCGTATCTTTGTGTCGATGCCGGTAAGGAAATTCGTGAAATCCAGGTATTGACTGCAACCGGATCCATCCTGATGAAAGAAACGCTCTCAGGAAGTTTTCAATTTCGAAAAATCCTGAAAGCGGTTCCTGGAATTTACCTGGTAAAGGTAAAATTAAAGGATGGAGCGCTCAGAACAGAAAAAATCAGGATGAACTGATTTCTTTTACTTGCTCTCAAAACCCGTTATTTTTGACGGCCCAGACGCCAGACAAATCCATCCGGCCGGGAGAGAATCAGAGAATCAGTATCGAGCCGGATGATCTGGAGGGTATCCGTACCTTCCAGGGTTTGTCCGCTTCCGATGCTTTGGCTGGTTAGCATCAGGTTGTTCCCGTTCATTACCCACTTGCTGAAAAGTAATGTTTCCATACCCACGGAAGAAGCCGCTCCACCTTCTTTCAGTGTTATGCCTTGTACTTCAGTCGGTTTGATCGGATTGGGTTCTACCCAGGTGCTTTGTATGTAGTAATAAGGAGAATGTGTAGTAACTTCCAGTTTTACCGCTTTCAGAATTTCTGATTCTCCTGCTTTTTCCGGTTTGTAAGTGATGTTTACAACATCTTCCAGCAGAACTCCCGGTACAATTGCCGGATCAGTGTCCATCGTGCTGATATTCAGTGTGTCTCCGCTTGTTGTGACAAGCATAATGTTGTTCATGGTGGCATCCACGACCTTTCCGGATACCGTTTGTTCCTTCGTTTCCTGTTTGCAGGAAAACAGGTTCAACATCAGGCAAAAAGCCGGTAGAACCCAATAATAATTTTTCATAATCATGATCTTTTTATTTATTGTTTAGCAAAGTTATCTATTATTTTTCAATTTAAATAGTACATTTGCATTCTAAAATCATGTATTTTAAACTTTCTTAGTTTGTTTAATTTATGAAAAACAAAATAACCACAATTATTCTGTTACACATCCTGTTACCCGTAATGTCTGACGCATATACACAATCCGAATCAGTTAACAAATAAATAAAATCATTATGAAGTATTATTTTAATTTAGGGAGTTTAATTTTTACCTGTCTTCTCCTGGGATTGAGGTTACAGGCTCAGGAAATAAATCCGGATGTTCTGTACAAAATCGTCAGTCCTCTGGGGCTGGTGGTCGATAATCACGACAGTACAGAAAACGATGTGGAAATATACCTGGAAAATGAGGTGAAAAACAAAGAAGGTCAGCTTTGGAAAATAGCAAAAGTGGCTGACGGATATTATTCGATCGAAAATCCTTTTTTTAAGAAAGGTATTGACAATTATGGGAAACGGGAAGGAGAAGGAAATCCGCTTATCCAGTGGGAAGCCAATGGTAAAAACCCGAATCAGGTATGGAAGTTTGAGGTAACCGGTACTGGGGAATACATGATTACTCAAAAAGACAGCCGGATGTACTTCGCTTTTTCCGGAAAGGAGATCGCCGGATCAAAGATATACCAGCTCCCTGGTGCTGCTCAAACCTGGAGATTAGTTCCTACCAAGGTAAAAGTTCCGAAAAAAGTAGCGAGTAAAAACGAATGGGAAAATGAAACTATTTTTGCGGTTAACAAAGAACCCGGACATGTTACTTATCATACTTTTCCGAATACAGCCAGCCTGAAAGCGGATAAAAGTTTTGAGTACCCCTGGGAAACGTCGGCATCTGCCTGTTATCTTTCGTTGAACGGACCCTGGAAATTCAACTGGGTCAAACAACCGTCCGAACGTCCGGAGAATTTCTATAAACCGGGTTATGATGTGTCTTCATGGAAAGAAATTCCGGTACCTTCCAGTTGGGAGATGCAGGGATACGGTACTCCTATTTATACCAATATTACGTATCCTTTTAAAAATGATCCTCCTTTTATTTTCTCTCAAAAAGGATATACCAATGAAACGGAGCCCAATCCTGTCGGTTCATACCGGAGAACGTTTACGATTCCGGCTGATTGGAAAGAGAAAGAGGTATTTATTCATTTTGACGGGGTATATAGTTGTATCTATTTATGGATCAATGGAAAACAAGTAGGTTATAGCGAAGGAGCCAACAACGATGCCGAATTCAATATTACGAAATATGTGAAACCCGGAGAGAATATGGTTGCCGTTCAGGTTTTCCGCTGGACAGATGCCAGTTACATAGAAGATCAGGATATGTTCCGGTTGAGTGGTATCCACCGGGATGTGTATTTATGTGCCGTACCGAAATTGCATGTCAGGGATTTCGTACTGAATGCGGATTTCAGCGGTAATGACCTGACATCGCCTTTGTTTAAAGTACAGGCAACTGTCAAAAATTGGGATAAAAAAACGTCTCAGGCCGGAAAACTGAATGTTACGTTGCTGGATCCTTCCGGAAAGGTAGTGAAAACACTGTCTACTGCAATCGCAGCAATCGGAGGAGGTAAAGAAAATGCATTTGATTTGCAGACCGTAGTGAATAATCCTGTTTTGTGGTCGGCCGAAACTCCCGAATTATACAGTGTTATCGTTTCACTTGAAAATAGTAAAGGAGAAGAAACAGAAGCCATGTCTTCCAAGTTCGGGTTCCGCAACATAGAAATTAAAAACAAACGGGTGTACATTAACAACGAACCTGTCTTTTTCAAGGGTGTGAACCGGCATGATATTCATCCTCAGTACGGGAAAGCGGTTCCGGTTGAATCCATGATCCAGGATATTCTCCTGATGAAGCAACACAACCTCAACACTATACGGACCAGTCACTATCCGAACAGTCCCAAAATGGTCGCCATGTACGACTATTATGGTTTGTATACGATGGATGAAGCTGATCTGGAAAATCACGGGAACCACTCGATAGGTGATATGCCCAGTTGGATTCCCGCCTTCAAAGACCGTATCGAACGGGTTATTCAGCGGGACCGGAACCATCCTTCCGTTATTTTCTGGTCACTGGGTAATGAAGGGGGCGGTGGAGCCAATTTTGATGAAATGTATAAAAAGGCCAAGGAAATGGATTCCCGTCCGGTTCATTACGAAGGAAAGAATTCCATAGCCGATATCGACTCACACATGTATCCTTCGGTCGATCGTATGAGTTTGTTTGATCAACGGGAATCTCAAAAACCATATTTCCTTTGTGAATATGCCCATGCAATGGGAAATGCCGTCGGTAACCTTGCCGAGTACTGGGATTACATCGAAAACCATTCGGAACGCATGATCGGAGGTTGTATCTGGGATTGGGTCGATCAGGGTATCAATAAATACGGAGGACCTACCAACCGTTATCATTACGGAGGCGATTTCGGAGATAAACCCAATGACGGTGATTTCTCCTGCAACGGATTGACGACTCCCGACCGCCGGGTTACGGCTAAATTACTGGAAACGAAAAAGGTTTACCAATACATCAAATTCAAACCGGTTGATGTGAATAATGGAAAAATCGAAGTTGAAAACCGGTACGACTTTCTGAATCTGGATCAGTTCAATATCGAATGGAAGCTCATTAAGAATGGAAAAGAAACAGAATCCGGAACGTTGCCTGCTTTGTCTTTAGCTCCTAATCAGAAAACGATCCTGACGGTTCCATTCAAAGAAAAACCTGAATCAGGAAGCGAGTACTTTGTGAATATCTATTTCTCCTTAAAAGGGGATACCCGCTGGGCAAAAGCAGGTCATGTCGTAGCAACCGGACAGTTTGCATTGACCGAACGGGCAGCGCTTCCTTCTATAAACCTGGCTTCTGTTCCCGAATTGCGTCTTGACGTACAAGGCAGTAACCTGAATGTATCCGGAGAAGGATTCCAGGTATCATTCTCTTCTGAAAAGGCAATGATGACTTCGTTGAAATATGGAGGCAAAGAGATGATCTACAGTGGAAACGGACCCGAGTTGAACTGGTATCGCAGTGTAAACAACGATAAATATACCGATCAGAACTATTATCCGACATCCGGAGAAAAGGTTGAATTTAATTACCGTATCGATGACAGTCGTAAATCAATTACTTTTACGACTAGCCAACAGGTAACGGTTAACAGAAAAGACCGTCCGATCCGGATGGATTATCAGGTTAATTATACGGTTTATGGAAACGGACAGATCGATGTGGCTGCCGAATTTGTGAAACCTGCGAACGAAGCGATTATCCACCGGTTGGGACTGCAGCTTTTATTGTCTCCGGGATTGGAGCAGGTTTCCTGGTATGGAAACGGACCTCATGAAAACTACTCGGACAGAAAAGAATCGGCTTTTGTTGGTTTGTATCAGTCTACGGTTACCGGAATGGAAAGCGAGCATTATGTCAGGGCTCAAAGCATGGGGAACCGGGAAGGTATCCGTTGGGTTGTCCTACAGGGTAATGATAATAAAGGAATCAAAATTTCCTCTCAGGGTCCGTTGAGTTTTACTGCCCTGCATTTTTCAGACCGCGATTTGTGGTATGCCCGTCATGATTACGAACTGGATAATACCAGAAAACCAGAAATATACCTGAACCTGGATTGCATGCAACAAGGTCTTGGTAATGCCAGTTGCGGACCCTTACCTTTGAAACAGTACATGATCCCGGAAAATACGCCTCTTCGTTACACGTTCAGGATAGAACCGGCAAATTAATCGAAATATGAAAACAACGACGGCCATTCTGTTGTCGCTTCTTTTATTGTTCAACCTGGGAAAACCTGTAATTGCTTTTTTCCAGGTTGGAAATAGAGATTCTGAGGAGCAATCTCTCGTGTACAAACCGGATTTTGCTGTTTGTTACAAAGTAGAAGAATTTCCCAAAATTCAGGCGGCCGGGTATCAGTATGTGGAGTCTAACGTCAGTCGGTTTCTGGTACCGGATAAAAGCGAATTTGAATTTAAGGAAAACCTGGATCTGAAGAATCGTTTGGGGGCCCGGATTATATCCTGCACCAGTTTGTTCCCGGGAACCCTGAAAATTACAGGTCCGGAAACTTTGCATCCGGAAGCACTGGCCTGGGCGGATACGGCATTCAGAAGAGCAGAAGAAGCACAGATTCCTTTTATTATCTTCGGAAGCGGAACCGCTCGTAAAGTACCGGATGGTTTCAGTAAGAAAAAAGCAACGGAGCAATTTATCTCGTTCTGTAAACAACTGGCTCCTATAGCGGCGAAGTATCATGTAACGGTACTTGTTGAGCCCTTGAATACGCAGGAAACCAATCTGATCAATTCCCTGGCGGAAGGAGCTGCTGTTGTTAAAGTAGTTAATCATCCCAATATTAAGCTGTTATGCGATATTTACCACATGCTGAAAGAAAATGAACCGGCTTCGGAGATTATCAAATACAGTTCGTATATCCGCCATTGTCACATAGCAGAGAAAGAAGTCCGTTCTTCTCCCGGTACGCAGGGAGATGATTTCACTTCCTATTTCCAGGCATTGAAAACCATTCATTACAAGGGTTGCCTTTCCATTGAATGCAATTGGACGGATGCTGACCAGGAGTTGGTTCCGGCATTGGAGTACATGAAAAAACAGTTTGAAGCATTGTCCGCAGGGGCACCCTACGGGCTCACTACCGATTTGCTGGAGCATACCGACAAAGTCTTTATCAACGGTACCCTTTCTACACTCGCATTGAAAGACCTGAATACTACTGTGGAGAATAATCAGGTTGCCGCCATTTACAAGGCTAAACCATTCTTCGGATGGATTGTCAATGATCGTAAACCGGATGTGTTGCAAACGGCTTACCGGATCATGATTGCAACGAATGCCAAAGACCTGATGCAGGATAAAGGAGATATGTGGGACAGCGGCCGGATCGACAGTGACAATTCCACGGCAGTGCAATATGCAGGTAAACCCCTGCAGCCATCTACCGTTTATTATTGGAAAGTGCAGACCTGGAACAATTACGGGGAAGTCAGTCCTTTTTCCGGAATAAAAGCTTTTATTACCGGTGAGGTACTGGATGGAAGAACGGCCCGTTATTCGTTACAAAAAACAGATGATTGTCCGGTAAATAAGGTTTTGATGCCGCAACAATCGGCTGTTTTATATGAATTCGGACCTTGTCAGGATGTTGGGAAGAAGGGTAGGGCCGCTTTCGGACAATTGCGGTTTACCGTACATTCGCAACAGGACTGGGATACGGTCATTGTTCACCTGGCTGAAAAAGGGAAGGGAAATGATATTGATTCTGTTCCGGGAGGAACAATCCGCTACGCCCGGTATGTAGTGCCTTTGATGAAAGGAACGCATACGTATTACTTGAAAATAAATCCGGATAAAAGGAATACAGGACCTCAGGCAGTCTTGATGCCGGGTTATATCGGAGAGGTTTTGCCTTTCCGCTATTGTAAAATTCAGGGAAATCCGGAAACAATTGCATCCCTGGTGCCGGTTCGCGAAACGGTCCATTATCCGTTCGACGATACGGCTTCTTTTTTCCATTCTTCCGATTCCATCCTGAATCAGGTGTGGGATTTATGTAAGTATTCCATTAAAGCAACGAGTTTTGCAGGAGTGTATGTGGATGGTGACCGGGAACGCATTCCTTACGAAGCCGATGCCCTGATCAATCAACTCTGCCATTATTCCGTAGACCGGGAATTTTCAATGGCCCGTTACAGCTATGAATACCTGATCCGCCATGCAACCTGGCCTACCGAGTGGATCATGCAGTCGGTGATTATGGCCTGGAACGATTATTTATATACCGGTAATCCGGCGTCCTTACATTTGTATTATAACGATATCAAGGCTAAAACGCTTACGGCTTTGTCAGATTCGGCCGGGTTGATCAGTACCCTTACCGGTAAACAAACGCCTGAATTCCTTCAGTCTGTTTATTTTAACGGAAAAGCCTTGAAAGACATTGTAGACTGGCCTCATAGTGGAATTCTGGGATTGGATGAAAAGAGCAGGGGAGAAGATGATTATTATGTGTATACCAATTATAATACGGTTGTCAATGCATATCATTATGAAGCACTGCGTTTAATGGATTCTGTTGCAGGTGTTTTGGGAGAACCGGCAGATAAGAAATTTTATTCCCGGAAGGCCGGTGAGGTAAAACAGCAGATCAACAAGTTGCTTTTCGATAAAAAGAACAACCGTTACAGGGATGGAATAGGTACGGATCACAGTGCATTGCATGCCAATATATTTCCATTGGCTTTTGATCTGCCTCCGGTATCTTCCCGAAAGGCAATGATGGAATACATCCGTTCCAAAGGAATGGTTTGCAGTGTCTATGGTTCCCAGTTCCTTCTGGATGCGATATACAATGCAGAAGATGCTGATTATGGATTGGAATTACTGACGGCTGTCTCAGACCGGAGTTGGTACAACATGATCCGTGCCGGATCTACCATCTCCCTGGAAGCCTGGGACAATAAATATAAACCCAATCAGGATTGGAACCATGCCTGGGGAGCAGCTCCGGCTAATCTGATTCCCCGCAAACTGATGGGTATTGAACCCCTGGAGCCCGGATTCCGTAAAATAAGAATCAAGCCACAGCCTGCGTCCCTGGAAAAAGCGGAGATTAAACTTCCCACTATTCGCGGAACAATCGAGCTTCGTTTTCAACAGGTTTCCGGTGAACGGTTTGAACTGTTTTTTACAACCCCTGCCAATACTCAATCGGAAGTATGGATGCCTCTTCCCGCAAAAAAATGTCAGATACTGATGGATGGTGTAGAAGTTAAAGCCAGAATAAACGGGAAGTTTGCAATCATAGATACGGTGGGTTCCGGTTCGCATGCAATAACAGCCATTGGAAGAAAATAGTCGTTATGCCTCATTTTCTATAGAAGCAACTAGTAATGTCCTCAACATGAAAGGAGGTTGCCGCAAACAAGGCAACCTCCTTTCTATGAAATAATAATCTAACGGTAGATCGTTATCAATACGACACCTTGACTCTGTTACTACCTGATGTTACAATATAAATCCCGCGAACCGGCAAGGGAACGTTAGCTTCGTCACTCTCCGCAATACGTTGGTGTACCAAAACACCGGATACATTATATACGCTCCATGGTTGATTTATAGTTAATCCGCTTACGTGTAACTGTCCGTTTTGCAGCCATACTTTCAGGGCTTTTGTTTGCGGAACATTCTCTATTCCGGAGAATGTGACGGTATGCCTGATTTCCATTGTTACAGGAGCAATATTTTCTCCACTAACGGTCAGCATGGCGGTGTAGGTGCCTTCCGTAAGATCGGTGCGTGGTGTAATCGTAAGCTCCCTGTTGCTGCCAGCCGGCAGACTGTTTAACGTCGTTTCCGGCAGCATAAAGGCATCAGCATCAGCCCCCGAAAGGGCAAGTGTCAGATTTCCGGTTGAGGCATTCCCTATGTTAACGATGCGTACGTTCAAATCGTAAAGCAAAAACAATCCGATTTTCTTCACAGCAACAAAAGGCCTGGCAGTGATAATGCCCTGAATTCCGACGGTTGTAAGCAGGGTTCCTCCTCTGGTCAGTGTGACGGTGAAAATAAATGAACCGTCGATACCCGAAGGATTGTTTTCCGTTCCCGCAACAGCTGGGATAAGATCGGTTACCGTTACATCTCCTACGACAGGTATTCCCGACCGGAACAGAATATCATGGGATTGACCAAACAGAGCATTAAGTGTACCAACCAGCCAGGTCCTGACGCCCGATGCATCATTTGCCGTAGTTTGAGCAACCGTGTAAGTTCCACCTTCAACAAGTTTTTGGGCATCATTAACGGCTTCCTGGTCGGAACTGCTGAAAGTAGCAACCACCGTTACACCGTAAGCCGGCATTGCGAAAGTACGGGTATTACCTGTTCCGGAAAGAGCAACCACAGTTCCTTGATCTCCGGTCTTATAGGCCAGTATGTTATCCAATACATAACCTGTTTCTGCAGAGATGGTCAACGCAACTGGTTCGTTTTCTCCGTATGCAGCTTTATCTGCTGTCACACTACCTCCAGTGAAAGTACCGATGCTGAGGCCGTAGGTAGTGGCACTGCCCTCGTTTACAGTTATACCGGGCGTAGCAGCAAATCCGGAAATAGCTCCGTTTTCGTAGGAGATTCCACCTTTACCATTCGAAACTTCCCAAACGGCTACACCTGCCGGATTGCTGATAATACCATCATCAGAGCCAGTGACAAACGGCCCTGCAGTCGGATCATACGTGATAATTATACTGTTATTACTTAAAGTATAATCCGAACCTTCGGCAAACAGGAAAAATCCGCTTTCGCTCGTAGAACCATATAACGATACCGGCTGTTTATTGCCGATAAGTATACTGCTATCTATTAGTGCATTACCATTATTCACTACGATGCCAAAATAATTATCCTGACTATTGGTGATGATAATTTTACTGTTGGTTATTGTTAAATCACTTCCTGTCCACAATCCTGTGCACGAGCTGTTTATAAACAGTTCTACACCCTTAATAGAAAGCTCTCCTGAAGCATAAACTCCATAGCCGTCGAATGGTGCCGTTTCTGTGATGGTCAGGCTGCCGTTACCGGAAATGGAGATGTTCACATCTGTCGGCGAACCATAACTATCGATACCCGTTCCACCTGTGTCGTTGATTGTATTGTCACCTGTGAGAACCACATTCAAATCTTCCAGGGTAAATATACCGGAAGTACAATAGGTTGTAGCAATACCTTCAGGAATTTCACAACCCGTGTCAATGGTTGCATGGGTCAGTGTAAGGGTTTTAGTCGCCGGATCATATACTGCAGTTCCTTCACCGCAGGCAATCGTCAGGTGGTCATCGGCAAAACGCTCTCCATTACACCATACATTGTAATAGGTGGGACTGCTACCCGACAAGCTCACATCATAAATCAGCGTCAATTTAGTAGCATCTGTTGATTTCCAGAAATTGGAGTTCGTCATCTTGCATCGTACCTTTTTACCTCCTAAACTGGAATCGAATGTAAATTTTCCGGTACCATCATCCGTTACTCCTGTGGTGATTTCAGATTCAATACCCTCTGTTGTGATATCGTACCAGTTGTAAATCGTAAGAACTCCATTGATCGTTTTTTCACTACTTAAATCAACTGCTGAAGCAACTATAACTGTTCCGCCCTGAATGGTGTCTTGCGGAGCGTAGAAACTACCTAGCCAATCTTGTGTCAACGGTAATGTTGAGAATTTCAAAGCATTGTGATAGCATATTAAAGAAAGATATTCTACATTGATATTTTCGATTCCGGTCAACGAATTCAGGCGGTTATACTCACAGGATAAATAATATAACTTTGTGTTGTGGCTTACATCGAGTGAAGTAAGCTGATTGTTTCCACAAACTAATTCTGTTAAAGCCGTATTATCAGTTAGATTTAATGTTGTTAAGTTATTTGTATCGCAATATAACACTTCTAACATTGTATTCGTAGAAACATCTAAGTTTGAGAGTTGATTTTTTTGACAATATAACTTTTTTAATGCGGTATTTTTACTTATATCCAATGCGGATAATTGATTGTGATCACAGCTTAGACTTTTCAATAAGATATTTTTGCTTACATCTAATGCTGTCAGATTATTATTATAACAATACAAGAGGGTTAAAGCTGTATTTGCAGAAACATTCAGTGTACTTAGTTGATTCCCTGTACATCTTAAATCTGTTATGGAACTGCATCCCGAAACATCCAGGGAGGTCAGTTTACAATCCTGAACATCGAGATATGAAATCCCATCACTGTAAATTTTTATCGTATTACCGGATAATGTTCCTGATACAGCCCCCAAAGACCCGGGTGTGACTGCTACCGGTGAACCATTTCCCCAATCAACTTTTATAGAAGATGAAGATGTGATTTTAAATCCGAATGTGCCGGTTGCAGTTGTTGTCATCACAATGGTGGGTATTTCTATCACTGCTTCTTGGAATTGTGCAGCGTAAGAAGGCAGTTTGCCTGTCTGGTAGGCAATTGCTGTAATTTTATCGCCTGCCGTTAAACCGGGCAGGTTATAATTCCATTTATCATCGAAACCGGCCCAGTTGACAGCAAAACTTTGCATCACATAGATGCATAGTAACAATGTACAAAATAGTTTTGTCTTCATAATATAACTGATTTAACTATTTCTTATTCAATGTAAATGTAAACGAAGCATCCGTGGCTCCGATTCCATATTCCGCGCAGGTTTTCGGGTCTCCGTTTTCATTCAGTAAAGTATTAGCCACTTCAATTGCATAAGTTTTCGAGGTGGCTTTGTCCATTTGCAGTTTCAATGTCGAATTATCAACAGAAAGCATCGTAAAAACCGAAGTCTGACTGCCTGCTTTTGTTGTCAGTATTTTATCCTTATAAGTATAAGTTCCGTTGTCGCCATCCATCATACATGTACCGTCGTTCTTAAATGTGTAAACCTGATCGTATGGAGTCATATCAGCAGGTAATTCGCCATTTACCACACTCGTAACATTGTAAGGGGATGTCCCGTTGGTGTAGGTTGCATTACCACTGAGTGTTTTCAATTGCCATGTACCAATCAGTTCATTCGTAACCGGGGGATTTTCATTTTCATCATCTTTACTGCAGGAACTCAGCAATGAAGAAGAAAATAACAGGATTATAAAAGTAAATTTCATTGTTTTCATAAGCAAACTTTTTAAATGGTTAAACCTCTCTTATCCTTTTATACCATAAAGATAGACATGAAGTATTTCTTTATAGGAAAGGATAAGAGAGGTATCCACAAAGTGGTACTCAGTGTCCACAAAGTGGTAGTTATTGCCCATGAAATAAATGGGAATGGAGAGTTAAGATATCAGTTTTTCTTTTCGTAAATGATCTAATACCATCTGTTTTTCTTTTCACTTGTTTGGCGAAGCCGGGATATCTGTAAGTGACAATACCTTTCAATGAGCCTTCTTTGGCATTGGCAATGGTATATTAAAATGTTAAATAAGCATTTAATGGTGAGCTCAGATCCGGTTTATCACCGAATGTCACTATTCGTTTGTTGATTGCTTCCTCCCTGACATCTACTGGATTGTTCTGAGAATAACTGCTTGTCGCCAAAAGGATAAACAAGTTTACCAGTACAATTATTTTTTTCATTTCGTTGTGTTTGAATGGTTTTTTAATTGTTTTATCCTCCTTCAAACCATCTGTTTCGTTTCTTCGTCAAATCCGGATTCGTGCTGTCGAAAGTCTTGATCATAGTAATCTCTGTTTCTCCGGATTTAGAGTCATAGTAGAAATCAAAAACCGTTTGGGTTACCGTCTTATCTGTTTCTGTTTTGCTGAATTCGCAACGTTCAGGGACCATTACCCCATTCACTCTTTTGTCTATCACGGAATATGCATCCGGTTTATCTTTTTCATACGCTTTATACATCAATTCCTGTAATTGAGGTTTGTTTTTTAATGTGATTTTAACCGCATAACAGTCCGGTTTTTTAGTGTCGGGAAATTTATTGTCAATAACTGTCATATCTACGGTTTTATCTTTTTTACACTCCTTTATCCATTGTATCAGATTCTCTTGTCCGAATGCCTGCCCGGAAAAGAATAATAATACCAGGAGAAATAAACATCTCAACATTTTTATTGTTTCCATACTATTAATTTTTATTCGTTTTATTTATTTTAGCATCATGATGTTCTGTAATTCATTCTTCTTCAAGCTCGATTCTACGTAAATCTTCTGATATTCCTTTTCTCTTTTCGCAGACATTTCCCGAATATCCTTTTCTTGTTGTTTGATCAATTCAATATCGTAGATTTTTTTTCCATTTACCAACATGTAACTATTTTCATAAGGATCAAACCGATCACCGGAAGACTTGATAAAAGGGAAAATAATTGCAAAAATCAAAATTGCAGCAACAGCTAAAATTGCAATTGCCCTGATTCTTCTCTGGTCTTTATTCAAGGTGTTTTTTATCAAAGGAAGTTTGACCTCTTCTACTTCTTTCATGAAATCATTACTGTAGTATGAAAAGAATTTTTTGTGTTGCTTCAAATGATCCGGTATATGTTTACCGGAGAAATAAAGCCACAGTTCGTTTTCTTCTTCGTTGGAAGTCTTTCCTTCAAAGAATTTTTTTATTAAATCTTCAGTATATTTTTCTGTTTTCATTTGCTTTCCTTTTTAGTAAATAGTTCTCTTGCTTTTTTCCTTGCTCGTGAGAGGTTCATCCATACAGCTTCCCGGGAACAATTCAGTATCTGGGCAATTTCTTCAACTTCAAGTTCATCGATGTATTTCATTCTTAATACCGCTTGTTGTAACTCCGGTAACCGGCTTACAATGTTTAATACATGTTCAGTATCATATTTTTCATTGATACCGTTGTCATACGTCAGAGCAACTGTATCGGACTCCACGCGTTTCAATATAGAGAATTTTATCTGGTTGTGTTTGAATAAGTTTAAGCATAAATTTTTTGTTATCCTGACCGATAGCGCTGTGAGGTTATCGTATTGGTCTAATTCTTCTCTGATCATCCATAATTTGGCAAATACTTCCTGTATGATATCCTGAGAATCTTCATCATTATCAGTATAACTACGTGCTACCTTGATTAAGTTAGCATGTAGAGGAATTACTGTTTGAATGAAATTTTCCTTATCCATATACTACAAAGACAATCCAAATTTACAAACTTAACATTGTTCCTGAAATATAATATCAGTTTTATTCCGTTATTGCGAAAAGGCGTAATTTCGATAAAATAGTAGAAGATACTGTTGAAAAGGAAAACAACTGACGTCGTCCGGTAATAAATCAATTTATTTTTGTACCTTTGAACTCCGAATGATCAAGTTTATATTGATCTTTCTTTTCAATATTTTGTTCCGTTATTGTTTTCCGGATTTTTCCATCGTTAAAATTGATATCAAAATTTATTATTGGTTGGTTGGAGATATCAGTTGCAGAAAACGGACTGAAGTATGTACCGTCAGTATATTCCGGAATTGACGGAAAAAACGGAATACCGTATTAACGGATTAAAAAACAATTATAAAACAATATTAATGGCAAATTCATTTAACAAAAGAGAATTAGAAAAGAAGAAAGAACAGAAAAAAAAAGAAAAACAACAACGTAAAGAAGAGCGCAAAGCTTCCGGCACTCAATCATTAGACGATATGATTGCATACGTGGATGAAAATGGGATGCTCACCGATACACCACCCGATCCCGACAAAAAACAGGAAGTGGATTTGGATGACATAGCGGTATCCACACCTAAAAAAGAAGAAGTGGAAGAAGTAGAATTGAAAGGTCGCGTAGAATATTTTAACCCGGACAAAGGTTACGGTTTTATCAAGCATCTTTCCGGTGTGAATAAATATTTTTTCCATGTCAGTAATGCTCCGGCAAACATTGCCGAAGGGAATATGGTTACATTCGAGTTGGAACGAGGCGAAAAAGGCATGAATGCTGTAAGAATCGTTCTTACAAAATAGAGTGGCTTATAGGAAAAATCTATAATTGTTCTATTTTTATAGGTGTTTTTTATTGTTTTGGATTTATAGCACAACCCGGACATCCGGCACAGCGATTAATCCGGGTTCTGTGCGTAAAGAAAAAACGGTAGCATTTTTTCAACAGATAAACTGCTACCAGAATTCCAATGATATATACAACAATATATTGCCACATAACTGAAAAACCTTTCAATCAATATTTATCAAAAATTAAATACATATCCTACGGAATAAAAGATCTGGTCTCCGTATGGGGATAATTTATATCCGTCGGATTTGTATTGTACCACATCATAAAACAACATCATATTGATTCCACCTCTTCCGGCGGGGATCGTAACTCCACCTCCTACCAGAAGACAGGGGACAATCTGAGAACTGATCCGGTTACCCCAGGCGTAATATGCTTCCGGTTGCACCTGTAAGGTGATATAAGGAATCGGATTAACTCTTCCGAATACGTTTAACCCTAAATAATTATAAGTGGCATCCGGCGAGTTAACATAATCATAGCTGTAATAATTATAAGCAATACCCGCGCCGGCAGTAAAGTATTTATTAAATGCATATCCGACCTGAGGAGAAACACTGATGGCCGTATAATCGCCGAATACCATGCCGATCGATCCTCCGAATACCAGCTTAGTTTTATCAAAACCGGAGGTTTTAGGACTTTCCTGATTGGTGTCCGAAACCGGATTGGTCTGTTGAGCTGCCGGTTCTTCAATACGATAGAGTTGCTTTTCCTGACCTTTATTCGGGTTAGGCACCGTATCATAGCGGAATGATTGAGCATTACCTGTGATGAAAGTGAATAACAAAACGATCCCTGTAAGATAAAAAGCTTTCATAATGAATGGGTATTATACTACAAATGTATTGTTAATTTAGAAAACTCAGTGATTTCCAGTGTTAAAATGTGTCATCAACCGGGTTTTTGCTAACGTTTCGTATTCAGTACCCGGTTTACCGTAATTGCAATACGGATAGATACTGATGCCTCCCCGTGGAGTGAAAATTCCTGTAACCTCAATGTATTTCGGGTCCATCAACCGGATGAGGTCTTTCATAATGATGTTGACACAATCTTCATGAAAAGCGCCATGATTCCGGAAACTGAAAAGGTAAAGTTTCAAGCTTTTACTTTCCACCATTCGGATGTCCGGAATATAATCGATCAGGATTGTTGCAAAATCCGGTTGTCCGGTAATGGGACACAAACTGGTGAATTCCGGGCAGTTGAACCGCACCCAATAATCATTTCCCTGGTGTTTGTTAACGAACGATTCCAATACTTCAGGAGCATAATCCTGCTTGTATTCCGTTTTTCCTCCCAACAAACTCAACCCATCTATTTTCTCTTCTGCCATATCTATATTTTTAATTCTTAACCCTTTTCGAAATCCTCCCCCTGCCCTCCAGAGGGGGATAGGCTTACGCCTGATTAGAATTTTTAACTCTTAATTCTCAATTCTCAATTCTCAATTCCAAATACTCCTCCAGCCCCTGTCTCCTCAACTTGCATGCAGGGCAATGTCCACACCCTTCAGCAATGATTCCGTTATAACAGGTGAGGGTCTTGTCCCGTACAATTTCGAATGCACCCAGTTCGTCAGCCAGTGCCCAGACTTCAGCTTTATTACGCCACATAAGAGGAGTATGGATGATAAACTGTTCATCCATTGCTAAGTTAATGGTTGCATTTGTGGACCGGATAAATGTATCCCGGCAATCGGGATAACCGCTGTAGTCTGCTTCGGAAACGCCGGTGACAATGTTCTGAATTCCATGAGAACGTGCAATTACTGCAGCAAAAGTCAGAAAAATCAGGTTTCTTCCCGGTACAAACGTATTGGGGTAGGAGTCCCCGGGTTTCTCCTGGTCCATAACGATCCCCGGATTCGTCAGGGAGCTTTCTGCCAGTTGACTGATAATGGTCGCATCCAACACCTGGAACGGAACATGTATCGAAGTTGCTATATGACGGGCAACTTCTACTTCCTGCGAATGCCGTTGTCCGTAAGTGAAGCACAACGTCTTTACTTCTTTAAAATTTTTCAATGCCCAGAAAAGGCAGGTCGTAGAATCCTGTCCTCCGGAAAAGAGTACCAGTGCTGATTGATTTGTTTGCATCGTTCTCTGTTTTTTAATTTTACTCCATCTGCTCCAGGCGTTTTATACCTTCCCTGTTGAATGTAATCCGGTAACGTTTGTATTCGGATTGATTCAGGTAATTGAAATGGATAATGAAATTCAGATAATATATTTTTTCGCCTTCGATAATCTGATAATTGTCCTGTTCGTCGACGATATATAGAGGAACATGAGCATCATCCATTTTCTGAATAAACGGGTAAACATTAAAACGGATGATATTGTTCACCCCCGAAATAGGATATACATTGTTCTCATTGATATCTTTCCGGTTGAGCAGCATATTCAACCGGTATAGAATGATTTTTTCATCATTGATCCGGTTTTCCGCTTCCATAATAGCCGAGCGGTTCCGAATCTGAATTACTTCCTGAGGTGTCTGTTGTTCTTTGATGAACGACTGACTCTCCTTGTACCAGCCTATTTTTGAATTGTTTAAGCTGATGTCTGTCCGGTTGTCAAAATAGCGGCTGTCCAGTTTATGAGCAAAATAAAAACGAGACAATTCTTTAATCCGGTCTTTGAGCATATAGGCAACAACCAGAGCAATGAATAGGGGTAAGGTAAAGTTTCCATACCTGAATTGGAACGCAAATGCAATAACTGTGGCAAAAATCATGGAAATTCCTGCTGCCAGGCTGTAGTAAAACTGGCGGACGATGGTACCGTCTTCCCTTTTTTTTATGGTGAGGAAAAGATGGCTTTCAATGTATTTTTTCAATGCTCCGAACCGGCTGACAACTGTCCGGTTATTGTCTTTACTTTCTTTTTCGATTAATAGATAGCCGTTTTCCTGCTTGTAATTCACTTCATAATGAACGAGTTGCAATAATATGTCCTTATTCGTTTCGAAGGAAGAATCGTTCAAATCATCCAGACTTTTAATCAGTTTAAACGTTTGTAATTCTACGATATTGCTCATGAATTCGTCACCGAACAGGTAATATTCGAAAACATTCTGTTCGATGGTGTGTACATGAATGACTTGTTTGAGTTTGCGGTAGCCTGATGTTATGGCCGTAACATTCTCCAGGTAATTGTTGATCAGAAATTCCCGGTCTTTAATGGAACGGCAGTTTTTGATATGCAGGGTTTCTTCCCTTAATGCACTTTTCAGGATGGATTGAAACATCTTGATTTGAGTTTCATAATCCGCAATATTTGTAGCAGTCGGTTGACTGGCTACTTTCTGAAACGATTTGTTTAACAATTGAAGAGGAAGGGCTTCCGGGTTAGCAATATCCCGCAACAGGTAGATCGGAGTAATTAACCGTACGTTGGATTTGAAGTCTTTGTAAAAATCCGTTTTGGAATAAGTGTATTTATTGATATCAAGAGCATTCGGAATAAATACCCACATATTCATCGAGAAATCACTGACTTCCTGTTTGATATTCGCCGTGAATCCTACCTTGAATTCGATGGAGAACTGGTCGTGTATTTTTACAAATTCTTCGATCATCTGGCTAACCAGTATTCGGGGTCTAATTTAGTCTCTTTATGTCTTATTTCAAAATGGAGGATTGTCCCGTTTCCAGGATCTGTAGCAATTTTCCCTATAATCTGTCCGGTTTTGACTTTATCTCCTTTCTGGATATTGACTTCGGAAAGATTGGCATAGATTGTCATGTAATTACCATGTAGGATAATCACATTCGCTGTACCGAATCCGGGGACTTTAAAGATGGAAAGAACCTCGCCGTCAAAAACAGAGCAAGCCATATTGCCAGCCGATGTTTGTAAATCAATTCCATGATTTGTCGTCGTTACATATTGTAAATCTGCATGCTTAACCAATCCGAAATGCTTGACGATTGTGTAATTACCTTTTATCGGAGAAGGTAATCTGCCTTTGTTTTTTTCGAAATCAAGAGACAGTATCGTATTTTCTTTACTAATAACCGGTGCCTCCGGTTCTTTTTTTACTTCTTCGACCTGATGCACTTCGTTGGAAGGAGAAGTTGTTGTTTTCGCTTTTTTTTCATTTTTCTTTTTTGCCAGTGCCAATGCCTGGGCTTCGGCTGTGGCACGGGCTGCACGTTCGGCACGTTCAGCACGGGCAATTTCTTCTGCAATGATTTTATCGATTTCGCGGTTAAGGGCCTCTGCCTCCTTTTTCTTTTTATTGAGTTCCGACAGAAGTGTTTTTTGCTCTTTTTTCAAGTCCTGGATTTCTATTTTATAAGAATCTTCTTCTTCCTTTAATTTATCTTCCTCTTTTATTTTTCCCTCAAGCAGGGCCAGCTTTTCTTCTTTGGTTTGCAGGAGTTCTGTTTTTTCTTCTTCCACTCGTTTGTGTTTATCAATAATATCTTCCGCTTTCTGTTTTTGCCAGTTGGAATATTCTCTCAGGTATAGAATTCTCCGGTAAGACTGGGAAATGTTTTGAGCGGAAAGTACAAACAGAAGCTTATCCTGGTTGTTTTTATGGGAGTACATTTTTCGGAGCGATTCGGAATAAGAGTCTTTTTTTACTTTTAATTCTCGTTCCAATGTTTTGACATTGACTTCTTTACGATGGATTTCTTCGTCGATGGACTGGATTTCTTTGTTTAACAAAACAATAACTTCCCTTCTTGCCTGAATTTGCTTACTTCTCAGGTTCAGCAGGTTAATCGCATTACTGGTTGTTTTTTTATTTTCGTTCAACAATTGAGTGGTAGCCTCAATCTCTGCCAATGCTGCTTTTCTTTTTTTCTCCAGTTCTTCTTTGGACGATTGTTGAGCAGCTAATGTCAGGGTTGAGAATAACAATATACAGATCAATCGGGTTTTCATTGTAAACTTTGAATGATTTTAAGTACTTGTTGCAGGGTTACTTGTTCGTATTTGTTAGGAATATTGAACTCTATTTGTATGTCATTATCCACATCTACCTTAGAAAAAGACAGGTTCATTTGCATTGCGTCCTGAGGCAGACTCAGGTCCATTTTCATTTTCATGGGAAATGCCTGGTTGTCGGAAGCAGGTCCAAATTCATTGTAGGTCCAGAGCAAACGAACGGTTTCGTTTTTTCCGGTTATTTCCGTCGACTGTATCCGGTTGGTATAATCACTGGTGAACGTATATTGGATTTGTTTTTTATCCCGGTTCTGTATCAATGTGTTGTATTGGGATTGTTCTACCGATAAAGACTCATAATCAGCCGGAGTAAACTGTTCTTTTCCGGCAATAAACAGCCGGTTGGTAAACAAATCCTGCAGGTTGTAAAAATTCAGGTCGAGCGATGTACTTGCCTGAATGGTTTTTAAAGATTCTGCCAAGTACAATTTATGCACCCGGTCGATAAGTATCATGCTGTCGGGAGAAATCTGCACCCGGAATAATTCGCTATTAAGTATAGGCATCCTCAAAGAGAGTTGTATGGCTTTATCTTTAATAATACGAAGTTGTCCGTCGGCAGATGTATTTTTGCTTTTTTCTCCGGGTTTGATGCTGAATTTGAGGGAGGAGGATAACGTTTTATATCGTGGTGACTGAAAATTAATCAGGTCTAAACGTTCCATCTTGCTTTTTTCTTCCATGGGAACCAATCCGATTTCCTTCCTGCTTTTACAGGAGACGGTAAACAGTAAAATTCCAGCTAAGACGGCATAGTAAACCGGTGAATTAATTTTATTTTTCAGGTTCATTTTCATAATATGTTTTGTCTGCTATTTTCTTTTTCAGGATTTCTGTATCAGGGTCACTTTCTTTTTCTTTTATTTCCAGTGCTTTCTTCCATTGTTCCACAGCCTTTTCCACATCTCCGGTTTTGAAAAGAATGTCACCGTAATGATCCATTATTTCAGCGCTTTTTTCCTCATCCTGCGACATAGCGCTTTCAATGTAGAACTTAGCTAACGTATACATCCCTTTGGTAAAAAAGACCCAGGCATACGTATCGATGTAGGTACTGTTGTTGGGTTGTATTTTTACGCATTTCGCACTCATACGCTCTGCCTTATCCAGGTCCGTTTTATCCAGGGTGAGAAAGTATGCATAATTGTTTAGGACGACTATGTTGTTTTCGTTTATATCCAGCGCTTTATCGTAAGCCTCGTATGCTTTCTTCTTTTCCTTGACATGATAATAGAGATCCCCGATCTGACCGTAAAAATCGGATAACATCTGCTGGTCTTCGGGAGGAATAACTTCCAGACCTTTCAGGTAAGTATCCAATGCCTGCCGGTACTCCTTTTTTTGATAGTAAGCGGCTCCTTTGTAGAAGTAAAACTCACTGGCATCCTGGAAATGAATGAGTGCTGCGTCGCACACTTTGATTACTTCGTCCGGATTATTTTCGCTGATGGAAATCTTTAAGAGTTGAAGCCAGGCCATGCGGTTATCAGGAGAGGCTTCCGTTACTACCTGAAATTGAAATTTAGCTTCTTCTATTTTTTTCTGTGACAGCAGAAACTGTCCGTACATCATATTCAATTCCTTTTCCTGGGAATGTTGCTCCATCAATGTTTTAAACAACGAATTCACAACGTCCATGTTTTTTTTGTTTTGGATGAGCATTTGTATATACCGGCCCAGAATCTGGATTTTAGTGTCTACATCCAGTTTGGGACTTCGCAGCGCCGTATCGATTTCTTTTTCGGCAGCTTCATTGTCCTGCTGGTATTCGTAGTAGTTAGCCATAGAAACTACATAATAGGGATTCTGAGGGTCTATTTCATGGGCCTTCTGGTAGCGGAGAAGTGCCTGTTCCGGTTTTTTTTGCTCGAGATATAAGTCCCCGAGAATAATTTGATATTTGGGTTCCATGGGATATTTAACAGCCAGTTTTTCTACCTCCTTAAAGGCGTTTTCCTGTTGTTCAATGGAACTGTACAACCGGAATTTCTGGAGGGAAATCGCTTCATTCATACCCATGCTTTCTTCTAAGGCATCCAATGACCGGATGGCTTCCGGAATATTTCCTTTGCGGGTGTAAATATCGCTCAGGTAATAGTATAACTCCGGTTTACCTGGGTTTTCTTTTACCAATTCATTATAAATGGCTATAGACTCGTCCAATCGTCCGAATTCCCGGGTCGTATTGGCTAACGCCATTTTGTATTCGAAGTTAGTATTGTCGTATTGAACGGCTTTTTTCAGGGCTTCAACAGCTAACGAATCTTGTTCCAGAAATAAGTAATAGTTGGATATCTCATACAAGGCAGCTGAAGATGTGGGATTGACCTTCAGGGCATAAGATAAAGCCTGAAATGCCTCGCTGTGTTTAGCATTCTGTTTCAAACGAAGCGCTTCCAGGAAAAAATAATCAAACTTACGCCGGTCTTCGTAAGTTAATGTATCCTGAACAACCTTGCTCCCTTGTGCTGCAACAGGCAGACAAAAAGCAAGCAACAATCCATATATCCAAACTCTTTTCATTCCTTTATCCCACGGGTTACACACCTTCCACCCCACGGGTTTATATCCGTGGTTACTGATATTTGTCCGCTCTGCGGACAGGTGGTAGGCGCAATTTCTTTCATTTTTAATTTTTCATTCTTCATTTTTCATTTCTTTCCCGTGTGTCCGAATCCTCCGGCACCCCGCTCTGTTTCTTCGAGTGTATCGGTCATATCCCATTCTACCCGGGCATGCTGAGCGACAACCATCTGGCAGATACGCTCACCATCATTGATAACAAAGGGAGTGTTGGAAAGGTTGACAAGGATCACTTTGATTTCACCCCGGTAATCGGCATCGATGGTACCTGGACTGTTCACAATAGAAATCCCGTGTTTGGCAGCCAGGCCACTTCTGGGCCTGATCTGAGCCTCATATCCGACCGGAAGTTCAATGAATAAGCCCGTTGGTATCAATACTCTTTCCAGAGGATTCAGGCTAACGGGTTCATCAATGTTTGCTCTTAAATCCATTCCGGCAGAATAGGGGGTTGCATACTCAGGTAAAGAATGTTTGGACTGATTGACTATTTTAACTTTCATGAAATTTTATTTGTGTTATTTATTTCTAGCTATTTTCTTTTTTACTTCGTTGACATACCATGCAGAATAAATTCCATTCATTGATAACATTTTCTGATAATTTCCGGAATCTTTTAACTCTTGTATAAATCCTTTAGCATAGTATTGAGAACCAATATGGTCTGTTTTCCAGATGTTTTTGAATTTTTTAAGGAAGGGGAACCGTTTTTTTAACCTTGACCGAAAAGCTACTTTCTTAACCAATTTTTCAGAAGTAAATAATTCTTCTTCTGGAAAATAGATGTCGGATTCCCTAAATAATTCGATAAGGGCTTCTGTATAAAGATTTTTGTCGTATTTGTGCTCAAAGGGAATCCGGACAAAAAATTGAAAGAGTTCTTTATCCCATAACGGTAATAAATATTCGTATCCGAAAAAATCCCATAATTTTGCTGCATTAAGCCCTAATTTGACTGTTGTTTCCTGAAATCTCCAGTTTTCATAAATTAAAAAAGAAGGATATTTTTTTTCCTGATTATTCAGAAAATCAATTTCTTTCCTGATTATTTTCAACTCTTTTCGTCGTGGATATACAAATGAAAAAATTGCTTCCAACGCATAATCCACAAATGAAAAGCCGGGATTTATCATTTCTTTTTTTAGTAAATGTCCTGCTATAGCACCAGAATGCCCCGGAATAAACACCGTGTTTTCCGGAATTTTTCCCAAATCCAACAATTCCCTTGTGGCATAATATTCCTGAGTATAGAACTTATTGCTGTAGCTTCCCGAAAAATTTGCATATTCTTTGAAAACAGGATCGTCGGTTAATGATTGATCAAAATATTTTTCGTAGTTTGTAAAATGCCATTCGTATCCGAGTCGTTTCGCAGTACGTTCCGCATTTTTCACCTCAACATTATTGTTAAGCCCGTACGTAAAACATAAAACATTAGGATACTGATTCTTTTTTAAGAGATAGACAATGATACGGGAGTCAAATCCTCCGCTCAAAGGGATAGCCACCGGCCTGTTTTCCAGCGCTTTGACCATACGCTTACCGACATTGTCAAGTACAGTCTTCAACTCTTCTTTCAGTTCGGATCGTTTTTTTGTGGAAAAAGTATCAGTCAGGTATTGTGTATGGTAGCCTTTTTTCAGAGTTCCGTTTTCATAACAAAGATATTCTCCGGCCCTGAGTTGATAAATGTCTTTTAATAACGTTTTATCTCCGGGAACAAATCCCGAGTAGCATAAAAAAGTCGCGTGATCTTTTTCCAGAATCAGGGGGATATTATCTTCCTTGAATTGATCCGGATTGTCTGTAACTTCAAAAAAATCTTTTCCCTGGTAATAAAATAAAGGAAAAGAACGGGCATGATCGATTGCGGCCCAAACCGTATTTTCGTTTCGTATGATAACAGAAAATAGACCATTGGCCTCTTGCAGTCTAATCTGGAAATCAGAAAAAGAATGAATATCAGAGAAATAGCTGATCAGACTTTCACCTTTCAGCAGTTCATTAGAAGAAGTAAAAATATATCCTTTTACATATATATTTCCTTTAATAAACCATTTGTATCCGTTATTGTATAGTAGTCGAATCTTTATCATTTCCCTTTTTACAATGAAAAATAATTACAAAGAAAGCTCATATTTTCTTATTAACCTATAATACCAGACTAATTTTAACGTAAGCATGAAGGTTACAGTACAACAATAAGAGATAATTGCCCAATTGAAATTTTTAAAATAAATTCCCACAAATAAAGAAATAACTTTAAGAATGAGGTATATAATTTCAATATGCAGAGATGTTTTTTGCCTGAAAAAAATATCCGGAATGAATGAAAAAGAAGCGACTAAAATGGACAAGAACAAGCACGGAAGCAGCAATTTCAGGTAAAATCCAATGCTTTCCCATTCCTCTCCAAACAGCATTCCAAATGCTTTTCCGGGAATAAATGCAAAAAGAACGAAGACCGGTAAAATAATTATCAAGCACATTTTGCAAAACAAAAGACATTCGTGCAATAATTTTTCTTTGTTTTGGAGCCGTTCGGACATTTTCCGGAGAAATACCTGATAGACCGAGTTCCCGAAAAGAGTGACAGGTCGTAGTCCCAATGTCAATGCTAATGAGAAGATTCCGATATCTTTCATATCAAAATAAACAGCAAGTAATAAAATGGGTAAATTACCTGCAACCGTATTCAGTAAATCCTGGGGCAGTACGAATTTAGGAAAATTGGAATACCTTTTTGCCACATACACAATTTCAGCTTTTTCTACTTTCTTTATTCCTTTTAAAGCGGATTTTCCGGCTATTAAGCTAACGGAAGCGGCCACAAATTGTCCAAGAAAATGTCCCCATATCAACCCGGATTGCATAAAACCTTTTAATCCGAATAGATATTTGAGCCCGGAGTTAATAATACTTTGAGAAACGTTATAAATGCTTATGTTGTAATATCTTTTCTGTCGTACGAAGTAATAACTCAGTGTCTGCCAACATCCGCTTACCAGTACGAAGAAAGGGATTAAAGGCAGCAAACCGGCCAGTTGTTCCCAGTCAAATAAAGACGCAATCCCATTTTTCCATATAGATATTATAAAAAAGGAAAGAATGAAAAAGAGTAGATTCAAAATCAGGCATAGCTGGAAAATAGCAGCAGCTTTTTTTTCTGATTTCGGTAATACAATTGCGGATTCATATCTTCCGGTAGGCATTATGGATAAAATACTGACAATAGTTAAAAAAAGCATAAATTCTCCAAAAATCACAGGTCCATAAATTCTTGTGAGAAAAGGATAGGTTACAATTGCTATCAATTGAGAGATAGCATTGGAAGACAATAGGGCAGCAGAGTATTTGAAAAACTCCGAATAATACATTTTTTTTATGTCAACCCAAAAATTCACTATTCTCTAAATTTTAGATGAGGTTCTATCCGGAGCCTAAATTTTATATGCTATTTTTTATTAGTTGCAAATTTACGATTTATTTCTATTTCTCATATCTTTGTAGTTTAGAAATATAATTATGGCAAAAAAAGAGATAACCTACAAAGAAGCTTATTCCAGGTTACAGGAGTTAACAGAACTTATTGAAACCGGGAAATTAGATGTAGATGAATTGAACGAAAAGTTGAAAGAAGCGGCAGGTTTATTAAAAATTTGTAAAGATAAACTTTTCATAGCCGACGAAGAGATGAAAAGGATTCTGGAAGAAATCAAATGAAAGAAAAATACGTCATCATTGTAGCCGGAGGAAAAGGCCTGCGAATGGGAACCGAAGTTCCCAAGCAGTTTTTGCCTCTGTGCGGTAAACCGGTATTGATGCACACGATCAATGCGTTTTTTCGGTACGATAATCGGATTAAAATTATCCTCGTTTTGCCTGAAGAACAGCGGGATTATTGGGTGAAATTGTGTGACGAACATGATTTTAAGATTTCTCACCGGATTGTTTCCGGAGGAGAAACCCGGTTTCACTCCGTCCGGAACGGTTTACAGTTAATTCAGGAATCCGCAATTGTCGGAATACATGACGGGGTTCGTCCGATTGTTCCGGTCGAAGTAATTGCCCGTTGTTTTGCAACAGCAGAACAGAAAGGGGGTGCTTTCCCGGTCGTCCCGGTGGTGGATACCCTGCGTAAAAGGACTGCCTCTGGAAGTGTATGGGTCGACCGTTCCGAATATTGTCTGGTACAAACTCCTCAGGTTTTTCGTTCGGAAATTATTCAGGATGCTTACCGGCAGGAGTACTCTGCTACTTTTACTGACGATGTTTCGGTGGTTGAAGCATTGGGAGGTTTCTGTGTGGAAGCCGTTGAAGGCGATAGAAGCAACATAAAGATAACAACTCCCGTTGATTTAAAAATGGCGGAAAGTATTATAAAGTAAGATATTAGGGTGTATGAAGCCATTGGGCGATTTTTAGACAAATTCAGGAAAAAAAGTAATTGAATTTAGATACTCAAGATATAAAATTCCTTCCGGGTGTTGGTCCTAAGAAGGCTGAAGTCCTCCAGAAAGAAATCCAGGTTTTTTCGTGGGAAGACCTGCTGTATTATTTTCCTTATAAATACATCGATCGCAGCAAAATATACAAAATCCGGGAAATCGACGGAAGCATGCCGTATATCCAACTGAAAGGCCGGATCCGTTATTTTGAAACGGTCGGAGATGGAAAAGCCAGGCGGATGACCGCTTCGTTTTATGATGATACGGGAAGCATAGAACTGGTCTGGTTCAAGAGCCTGAAAGCGATTACCAATATGTACAAAGTGGGTACGGAATATATTTTATACGGAAAACCTACACTTTTTGGCAATAAAATCAATATTGCACATCCGGAACTGGAAACGGAGGACAAGTTTTTTCAGGGAGAGGTAGGGGTGCAGGGCCAGTACAATACGACCGAGAAGATGAAAAATGCATTTCTGCATTCCCGGGCCGTACAGAAAATAATTACTGCGGTTTTTGAAAATATCAAAGGTCCTCTTCCGGAAACCCTGAATAAGGAAATCATAGAAAAAGCACATCTGATCAGTTTAGATGATGCCTTGCATAACATTCACTTCCCCAAATCGCCGACCTTGTTGAGAAATGCCCAGTATCGTCTGAAATTTGAAGAGCTATTTTATGTTCAGCTTAATATTTTACGGGTAACCAAGTTCCGGGAACAACGGCTGGGAGGTTTTCTGTTCGGGAAAGTAGGTGATTTTTTTAATCGTTTTTATGAGCAGAAACTCCCTTTCGAACTGACTGATGCCCAGAAACGGGTGATCCGGGAAATCCGCCAGGATACCAATACAGGACGCCAGATGAATCGCCTGTTACAGGGCGATGTGGGTAGTGGAAAAACATTGGTGGCTTTGATGACCATGCTGATTGCACTGGACAACGGTTTCCAGGCTGCTTTGATGGCTCCTACGGAAATATTGGCGACCCAGCATTACGAAACAATTCACAAAATGGTGGAAGGGCTGGGTATCGATGTTCGCTTGTTGACCGGCTCCACAAAGAAAAAAGAGCGGGAGAAAATCCTGCCGGCGGTGAGGTCCGGAGAGGTGCACCTCCTGATCGGCACACATGCATTGATCGAAGAAACAGTTACTTTTAGTAACTTAGGGTTGGTTGTGATCGATGAACAGCACCGCTTTGGGGTGGCGCAACGGGCCCGGCTCTGGAAAAAGAACACAGTGCCTCCGCATATTCTGGTGATGACGGCAACTCCAATCCCCAGAACCCTGGCCATGACATTGTATGGCGATCTGGATGTGTCGGTGATCGATGAACTTCCGCCGGGACGAAAACCGGTCAAAACGATTCACATGTACAGTGCAAAGCGGACAAATCTTTATGATTCAGTCAGGAAACAATTGCAGGAAGGACGGCAGGTATACATTGTTTATCCCTTGATCGAGGAAAGCGAGAACCTGGATCTGAAAAACCTGACGGAAGGGTTTGAAACCACCAAAGAAATTTTTCCCGAATATGAGGTTTGCATGGTGCATGGAAAAATGAAACCGGCTGAAAAAGAAGCGGAAATGCAACGGTTTGTCTCTGGTCAGGCTCATATCATGGTAGCCACTACAGTCATAGAAGTGGGGGTCAATGTGCCGAATGCTTCTGTGATGATTATCGAAAGCGCCGAACGTTTCGGACTGTCTCAGCTTCATCAGTTGAGGGGTCGGGTAGGGCGGGGCGCCGATCAGTCGTTCTGTATTCTGCTGACTCGTTATGAACTGGCAGAAAATACCCGGCGTAGACTGACTATTATGACTGAAACCAACGATGGATTTGTGATTGCAGAAGAAGATCTCAAACTTCGGGGACCGGGAGATATCGATGGGACCCAGCAAAGCGGTATTGCCTTTAACCTGAAAATAGCCGACCTGGCTAAAGACGGACAAATACTGAGTCTGGCGCGGGACCTGGCGCTGGAAGTCCTTGAAAATGATCCCTTATTGCAGCAACCGCAACACTTTATTCTGAACGTCCAATTAAAAAAGATGAACCGGCAACATCAGATGGGATGGTTTATGATTAGTTAAGAACTAAGAACTAAAAACTAAGAATTAATTACCAGAGAGGATGTCTTTAATTTCACTGTTATTTTTATTTTTTACTTTGTAAGGTATTAACAAAATTTTTATTAAATAAAAAATTAAAACAATCAGATCCAAACAATAGTTATTCCGAGATGTCTAATTATATTTGCTATAATGGAAGTTATTACAATTATCAATCTAAATCTTATTAATCCATGAAAAAATTATTAACGGTATTTTTTATTTGTACACTATTTGTGTCGGTAGCATTTTCTCAAAAAGAAGATTATGTAAATGTAGGCCGTTTTTCAAAATTGATCGAGTACAACAGGCTGTTTTTGGGAATGGGCTATAACCTCAACAGTAAAGAGGATGTTGAAAAACGGTTTTACGAGGAAGAATACCAATATGGGCAGTACAATGCTCCGGTTGAATTTTTATACATTCATCCTTTTGACGGATATTTAGGTTTCCGCATCTTGATGGATTCGGCAAAAATGTCCTATGTTTTGAAAGTTAACTATGTTACTAATTATAAGGAGGCACGAGAGGATGCCAACAAAGAGTATCCAACATCCCTTACTCCCGTTTCCTTGATAGGTCTGGGGAGACCTTACACCGAGGAAGAACAAAACCTATTGGACAGGGAAAGAAGAGAAATGGAAATCAAAAATCGCAAGTTGGTTAACATTTTATATAATATTAAGGGATTCTCACTCGTCGTCAGTGATCAGTTTAAGGATAAACTATACCATAAAACGGTTTCATTTATTGACAATTTCAAAGCAAAAGGTCTTCCTCCACATTTTCATGATGGTCATGAAGTGATTTTTCGCACTGTGGTGGACGACGAATTGTGGTCGCTAAAAGTTTATATGCCGAGTTATAAAATACTTAAGATGGCTGATATTTACGGACAAATTATTGAAGATGTTAAGAATAATAAGTTTGATGAAGCGAAATATATCAAATTATTAGATGATTTTTAACCGCTATTGCCAATTGTGAGTTGCTTAAATAGAGTTAAAAGTTAAGAATGAAAAATGAAGAATGAAAAATTAAAAATGAAATGGATCTTATTCTCAAATCATTTTTAATTTTTCATTCTTCATTTTTCATTCTTAACTTTTAACTCTTCACTCTTCACTTCTCCAAAGGGATACGCATTTTGTAGAACGACCGCCATACGAATACCAATCCGATAATCAGGAAAGGAATCGCGATATACAGGGAGTAATCGTGTCCGGAAGCCTTCATCTCGATACAGATTTCGGTTGCCAGCAAGCCGAATAAAGTAGAGAACTTGATGATCGGGTTCAGGGAAACAGAAGAGGTGTCTTTGAACGGATCACCCACAGTGTCACCCACAACAGCTGCTTCGTGAAGCGGAGAATTCTTTTCTTTCAAATCCACTTCCACCACTTTCTTGGCATTATCCCAGCTACCTCCGGCGTTAGCCATATAAATAGCCTGAAACAAACCAAACACGGCAATAGAAACCAGGTAGGCTACGAAGAAGTTCGGATCCATAAAAGCAAATGCGAGTGTGATACAGATCAAGGCAATGAAAATGTTCCACATCCCTTTTTGAGCATATTGGGTACAGATACGAACCACCGTGTTGGAATCTTCCGGGTTAGCTTCCGTATTGTCCAGGTTGAACGTTCGTTTGATAAATTCAACGGCACGGTAAGCGCCGGTAGTTACGGCCTGAATAGAGGCTCCGCTGAACCAGAAAATGACAGCACCACCGCAGATCAATCCGAGGATTACCGGAGCATCGGTCAGTGAAAGACTCAACAAACCGGCTTTTTCCAATAACAGGATAATGGAGAAGATCATTGTCGTTGCGCCTACTACCGCTGTTCCGATCAATACCGGCTTGGCTGTAGCTTTGAAAGTATTTCCGGCAGAGTCATTGGCTTCGAGGTAATGTTTACCGTGTTCGAAGTCAGGAGTAAATCCGAAATCTTTTTTGATTTCCTGCTCCACACCTTGAATTTGTTCAATTTGAGAAAGTTCGAATACCGATTGTGCATTGTCGGTTACGGGACCGTAGCTGTCCACGGCAATTGTAACCGGACCCATACAAAGGAATCCGAAGGCCACCAATCCGAATGCAAAGATGGAAGCGTGAGGACCTAAGACAGATTCCAGGCCCATACCGGCAGTGAAGTAAGCTGCTGTCATCAATGCAACGATCAGCATGCCGGTCCAGAAAGCGCTGAAGTTACCTGCCACAATACCGGAAAGGATATTCAACGAAGGACCACCTTCGCGGGAAGCAGTCACTACTTCGCTTACGTGTTTCGATTTAGAGCTTGTAAATACTTTTGTAAATTCCGGAATCAATACTGCTGCCAATGTGCCGCAACTGATAATGATCGCAAATTTCCACCAGAGAGAAGGATCGGCCATATCACCGAGCAACAAATGACTCATGAAGAAAGTCGCAGAAATACAAAGGATAGCTGCAATCCAGATGAGGCGCATCAGAGGAGATTCAAAGTCAAATTCTTTCTTGTCTCCGTATAATTTTTTTGAAATTCCCTGGTTGATAAAGAAAGAACATCCGGAAAGGAAGTCCATCAGGAAGCGCATACCGAAGATCCAAACAATCAGCTTAGCCTGAATAGCGGGTTCGGTAACGGCCAATGTAATGAAGGTAATCAATGCCACACCGGTTACACCATACGTTTCAAATCCGTCGGCAGTCGGGCCGACGCTATCTCCGGCATTATCACCTGTACAGTCGGCGATAACACCCGGGTTACGAGGGTCGTCTTCTTTTACTTTGAAAACCACTTTCATCAGGTCGGATCCAATATCGGCAATCTTGGTAAAGATACCGCCGGCAATCCGCAGGGCACTTGCTCCCAACGATTCGCCGATTGCAAATCCGAGGAAGCAGATTCCCACGATTTCGCGGGGTACAAACAAGAGGATAACCACCATCATCACCAATTCGAGGGAAATCAGGAACAATCCCACACTCATCCCTGCTTTCAGGGGAATATTGACCACATCCAGCGGACGGCCTTTCAAAGAAGCAAAAGCCGTACGGGCATTGGCATATGTATTTACGCGGATTCCATACCATGCTACTGCATAAGATCCTCCCATACCAATGATTGAGAACATTAATACCTGCAATACCACTGCAACACTTTGGTGCAACAATCCGAAGAAATACACACAAAGCACAGCGGCAATTAAAGAAAACAACATCAACAGAAACTTGCCTTGTTGCTTCAGGTAGGTACTGCAAGTTTTATAAATGGTTGCAGCCACACTCAGCATAGACCTGTGGGCAGGTAAATTTTTAATTTGGGCAAACAGCAATAAACTGAATCCCAGGGTACCGGTAATGACCAAAGCACCGTATAACAGAAAACTCCAGGATGTCATTTCCACTCCAAAGATATGAAATGTTCCTTCGTGAAGATCCGGAATTGCCAGGTCAGCTTCACTGGCAAACACACCGAGAGAGGATCCAAACAGCATCAACGCTGAGAGGAGGTAAAACCGCATTTTACTCATGGTAATTTAGTATTTAAGTTAGGATTTTTTTTTCTATTTGTTTTTTAAAACAAATTGGCGCAAAGGTAAGGATTTTTTGAGATTAAAAGTGTTTTGCCAGCTTTATTTTACAATATGTTATTCAAATGGGATCTTTTTTTAGAAAAAATTATTAAAATCAATTTCTCCTCAACCGGTAATCCGTAATGCCCAGGTTGTTGTAGGTTTCGATCAGGGCTTCTTCATCGTTAGTGATAATTAGTAATTTATCTCCGGGTTGTAATTCTGTTTTTCCTTTGGGAATGAAGTATTGCTTTCCCCGTTTGATCATTACGGCTAACGTTTGATCAGGCAGCGGTATATTCATCAATTTATTCCCTTCTGCGAGAATATTTTTAGTCAGGGTAATTTCGGTCATGGTCGATTTGATGTCGTCCGAGAATTCCACTTCAAAATCCTGGAAAGTACGGTTGTCTTCTCCTTTCTTGGATAAATCCAGCCATTCTGCTATTTTAGTAAGGGTAGTTCCCTGTATAACCAATGAAATCAATGTGATGAAGAAAACAATATTAAACATCAGGTGAGAGTTATGTACATTGGCTGCCAGTGGATATATAGCAAAAATGATGGGTACGGCACCTCGTAGTCCTACCCAGGAAACAAAAAGCTTTTCTTTGAATCCCATTTTCCGGAAGGGTAGTAAGGATATGAATACGGTCAACGGACGAGCTCCGATAATCATGAACACTCCAATGAGTATACTGGCCAGAGCTACCGGCCACAATTCCCTCGGATTGATTAATAATCCCAGTGTAAGGAACATGATCATCTGGCTGATCCAGGCTAATCCGTCGAAGAATCGTAAAGAAGAACGCTTATGAATGAATTTTGAATTGCCGATAACCAATCCTCCGATGTATACAGCTAAAAATCCGTTTCCTTTGATAAAATAGGTGGCTGAAAAGATAAAAATACCACTGGTAAGCAACAGGATGGGGTACAGGGAATCGTTGTCCAGGTTGATCTTGTTGATGGCCCATACTGCAATTTTTCCCAGAACAAAACCAGCCAGTCCTCCGATAAAGAACTGCATGCTGAAATCAAGAACAGCCTTTCCGTAATCCGGACTTCCGGTCTCAGAGCTGGTTATCAATTGAATCAGGATAATGGTGAGCATGTAGGCCATAGGGTCGTTGCTGCCGCTTTCAAATTCCAGTAAAGGACGTAGCTTTCTTCTCAGCCGGATTCCTTTTCCCCGCAAAATGGAAAATACAGATGCAGAATCCGTCGAAGACATGACAGATGCAAGGAGGAACGACTCCAGTAAAGACAGATTGACATTATCGATCCAGGCGTTGGCAGCGTAATAAATGAACAGGCCGGTGATTAAAGCCATCAATAACACTCCAAAGGTTGCCAGGATGGTTCCCTGAGCAGCTATTGGTTTGATATCCTTGTATTTTGTACTCAGTCCTCCGGAAAACAAGATGATACAAAGTGCTATTGTCCCGATGATCTGGGCAATGTTGTAGTGATGGAACTCAAATCCGAGGCCGTCAGTTCCGAACAGCATGCCAATGCCCAAAAATAGAAGAAGGACGGGTACTCCGAAACGGGACCCTGCTTTTGTAGCTAAAAGGCTGATCAAGAATAAAACAGATAAAAATAAAAGTAAAAATTCGATGGATATTGTCATGCTTTGCCTGTTTTAACGGAATTTGGATATAATAGATAACATAATCCAACGCATAAGTGCCTCAGGCAAATATAATAAAAAAAATCAAAAAATCAAAAAATCAAAATTGGAAATAAATAAAAGGTTGTATTTCGGACGATTTAGTTTGCATGACAATAATAATGATAAGAACCAGTGCCAGTGCTTTGAAAAACAGAGGCATTGAAATGGTGTAATCGGAGCAGGCTTTCTTCCATGTTTGGGGGACAAAATGAAGCATGAATCCTAATCCCATGACGGAGAATACAGCCGGATATCCCTGTATCAGTTCTGTAAATAATTCGGGATGGAAAGACCTGACGATCTGATTGATCATTTCCAGGGCGGATTGGAATGAATTGGCCCTGAAAAACAACCATCCGAAACAGACCAGGTGGAAGGTAAACAAAATCCCGAAAATTCTGGAAATACGACCCATTTTACTTCCGTCTGCTTTCAGGGAAGGAAAACGGTTCAGGAGTAGCTTGTGCAGCGCCAATGCTCCGCCATGCAGGCCTCCCCAGCATATAAACCGTAAGGAGGCTCCGTGCCAGAGTCCTCCCAGCAACATGGTAATCATCAGATTGATGTAGGTGCGGATTTTACCTTTCCGGTTTCCTCCCAATGAAATGTACAGGTAATCGCGGAGCCAGGAAGATAAGGAAATATGCCAGCGCCTCCAGAATTCTGTAATCGTGGCGGATTTGTAAGGGGAATCAAAATTGATATTGAAATGATAACCCAGCAAAAGCGCGATGCCGATGGCCATATCTGAATAACCCGAAAAATCGCAGTAAATCTGCAAGGCATAGCCGTAGATGCCAAACAGGTTTTCGATACCGCTGTACAACGACGGATTATCAAAAATACGGTCGACAAAGTTAACGCTGATATAGTCCGATATAACAGCCTTTTTAAATAGGCCGGCAGCTATCAGAAAAACACCTCTTCCGAACATTTCCCGGGTGACGATCAGCGGCCGGTCGATCTGAGGCAGAAAATCCCTGGCCCTGACAATCGGGCCGGCAACCAATTGCGGAAAGAAGGAAACGAAAAAGGCGTAATCCAGCAGGCTGTTCAGTGGTTTCAGATTTTTCCGGTAAATATCGATCGTATAACTCATGGATTGAAAAGTGAAGAACGATATTCCCACGGGAAGAAAAATATTCAGGGGATCGAAAGGCTGATTCGAGAGGTTGCAAAAGAGTTCGTAGAAAAAATTGGTATACTTGAAATATCCCAGTAACCCTAAGTTGAAAGCCAGACTCAGGACAAGCCAGGCTTTGCGTTTTGATTTCTTTTCTGTACGATCGATTTTACGTGCTAAAAAAAAGTCCGCCAACGTAACTACCAGGAGCAGGAGAAAATAATCGCCACTGCTTTTGTAATAAAAATAGTAGGAAAACAAGATCACATAAATCAGCCTTAACTTTTTATGTTGATGCAGGGGAGCATACAACAGGAAAAATCCTAAAAAGAGAAAAAGGAAAAAGCCGCTACTGAAAATCAGAGGTGCATGTGAATCATAAACGAATAAAGAGTGTATTTTATGAATGTCGAAATCGAACATAATTAAGGATTCTTTCTGTATGTATTATAAATAGCTTCAAAAAATAATTCTCCGATATACTCATAACCTTCCTGGCTGAAATGAATGCCGTCGGGTCTCAACAGTTTGTGTTTCCTCCAGGATTGGGCGGAACCTTTCCCTCCCGTAACGGAAAATAAATCCCAACAGGCCAGTTGATGATCGCGTGCATAAGCGACGATCACATCGCGTGCTTTCACCATATTCGGGTGGGGTTTCCTGTACTTGGCGCTCCGGTAGTTGTACCAGGTTTCGGCAGGGGTTGTCAGGAGCAATGCGGCATCCGGACATTGTTTCCGGATTTGTTGGACTGTCCGGTCGATTTGGTTATAAAATGCCTGAGTATTAAATCTTTTATCATAAGCCTCATTTGTCCCCATGGAAAGGACAATCAGGGACGCATCCAATGTGCCGAGTTGTTCCATAAACAGGTCTGCATTGGCATATTCTTCATAATGAGCGCCGTTGATTCCGATGGCATGATACAGGATTCCGCTACGGCCGTTCTTCAGATTCGCTCCGTAAAATAATACCGGTTGTTGATTTTCAGCATGTAAATCCAGGGAAATCGAATTGAATAGCGTATCCAGTATCAGTTGCCGGGTGTATGATCCTGTTGTTTGTTCTTTGTAAACAGGAAAAGAATCCGTTGCATTCAGAAGGGTTTGGTCTGCATTATAATAGACTGTAACATCATTGAAACTCCATTTGTCGGGATTATACAGATCGAGTGTTTCGATAGAAACCTGTACAATGGAATCTTTACATGCCAGGGTTATTCCGGTGATACCTGCCGGATAATTTCCCGGTTTGATGCAACGGACGGCTTCCCAGGTTTGAGAAGAGGTGATCCGGTAATTACGGGGTTCGTTGGTTTTGGCCAGTTTTAACGGTGCTATGAGTCCTCGTCCGGCCGAACCGAAATATTCCTGAAACAGCCGGCGGGAAGTTCCTGTTTGCATATCGGCCTGGATATGAGAATCACCGATATGAACGATGGAAACCACTTTGGGGCTGTCGCATTCCAGTTCCCGGAGCCGGTCAAAAAACGGATACAGGCTTTGTGTACTGTCCGACAGTACATTTTTTGTTGCCCTGGGAAAGTCATACTTGTGCCAGGGAATGTATAAACTGTCCGGATTATTGATCGCCTGCGCCAACTGCACTGTCAGTAGGAACAGGAAGATCAACTCCGTTTGGATGTACTTTTTCAAGGTAATCTTTTTTCTCATTGTAGCGTTTGTTTTCGAATTCAATGGCTTCAAACAAAAGTTTTGCCATGTATTTACCTCCTGCAAAAGTCAGGTGAGTGTAATCCTTATTCGCTTTAGGAGGTGTGGAATTGGCCCATTCTACCATACTTCCCTTACCGCCCATGGCTTCGAATAAATTCCAAAAAACGATTCCCGTTTGAGCGCAGACCCTTTTTTGAAGGGCTACCATAGCCGGAACGGCAGGCATGGTTACCAGTTCTCCGTCTTTTTTCATACTCCTGTCGGAAACGCTTAATAACAGGAAAGAAGCGTTCGGAAAACAAGTCTGGAGGTATCGGATTATTTCTGCCATGTCTTCTTCATATTTTTTGTATCCTGTTTTTTCCGCTTCCATCATATTCAGACCGTATTCCAGTATGATCAGGTCATATCCCATTAACTGGTCAAAACGAGGAAGAGAAGCTTTCATCCGACCCATGCTCGTTCCTGCAGTACCCCGTATGGAAAAATTATCAAGGATAATACCCGTGGTGTCTTCCAGGGAAACTCCGTAAACGGAAAGACCCGTTGTGTCGGGAAACGAAATACGGATATTTCTAATGTTATTTCGTAAAATATCCAGTCGTTCAATTTCTCCGGATGCCTCCAGTGGTTGTGATTCGAAGCCCTTTCCATTGATTGTGTAGTAAACACTTCCCGAAAGCGCTTTCAGTTTATAGAACAGGCTTACTTTCCCGCAACTGTCGGAGGCTGCATGCTCTTTGGGAAGGCTGTAGTAAGCCCAGGCATCTTCCTGAGGAACAAAAAGATGTCCTGAAATCCCCAGTGGGGGAGTGCGGAATGTGTCGGTCAGGCAATAATCTTTCCATCCTTTGTATTGATGGATAATCGTACGCCTGAAAGCACTGACCGGAGAACTCAAAGGCATCATCCCCACGCCTGTTCCTCCGTATTTTTCCTGTAATTCTTCTCTCAGGTCTCCGCAGAATATATCCCCTTCGATAAAAGAATCTCCGAAAAAGGCGATGCGTACTGCTTGTCCCGAATCAATAGCAGCGAAGAAAGCGTCCATTCCGTTGTGTTCCGGAGAGAAATCCTCCAGGCAGATTTTGTTTTCGGGGCATCCGGAAAGTTGCATGGGAGGTTGGGGCACTACCGGAGCAACTGTGGACAACGTATCGGTAACTTCCGGATTTACCGGATTTTCTTTACGTATATCGGATAAAATATCCATGGGTTTCAAGTGCAGGGCGTCGAGGAAGGAAACCGGAAGAAAATACAATAAAAGCAAGAAGGCCGTAATCAGCAACAATAAGTATATTGTTTTGTATATGTGATTGTTAGGCGAGGTTTCCATTCTTCATTTTTTATATGTTATATTTTATAAACAGCGTGCAAAGATATTGAAAAAATCGCTAACTTTACCCACTTAAAATAACAACAAATAAAATGGAAAATTTCGAAAAAAGGTACGAAAAAGTTCCCGTATCTATTTTTGCAGATGCGGAAATTGCTTCTGATCTGGTAGCCAGGCAAGTAGCTTCCCTGATTCGGGATAAGGCTAGAAAAGGAGAGCGTTGTGTATTGGGTTTGATGGCAGGTTCAACAGGAGTAGGCGTATATGAACACCTGGTTCGTATTCATCGTACCGAAAACCTGAGTTTCAGAAATGTGATTGTTTTTAATCTCGACGAATATTATTTTCTGAATAAACAGGAGTTACAAAGTCATTACCGTTACCTGCATGAGTATTTATTTCATGAAGTGGATATTTTACCGGATAATATTCATTTGATTCCGGGAGATCTGAAGAAAGAAGACATTACCGCCTTTTGCATGGAGTATGAAAAAAAGATTATAGATGCGGGAGGAATTGATCTGCAATTATTGGGTCTGGATGGCCGTGGACAGATCGGTGCGAATGAGCCGGGTTCCATGTTTAATTCACGTACCCGACTGATTCGTCTGGATTATGCAACCCGCATGGGTGCGGCAAGCAATTTTTTCGGAGAGGAAAATGTTCCCGATTATTGCATTTCCATGGGTATCGGGACCATCATGGAAGCTAAACGCATTATTATGATGGCTTGGGGAGAAGGAAAGGCTAAAATCATCAAGAAAATGGTGGAAGGCCCTATTTCCGAAATGATGCCTGCTTCTGTCCTTCAGAACCATCCGAATGCTTCTTTCATTTTTGACAATGCAGCCGCAGCGGAACTGACCCGTATCAAGACTCCTTGGCTGACCGGACCTGTTCGCTGGAACGATAAGCTGGTACGCCGGGCTGTGTTTTGGCTGTGTGCGAAATTGGAAAAACCGATACTGAAACTGACAGACCGTGATTTTAATGACAGTGGATTGGGAGAGTTGGTTGCTCAGTTTGGTCCTGCTAATAAGATTAATATTAAGGTTTTCAATGACTTGCAGCATACGATTACAGGGTGGCCTGGAGGTAAACCGAATGCTGATGACAGTACCAGGCCGGAAAGAGAGTTGCCTTTTCCTAAGCGGGTGGTTGTTTTCAGTCCTCACCCCGATGATGATGTTATTTCCATGGGAGGAACCCTGGCGCGCTTATCCGAGCATGGCCATGAAGTTCATGTGGCTTATCAGGTTTCAGGTAATATTGCTGTGTTTGACGATGAAGTTACCCGTTTCCTTGATTTTATCCGGGACATAGCTCCAACGTATAATTTCGATAGCAAAAAGGCAAATGCTGCCTATAAAGAAACGCTTGATTTTTTCAAGAATAAACATTCCGGACAAGTTGATCTTCCTCAGATTGGTGCATGCAAAGGAGCCATTCGTAAGGGCGAAGCCAAATCGGCCTGCCGTTACCTGGGAATTCCCGAAGACCGGATTCATTTTCTGGATTTGCCTTTTTATGAAACAGGTACTGTAAAAAAGAAACCGATAGGAGAAGAGGATATTAAAATCATTGTCGATTTGTTGGAAGAAGTAAAACCGCATCAGATTTTTGCGGCAGGAGATCTTTCCGACCCGCACGGAACCCACCGTGTTTGTTTTATCGGAATTTTAGAGGCTTTGAAACGATTGAAAGGACAGCCCTGGCTGGATGAATGTCGTTTGTGGTTGTACCGGGGAGCCTGGCAGGAATGGGACGTGGCAGAAGTAGATATGGCTGTGCCCTTGAGCCCCGAAGAAAGCCGGATCAAAAGGATGGCGATTTTTAAACATCAATCCCAAAAGGACCGTCCGTTATTTCCCGGAACCGATCCGCGTGAATTCTGGCAACGGGCGGAAGAACGCAATCATACGACAGCTGTTACATACGATCAATTGGGAATGGCGGAATATCAGGCCATCGAATTGTTTGTAAGGCATTATTTTGAAAATGATTGACAGGTAATGTGATTATATGATAAAAAAAATCCCGGTTGGAAAACCGGGATTTTTTTTATCATATAAATTCCTTTTTTAAGGAATGAAGTTGAATTTACCTTCAAACATTTTACCAATGATGGGCAGCGGTTTTTCTTCTCCCTTGGATGCATTGATAATACCGATAATCATCAGTACCAGGAATACCAGGGAGCAAAGTCCCAGAATCGTAGAAAAAAGTAATCCGATAGCAAGTGAAATCATTCCTAAGATAGTTACAATAATTTGCATTAGAATTCCATAAGCAAGAGAAACCAGAAACAATCCGAACGATTGTCTCAAATGATATGAAACCAATGAATCTTTCGCTTGTCCTTTATAAGAAAAAAAAGAAATAAGCCATCCGATCGGGGTGAAGATGTAAGCCACTAAGGCCATTGTTTTGTTGTCCATAAAATAAAGTTTTTAATTAGTTGATATAAATTTAGCTTTCATTAATAAATATATACAAAAGTAATATATTTTTATGAGCTTACATCTATAACATCAATCTTTTTTAGGATAAAGAGTTTCCCACCATTCCGGCTGGTCTTTTAACCATTTTGCAAACCAGGCATGGATGGTTTTGTTCCATTCGATTCGTTTCTTGTATCCGTAGATGGCATGATTTTCTCCTTCCACCTGGATGAATTCAACAGTCTTTCCCAAAATCTTAAGCGCATTGTACATCTGGATACTTTCTCCCAGAGGAACATTGGTATCTACGTTACCGTGTAAAAGTAATAAAGGAGTATTGATCTTGTCGGCATGAAACAACGGGCTTTGTTCTACATATAACCGGGGATTATTCCAGGGGAAACTTCCGGCACTCGCGGCTCCGCTGTAAGCATATCCCCAGTAGCCTTCACCCCAGTAACTGGCTATGGAACTGATGCCTGCATGAGAAATGGCAGCCGCAAAAATATTCGTTTGTGTTTGCAGGTATTGAGTCATAAATCCTCCATAGGAAGCTCCGATACAACCGATTTTTTTACTGTCAACAAAAGCGTGCTCGGCGCAGAACTTTTTAGTTCCTTCGATGATTTCATCAGCAGTTACTTTTCCCCAGGCGTTGACATGGCGGGCTGCAAATTCCTGCCCAAAACCGGTCGTTCCACTCGGTTGGAGCGTGTAAACAACATAACCCATAGCGGCATAAGTGTGCAACGGATAGGTGCTTTCAAACACCCGTGTAGTCGGAGATGTACCTCCGTAATAATAAACGATCATCGGATATTTTTTATCCGGATCAAAATTGTAAGGCAGGTAATAGCGTCCGTAAATGGTACTTCCATCGGAAGATGTAAAATCCCAGTCTTTTACAGGACCGAGTCCCAGCTTATCCAACTGACTTTTGAACGGATCAGCGAGCAATGTGCTCTTTCCGGATTTTAGGTCATAGCTGTACAGCCGGTAAGCATTGGAAACACTTTCTCCGCGAAATAGTGCTACGGGGGATTTTTCAGCAACCTGAAATCCGGCAATCATATCTTCCGGCAGGTTTAACTTGCTGAACTGATCGGATTTTATATCGTATGAGTAAATCTGTACCCGGTCTTTATCCTCTGTAGTAAAATAAATCTTCTGATCCCAGGTCGACCATTTACTTCCCGAAATACTGGGATTAAAGTTTGTGGTTATCGCTTTTGCCTTTCTGCTTTTTTTGTCCCAAATAAAAGCCTGGTTGTCATAAGTATTGGAAATTTGTCCCGGTTTGATGTTTTCTCCGATTCCCTCGAAAGCTTCCGGTCCCCCTGTGATTAAAAGTTGTTGGTCGTCAGGAGAATAAGAAGCACTGGAAATGAACCGGTCCTGGATCAGCGTATCTATTTTCAAGGTTTGCAGGTCCATTTCATAGAGAATTTTTTTACTGAAAGGCCGTTCGGTGATATCTTCCTGATAGGTTGTGAACAATGCTTTTTTACTATCGTTACTGATATCGCTCAGGTAGGTATTGGTCTTTCCGAAAGTCAGCCGTTGCAGGCTTTTATCGTTGAATGTATAAAGGTATAACGAATAGCGTCCTCTGTAGGATCCGGCCCTGTCACTGGGAGATAACAGGCGTTTGAGGTCTCCTTTATCGGCAGGGATTTCTTCCCGGATTCCGATAATCAGGAAGCGGCTGTCCGGGGAAAAAGAATAAGAATCAAACCGGATTCCTTCTGCAAGTGTTGTTTCTTCCAGGGTAGCCGGATCGAATTGAATGAGGTCTTTGTCTTTTACGCCGTCTCTGGAATAAACAATCAGTTCTGAATTGGGAATCCAGGATGGGCGTACGGAAGAGGGAAAGCGATACAGAATTTTATTGGTTTTTACCTCTCTCAGCTCGGTTACTCCGGAACCATTTCCACCGAGCAACGTATTATAAAAACTTACAATGCAATATTTTCCTCCGGGAGAGAGGTTGGAACCGGAAAGCCTGTTTCCTTCTATGATATCGTTGATTTTGATTCTCCTTGGTGCATCCAGGGAAACTGTCAGCCGGGATAACGAATCTTTTTTTGCCGGGGCCAGGGTTACTTTAATAGCTGATTCATTGAAGTTTTTAACAGCAACCAGTCGCTTGATCACGATTTCATGACGGGTAGGTTCCAATGCTAAATCGATTTCAATATTTTGGGCCTTGGATAAGCTGTCTTCCTGAGTTTCTTTACTCTTTTCTTTTTTATCGTTGATGTAAACTTCAAGCATATCCGTACAGGAGATTGTTAATTTGGCCTTGCAATACCGGTCGGCATCGATATTGAAGGATAATAACTGCAAGGCTTTGTCCTGATCAGGCTTTTGGGCATCCCAGGGGGCAAAAGGAAGACTGACGATCCCGGAAGTATCTGCATTTAGTCTTTCCTTACTTGTGAAAACCTCATCAAAATTGATCTGACTCTGAAGCAGGTCTTTTTTTTCAAATTTCTTATTGTTGATGTCAACACTGTCAATAAGTACAGGTGTATAAACCGGGATCAAACGGGAACACTTGAATTGTTCGATTTTCATTTCCTGTTGGGAGAAACTGCAGATCGCAATATGAAAAAAGACAACTGTCAGGAGTAAATAACGTTGTTTCATAAAATATATAGGATTTAAATAATCATCTTCCCACAAAAGTAGTAAAAGCCGGCAGACTTTCAAAAGAAACGCTTCCGGTATTACTTTAAATGAAGTATATAGGCTTCAGGCAGTACGGGTTTTACGTTGAAAATTCCGAAGACACTTGAACCGGATCCGGACATAGAGGCGTAAAGTGCGCCGGCATTGTATAGTTTTTCTTTGGTTTCCTGTATGCCGGGATACTTAGCAAATATGCCTGGTTCAAAATCATTAAAAAGCAGGTCTTTCCAGGTTTCGACCGGTTTACGGATGCAGTCTCTTAAATCGTTGGCCGGCCGTTGAGGCTTAACATTGGCGTAAGCTTCTTTGGTAGAAACATGAATATCCGGTTTGATAAGGGCCATATAATAACCCTTCAGGGAAAGGTTGACCGGTGTGAAAATGGTTCCGATTCCTTCTGCAAATACCGGCTGGTTTTGGATGAAGAACGGACAATCGGCACCCAATTGTGCTGCGAGTTGCTCCAATTGATTGATAGAGAGGTTTAGTCCTGCATAATCATTGATCAGTTTCAGCATAAAAGCAGCATCGGCCGATCCGCCGCCCAGGCCTGCACCCATAGGGATATTTTTTCTGAGATAAATATCTGTTTCGGGAAACGAATATTGTTGCCTCAATAAGTTATAGGCTTTAATAACCAGGTTATCCCCAGAATTTCCGTCTACCGGCATCCCCGTTTGGGTAAACACCCCTTTTTCTCCCCGGGCAGGAACAATCTCCAGTGCATCACAAAGATCAATCGGATAAAAGATCGTTTCTATATTGTGATATCCATCCTCCCGTTTGGATACAATGTGGAGACCCAGGTTGATTTTAGCATTCGGAAAGCAAATCATGACAGTTGTTTTTGATCCAGTAATTCTTTTTTAAGTTCTTTTTCCACATCTTCTCTGGATTTACTTACCGTTACCAGGTATACTCCAAGGAAGATCAGCAATCCGGAACCGATTTTTTCCCAGGTAATTTCTCCCTGTCCGACCAATGCAGCAACCAGAGATGCGATGATTGGTTGCAGGTAGTTGTACATACTGACGGTTGTGGGACGGATTCGTTTTAATGCCATGGGAATCATGAGGTATGTGATGAATGTGGCTCCGAAAAGTACATAAAAAATACGTAACAACACCTGTATATCGTATGGAGCCGTGAATGCCGTCGCATGAATCAGATTTTCATAATCCAATGGTAGCAGTACCAGGGTCGAGAAAAGAAACATCCATTTCATGACGGTAACAGCACTGTATTTCTGTGTTAACGGTTTCGCAAGAACTAAGTAAATTGCATAAGAAAATCCACTGGCAATTACCATGAAATTTCCCATGGTGTTACTGCTCTCTCCTCCGGTATCGATCGGATGGTGGCCGGAAAGTACCAGTAAAATAGCTCCCAATGCCCCTATAACGACTCCTCCCGCTTTTTTAAACGTGATGGGTTCTTTTAATAAGAGGAAAGCAAATATCATGACAAACATCGGGGTGCACGTCACCAAAATGGAAGCATCGACCGGGGAAGTGGTATTCAATCCCACAATAAAAAAGGACTGGTTGATGGCGATACCCAGCATTCCGCAAAGGGCCAGTAGTCCGATATCTTTTTTCTCGACTTTTTCCCTCGGAACAAATAAAGAAGTAATCCAAAAGGCAATGCAGGCGAATAAAATACGGGCAAGGGTCAGGCCTTCCGGGGAAATCTGCTCAAACAGAAGGGATTTTGATACAATCATATTCACGGCAAAAATGATATTGACGAATGCAATAATCAAATGCCCTTGTAATTTTACCTTATTCATAGCTGAAATTATATTTCGCCTGCAAAGTTAGCATTAATAATCGGGAAATACTTATCTTTGTGCCGGAGACTTGGGGGTTGACTATATGATGTTTATTTTTTGGTTTTTTGAATATTATGTTAGATCATAATGCGTCTGTATTGTTGGTTTATACCGGTGGAACTATCGGAATGATAGAAGATCCGGAATCCGGAGCGTTGAGGGCATTTGATTTCGGTCATTTAAAAGAGTATGCTCCGGAACTGAAACGTTTCCGGTTTACGATCGACTCGATCCAGTTTAATCCTCCGATTGATTCTTCGGATATGGATGCTGAGGGATGGCGTCAGTTGGTGAGGATCATTGAGGATAATTATGATAAATACGATGGCTTTGTTATTCTTCATGGTACAGACACGATGGCGTATTCGGCTTCAGCGTTGAGCTTTATGCTGGAAAATCTGAACAAGCCGGTTATCCTGACCGGATCCCAGCTTCCGATTGGAAAAATACGTACGGATGGGAAAGAAAATCTGATTACAGCGCTGGAAATAGCGGTGGATAAAGACGAAGAGGGGAGGGCATTGGTTCCGGAAGTTTGTATTTTTTTTCAGAATATCTTGTTGAGAGGAAACCGGACTACCAAGGTCAATGCGGAAAACTTCAAGGCTTTTCAATCCTTTAATTACCCGTTGCTGGCTGAAGCGGGTACACACATTAAATATGACCATCGTCTGATTAACCGTCCTCCGGTCGGAAGGTTGCCTCAGTTTCACTACTGGTTGGATCCGAATGTGACCATACTTAAAATGTTTCCCGGCATATCTCCGGACTCCGTTCGGGCTGTAATGAACATCCCCAATCTGAAAGGAGTTGTACTGGAAACGTACGGGACCGGAAATGTGCCTAACCGGAAATGCTTTTTAGATAGTATAGAAGAAGCTGTAAAAAGAGGTATCGTTGTATTGAATGTGACTCAGTGTGCCGCCGGTTCTGTGGATATGGACCGTTACCTGGCCGGCAAGATACTGGAAGATATCGGAGTGCTTTCCGGCTATGATATTACTACGGAGGCTGCGGTTACAAAACTCATGTTTTTGTTTGGACACGGCTTGAACATAGAGCAGGTTAAAGAGCAGGTATCCCGTTCTTTGAGTGGAGAAATTACAGTAGCTTAGTAGTACAATATCAATAAGTTAATCGTATTCCTACCTGGAGGTTAAAGTTTGTCGGCGAATCTTTTCTTATCGTCATAACATCGCTTTTATCATCGAAATAATAACTGACTCCCGGTTCAATAAACAAGCCGAGGTGATCGAACAGTTTGTAGTTAATACCTATATTTCCAAACACGGACCATTGTAATTCGGGAACATTGATCTCGTCGACAGACATTTGTTGGTTATTGATCGTTTTAGTTTGTCCATATATATTTTTTTCCAGCATGGTTCCTGCTGCTACATAAGCAGACAGCCGGTCGGTATTGAAAAAGGAGTAGATGCCTTTGAGCGGTATCCCTAAATAATGCAGGTCGATGTCTTTTTCCTGTAATTCTCCTCTAATCGTGCTGTACGTTTCATTGGTAGACAAATAGGTATAGCTTAATCCTGTTTCGACCGCCCAGTTATCTGTGAGGTATTTCCGTATGGAGAAACTTACAGAGACCGGGAGTTTGTATTTATACTCGACCGGATTCTGATTATCCCATTTATTTTTAATATTCTCTCCCAGGAGGTTGGTGTATTTAGGACTTCCGACCTCACTACTATAAGATGGAGAGTTGTACATTACCGGCGTGGGTTCTCCGTTCTTCATTTCCGGTGCAGATCCGGAATTTCCTAAAGCCAGAGCGTACGCAATTTTCCGTGTTTTCTTTTTGGAAGGGCTGTGCCAAAGATCGGAATCTTTGTTTTCTGCCATGTCCGGGATTAATTTTCTGGACTCTCTTTCCGCTTTCTTCTCTTTGATCTCTTCTTTTACTTCTTCCTTTTGTCCTTGAGGTACTGCGATATCTTTATTTTTATTTTTATCTTCCGGTTTATCAGAAACGTTCACATCCGGATCTGCGCTAGAAGCAGAAACTTTAGGGGAAGCCTTTTTTTGCTGTATCAGGATTTGTTGGTTGGTAACGACATCCTTTTCCGGCTGCGGATTAGAAAAAGCCTGCAACTCTTTTGTTTCCGGACGGTCTTTTGTATTGGTTTCCTTTTGCACGATTGCTATGGTCGTAGCCTTTTTTTCTGGTAGCAGAAACAATCCCAATGAAAGCAGCAGGAGAATGGAGGCTGCTATTCCGCTCCACATCCAGACGGTTTGTTTTCTCCGGAATGGTTGTATAGATGGAGGTAAGTCCTTCTCGATCGAAGCCCAGATGTCTTGCTCTACCGGCAATTCATAGTCCTTCACTCGTTTCCGGAACAATTTGATTAATATGTCATCGTTATTACTCATTTGATTTCACGTATTCATTTATTTTTTTTATCAGGATTGATTTAGCCCTGGAGAGTTGAGACCGGGATGAACCTTCATTGATATTCAGTATTTTTCCGATTTCTTTATGCGACATTTCTTCGAAAGTGTAGAGGTTAAAAATGGTTCGGTATCCCATTGGGAGTTCGGAAATAAAATCCATAAGTACCTGATTGGGAATAATATCGTAACTTTCTTCCTCCTGCATCATATCCGCTTCCTGCCATTCTTCCAATGGTGCGGACATTCTTTCAGGTTCGCTTTTCCGAAGGTATTCAAGAGCTGTGTTGGTGAAAATCTTACTGATCCATGCCTTGAAAGAACCTTCACCCCGGTATTGAAATGTATGAATAGAGGTAAAAACCTTAATGAATCCATCATGCAAAAGATCCTGGGCGATTTCTTTGTCTCCGGTATACCGGTAACAGATACCCATCATCTGTTTGGAATAGATTTCATAAAGTTTTTTGCGGGCAACATTGTTTCCTTGCCTGCATTCACTTATCAACTCTGATTCAATCATTCAATTTTCGTGTCACAATTATAATGCGCGAATATACGAAACGTTGCATAGAAACCGGACGATTTTTTGCTTTATTATCATTGGTGAAATAAAATGTACTCTATCTTGGCCCCGGCCACAGGGGCATATAAACAAAAAAGAGGCCTCGGCCTCTTTTTTGTTTGGTTACTTGCGATAGTTCTCAAAAACCTTTTCTGTTTTAATGGTAGGTGTCACTTTGATATCCATTTTCTGTTTATTCCTTTGGATGGAGAATGTGACAATGTTTGTCCCCGACAGGTTGATGTAGGGTTCAAAATAAAACAGGTATGAGTAGGCGGTTGAATTTTCAGGTTTTTTGAATGCTTCAGCTACCTGTGCATATTGCATTTTGTTCCAATACATACATTTGGTAAACCCTTCCGCATTAGTGAACTGGGTAGTATTATCCCTCAGGTTCATTGTTTTGAAAATAAATTGCTTGTAGCTGTTGCTAACATCTTCGGAATTACTGTTATATTTAATTCCGTTGATTTTTTCTATAATATCTCCCGGTTCCAGTTCCGCTTTATATGCCGGAGAAAAACGGTCGATATCTGCAATTTCTTTCAGGTTGTTCATATTGTAATAAATGCCGGTGTAATTGTATTTCATGCTGCTCAGGTAAAAGTGAGCCGTTTCCAGTGTCTGAGGATAAGGATATTGCATAAACATCAGCGACAGATGAAATTGGGCATACTTTTCCAGCGGATAATCGGATTGAAGCAGCTCATTTGCCTCACATTCCCAAACTACAAATAAGTTTTCTCCACTGGACAATGCATTGTCGATCAGACGGACTCCCAGATTTAATAAGAACTGTGCATGCTTATTGTTTATCAGCGGGTTGTAATAGATTGGCAGATTTTCCATCGTTCCCGTTTGCATGTTGTACCGGCACTCTACCGGAAATTTATCCATATTCTCGCTGGGGGTGTAATTCAGGTTTTTGTTGTAGGAATAATAAGTCTGAATAATCAGGTCCGGATTATTTTCGGAATATGCCAGTCCTTTTGATTCTAATGCGGCCCTGATTTCCTTATTGATGATTTCCTCCAGTTGCCGGTTGTTTTCATCTACCGGTGAAAATCCGAATGTTTTATAATTTTTCAAATGGGTGTTCGGATTCAATGTCGTTTTAAACGGACAGGTAAATGCCCTTGCCTGAACGTCTTCCAGGCTATAAAATGCAAAAGAACTGGCCATGTCCTTTTCATTGACACCGTTACTTAGTTTACAGTCCCTGAATAAGGAAACGTTTTTTTTGTTTTGTTTTAAGTTGTTGACTGTAAGTTTTATCTCATCTTTTGTATTGTCTTGTAGCCAATTAGTAATAGTTTCCAGCGTTTGATTTTCAGTCGGAGCATCATTGATGGTTTCAATAATGTCGTTGATTTCTATTCCTGCCGCGTCGGCCGGAGAAAGGGGAGTTACGGATAATACTACCGGCTTGTTGTATCCCCAGCTTGGTTGTTGGCTCATTTCGTATGTAAATCCAAGCCGGCAGACGAATTGTTGTGAGTTCTGCGCAAAGGAGGATACACATATCCAAAGAAAGGTCAAAAGGAATGCAAATTGCTTCATACGATTACGGTTTAATTGATGAAATCAGGATGCAAATATACTCAAAAAAAGCAATTATTTGAAAACAATGTTTTACTTTTGGAAAGTTATAGGGGAAGAGTTTACAATTTAAAGAAGGATAATGGATGCAGAAAGAAGAGTAAAGTATATTGAAAAACTCAGGTTTATGCCTGAGAATAATGATGAAAATCTGGATCTACTGGTCGATTTTTTTGCAGCAATACGCCCGGATTACTATGGAGATTATGAAAGGGCGGAGCAATCCATGCGGCAAATGCTGGATATGTTGAAGGCAGATCCTGTTGCTTTGCGTAAACTAAGAAACATCATTACTCATATTCTCAGTCAGGTGGAAATTCTGGAGATTTTTACTTCCAGTGGTGTCGAAACAGAACCTAATTTTTTTGTGGAGCTTCGTCGTCGCCTGAAACACAAAATTTTACCATCGTTCCGTAAAGAAGATAGTTTATTACGGGTTATTGATACGATTTTTTATAAAAATTCGGACTACCTCTGGGTACAGAAAATAAATAAAGAATGCTGGAAGGAATTCTTTTCCCTTGTGAATTTACGTGTTAATCTTTCGAACGAACAGCTGCTTTTACGTCTCAGCTTGTCCATGCATATTATTTCCTGCCGGATTGTTACATTGGTAATGAATAAGGAAATCCGGGACTGGCTGACTCCGGAGGAAATCCGGTTTTTTATATCACAGAACCGTTTCTCTCAAAACATCGTGGATTTCAGAACGCATGTTCCGGTTGTGGAAGAAAAATACAAATACATGAGGGAGGATCTGGAACAGGTCTTGAAATCGTGTAAGGCGGTTGTGGCTCGTCTTCGTTCGCAGAGTGTTACATCAGGAACCAGTCTTCAACAAACGTATATAATCAAGCAGATTTCCCAGCTAATTTACAGGATGTCCCTGATATTGGATTTATCCGATCGGAAAAAAGCTACGGATCTGGATCAGGTTGTTGTCCTTTTCTGGGGAGTCGTCTATAACGAAAATACAAAAAACAGCATACGTAAATTGATTCGTTCTAATATCCGGGTATTGGCATATCGCATTGCAGAGCATGAGCACGACACGGGTGAACACTATATCGCTACAGATAAGAAAGATTTTTTTACCATGTTGAGATCGGCAGTGGGTGGTGGAATCATAGCCGCTTTTATCGCCTTGGTCAAGTGCTTCTTACATAAAATCTCAATGGCCCCTTTCTGGCAGGGATTTGCTTACAGCCTGAATTATTCTGCCGGATTCCTGGCAATTCATTTTACCGGATCTACGTTGGCAACGAAACAACCGGCCATGACAGCATCGTCGATTGCAAGTGCTATGGATAATAAATATGGAAACCGCTCCGATATGTCGGAATTAGCAATCCTGATTTCACAGGTATGGCGCAGTCAGACTGCTTCTTTTATCGGAAACCTGGGCCTTGCTTTTCCTGTTGCACTGGGCATTTCATTCCTTTATTTTTTGATTTTTAAAGAAAATATAGTGGAAGGAATTCATGCACAGGAATTGCTGGATTGGCAGAATCCGTTGAAATCCAATTGTTTGATGTATGCTTGTAATACCGGTGTTTTTTTGTATTTGTCGGGGTTAGTGACCGGTTTTTTTGATAATAAGGTGATTCACGGTAAAATTCCGGAACGCCTGATTCGTCATCCATTTCTCAGCCGTTTTTTTCCGAAACGTCCGGTAGAGAAACTGGCTCGTTACCTGGAAGTGAACCTTGGTCCTATTGTCGGTAATGTTTTCCTGGGATTTTGTTTGGGGATGGCCGGTTTTTTAGGTTATATATTTGGTGTTGACTTCGATATTCGTCATATTACCATTTCTACCGGACAGTTTGCCATTGGATTGCAGGGATTGGGTTATCATGTTGCTCTCTCGGATTTGATAATGACAGTTAGCGGAGTGTTGATGATCGGCTTCCTGAATTTTCTGGTCAGCTTTACTTTAGCTTTTCTTACAGCATCAATTTCACGAGGGATCCAATTGAAACAATACCGCCATTTGTTTACTTACTTAAGACGTCTTATGGCCCGTTATCCCCTGGACTTTGTTTTTCCACCGTCTTCCAACCGGACTTCCAGGGACTTACGACGAAAATGATGAATTTAATAAAGGAGGGTATAGGCATGACCTCTTACCCTCCTTACACTCACTCACTCACAAGATAAAATATAAAAACGTAATTTATTTCATAATTGCCAGTTTTGATCTACCATTGTTATTAAACACAAAGATACGTATTTTTTCTATATCAAATATTTAATTTACTTAAAAATTGAACTAATTAATTCTTTTTTTTACTTTATGATGAGTTTATTATGGATTTATATTTCGTTTTTAATATTTAAGTATTCTGATTGTTATTGATGAAGAACGGACTCGGATTGATTTTTCAACCCGGACTTTATTTCATGGACAAAAAGTATTACTTTTGTAAGCTAAAACCCGGAAAATGAAAGTTTGTATTGCAGAAAAACCCAGTGTAGCAAGAGAAATTGCTGCTATTTTGGGAGCAAAAAATAAAAAAGACGGATACATTGAAGGAAACGGTTTTCAGGTGACGTGGACATTCGGTCATCTCTGTACGCTCAAGGAACCTCATGAATATTATCCCCAATGGAAACGATGGTCGTTGTATGACTTGCCGGTAATCCCCCCTCGTTTTGGTATCAAACTGCTTGATAATAAAGGTATAGAAAAACAATTTCAGGTAATAGAACAATTGATTGCAGGTGCTGAAGCCGTAATTAACTGCGGGGATGCCGGACAGGAAGGCGAGCTGATCCAACGCTGGGTGATGCAGAAAGCCGGATGTAAATGTCCGGTTTATCGCCTTTGGATTTCTTCATTGACAGAAGAATCCATTCGTGAAGGCTTTCAGAACCTGCAGCCCCAGGAGCATTTTCAGCGATTGTATGAGGCCGGATTGTCGCGTGCTATCGGCGACTGGCTGCTGGGAATGAATGCTACCCGCTTGTACACCGTCAAATACGGACAAAGCAAACAGGTGCTTTTTTCTATCGGAAGAGTACAAACCCCGACCTTGGCCTTGATTGTCAACCGTCAGCTGGAAATTGAAAATTTCAAACCGGAACCCTACTGGGAGTTGAAAACAATCTACCGGAATACGGTTTTTTCTGTGACAAAAGGAAAATTCAATACACAGGAAGAAGGTCAGGCTTTTTTAGATCAGATCCAAGGATCGTTATTTACGGTTACGGACGTGACGACCAAAAAAGGAGAGGAGTTTCCTCCCCGTTTGTTCGACCTGACTTCCCTTCAGGTGGAATGCAATAAAAAGTTCGGTTATTCGGCCGACGACAGCCTGAAGCTGATTCAATCTTTGTATGAGAAGAAAATCGTGACTTATCCGCGGGTGGATACTACTTACCTGAGTGACGATATGTATCCGAAGGTGCCGGGAATCTTGCGTGGATTGAAGAACTACCAGGAGCTAACCGGTCTTTTGCTGCAGAAACCGGTAAATAAAACCAAGAAGGTGTTTGATAATAGCAAAGTGACTGATCACCACGCCATTATTCCGACCGGAATTCATCCGGTTAACCTCACTCCTCAGGAACAATTGGTTTTCGATCTGATTACCCGTCGTTTTATTGCCGCCTTTTATCCGAATTGTAAAATAGCTACGACGACTGTGTTGGGTGAAGCTTCCGAAGTGGAATTTAAAGTTACCGGAAAACAAATCCTGGAACCGGGTTGGCGGGTGGTTTTTGTTAAAGATACCCGGGAGCAGGAAGAAGAAAAAGAATCGGAAGAGGAAAAGACCCTGCCGCTTTTTGAGAAAGGAGAGAGTGGAGAACATGAGCCTTCCTTGAATGAAAAATGGACGCAACCTCCCAAGTATTATACGGAGGCGACCCTGTTGCGGGCGATGGAGACCGCCGGAAAACTGGTCGATGATGAAGAATTGAGGGATGCCCTTAAAGAAAATGGTATTGGTCGTCCGTCAACCCGTGCAGCCATTATTGAGACGCTTTTCAAACGCAATTATATCCGTAAGGAAAAGAAAAACCTGCATGCCACATCCATGGGTGTAGAACTGGTTCAAACCATCCAGGAAGGTTTATTGAAATCAGCCGAACTGACTGGTATCTGGGAGAAAAAACTCAGGCAGATCGAGCGTGGTGAATATGAGGCCAGACTATTCATCGATGAACTGAAACAAATGGTTCAGGAAATTGTATCCGAAGTAAAAAAAGGATAACCGGACAGGTATGGTTTGTAGGGTTGTTCGTTCAGTTAGGTCGATTCATTAAATAAAAAACGAATCTCAACGAATTCATAATGAACGCGTTGGAATTCTTGTTGTCTTTGTGCATCCCTCCGAAAATAAGGATTACGAGCCAGAATCGGGGTAATCTAATCCAAAAAGACAGCGTAAGATACAAAATTCTGATAGTTTCATCGAGTTCGATGTTTGCCGGGATTACCGTCAAAGTTTTCTTTAGAGTGAATTGGGCCGGATTGATGGTTTATTTCCTTTTAGCACCCTGGCTAGGGAGTTAAGTCTAAAGGATAGCTCCAAGGGTCGGGATTCCTACTTTTCACCGGAAGAGAAAGTCGTGTTGATGTTGTTAAAATCCTATAGCGATCTTTTAGATGGAAAAAAATATAAAAATGACCCTTTAAAAACGACGGAAAGTGATCCTCTGAAGTTATGCCGTCCAAATAGTAAAAAGTTGTCGTCGGGATTGTGGTCAAGAAATAATGAAAAGAATGATTCGGACAAAACAAAGAACAGCTTTGATTTATTAGAAAAGACAACTCTTAGAAAACTCTTTATATCAGTTAAATCTGATAATTAAAATCATTCATTCGGAAAACAATTTTGATTTTACTTTAGTAAATAAATATCCAATGAAAATGTTATATTAAAGTATTTGTGAGTATTATATAAATGTATGATATTTTTATTTAATTAGTTAGGATGTAAATAAATTTTACATTAAATAATTGTTATTTAATAATTTTATATATATTTAATGTAGATATTCATTATACCTATGATCTATCATGAAAAACGAACACAAATATTCTATCCTTTTTATAGTAATCCTTACAATAGGATCATTAGGCTTGTTGTATTTTATGCCTACCAATTTTAATGAGCTAAATTCAAACCCAGATTTAAATAAACCAGAAAATCCAAATACTGAAGATAATCAGGAAAAAGAATCAAATTCGATTACTACTGTTACCTAATTGTGTAGGAAAAGTCTGGGGCGAAATCTGGCAATCCGGCATCAACCGGAAATACATTGCTGACTTTGATGTGTATGGTGAGAAAGCACAGAATCCACAACATGCGGAAGTAGATGTTTATGTGTCATGAAAATAAAACAGGTCAGACCCAAAATCTGACCTGTTTCTATTAGGTTTATTCCCATTTTTCCCATGCCTCAATGTCGCGGTCAATAAAAGAGGTAAAGGAACCAAAAATTTTAAAACCCTATATATAGGTCGATTGCAGCTATTTTATTTTAGGTAGTCATGAATTAGCCCTGACTTTTCAACACGTTTTCTGGCGTAGTAGACGTAGGCCACGCTGCATCCATTTCAGGTTTAAATTTACTGCTTTTTTATCAATTAAACAAATATCTCAATATTAACTTTTTAGACTTAGTCCCTATGTTTGTAATTTGAATAAAGCAAAGTGAAATAAAAAGCATAAGCAAAGAGTATTATTATATTTGAGATGTGTAGTAACAAACATAGGGACTAAACGTTTAATACCTGAAAGCTCCCGCCACCAATTCCTGTTCCGAACGTGGAATCTCGCATTCTGTTGCATACTTGCGCCAATTAGATACTACCGATTTTATTTCGTTCAAAATTGTGTTCGCACGAGTATCGCTTAACCCAAAGTATTTAGCTTGGCTTAACGCCAACTCAAAATCCAACGAATTGTCATCTTCCGAAATATTCAGTTTCAATCCCATTCCGTTTTCATCGGGATTGATGTCGTAAGCAGGTGATAACTGCCAACCTTTATCAGTCAGGATAAATCCATGATTTCGTAAGTGGTCGTCACAATTGGAAACAGCGATATTGAATACAATCCGGCGCCATAACTGTTCAAGATTTTGGTCGGTATTGTCGCAATTACTCATAATCCATTCGGCCAATTCCAGATAACTCACCCCGTCTGTATGGCTTGCACCGTCGGTATAACCTAACAATGTCATAGCAGAAGCAAAATGAATACGCCGTCCAGCATCATTCCGGTCGAAACGTTTGGTCAGAAAAGTATGGTGGTTACTGCTGAACTTTTGTGCCTTGCATTCCGACATAGAGATCCCGCATTGTTGCGCCATTTTTGCGGTCATAAATTCCCAAGCTCCCATGTTTTTTGCATCATGTCCGCTTGGAAATTTGGCAATCCATAAATGCCCTTTTTCATCAAGGATATTCGCTTTTGGTCTTGCGCCGCCAAGCGATGAACCCGGTACAATCAGCATATTCAGCCATTGGATATGTTCGGTAGTATTCGGCTGTTCTTCTTTTTCCAGTTGAAGGCTTGCATGTTCCAATTCGCGGATGGAAGCCCAAGGCGGTGTAGCCAACGTTTTGTTGTTGTCCATGAATTCTCCATCCGGAGAAAATTTGAAGCGTAAAGCCCCCATTCGGTTGCCATCATAAATACCCATCAGGAAATCGGCTTCCGTCAAAGTACGGGAAGGTCTGTTTTCTGTACGGGCAGCAATTACTTCACGCCTACGCATTAAGGTGCGTCCCCACCTGTCCGGTGCGGAATCGAGGAACAGCCCAAAATTACTTTTATCTTCCGGCAGGTATTGTTTCCCTGCAAACTCGGATAAATCGGGGTCTAATGCACGGAATTGTTTATGCTTCAACCATGCCGGGTCATTCTCATACGAAAATACTTCTTTACCTCGTATGACTTCACTGTGCAATATACCCATGAAGATTGGTTCTTCCGATTCAAACCAATCCATATACACATATATGTCTTTTTGTTGTGCCATAACTTATTTTTTTGAAGCCCGTTCCTTCACGACCAATTTTGCATCCTGCAACTTACGTCCCAATTCGTCGTCTTTGGCCACAAGCAAAATATCTTTGTCAAGCCCTAATACGGCAAGTACCCTGAAATAATAGCCGATGGCAACACCTTCGTCGCCTTTTTCTACTTTTATCAGCGTATTTCGGGAAATCCCCGCACGTTCAGCAACTTGTTCCGACGACAAGTCCCTGCGCAAACGCGCATACTTTATGTTTTCACCCAAAGAAGCCAATGTTCTTTTCTGACCGGGAAGTAAAGGACGCTTCATTTTATAATGTTTATAATTATGCGCAAATATACAACTATTTGTTCATATTCAAATACAATAAATGATTTTTATGAAAATCTTGTTTGGATATGGAAATTTGCTAAAAACGGATTCGGATTTCGGAAAATAGGGGCAATCATAACCTCTTTTTCTCGTTTTTCATACCCAATGACTATATAATCAGAAAATGACCCTATAAAAAGCAAATAGCCTATTATCATCAATTTTGCACAATTATCATGTCGATGATAATGATGCAAAAAAGTGATGATAATCTCTAAAACAGAGGGGATTAAATTTATAATTGGGATAATAATACTGCTAATTCTAATAAAAGCAGTGTTATTTTCCTTAATTCGGTCATAATCCGATTGCAGACAATTGTTTGCCCAATTCATCCATGTCTTTAGACAGTTTTGCATCTGTAATTTTAGCATACAGTTGTGTCGTTCGGATATTGGCATGTTCCAAGAGTTTTGACACACTTTCCATCGGCAATCCATTGGATAGCGCAATAGTCGTAGCTGCTGTATGGCGGCTCATGTGGAAACTTTTCTAAGAAACGACTAACACCAGAACAACGAACGTCAGGCGTAATATGCTCATAATGAAGCGTATTTATTAAATTTGCCGTTTTGTGAAAAACGTAAAATCGCACATTATAGCATGGTTTCAGTTACCAAACCGTTAGCCGGATAGTTACCGGAATGCGAATAGGTAACAAGGCGCAGATTATAGAAATTCAAACTGCCTCTTTAGTTTTGATTTGCAGTATTTTACCCAACAAAGGACGCTTATAGAACAGGTAATTTTACCAATTAAAAAATAATAACTCGACACTGGCGCAGTTAGGGTGCAACATCCTATGGAAAATGTTCCGGCAGGGTCTGATTGAATATCAGGGATTGTACATGAACCTTGATACGATGAAGGTGAATCCGGTACTGGTGTGATACTCAATACTTAAAATCCAGGAGACAGTACCGATTGCTTCCGGAACCCTGCTGGAAGTGACCGGTTACCTTATAAAACTATATTTATCAGGGTGGAGCCAAAGCAATAAAAACAATTCAAAAGGAATTTTTGATATCATTTTTTTTAGTCTAAAGTAAACGAGTTGATGAGTTTTATTCTTAGCTTATTTACTCGTCAACTCGTTTACTGATTTTTATTTTACTTCCTCAAAATCGTCGATTTTCCACGTTTTGTCAATAATCGGTTTTTCTACTCCATAAAAACGCAGGATGATTTCCGTATTTACCCCCTCTTTCGTTGGTATCCAGTTCGATTCTTTACCTGCAGGAGGCTTAGGGGCGAGGTAAAGGTCGACCGAACCATCGGCATTTTTTGCC
>JAVBKV010000058.1:0-23714 GCA_031553885.1 Bacteroidales bacterium
ATAGCCAATATAGAAAGTACAAAAGAAACAATAAAAGCAAAATCCATTTCCCCCAACAAATCTTTTTTATTGTCGGGCCTGGCATATTCGATTTTATAATTTCCATCACGGGATGTAAGTACTTTGTAAGGCATTTTAGAACCTAACCCCTGCGAAAAAATGCTTAACGGCGACGGCGGATGAACTCCCTCTGCGACAATATAGGCATGTACATCCGTTTTATCACGATAGGACTGCACTTCCTGTTGACAGTTTGACAAACGCTGGGAATAGTTTTTTACCGAAACATAAAAACTCAACGGGATAATACAAATACACAACGCCAGTACCACCCAGAAGCGAAAATCAATGATCGCACCCTGAATCTCGCGAATAACCAATGTCTTAAATGGACTCTTCATAATTAATGGAGAATGGAGAGTGGAGAACGAGATAACTCTCCATTCTCAACTCTCAATTTATAACTTATCTTTTACTTAATTTCATTCCAAACCAAATAATGCCGCCAACTAATCCTAATAAAGCGAGAATGAGCAAGATGGTTCCCCAGACAGAAGTAGCGGCATTTACCTGAATGCGGATGGTTTTATCTTCCGTTTCGACTTTCCGGTTATCGGCCATTGCTTCTGTTTTGATTTTTACTTCCTGAGCGCCGACACCACCATCTTTCGGAGGAATAATCTGTATCTTCACTTGTATTTCTTTTTCCGGATCGAGCGATTTAATCACATCAGGAGTAATCACCGTTTGCCATCCCAAGGGTTTTTCCGCACTGATTTTTATATTATCCAACCGGCGGCTTCCTCCGTTGCGGACCGTAATATCCATTGAAACTTCCTGTCCGGTAGTTATTTCATGATACAAACTATTGGCGCGGACTTCAATCTTTCCTTTTCCCCGGGGGATAATCTCCAATTGTTCCTCTCCGCTGACAGTTGCTTTTAAGTCGCTCAATGAAACATTCGAGAGGTCTTTACCTTCTAATTTATTGTACTCAGCATTGGTTAATGCCAAGACCTGAAAATGAATCGGTTTGTCTATTGCTACCTGTTCATCATCCCGATCAGGCAAATACACCTGCAATGCTATTTTTTTTGTATTGACTCCCTGGGCAAATTTGATTTGGGAAACTTTGCTTCCTCCATCCGAAAAATCATACGTGATCTGACGGGGCAAATTAATGATAACCAACCGGTAAATATCATCTGAAGTAGAAAAACGCTCCAACGTCAATTGGAAAGAAGCGCTCGAACTCAAATCTGCCTCCTGCGAAAACTGCATGGCAGCAATATCGATCACATTCGAACTTCCACCTTTCTTCAGGTAAATATTTTTCTCATCCTTTTTATTGTTGTAATTCAGAGAAACAGTCAGGGATTCTGCATCTTTCAACAATTCAAAATCAGCAGTTCCGGTCTTACCCAATTCAATATACGGAATACGGAATTCATACGGAGAACCGATAATGGTTTTCGACTCATTATCGACCAGCGAAACATAAATATTATAAATTTTCCCGGATCGCATTTCGGGAGAAAACACATCGAAATGTTCTTTGAACTGATTGAGGTATTCTTCATTGCCTTCCAGGGCGCTTTTTAGCGTGACCTTGACTTTCCGGTCGCCGCGTTCGTTCTGATATTTGACGGCCTGCTCGACAGTGATATACGATTGCTGGGAAATCAGTTTCAGAATCAATTTCTGATAATCAACCTCACGACTCAGCAACTCATTTTTAGATCGATTATAATCATTCAATGAAATGGCTTTTTCTTCATACAGTTTGGTATCGTTTTCGTATTTTTGTTTCGCCACCTCATAATCGGCCCGCACTTTTTTTAAATCGAGCAACAACGCCGCCTCATTTTCACTCTGGCAAAATCCTTCTGCAACGAAAAACCAGCAAAAAAGGAACCCTAAGGATATTTTCAATATTCGCATCATAGTGTTATTTAGTGAAGAATGGAGAGTGGAGAATGGAGAATTTTAACAAGTCAAATTCATTCTCAATTCTCAATTCTCAATTAATTTTATAGCTTTTTTTATTCTCAAAATCGTACATCGTCTTCCGGTTTAAATCGGCCACCGACAGTCGGTAAGTAATGTACGAATCGATATACGACAACTGCACCTGAGCCAACCGTTCCTGCTCAATCGATAACTCCTGGCTGGTCATGTCTCCGTTTCCAAAACGCAACTGGCTGATCCGGTAGCTATCGATCGCCACATCCCGGTTACGCTGGTTGATCCGAAAACGTTTTTCAGCTTCATGTACACTGCGAACAATTTTCCGGATTTCGGTTTCAATCGATCGTTTCGTATTTTCCAAATCCATTTTTTGCTGCTTCAACCGTCTTTCTTCACGCTGCACCAAATTCTTGGAACGCCCCCAATCAGCAAGCGGATAGGATAGTGTAAAAATAACTCCCCGGTTCGACGGACGGTCACCCATATTTTCAAAAGATGAACGCGTCAGATCGCTCAAAGAGCCATCTTCCAAGGTACTCAATCCGGTAAAATTGTAATAAGCCGAAATATTCCCTTTGAACTCCCGTTCTCGTTTGGCCCGTTTTACTTCTATTTCTTTTAATTGGATATTAATATCACTTTCCTGAATCTCCATCCGGTTTTGAATCGCCTCGTCAATTGCCTGTTGCATATCGACCAGAAACGCTTCAAATTCCATATCTGCCTCCAGCTCGATATTTTCACTTAAGTCCAGTCCAATCAATAATTTGAAATCATCATAAGCAGCGTCCAGGTTTCCCCGGCTCTCCATCACGCGCGATTCGTCTTGCCCGACCATAATTTCCGTAGTCAGGATCTCTCCTTCGGGAAGGTTTCCTGTTTCCATCTTCAGTTTGGCAATCCGGTAAGCTTCTTTGGAATTAGCCAGCCGATCCTGATTGATCTGGTACTCAAAAGCAGCCCGATATACCTGATAAAACAAAGATGTCACATTATAAATGATATCCATTTGTGCCCGGGTGTAATAACACACGCTTTTCTGGTAACCCAATTCCGCCACTTTCATATTTTCTTTCAACTTATTCGCCGTAAACACAGGCTGGTTGAACGACAACATAAACCGTGAATATACCTGGTTCTGATCCAGAACCTCATTATTTTGTAATGAAAGTGTAGTCCGGTAATTTTCGTAATACATTTTGTACGAAAGGTCAAAATTACCACCTGTCGGCAATACATACATGAAGTTCATATTACCTCCCGCTTTCAGGGAACCGGTCGAATTATAAACCGGCAAGCCATCAGTCTGATAAATTTCCTGAACACCTTCTTCCCAGGATGGCGTGAAAACATTAAAATCCAGGTAAGGTTTGAATTGAGCTTTTGTATAAAGATAGGAATAGTGAGTCGCTTCCATGTCTTCTTTATAATAATGGGCTGTATAACTTTCACCCAACGCGATAGCAATGGCCTCATTAAATGTGAGTTTACGTACCTCCTGAGCTGCAACATCAAAAGACACTACAATAAAAAATAATACAATGGGAATTATTTTACTCATCTTTTTACTTGATTCAGTTCTTTTTAACTAGTATAAGCCAAAAGTTATGCCAGTTTTATAATTTATTAACAAACAGCAATTTACAGAAAACCACAACCTTGAGAAGCAGTTCAGAAGAACTTCCCGTTACCCGATTCGGGTAAAATATTACCCAACACTAACAGAATATTAAAAAAATGTATATATATTTGCAAATAAAATGAATTGCAATTAGTATGTCTCCCAAAAACGAAAAGCAGTACCAACCCGAATTATCACAAATGCTTTCGGAATTCAACCGTTCGTTGATGCTGATTGCTGATAAGTCTTTGTTGATTGACAATTTTATTTCAAAAATCAAACAGCTCTTTCTCGTTGAAAAAGTATTTGTATTCTTGTTGGACGAAACTACCGGAAAATACAAGTTACAAAATCCGGATGACAAAGCTTCCGTTTTTTTTCATTCCAAAGACCGGCTAATCAACTGGCTGGCTGTCAATGACAAAGAATTGTTATTATCAGAAAAGCAGGATATTGTTGATTATTTTTTGCAGGAAGAACAGGAAAAATTAATCCAACTGGACGCCGAATTAATTTACCCACTAAAAGTAATGAACCACATCAGCGGAATGGTAGTGCTTGGAAAAAAAACGGATTTTACTACTTACACTGAATCCGAAATCGATTTGTTGTCTTTATTATTCAATCAGGCTGCTTTTGCTATCGAACATGCATCTCTATACGAATTGCAAAAAGACCGTATCCGGAAAATGCATCGTACCGACCGCTTGGCCACATTGGGTGAGTTAGCTGCCGGCGCTGCACATGAAATCCGGAACCCGCTGACTTCCATCCGGAGTACGATTCAATACCTGTCCAAAGATTTCAGCAACGACCCGGTCAAGTCGGAAATGATTGCCGAAGTGATCAATGAAGTGGAACGTATCAACAAAATATTGCAAGGGCTGCTTTCATTCGCTCGACCATCGACCCTGAATATTTCGGCGATCAATCTCGAGTCATTAATCAATCAGGGATTAATGCTACTTACATCCTCGATTCGAAAACACCACATCGATGTACAGTTCGAATATTTTACTGAAAATACTACCATTCAGGGAGATAGCGAGCAATTAAAACAAGTATTCCTGAATATTTTCCTGAATGCTATTGAGGTTATGTCGGAAAATGAAAAAGGAAAACCCCGTACACTGATTATCAGTATTGAAAAAGGAATGACCATCAATACCGGAAAACATTTTCTGGTTATCAATATCGAAGATTCAGGAAAAGGCATTGATCCCGAAAATCTGGAAAATATATTCAACCCGTTCTTTACAACTAAAGAAGACGGTACCGGACTGGGATTGGCCATTTCTTACGGAATTATCAACCGGCATGAGGGTGAAATCGAAATGACCAGTGAACAGGGAAAGGGGAGTTGCATTCGAATTAAATTACCACAATCAAATTGAGAATGGAGAGTTGAGAATGGAGAATTTTTTCACCTAAATTCATTGATTAAGGCCGATCTTCTATTCTCAACTCTCCATTCTCAATTCTCAATTATAATTATAATATGAAAGGCAAGATTTTAATCGCTGACGACGAACCTGGAATCCGCAGGATGATTAGTTTATTATTGGAAGAGGAAGGATATCAGGTAAAAGCCGTAGAGAACGGACGGGAAGCCGTCGACTCGTTACTCAGTTTCAAACCTGATTTGGTATTGCTCGACCAGCAAATGCCCATACTTACCGGAACGCAAGCGTTAGAAGAAATTACTACGATCAACCCCAACCAGACGGTCATATTCATTACTGCCTTCGGCTCTATTTCATTAGCCGTAGATGCGGTAAAAAAAGGAGCCTACGATTTTATAGAAAAACCTTTTGACAATGATAATCTGGTGCTTACGGTAAACCGTGCCATAGAGCACTGCCGACTGAAAAATGAAATCACGGTATTGAAAAAGCAGCTTTCCACATCCCATACGATTGTGGGAAAATCGCCGGTACTGAAACAACTGCTGGCTCAGATCAACCGGGTAGCAGAAACCGATGCCACTGTATTGATCCATGGAGAAAGCGGAACAGGAAAAGAATTGATTGCAAAGACATTGCATGCCAACAGCCTGCGTTCGGAAATGCCTTTTGTGGCCGTAAATTGCGGAGCAATTCCCCTTTCCCTGATGGAAAGTGAATTATTCGGACATGAAAAAGGAGCATTTACCGATGCTAAAGAATCACGGGCAGGTATTTTTGAACAAGCCAATGGAGGAACTCTTTTCCTGGATGAGATAGGCGAACTGCCGATGGATGCCCAGGTCAAGCTGCTCCGCATATTAGAAGACCGGAAAGTAAGCCGCATCGGTGGAAAAAAGACAATTCCCATCGACATTCGTATTGTCTCCGCAACCAACCGTAACCTGGAAGAAGAAGTGTCAAAAGGAAATTTCCGGCTCGACTTATTATATCGCCTCAATGTCTTTGTCGCTTATATTCCGCCGCTCCGCGAACGAAAAGAGGATATTCCCCTGTTGGTAGATTTTTTTATCAACAAATACAACCAATCCCTGCACATGAAAATCCAGGCCATTACCCAGGAGGCTATGGAACAAATCCAAGGCTACAACTGGCCGGGAAATATACGGGATCTGGAAAATGCCATACAAAGTGCCATGATTCTGGCTCCAGGCGATACCATTCGACCCGAACACCTACCGATAAGGGTAAAAGGATATCCCCAGATTTCATCTGTAACAGCGCATGAACCCGATGACAGTGGCATACGGGAAATGAGTGCGCAGGTTGAACGGGAATTAATACTCGAAGCCTTGAAAAAATATAATTTCAACCGCACGCTTACTGCTACCGCCTTGGGTATCAGCCGCAAAACGTTGTTTAATAAAATGAAACGGCATGGACTTCATGTAAATTGAGATTTCTTTATTCGTGACTGTCTTATCTGCCGTATAAATATTTTGCTGAAGGCACAAGTATTACATTGAGTTCCGGATCCGGCATATCCGGGTCTAACGGAAAAATAGGCCTGATGACACGCTTGTACGGAAGGCTTTGAAAATCCTGATCAACGCTTCCGCGGGTTTGAGCCATCACCCAGTCGGCCTGCATATTGTACCACTGATTCACCAAATAACCCTGCTTGACCATGACAATATCCATTTTACTGGGATCGATACCGGTACCTTCCAGGTTAGGAGTAGGGGAAGAGGTTCCCACAACGACATAAATACTTCCTGTCTTGATAATGGCTATACTGCCACCTCTTCTTGTTGCCTGATCCTGCTCCGGAGTAATGTACACTACCGTACCTGACAACCAGACAGGAGGTTCATAGGAATTGTCTAACATCGCTCCTACATGAGCCTCAGCATAACCTCCTACGCCGGCTTTTCGCGCCGCTTCAACCATCTCACTTCCCGGAATAGAACAATAGAGCAGGCTTTTACCTTTTGGAGACTGGAACTCCGGACGTTTCAATACCCGGGCTAATGTCCAGGTTACCTCACCCGATCCCCCACCGCCTGGATTATCCCCCATATCGCTGATAAAGAAAGGCTTTTTCTTACTGGCTATAGCCAGATCCAGGCATTTTTCAAGCGAATATCCGGGCGCTTCCAAACTGAATTGACGGCGAACATCCCAGAATTTCCGGGCAAGCTTTTTTGCTCCGGCTTCCACTTGTTCCTTATCGTCTCCTACAACCATAACTGCGCCCTGGTTCCGCTCCTCGTCTCCCCATACATAACCGATCCAAATACCTGCATCCAACACACCGGGCATCGCTTCCACTTCGGGAACCATAGCATAGAGCGATTTGGCTGGCTCGACACGAGTACTTGTCCACTCTCCGGAAAGCAATACCGGAACGGCCACCCAGGCCTTATAAGCCGGACGTCCCTTACCGGAAGAGAGGCGATCAAGAAGATTAACCACGCCACGACGGTGTGACATAAAAGCATCATCATGAGGAGCAGTACGAAATGTGGTGATCAGGTCAGAATAAAGAGCCACACGCCAGGAAACGTTGCCGTGAAGATCCATCGTTGTGGTAACCAGGGCGTCGTTTCCGATAACTCCACGAACTCTCTCCATAAATTCGCCCTCCGGATCGTCAACTCCTTCAACACTGCATGCCCCGTGATTGTAGAACCAGAAAGCATCGTAAGGCATGTTTTTCCTGATTATTTCAAGCGCATTGTTGACAAAGGCTTCGTATGATTCACGTGTGACAGGCCCGCGACCGCCGCCATAACCCATTAAAGAAGGGAACCATAGGGCAGACTGGCCCATGACAGAATCCTGACTCAGATAATTGGGCAAAGAAAGCGGCCTCCCTATCATCGCTTGCCGGTTGGGCATAAAAACACTATTCTCAATCTGTATGCCGGCAACGCCGATACGCGGCTTTTTTTTCTGTGCAGCGGCATTGTTGCCAACCAATATTGTCAACAGGCAGAGAGTCAAGAGTAAGAAAACTTTCTTCATAAATTTTATTTCGGTTATTTTACAGGATTACTTTATTCCTCTGTGAGGCATAGTCTCTGACTATTCTGTTCGGCGTAGCCTCTGGCTACGTCGTGTTAAAAGCAAGTCTCCGACTTGCAATTCCTCCAAACAAGAACTTCATTTTAGTATACTACAGTCAAAGGTAACACCGAGCTAAAAGACAAAAATATAAATTTTTTGATATGAATATAGTATTTGTATGTGATTTTTGCAAAGCAGAGCTTTGCTTTTAACGCAGCGTAGACAGGAGTCTACGCTGAACAGAGCATTGGAATTTGAACCTGCCACCGTAAAACAGAATATTAATACTTTTTTCGTTGAAATAGACAGCCTGGTAGAAATCACCGGTCGTTCCAATCATCAAATACATCCATTATCCCGGGATATTAATTAAAGGCCCAGAGCTACCATACCCACATCTTGAGCCTGCTTATACTTTTCAGGATTAAACCGGTAAAGAATCGGAGCTTTATGCGCCCCTCCCTTTTTCGTTTCATCCAATTTTTCTATATACCCGAAAGAAAGTGCTTTTTTCTGAAAATTTCTCCGGTCAAGAGATCTTCCCATTATAGTCTCATAAATGGTCCGTAATTCCGGCATGGTAAACTTTTCAGGAAGCAATTCTTTTCCTATCGGAATGTAACCCGATTGCTGGCGAATGGTCTCAATCGCTTTTTGTACCAGTTTCTCATGATCAAAATAAAAATTAAGCTGGCTATTCAATTCCTTCCATTCGATTGTTTCTCCTTCGTATCCTTCACTCAGTTGTACCTGAGTAAAATCAACAAGGGCGTAGTAACCCACCGTCATAAACCGTCTGTAAAACCAATGATTTTCATCAATATCTATCCCATAAACATCTTTAAAAGACTGTTTGGATTCTTTTTTCAATGTCAGATTTCTGTGTGCATCACCAAAAAGATAATACTGCCTCAGGAAAATATTATCCAGTCCCGTTCTCTCTTTCAGTATTCGATGAGCTGCAGCATCTACATCTTCATCTTTAAATACAAAACTACCCGGTAACATCCAGGCATCAAATCCCTCATACCGGCTCAAAAGAATCTTCAGTATCCCTTCATGAAATCCCAGGACAACACAGTCTACTGAAATGCCCGGATGAAAAAAATCATCGGGTTTCTTTAAGGCCGCCAGCCCGGAAAATTGTTCTCTCCTTTCCATAATCAATTAATAATATACAAGCAAAAATACTGCAATATTAATGCTTTATTTAATTTATTGTATTAAAAAAGAAAAGTTTATTTAACAAAACGCATATAGCACCTACAAATCATACGAAGTACCCGGGTATTCATGTTAATTTAATGGGATGGAGAGATGTATTCATTAAACTAAAATTCTACCCGTCTACTTCGTAAATCTGTGAGTACCCTTCTTAAAATACCCGTTCCCGGGAAATGTAATATATAAATGCCTATTAAAAACCAGTGTGTATATTCAATTGTTACTGGATTTATCCTTAAAAATAGTCGATTCTTTTCAACTGTGGTTTCTTATCAAAATCTTATTGTGTTGTATTTACGCATTGATATTATCATTTTTTCAAAAACTATGCCAACAAATCTTTAAAAAACACAATTGTTTAATTATCAACAATTTTCCACAAAATAAAAAAAAAGATAGATCCGATTATAAAAATAATCCCTGATAAATTACGTTGAAAATTGCGTATTTATTCTACAAAATGTGTATTTATTACACAACCCTAACCCGTAAAGAATATATTTCAACAGGTGTATGTTGTATTTGAAACGATTTACCTACCTTTGCGCGGTTTTTACCAGACACACAGCCTGGTACAAAATCTAACAGTATCGTAAGAACAATAAATGTTTCAAGTCAAAATTCGTATGAAATCATTTACAACAATCGGACTCCTGCTCTGCTCCAACATATTCATGACCTTTGCCTGGTATGGGCATCTGAAATTCAAAGAAATGAACTGGTTCAGCAACTGGGGGCTTCCTGCCATTATTATTCTCAGTTGGGGTATTGCGCTGTTCGAATACTGCTTCCAGGTTCCAGCCAACCGCATCGGATTCGAAGGAAACGGAGGGCCTTTCAACCTCTGGCAACTCAAAGTCATGCAGGAAGTAATCACCCTGGTCGTCTTTACTTTTTTTACTACTCTGGTTTTTAAAAATGAATCCTTCCGGATGAATCACCTCATCGGATTTGTTTTCCTGATCCTGGCGGTGTATTTTATTTTCAAAAAATAAACAATTCGTAGATACTTTCCGCCTGTCTGTTGATCGGTTTTGCATGCATGTTACGAAAAGATTTATTTTGTAACATGAACTAAAAGCAATTGCCGTGTTTAATAAAATTCAACTGCTCCTTGAGCACTACCAACCGGTTTCGTTAGAAGAAATTGAAACAATAAAGCTGATGAACCGGATCGATACGAAATTCATTGTTCCGGCCCGTCAGGTATTAACCTTACTAACCGAACTGAAAGATGATTACCGGGTACTGGAAATCGCCTCTCAACGATTCGGACACTACCGTTCGGTATACTATGACACATCCGATCTGCAGATGTTTCACGCTCATGTCACCTCTCGTTATCCGCGTTTCAAAATACGGGAAAGGTCTTATTCCCAGAACGGATTGCAATTCCTGGAGGTAAAGCACAAATCGACAAACGGCAGGACATCCAAAAAACGGCTTTCACTGAACGATAAGCATACAACCGAAGTATCGGCCTCGCAAATTATCGGATCTCACTCTCCGTTTCATTTACAAGAGCTTTGTCCCCAACTGGAGAATCGCTTCAACCGGGTAACACTGGTCAATAAAGCCCATACGGAAAGATTGACGCTCGATTTCGATTTGCAGTTCAGCACCCTGGAAGGACGGGAAACCCCAATATTCGAGCAGGCGGTAGTCATAGAGCTCAAACAGGACAGGAAGGCTCCTTCCGCCATTGCTCTCCGGCTAAGGGAGGAAAACATCCGGAAAAGTGGGATGAGCAAGTATTGTGTAGGCATGTTGCTACTCAACAATTACTTACCATACAAAATGTACAAAAAAAACTTTGTCAAATTTTTAAATACTACACAATGAATATTATCGATGCAGAAATAGTTGGAATACAGGTCTTCGATCCGGTGAATTTTGCAAACCTGACTCTCCGGTTCCTGCTCAACGCAGTCGTATGCGGAATCATTATTTACCTGTTTTATTACCGGAAAACCCAGCGAAAGGATTATTTGATGACTTTCAGTCTCATCAGCCTGACGGTTTTTCTTCTCGTTTTTTTACTGGATAATGTCAAACTTCAAATCGGTTTTGCCCTGGGACTATTCGCTATATTCGGAATTATCCGTTACCGGACTATCGTCATTCCAATCAAGGAAATGACTTATTTGTTCGTGCTAATCGGAGTTTCGATCGTTAATGCGCTGGCCAACAAAAAAGTAAGTTATGCAGAACTGCTTTTTGCCAACCTTGCGTTTGTGTTTTTCTGCTGGCTCTTCGAAAGCCGGTTCATCAAGAAACACACTTCCAGTAAAGTCATCATGTACGACAACATGAAACTGATTCGCGCCGGAAAGGAAGCAGAACTAAAAAAAGACCTGGAAGACCGCCTCGGACTCCGGATCGTCAGAATTGAAATCGGAACGATCGATTTACTGAAGGATTCTGCTATGCTGAATGTTTCATACCTGGCGCACTCCAACGAACCCAATGCTGCCGAAAACATGGATAAATCCGAATGGCAATATGTAAATACGGACTAAATTATGAAGAATTCTCAAATCAGTAAAATCCGGTTAATGCTCCTCTTTTTTTTGCTTTGCACAGGAAAAGGATGGGCTCAAAACGATGACTGGGGACTCTGGACCAACATCGGAGTGGAAAAACAATTGTCAAAAAAATGGAGCCTGGGGCTCGGTGGCGAATACCGCTGGAAAGAAGATATTACCCTAACCGACCAGGTACGCGGGTCGTTAGACACAGAATACAAAGTATGGAAATTTCTCAAAATCGGAGCCGGATACGAGCTCATTGCCGACAAGAAAAAGAAAAAAGACATCTTTGCCTACCGTCACCGGTTCAAAATCGAAGCCCAGGCAAGTTATAAAATCAGCCGGTTCACCTTGAGTTGGCGCCCCCGGCTGCAAACGACCCTGTATGACAATATCGAACTGGATGACGATGACCTGGACAATTATAAATGGGTGATACGCAATCGCTTCGGATTGAAATACAACATTCCGAAAATTCCGTTGAAACCATACATACAGTTCGAAACGTTCAATCATATTTTCAGCGATATTCAACCGAGTTATTATAAAAGCCGGTTTTCCGCCGGATTGGAATACAGCATTACCAAACACCATGGAATCGACCTGTCATACAAACATGACAGCGAAATCCTGAATGATAAAAAATATACGTTGAATGTAATAGCAGCCGGTTATAAATTTTCATTTTAACAACTAACATATCTTTTATGAAACTAAAGGCAGTAAAATTATATTTGATCGCAGGTTTATGTTCCTTATCTCTGAACTCCTGCCTGGCTGATCCGACTGAGGACGAAAACTCCGATACGGACAAAACCGACACTTCCACTCCCAATGACAACAAAGACATCACTGATGATTTCGACACAAACAGTCAAACCATCAACATGGAAAACACGGTCACTATCCATTTTGAAAACAATACGGTAACGATCGATAATCCTTATGCCGGAAAAGGGATTGAAATCAATAAAGAAAATGCCGGAGTAACGATTACATCCACGATTACCAGTGCGGAAGTCAATTACATCCTTTCCGGAAATACCTCCGATGGATTCATCAAAATCTACAGTGACTACAAATTCGGATTGGTATTGAACGGCGTCAGCATCACCAATACATATGGTCCGGCCATCAACATACAATCAGGAAAAAAGGCCACTATTACCCTGGTCGATAAAACATCCAACCGCCTGATTGACGGAGGATCCTACCCTACAAGCGGAAATGAAGATATGAAAGCGGCCCTTTTCAGCGAAGGGCAACTGATCTTCGGAGGAAACGGAAACCTCCTGGTATATGGCAGCCGAAAGCATGCTATATGCAGCGACGATTATATACGCATCAATACCGGCACAATTTCCATTCCCCGAAGCATCAGCGACGGAATGCATGCCAACGAATATGTGGAAATAAATGGAGGAACGCTGGAAATGAAACCCTCCGGCGACGGAATCGATTGTGAAAAAGGTTATGTAACGATCAACGGTGGAAAAATTCAGATAACCATCGGCAGTGACGGATGTAAAGCGATCAAAAGCACCGGAGACATGACAATCGCCGGAGGAGAACTGTCCCTTACAATCTCAGGAAAAGCCTGCTATGACGCAACAGATAAAGACATCAAGTCGGCTGCCGGAATCAAATGTGATGCCAACCTGGTTATTTCCGGGAACAGCCTGCTGACAATCACAGCTTCCGGAGCCGGAGGCAAAGGCATCAGCGCAGACGGAACAATTACTTTCAACGGAGGAACCACCCAGGTAACCACCAGCGGAGGAATTTTCAGGTACGGGAATGACGACACAGCTGCCAAAGCAATTAAAAGCGATGGTAACCTGACTGTAAACAGCGGAACCATCACCATTAAAACATCTCAAAGCGAAGCCGAAGGAATGGAAAGTAAAAATATCCTGACCATCAACGGTGGAAATATCGAAATCGAGGCGTACGACGATTGCATCAATGCCAGCAATAACATCACGATCAACGGTGGAAATATCTACTGCCTGAGCGCTACCAACGATGGAATCGATAGTAACGGAACGCTGACAATTACAGGAGGAGTAATTGTTTCGGCGGGAGCTTCAGCACCGGAAGAAGGCTTCGACTGCGACCAGAACCGATTCTCCATCACCGGAGGAACCCTCGTAGGCATTGGAGGAGGGAGCAGCACTCCAACAACAAGCGCATGTACCCAGCGTTCTCTACTCTACGGAGCAAGCCTCTCATCCGGCAGTATACTGCACATCGAATCGGCAGCCGGTGTGGAAATATTAACTTTCAAACTTCCGAAAGCCAGTACCACCATGCTCTTCAGCTCACCCCAGTTAGCAGCAGGTACGAGCTATAACATCTACACCGGAGGAAGCATCAGCGGAGGAAGTAATTTCCATGGCCTTTACAGCGGAGCGACTTATACGAAAGGAACCAGCACCACATCCTTTACCTCCAGTTCCATGGTGACAACAGTAGGAAATGTTTCTGAGGGTCCTGGTGGTGGACCTGGTGGTGGCGGCCCCAGAGGAATCGCACCTCCCCCTCCTCTCTTCTGGTAAATTCATTCTGATGTTGGTGAGTATTGGAAAAAAGTGTATATTCGCACCTCAAATCCAATATTCACCAACATCAGAATGAAATCAATGAAAAACACTCCGGGACACATCGCTTGGATTGACCTGCTACGAATCATCGCTTGCCTATTAGTTATCATATCCCACAGTTGTGACTTTTTTGTCGGAAAATTCGATCAGAGCCCGGATTTCTATTCCGGAGTAGCCTGGGGTAGTCTCGTGCGTCCTTGTGTTCCTTTGTTTGTGATGATTTCAGGTGTATTATTACTTCCTATACGGGTGGATACAGGCGTTTTTTATGCCCGCCGGATGAAAAGGATCATCATTCCACTGGTATTCTGGTCCATTGTATTACCTATCCTTTTTTATCTTTACCTTTCCGTGGTAAAAACCACGACACCAAACATCGATATGGAAGCTCATACACTGGGAGCGACTGTCAAAAAGCTGTATACTTTCATTTTCAATTTCAATTACGATACAATCCCTTTCTGGTACCTCTACATGCTGATCGGCATCTATCTTTTTATTCCGATCATCAGCGCCTGGCTGACTCAGGCTTCGCAACGGGATATACGTCGCTTTATCCTCATCTGGATTGTCTCCCTTTTTATCCCTTATATCCAGCTTCTCGCTCCTTTTTTAGGCTATACCGGTAATTACGGGAACATGGGTCTCCTGGGTGTTTGCGATTGGAACCCTTACGGTACATTTTACTATTTCTCCGGATTTATCGGCTATATCGTATTGGCCTATTACCTGGTCAGATATCCTCTGAACTGGAGCTGGAACAAAACCCTGGGTATTACAATTCCTGTTTTTCTGACCGGCTACCTCATCACTCTGTTCGGATTTCTTTTCATGCAGGAACACTACCCGGCTAATTATGCTTACCTCGAAATTGTCTGGTATTTCTCAGGAGCTAACGTTTTCCTGATGACCATTTCTCTTTTTATCATCTTTCAGAAAATCAGAATCGGGGAATCTGCTTTGTTGAGCCGGACGGCCTCTCTGACATTCGGCGTTTACCTCTGTCATTTCGTTATCGTCCAATCGGGATACGACCTGGTACATACCTGGCTCCCGATCCCGCCCTATCTGCAAATTCCCGTGATTGCCGTATTTTCATTCACACTATCTCTGCTGATTATCCGGTTGATGAGTCAGAGCAGAATATTGAGAAACGTAATCGGATAAGACGTTTCAGAATTGGGTGTTGAAACCGACAAAAGTCTGGAATTTCGGTTGTCCGGCTCCTTGTGCCAGGACAGAGAATTGAGGTTCTGCAAAAATATTGAAGACTACACCTCCTACTTTGACCACTTTACCGATACCCAATCCGATCGGAACATTATAGTTACCGTTATTCAGGTCGAATGACCAGATTCCGGTACTCCGCAGGTAAGTTCCGCCACCGATCTGCCAGATGAAAAACAATTGGGCAGTAAGCATGCTTACATCCTCCCGGTCACCATCTCCTGCAAAAGAGGTCTGCCATTGGAGCAAACTACCCGTTTGCAACACATGACTTTTAGCAAAAAAAGCTAAAGCAGAAACTCCTGCCTGCCATTTCCCCTGTCCTAATCCCTTGGTTCCGGTCGGTGCCGTAATAGAGGGACCGATCCCGAATTTATTTCCTGGAGTAGGTTCAAACGAATAAATAGCAAACATATTAAAATCCCCGAATCCGGTTACAGGACCTGCCGTTGGCTCTGAAAAAGTGACAAAAGGCATTGTGGCCCTCAGCAATACGTTACCAACCGGTTGTGAGTAACGAAACATTAACTGGTTCATGGAGGCTTCGCTACCATAAAGGGAAGATACGATGTAATTGTGTACATTAAAAGACTTGGTATGGGCCATCGGGTCATTGGCTTTCTTCAGCGTTTCCGCATCCAAACCACCGCCTGCCGGCGGAGTAGTTTGTGCTTCCTGAGCAGAAACAGTGGTTACTGCCATAAGTAACAAACAAATCCATGCAAGTTTTCCTATTCTTTTCATAACATTTTAATTTAATCCATTTATAACTTAATTAATACAATAACAACAGGCAACAATCTTTGTTCAAAAATCATAAAATAAATAAAACGACAGCTTCCTGTTATATTCATTCTTTTACAACCTTTTCCTGTTTCTGCTTGTTTTTGATAAAGAAACATTGAATTACAAAAAAATCGGACTATCTTTGCAGATCAAAGCGATTTGAATACATAATTACAGTTTATAACGATAAATGAACGAAACACAAATATTAGTCGAAAAAATTATAGAAGCCCTTCAGGATAAAAAAGGAAAACAGATCGTAACCATGGATCTGACAAGTCTGGAAGGTTCTATTTGTGAATATTTTATTATCTGCCACGGCAATACTCCTACCCAGGTTTCGGCACTCTCCGATTCGGTCTGGGACAAAGTAGCCAACGATCTTCGTGAAAAACCCCTGGGAGCCAACGGAATTCAGGAAGCCCAATGGATCGCAATGGATTACGGATCTGTAATTTTACACATTTTCCTACCGGAACTACGTGATTATTATAACCTGGAAGCTTTGTGGGAGGATGCAATAACGACAGAAATTCCCGATATTTTATGACAGAAAACAACAAAAATAATAGCCCGGGAGGAAATAAGCCGTCAAACTTCAAGTTCAATATGAACTGGATGTATGGTTTGATCCTGATTATGCTGCTCGCGGTCTTTTTCACTAATAATCCGTCCTCTCAGAATAAAGAAATCGGCTGGACGGAATTTCAGAAACTGGCCAAAGACAATACCTTTTCCAAAATGGTGGTTTACAACCGGAAAAATATGGTTGTAGCAACGGTTAAACCGGAATATGCAAGCCAGGTATTCAAGGCAGACTCCGTACGTAAGCCCAGCCGTTTCGCTGGTGACCCTACAGTTTCGGTAATGGTTCCGTCCCCGGATAAATTCTCCGATTTCTATGACCGGATATCCGCTACCAATAATATCGATGCAGATCTGACCTTTGAAGAAGGCAGCAATGTGATATGGGATATACTCATGACGGCATTGCCTATCATTATTTTTATCGGCCTCTGGCTTTTCCTCATGCGGAGAATGGCCGGAGGAAGCGGAGGTGGAGGCATGTTCAATGTCGGAAAGGCCAGGGCCCAGATTTATGATAAATCGACCCAGGCCAAGAAAGTAACATTCAAAGATGTGGCCGGATTATCCGAAGCCAAACAGGAAGTGGAAGAGATTGTGGACTTCCTGAAAAACCCCAGCAAATATACAGATCTGGGTGGAAAAATACCGAAAGGCGCGTTACTGGTTGGCCCTCCGGGAACCGGAAAAACGCTATTGGCCAAAGCTGTAGCCGGAGAAGCGGATGTTCCTTTCTTCTCCTTATCCGGATCAGATTTTGTGGAAATGTTTGTGGGTGTGGGAGCTTCCCGCGTCCGGGACTTGTTCCGCCAGGCCAAAGAAAAATCACCCTGTATCGTTTTTATCGACGAAATCGATGCAGTCGGACGCGCCCGCGGACGAAACCCGAACATGGGATCCAACGATGAAAGGGAAAATACGCTGAATCAATTGCTGACCGAAATGGACGGTTTCGGATCCAACAGCGGAGTAATCATCCTGGCTGCAACGAACCGGGCGGATATTCTGGACAAGGCACTGCTGCGTGCCGGACGTTTCGACCGCCAGATTAATGTGGACCTGCCCGAGTTGAACGACCGGAAAGAAATTTTTATCGTTCACCTGCGTAACATAAAAATTGACGAATCAGTCGATACTGAATTCCTAGCCCGCCAGACTCCGGGTTTTTCCGGGGCGGACATTGCCAACGTCTGCAACGAAGCCGCCCTGATTGCTGCACGCAACGGAAAAGAATTCGTCCAGAAAGAAGATTTCATGAATGCCGTAGACCGGATTGTCGGAGGTTTGGAAAAGAAATCCAAAATAACCACGATGGAAGAACGCCGGACGATCGCTATGCACGAGGCTGGTCACGCTACATTGAGCTGGATGCTGGAACATGCCAACCCATTGGTAAAGGTGACAATCGTTCCCCGGGGAAAAGCACTGGGAGCAGCCTGGTACCTGCCGGAAGAACGGCAGATCACGACCTATGAGCAACTGCAGGATGAAATGTGCGCTACATTAGGCGGACGGGCTGCAGAAGATTTGTTCATAGGAAAAGTTTCTACCGGAGCTTCCAACGACCTGGAACGGGTGACCAAACAGGCTCTGGCCATGGTGATTTACTTCGGTATGAGTGAACGACTGCCCAACCTGAATTATTACGATGCTACGGGACAGGACTGGGGCTTCACCAAGCCTTACAGCGAGGAAACGGCGCGACTTATCGACGAGGAAGTCAAAAGGATCATCAACGAACAATACCAACGAGCTAAAAATATTCTGACCGAATATACCTCCCAACATCATCAATTAACTGACGTTCTCCTGGAAAGAGAGGTAATTTATTCGGATGACCTGGAACGTATTTTCGGGAAACGCAAATGGCTTTCCCGTTCACAGGAGATCTTAGCTCAACAGGAACTGACTCAGCCGGAAAAAACAGACTCACCGGGTGAAGAAGATTCTAAAACAGATGAAAGTCCGGAAGCAAAAGAAGAAAATACAGAAAAAACTGCTGAATGAATAATTTCGTTGTAAGGCTGTTAACCGGAATAGTCTATGTTGCACTGATCACAGGAAGTATCGTGTGTAATTCATACACATTTCTGGCATTATTCTCCCTGGTAACAGTTTTATGTTTATGGGAATTCTACGGCCTGATCAACCGGGGAAAGCAAACCAATATCCGGCCTGCATCCGGATGTTTCGGCGGATTATTGCTGTTCGTTTCCTCTTATTTATATGCATCGGAAACATTCTCCCACTTCGTATTTTTTCCTTATCTGATTTACGTTGCTGCACTTTTGATTTATGAACTGTACGGCAAACAGAAAGATCCGTTGTCCCATCTGGCTTATACGATACTCGGCCAGTGCTACATCGCCCTGCCTGTTTCCCTGTTGAATATGGTCGCTTTCCAACAGAATAATGAGGGAGTGACTTACTATCCTTTATTGATACTGGCACTTTTTGTTTTCATCTGGATCAACGACTCCGGAGCTTACTTAGTGGGAATATTAATAGGCAAACACCGTTTATTTCCACGTATCTCTCCCAAAAAATCCTGGGAAGGCTTCTTTGGAGGATTATTCTTCACAGCAGCGGGATCACTTGTCTTTGCTCATTTCGAACCAGCTATCCCGGTTTACCACTGGATTGCCCTTTCACTGATCATTGTGATTTTCGGCACCTGGGGAGATTTAGTGGAATCCCTGATAAAAAGGACATTGGATGTAAAAGATTCGGGAAATTCCCTACCTGGACACGGAGGTTTTCTGGACCGTTTCGACAGCCTGCTACTGGCCATTTACGGCTTGTTTTTCTACGTACAACTATTTATTCAAAATTAAAGGTAAGCGTAATCATCCGGGAAGTCCCATTTGAAATGGCTTTCGAATATTTTTCCAGACTCTTATCGGTCAGATCAGTGCGGTTTTTCTCGATAATATCGACCAGGCCGAATGAAAACCGGAGTTCCGGAGCGACCTTGATAATCGGTAAATAAATATCACATCCCAACCCGATTGTAAAACCGTAATCCATCGGTTTTAATAAAATTGCTTCGTCTTTCTTTCGTCCCAAGTCCATCGCGGCATACACTCCGGCTAAAAAATAAGGGCGGTAGTTATTCAGGCGCATGGAACGGAATTTCACGTCTACCGGAACCGTCAGATAACTGGAACGCAAAGTAGTTTTGTAGGTTTCGTTCAATGTTTCTTCTTTAAACTCAAAGGCTTTATCTCCAAAGTGAAGAGTCGGCGTAAACCGTAAGTTCATATAGGGGTTCAGGTATAAATCCGAGACAAGGCCGACACTGAATCCGGGGGAATAGCTGGGAATGGTAGCATACCAGGTTTCTCCATTTTCCCCTGTATAACCGGAGTTATTCAGAATAATATCCTGAAAATTCATTCCCACGGTGATCCCGAAATGATATAATTTCTGATCACCATAAGGCTGATTCTGAACCTTTTGAGTCTGGGCAAAAAGCCCCACACACAACAGCCAAAACCATCCGACTATGTATATTTTTTGTTTCATTTAACAATTGTCTCGGTAATAATAACGGGAAAAGCAGAAGCTTATTGCACTTTTTTACTTAGTTTTGACGAAATTTATTATGCTGTTTTATGAAGTCACTGCTATCGGCCCTACTTGCGTTACTGTGTTCACATGCTGTTCTGTCCCAAAACCTACAAGGAAAGGTAGTCGATACCTCCGGAGAACCGATCCCTGCTGCTTCCATATTTATTCAGGAAACGAGGCAGGGTCTCGTATGCAACCTGGAAGGAGAATTCCGGACCAAATTAGTACCGGGAACCTATCATTGTGAATTCCGTTGCATGGGTTATGAAGCCCAGGAAAAAGAAGTGACTATCGGATCGGAAGACGTTACCCTGAATGTTGTTTTGACGACTAAAGACATGAAACTAAATGAAGTTGTAGTTAACTTCAAAGAAGACCCCGCATACGCCATCATGCGGAAAGTCATCGAGAAAGCGCCTTACTACCAATCCATAATCAAAGCCTCCACATATGAAGCCTACACCAAAGGATCGGGAAAGATGAAAAGTATTCCCAAAATTGCGGAATCCATGGCAGGAGACGAATTGAAAATCTACAAAGACAAGCTCTTCTTACAGGAATCGTTCAGTGAAATCAAATTCACGGCTCCCGACCAATATGAACAAACCATCAAGGCTTATTCCAGTTCCATGCCCGACAGTGAAGATCCCAAAGAAGCTCTCGGTATCAATATGATTTCATTGTATAGGCCCATGTTCGGCCCGGTCGTTTCCCCTTTGAATCCCAGGGCTTTTTCTTATTATAAATTCCGTTATGAAGGCTATGAGGAAGAAAACGGCCAAATGATCAACAAGATCAAATTTACCCCCAAACTGAAGGATCCAAGGTTTTTGGAAGGATATCTTTATATTGCAGACGATGAATGGAACATCCGCCATGCCGAAATGACGGCCCACCCGAACGGGATGACGGTTAACTATACATTCAACTACCATCCGGTAATGGAAAATATATACCTGGTTACCACGTATGAAGTCAATCTGGACGCCAATATGCTTGGATTTAAATTCTCGGCCGACTTTCTTTCCTCCATTCAATATACGGATATCCAGCTCAACGATTCATTGGTTGCCCTTGAAATAAGCAGAAAAGGTCCCGAGAAGAAAAAGAAAAGCCTGGAAATCAAATGGGATGAAAATCACAAAAAAGAAGTTGACTCCTTAGCGACGAAACGGGACTCCTTGTACTGGCAGGAGATGCGCAATGTAGTCCTCAATGAAGAAGAGATCAGTAGCTATGCCCGTAAAGACAGCTTACAATCGCTGAGTGATTCGATCAAACAAAAGCAGCTTCATCCGGAATTTAATTGGATGGATGTACTTACCGGCGGACGCATAGGGGGAGATTCTGCAAAAGTTTCCTTAAAATACGACGGGTTACTGCAAACAGTTCCGGAATATAATTTTGTAGACGGAATGTGGATCGGCGAATCATTCAGCCTGAATATCAAGCGAAATAAAAATTCCGGATGGAAAATTACACCCATGGCTTATTGGGCCTGGTCGCGGAAACAGTTGTTATGGAACATGGATGTCCGTTTTACATACGCACCGATGCGATTGGGAGAGTTGAGACTATCCGGAGGTTCCATTACAAAAGATTACAACGCGAATAAAGGAATGCTGCGGATCGAGAATGCTCTGTATTCCGTCTTTGCGGGAATCAATAACGCCAAGCTCTATCAGAACGATTATTTCCGGATAGAGAATGAAATCGACCTGGCCAACGGAATCCAATTAGGAACCGGAATCGAAATTGCCGACCGCAAAACCCTGCAGAACCATACGACTTACAGTTTCTTTGGGGATGAAAAAGATGCAAAACCCAATATTCCTCCCTACCCCAGTGCATTGAACAGCCAATACAATGCGTTGGCCCAATATGAAATCCGTCTGAAATACACTCCAGAATATTATTACAGTGTGGAAAACGGGAAAAAAGAATACATCCGTTCCCGGTTCCCAACTTTCCAACTGCTTTTTATGCAAGGGGTACCTTCCTGGCTCGACAACTCCAGGTTTTACCGCATCGACCTGAGTATAAGCCAGAACATCAAACTGGGACTGTTCGACCGTTTGCAATATGCCGTAAATGCCGGTAAATTTTTCAATGACAATGCATTTAATTACATCGACTACAAGCATTTCAACGGAGCCGACCAGTTATTCAGCGGAAAATTATTCGAAAATTCATTCGCTTTATTAGACTACTACACGTTTTCTACCAATAAGAACTGGGTTCAGGCTTTTGCCAATTACGATACCCAATACCTGCTGATCAAACGCCTGCCTTTCTTACAGGGAAAACTATTCTCCGAATCGCTTCATGCCAAGTTTCTGCATACTCCCGATAAGAAATATTATTCCGAATGGGGGTATTCTGTAGGTTTACCGGGCCGGTTGGCCAGCGCAGGGGTCTTTGTTTCTTTCGACTCCTTCGATTACAACAGCGTTGGATTCCGGGTTTCTTTTCCTCTTTTACACACACTGGAAAAATTAAAATAAAATGATTATCCGCATTTCTCCCTTACGCTAATGCGCCCTTTGGGCGCATCCTATGTAAGAGCAGGTATATCCCGAAGGGATTCAATTTGGAACAACATTCGGCGGAGCCAATAATCGCGGGTGTAACCCATCGAAAGCACAATCGCTCAGCTCACCCGTCCCTGAAGGGAGCTAACTGTACAGGAATCATTCGCCCCTTTCGGCGCAGAGCGCCCTGATCTTCATAGCCGGGGTTCGAAGCGCAAGCGAGCCCCCGGACCAGAAAGGATGCAACACAAGCCAAACAGAGCTGCAGAGCAGCGACATTTTAATCATTCATTGACCCAATGAAATAGATATTTCTCATCAAACCGCATATCCGTCCTGCCAGGCGAAATACCTGAGATCAGGAATATTTTTATGAATCAATGTCGATGTTGAAGATTTGACAATCCTTACCAAGTCAGCTACAGCAACCGAAGGGTATAGGGCAATTAACAGGTGTATATGATCCGGATTGCAATAGATTGCATAAACTTTACACTTGTAATGAGAGATTATTCCACAGATGTATTTTTCTACAAGATCTTTCCGGTCGGCATTGATTTGTGCATTACGGTTTTTTACAGCAAAAATGATTTGTAAAA
>JAVBKV010000015.1:0-20104 GCA_031553885.1 Bacteroidales bacterium
TATGTTAAGTACAACTACTTCCATAAAGAGCAGAAAAGAGCATGGAAAAAAGATGCATTTGCGGTGCAGAATCTTTACTACAACAAAGGAAAGAACTATTTTGTATGCCCGATGGGACAGAAACTCAGCTGCATTGGCAACAAGAAAAACAAGTCGGATCTGGGCTATGTCTCTGTCGTTACCCGTTATCAAGCACAAAACTGTGAAGGATGCCCATTAAGATGTTTATGTCACAAATCAAAGAACAACCGGATTATAGAGGTCAACTACAAACTCAATGAATATAAAAGGAAAGCTCGCGAACGTTTACTCTCCCAAGAGGGAATTTATCACCGGGGACGACGATGCATAGAACCGGAAGCCGTCTTCGGACAAATCAAATACGATTCACAGTTCAATAGGTTCAGATTAAGAGGATTAGAAAAGGTAAAGCTGGAATTTACCCTGGTCGCTATTGCCCATAACTTAAGAAAACTGGCTAAAAAAACCGGCTTTTCTTTTTCCTTTATCAAAATAGTGCGGTTTTTGATCCAAATAAGGAAAAAGAACAGGTACTTGATTGTAAAACCCCAAAACATTGACATACAAAACGCAGCTTGACAAAAAAAGAAGGCATCCTTTTGGGACACCTTCTTTTCTGTTTTCATTACCAACAGAATAATACTTATTTATTCGGTTGAGGAACGACGTACGGAGGCTTCAGATCCAGGTTGTTACTCTTTGTAATTTCCAGTTCCTCGAACAAGATGGATTCCGGTACGATGAAAGCAGCCAATTGTCCGGGATAGGTTGTCTTGTATATGTATTCCTCGTTAGAAACACCCAGTACTCTTTTGTATGATTTCATATTGAAATCAGCCAATGTAGCTCCTCTGAGCAATTCTTCCTGTCCATCTTCCACAGAAACCCGGTAAAGAGCTAACACATCATTGGAATGTCCTTTCAGACGGCGTACAATATAAGCATACTCGTAATCCTCCTCTTTAGCTGCTTTAATCAACTGCTCCTTCAATTCTTTATTGGAAGAAGTAACCTCTCCATACAAACGAACATTACCCGGACACACATTCAATCTGCCATTATTCATGTCAAAACGCATGTGCCCGTTGGAATGCTGAACTTTGTTGGTCGGAGTTTTTCCATTAAGCATTCCTTTTAATACGCCCTTTTCTACCAGAAACATTTCTTTTTCCGGAGCAACACCCTGGAAATCCAACGGATAATAGCCATCGAGTTTTTCCCCTTTATACATGCTTGTTCCCGTAAGCGATTGAACATTGAGATTTCTTGAAATTATTTTCTTTCCCATCATCAACTCCAGGTCATTTCCTCTCATTTCTCTGTTGTTGGAATAATAACGGCTCATTTCAGGAGATGCGATAGGTTTTCTTTTGGCTAACAATGATTCATTTTTGAAAAGATACATCACAAAACCAAAGGCTGAAGCCTCTTTTTCAAACAATACCGGGCCACTGTACGACTCTTCAATGAGTGGAGCTTTGGTTAGCTTGACAAACTCAGCAGCAAACGTTTCACATCCTGACAAAAAAGTATTCAGATCAGGAATACCTTCAGAGGATGTACATTCGATGTACCAATCGTCATTGAGATCCTGTCCGTCATCTGCCCTACCGGAAATGGCAACATAAACTTTATAATACGAACTTGGAACTGCGTATTTCCCTCCTTCTGTATCATAGTAATAAGCCATGGTATTTCTGAGACTGACATTCACCTGGGAAGAAGTAAGCTCCGGATATTTTTTTAAAACTTCCGAACCTTTTTTTGCAAAGTTTTCCCAGAAAGCCCGGTCCATATTCATTTTCACCGGAGAAAGAATCAGGTTTGCAGGAGGTAACTGCTCATAATCAGCTAACGCTTCTTCCTCCGGAGTTAACTTCTTTTGCTTCAGGGCTGCTTTTTTAGCTTCAAAGCTCTCTGCAGCCGACTTATACCTGGAATCCATACTCGACCAGATCGCATTAGCAATCCCCGCCGGGTTGTTATCCAGACAAATCTGTCCCGGATATCCACCGTAAAAATCGGAAAAACTCAGGTAATTGGCATTATTTCTGAAAAAGTCGCCAACTAATACAAATGGAAAACCCATTCTTCTCTTGACGTTGGAAGAATTGATCAACGATCCTCCGGAAGCGCTCACATCCACATATTCCATCTCCAATAAGGTATAGGTAATATAAAAAGGAGAAGGCAATTGATCTATTTTCAATTCGGATTTACTGCGATCCACTTCCGATTTTATTGACTGAATGATGTTGCTTGGAGCATCCTGGGAAAACAACCGGACTGTACAGAAAAGAAACAGTGCGGTGATAACTATCATATTTTTATATATAGTATGCATGATGTTTTATTTTGAAGATGAAACAATCGAAGAAGAAGGCCTGTCCAGTATAGGAGGCTGATTTTGCGATTTGGATTTCTTTTGTGTCTCAACCATCTTGACAAACAGGGATGGTGAAATACAGGAAACCGGAACCCCGCCGGATTCAGCGCCACAGGTCCCGTTAAAAATACCGAAAGTATCTCCGCATGCCGCAATCTGAGAGAACATAGCCAGTGGAGTTCCTACAAGATCAACCCCGCGGACCAATTCATCCGGACGTCCGTCGACATAAATCCGGTATACAACCAGCGGAGTAACATTAAACGCATTAGGAGAATACCTTCCCGTGCTGGTAAAACCTCCACTTACTTCATCGATCCAATATCCATATTCCTTATTCGTACGTTTGGCTTCTTCAATCAGCATTTTTCTCAACTCATCCTCTTTCTTAGGCTTAGATGATTCGATAAACATATTGGATTGGCGGGTAACCGTGTTGTAATAAATCGCTCCACGCCCATGTCCGTTGGATTTGGGAAAATCGCTGATCGGTGTCCGACTCATCAGGAAAGAGTTCAAGAGTCCGTTATCAATAATTGTAACCCGCTGACCCTTGACTCCCTCATCATCGTAAACATAACTTCCAGACAGATCCATCCCCCGGTAGTTCTTCAGTTGAGGGTCGAAAATTACCGTAAAATCTTCCGGTAATACCAATTCGCCGACCTTTTTCTTAAAAGTCTGGGCATCCGATTCCTGTTTCAGGCGAGCTCCTTCAATCCGGTGTCCGAAAATTTCATGAAAAAAGACACTGGATGCTTCCGGGCTCATCAGGGCCGGACCACTGAAAGACTCTGCAATCGGGGCCTTTTTCAATTGAACAAGCATATCCATCATCTTTTTTGCATCGGCCATAATCTGATCATCTGAAGGTAAATCTTTCAAATGGAGGGCAAAATAGGATTTATATAAGGGAAGATTCATTCCATCTTCGGCAGTAGCGGAAGCATTTAGGAACAAGCGGTATCCCAATACATTTTCCACGACCTTGGTTCCTTCCGTATTGACAAAATAACGACGTACATATTCTACAAAAACACTCGCACTCCCACTAAGAATTTCTTTATTAGCTGTAAATACGTTGCTATACTTTTTAACCTTGTTCTCCCATTCTTTGACATTGAAAAGGACGGATTTAAAGGACAACGGCTTTTCATAATATTGCTCCGGAGTTTCCTTTGAAAAATCATCGGATTTATCTTCGGAAGCAACAGTCACCGCCACATTAGCTTTAACAGCCTGGTATTTTTTGACGGCATCCTTATAAAGCTGATCCGTTTTTTTCCACAAAACCAATTGAATCGCATCCTCATTTTCATCCAAAACCAAGGGATTGGGACCGTTGTAATAAGAATCGGAAAAGCTGTTATCTCCCTTCAGCTCATGGGTATTGTCCAACTCCGGACTTCCGACTCGGACAAAGGCCTGAAAAAGTCGGGAACGGCCGGGATTGCTGTTCATCAGGTTTCCAAAATTAGCTGAAATCGAATAGGTCTCAAAGTCCGATACCCGGTAACTGACATAATAAGCAGGAACTTCCTGTTTGCTTAATTCGGAGAGATTCCGGTCCGCTTCCTTTTTCAGAATGTCGAGCAAGGGATCTTGAGCAAATGTTATTTGTGATAAGATAACAAATAACAAAATCAGGTAATGTGATTTTCTCATTTTTCTTCGTTTTTATGTTAAATATTATTTTGTCAAATATAGTAATTTATATTATATCTTATGAAACTCATTTATTATTTATAACGTATTGGATCTGATTTTCTCATATCTACTTTTCTGAGTTCTCAATTTAATACTAACTTTGCACCCTGAACAGTAACTAATTTTATGGCTAAAAGAAATAAAAAACCGCTGCCTCTTCTTGAGAAAATAACCATTTCAGGCATTGCTGCGGAAGGAAAAGCAATTACCAAGGTAAACGACCTGGTGATCTTCACTCCCTTTGTCGTTCCGGGTGACGTGGTCGATCTCCAATTGATACGTAAAAAAAACAGCTATGCAGAAGCCAAAGCTGTTTTCTTTCATGAATATTCCAGACAACGTACAGAAGCTTTTTGTGAGCACTATGGTATCTGCGGTGGCTGTAAATGGCAGATACTCCCCTATTCCGAACAAATCCGTTATAAACAGCAACAGGTAACCGATAACCTGACCCGGATCGGAAAAATTCCTTTACCGGAAATTTCACCGATACTCGGTTCGGAAAAGATAACCTTTTACCGCAACAAACTGGAATTTACTTTTTCCAATAAACGGTGGATGACGGAAGAGGAAATCAAATCCAACACTCAATTCGACGATATGAATGCGTTGGGATTCCACATTCCTGGCATGTTCGACAAAGTATTGGACATCGACAAATGCTGGTTACAGAACGATATTTCCAACCGTATACGGTTAGAAATCAAACACTTTTGTAAAGCTAATAACTATTCTTTCTTTGACCTGAGGAATCAACATGGTTTGATGCGTAACATCATCATCCGTACGTCCACTACCGGAGAAGTAATGTTGATCGTCATTTTTTATGAAGACGACAAAGAAAAACAACAAGCGCTTTTACAACACATCGCAGATCAGTTTCCTGAAATTACCTCGCTCCTGTACATCCTGAATCAAAAGGCCAACGATACCATTACAGATCAGGAAGTGCTTGTGTTCAAAGGAAAAGATCATATTTTTGAAGAAATGGAAGGATTGAAATTCAAAATAGGCCCGAAATCCTTCTATCAAACCAACAGCGAACAGGCGTACAACCTCTACAAAATTGCCCGGGAATTCGCAGGACTGAGTGGAAACGAACGGGTCTATGACCTGTATACCGGAACCGGAACTATCGCTAATTTTGTTTCCAGGCAGGCCAAACAGGTCATCGGTATTGAATATGTACCCGAAGCCATTGAAGATGCTAAAGTCAACTCGGAAATCAATAACATACAGAATACCCTTTTCTTTGCCGGGGACATGAAAGATATACTGAATCAGGATTTCATCAACCTGTATGGTAAACCGGATGTTATTATTACCGATCCTCCCCGGGCAGGTATGCACGACGATGTGATCGATGCCATTTTATTTGCAGAACCGGAAAAAATCGTCTATGTCAGCTGTAATCCGGCAACACAGGCCCGTGATCTGAATTTACTGGATGTCAAATACAAAGTAGAAAAAGTTCAACCGGTAGATATGTTTCCTCATACCCATCATGTTGAGAATGTCGTTTTATTGATCCGGAAATAATATCGACCAGCAAATAAAAAACGGATGCCTGTTAATTACAGAACATCCGTTTTTTTATTTGTATCGCTGATAATAAAAATGTTACTTTACAGACAAGGTTTTACCGTTCTCAACAGTAGCTGATTTCACCTTTTTCCCGTCGATCGAGACCTGAACATCCAGTTTGTCTCCTTTCTTCCGTTCAATCCGGATATCGATTGATTTTCCTCCGCAAGCGATGAGGTTCTCCAGTTTCATCTGGTTCCAGGAAGCGGGTAACTGAGGCGTAATCTCAAACGAAGAAAAGCCCGTGGGACGAAATCCGAAAATGCCTTCAGTTATAATCCGGCAGTACAACGCACTTTCCGCCGAAAGATGCCGCTGATTTCCTTCCGGATATGCTTCGACTGCATAAGGAACATGATCTCCCAATAAACGGCGAACCGAATATTTATCAAGGAAAGAGAGGGCTTTCTCCCGCTCTCCAGCCATAAAAACACCACGTAAACCATACAAAGTGGAACGATCCCAGAAGGTTTTATCACCGGCTGCCGTCAGCAAACCGTCGTCGGTCCACAGGCGGGGTGAAAACAATGCATCGATCGTTCCTCTGGCCCGGTCGAAAATACCCACTGAAAGCGGCATACAGATCCAGGACCTCAGAATATCATTCCCATCGTAATAACGATATGTTTCATAACCTTCAACAGTTGCTCCAAAATAACGATCAATATTCTTTCGTAATTCCCGGGCCATTTTTTCATATTCCTGAACCTGGGAAGCCGGTTTACCCAATGCCTTTCCCAGGTAAGCGGTAGAAACAAGGGCATCATACAGAAGCGATGAAGTACACAAGTTGGCTTTCCCGGCAGGGAAACGTCCCTCCAGTTCATCACTATCCGATTCAACAACTCCGTCTGCGTTGATTTTTCGTTTGCAAAATTCGATGCACCATTCAATCAGCGGATATATTTCTTCTGCCTTTTGTTTATCTCCCAACGCCAGCGCAAAACGAGCCGCTCCGTAAGCAATCATGGCCTGGTCCCCACGATCTCCGGCACCGTTCCAATAACTGGTTCCTTCAGCAATGATCGAACTTGGGATCGGCTTGTATTCCGGGTTCATGTAGGCGGCAAACCACTTCCAGGAAACCATGGCGCTTTCAATCGCGGTATCATAACCGGTATATCCAAAGAACGGATTCGCATATTCAGCCTGATCATTGGCCCATATAGCAGCATAATAACGGGTTCCGCCCGGACCATGCACCAAGCCATTTTTCGTTTGATAGATACTTTCCATCGCGCGTATCTTAGCAAAATCAAACATGCGACTCAGGACCGGATCGGGACAATCGAAACGAATGTTCCGGAACATTTCATCGACAAATGCAATCCGGTTCTTCAATTCTTCATTGAGATTTAAAACAGGCAATGATTCCGACAGTTTACGACCGGAATATGTCATTGAAAAAGTAACCTGTTCGTTCGGTTTAAGCTTATACAAGCCTGCGCCACCGGATTTTGCAGCTATTTCATAACGTCCGTAAACTCCTGTTTCCGCAGGTGTACGGGATATCTTTTCAACATCTTCCACCTCGACCGTAATCTCCCGGTCTGAAGTATTGGTCAATACGAATTTTTCGACGACAAAAGCCTTATCGACAGAAGGAAAAAGCGTACGGGTAATGGTTGCCTGATTTTTAACTTCGGAATCAATCACCAGCAACCCTTTCAGATAAAACGACTTAACATCTTCAGAAATATCCCGTTTGTTGATCTTAATATGAGGTTGTACATCTGTTCCGAAAACATAAGCCAGATGACCATGTGTATCGTTGGGAATCGTACGCAACATCGGGAATATAAGGTTCTTACTCGTAATCAATTTTCCTTTTTCATCGATTCCATACGTCACAACAAATGAAACCTGCTTCCCGCTCATTTCGATGTGATCGGAATGTGCTTCTCCTGGTTTTACGGTCCATTGAATACCTCCGTCGGGTTGTAACGCCCAACGGTTTTCTACTGCAAAACAACAACCAACCACAAATTGGAATAGCAAGAAAAGAGAGAGTTTTTTCATAAAAAATTGTATTTGTTTATTGATCAAACAAGTTGAATAATTGAAGATTTCAAAACAAAATTACGATTTTTTTACTGCCATTCAATAGTTTTATCTATTAATTTTCTATTAAATCCGGAAAGGAACCACCAGATCAGAGATCAGAACACGTACTGAACACCCAGCATGTATCCGAAGAACATTTGCTGTTTTCCTCCCGACGATAGTGTTTTTTTCCATACCGAGTGGCCGGGAAACAGATCGGTCAGTTTTTCATCATCCGTTTCCATATAATTGAACGTAGGACCGGCAAATACTTCCATTTTTCCGAACCGATAAGCAGGTAACACACGCAGAGACGATTTGGAAATAGTATTTCCATCAAAATCCGTCATTACATTTTCCACCAACTCTGTATTGATCCTGAATTTTTCTGCAATCGAAAAGTGCGCTCCGAAACCACCTTCCATAGCAAACAGGCTTTCCGAAGACTTAAAATTATACCCCAATCCGACAATACCATACATCACCCGGCTACCGGAGCGAAAGGTAGCCATGGCGTTCTGTGATTCATCCCAGGTCAACGCTACACCCATTTCTCCGTTTGTAATCAAATTAATCAAACCGATCGGATAGTCGCTTTTCTCTGCTTTATTTACCAATCCGGAGAATTGAACTCCTTTTACGACCTGAGCCCTGTTATAAAGACCTGCAAACTGAAAGCCTTTTACAACCTGAGCGACATTCGCTAATCCGGAGAACTGAAGGCCATCCACTGCCTGAGCGATGTTAGCCAAACCGGAAATCTGCATCCCTCTTGTTGCCTGAGAAATATTAATAAGTCCGGAAAATTGAAGTCCATTCATCGCCTGGCTAATATTAGCTAAACCGGAAAACTGAATACCATTAGCAACTTGGGTTATATTTGTTAATCCAGCCAGTTGAATTCCCCGAAGACTCGATGAAATATTGGCCAGACCGGAAACCATCATTCCGGATGCATCCCCCCCGACGATATTACTTAACCCTGTAAAAGTTAAACCTCGGGAATTTCCTCCGATTACATTAGCCAGGCCGGAAACCATAATCCCGGTTGCATTTCCGCCTGCGACATTACTTAATCCGGCAAAAGTTAAACCATGGGAATATCCTCCGATTACATTAGCCAAACCGGCAATCTGAACACCGGTTGCATTGTTTTCTACGGTAGCAGCCAGACCTGAAAGTGTAAATGCCTGTTCATTTTGCGACTTACCATACAGCAGGTTAAATGAAAATGTATTGGTATAAAGCTTGGATTCTTTACCATTACTACCGACCGGATCCCAAACGCCTATATGTATCACCGATTTTTTTGAAGAATCTACCTGGGCGACAATGGTGTTTCCTGTTAATAATAAGATCATTAAGAAAGCTGTAAACAAAAAAATCTTTTTCATCTTTATATTTTTAGTATTAAACATCCTGGCTTTTAAATGAAGAAGAAAGCAAGTTTCTTCTATTAATAACGAAACTTCCCGAAAAATCTAACATCCTCGTTGAGTATTTTTTTAACAATCGGATCAGACTACAGCAACCGTTTTCTTCGCAATATAGAATTCATACCCATAAAATTCATGGTATTTCTTATAAAATTCAATTTCGGCAATACCTTCTTCCACGAATTTTCGAGCTGGTTCGGAATCCGGATGTTGCAGCAAAAAACAATCAAATTTCTCCTGTATCGGTTTATAATAATGATCTGTCCAACAAGATGCCGGCAGAGTAAAATGAGTAATCAGTTCATAACCGTTGTTCTGTAATTGACTTATTTTGTTTGCGACAGTATCAATCCCGGAATAGGCATTTTTCCAGTAATCCTCTAAAACAACGGGACGTTGATCGGTTAACCAGGAAATCTCTGTAACAACCAGAAAACCGTTCATTTTCAAAAAACGGTTCCAATAACGGGTTCCATAGTCAAACCCAATATTATAAATAGCACCTTCCGACCATATCAAATCGAATTCCTGTTCCCGGAATGGTAATTCCGACATACTGGTACATATCGTTTTTACGTTCAGGTTTGCTTTATCGAAACGTCGCTGCAGGCTTTTCAAAAACTCATCCAGAAAATCCACTGCAACAATCTCTCCCTGTGTTTCTTTTGCCAGCACTTCCGTTTGTGCACCTGTTCCGCAACCAATATCTGCAATTGTTGGATTTTTCGTTGCAAAATCAATAAATCCCAAGGCTTTTTTAGTCTGTTCGTCGCAGCCCGGACCGAGCCGCTGTAAATCTTTGTAAAAATCGACGATTATCTTCAGTTCTTCATTCATTAATTTTCAGATGAGTAGTTATTAACCGGCATCATTCCTGCTTTATTAGATGTAAAGTTAAAACTATTTTTTAATTTTTCTAAACGAATACGGGAATTCCCTTGTAAAATATTGAAAATCAATAAGAAAATAAACAAATAAATAAAAGCAGAACAAAATTATATTTTTTTCCATACTTTTGTACTTAAAGTAAAAATATGCAACTAAAAAACATATAGCTATGAGTAAAGTCAATGATTTTAAACAAATTATAGATAAGGATTATTCATTCAAAGGAGAATCTTTTGTATTGGGAGCTCCGATTCTGAACGGAGAAGTTATTCAGGACTCTTATATTCGCGTCCCGCTTAAAACCATGAACCGCCACGGACTGATCGCCGGAGCGACCGGAACCGGAAAAACAAAAACCCTCCAGGTCATAGCCGAAGCCCTGAGTGAAGCTAGTGTTTCAGTCGTCATGCTGGACATAAAAGGAGACCTGAGCGGACTTGCAGCATCCGGATCCATGAACAAGATCATTCAGGAACGCTACGGGAAAATGAAACTGGATTACCAGCCTTCTGCTTTTCCGGTGGAACTGATGACGATCAGCCAGGAGACGGGAGTCCGGCTACGGGCTACAGTCATGGAATTCGGACCGGTTCTGATGTCAAAAATACTGGGACTCAACGATACACAATCCGGATTAGTTGCTCTGATTTATAAATACTGCGACGATCACCAATTGCCTTTGGTCGACCTGAAAGATTTTATAAAAGTCCTGCAATACATCGGCGACCAGGGGAAAGAAGAAATCGAAAAGGAATACGGTAAAATATCAACTTCTTCGACCGGAACTATTCTCCGTAAAATCATCGAATTACAGCAACAAGGAGCAGATCTGTTTTTCGGAGAACCCTCTTTCGAAGTAGAAGACCTGATGCGTATCGACGATCAGGGAAGAGGAATGATCAACATCATCCGGGTTACGGATATGCAGGATCGTCCGAAGCTGTTTTCTACTTTCCTGTTGCAAATGCTGGCCGAACTTTATGCCACCTGCCCCGAAGAAGGAGATTTGGATAAGCCCAAACTAGTCATGTTCATCGATGAAGCCCACCTGATTTTCCAGGAAGCCAGCAGTGCGTTGTTGCAGCAGCTCGAAACAGTCATTAAACTGATCCGTTCAAAGGGGATCGGAATTTTCTTCTGCACACAAAATCCGACCGATGTTCCGGCATCCATACTCGGACAACTGGGATTCAAAGTGCAACACGCACTACGGGCTTTTACCGCCAAAGACAGAAAAGATATCAAAAGTATGGCAGAGAATTTTCCTTATACCGAATCTTATAAAACCGATGAACTGTTAACTCAAATGGGAATGGGTGAAGCCATCGTTACCCTGCTGAATGAAAAAGGGATGCCTACTCCACTCGCCTATACGATGCTTTGCTCACCCCGTTCACGCATGGATATTCTTTCCGGTGAAGAAATTAACACCCTGGTCGGAAAAAGCAGGCTGACAAGCAGGTACAACCGTACGGTCGACCGTGAAAGTGCTCAGGAAATTTTATCCGAACGAATCCGCCAGTCTCAACAACAAGCGGCAACAGAAAACGCACGGAAAGAAGAGGAAAAAATGGCCCAACGCCGCCCTGTAGGAAGACCTAAAGCCGAAAAGTCGGTACTGGAACAGGTGTTGAGCAGCCCTGCCGCCAAACAAGCAGTACGAAGTGTATCGACTTCTCTGGTAAGAGGACTGATGGGGGCCTTAGGGTTGGGTAGACGATAATAAACAATAAAGTGAATCCCAGAAGTTTTGTCTAACTTCTGGGATTCACTTTATTGTTTGATATACAGTTTCTTATTTTCCACTGAAATTGACTGCATCAAACAACATGGACGGAATCCTCCAGGAAGAAATCAGGCGGGGATCATTACCGACTTCCATGATGTTTTTCCATAAAGTCAGCATATTACCTGTGATATTCATTTCATTCAGGGCTTTTACCGGTTTTCCGTTTTGAATCAGGAACCCTTCGATACCAAATGAAAAATCACCGGTCGTACTGTTGCTGTTTCCTCCGTTAAAGCCGGTTACCCAAATCCCTTTATCCAACGAGGCCAACAACTGGTCAAAGTTTTTAGAGCCATACTCACAAGTCAGGATAGACGGCCCCTGAACGGTAGGCTCCATGTTCATTTTGGCTCCGCTGTATGTATCGATAAAGTAAGTTTTCAACACTCCCTTATCAATGACCGTCCGTTTCTGGGTAGCCACACCTTCACCGTCGTACCAGCGAGCTCCACGGGCTTGCGGAATATGCGGATCATCCACCAGGGTCAATTTACCGGAAACGATCTCCTGGCCGATTTTATCGATCAGGAATGAATTTTTTTGCTGAATAGCAGTTCCATACAAAGCTGAAAGTATTGGAGAAAGCAGGCGGGTAATCTGTGTATTATCCACCAGCATCGGATAAACTCCGGACTCCATTTTTTCCTGGCCCAACTTACGAACCGTACGTTCAAAAGCTGTTTTACCAATGCCACTTTTTTGTAATTTATCCCAGAAAATAGCCGAATCATACCAATAAGAAGAAGGACGGGCATCCCCATCACCCTTCATAGACACCCCGGCATTAAGACTGAAATAGGTTGTTTCATCTTCTCCTTCAAAACCATTGCTGGTAATCATGTAAGAATCGGAAGTTCCATCGTCGTAACCGGCATTGACGGAAATCAACCGGGAATCGGAACCATATACTTCTCCGACAGTAGATTTGATCAAAGCAAGCTTATCGTCTACAGAAACTTTCTCGAAGCTCTTATCCAGCACGTCCAGTCCTTTTCCGTTTCCTTTGTAGTAACGATCCGGGCTGGGAAGCCGGCGAAACTCGTCTTTAGCAAGAAAGCGGGTTGCCTCGATCCCATTGGAAATAAACCGTTCCAATTCCTTTTTGTCCATCCGGTTCGTAGAATAGTTGGCATACCTTCCATCTACATAAAGTTGGATACTCATGCCGTTTTCCGAGGATTGTTCCAGTTTATCCAACTGTGTATCACGATATTCAAAACTATTATTCGTTCCCGAATAAACCGATACTCTCACATCCGAGCAACCTTTACCCAGCGCAAATTTCATTGCCCACTGAGCCAATTCTTTATATTCTTTTGAAATCATATATTTTCCATTTTTTAATTCTCAATACTTAATTAATTATTCTCCGGAGCCTGCCAGAAATAGGCGGGATCGTGCGTAACAACCCCTCCCACTTCACGGTCAAATCCCGCAGGAGTGAGGGCTACATATGTATTATTAACCCTACGGTAGGGGCTTTCCGTATTGAACACCTGATCAACCGGGCATTGGAACCAATACAAGTTCTTAGCCATGTATTTATCCAGGTAGTCCTTTTTCGTTTTTTCCACCTTGTTGTTCCAGTTGGCATCGTCGTTCAGAAAAACCGGACGGTTGTCAATCACAGCCTGCCGTACTTCTTCAATACTCATCAACACTCCTTTTTCATCCTTCCAATAGGCATTATTGGTCGGATCGATCCAAAGCCATTTATGAAGCGTAGTGGAATAAACGCAGTTGATCACATGACATTCATTATCTTCTTTCGACATCGGCAGACAGGTCATGAAACGCGATTTAATACCCATGGCGAGATAACATTCGTTTAATATTGTCGCCAACATCCGGCAATTCACTCCCTGGTTGTTTGTCTTTGAATAGTTATACAGATCGATCGCATCGTATTCGCAATACGTCCAATGGTTGCCGTCATGGGGAACCACATTGTGCACCCAGGTCAGCAGGTTAATGATTTTGGATATTTCATCCCCATTGCCTGCCACAGAATCCAGTTTGAAGTATTCCCTCACCCGTTTCAACAAAGGATCGTAGGCACCCATGTAACGAAAACGCGGAAGACCAACCGTATCTTTCTGCTGGTAAGCGCCTGCCTTCTGAAGAATTTCGATATAAGTATCTTTCCTGGGTATGCTCTTCAACAGATTCACAAAACGCTTGTCTTTCCGGATGTAATCCAGGTCAGAATCCTCTTCTATATGCGCTTTATCATTATAACCCAGCGCCACAGCCTTTTTCAGATTCTCTATTGCCTGACCGGCCTGCTTATTCAATGAATAGGCGCATGCCAGATTGTAGTAAATAGCGCCACCGGCCATAGAAGAATACTCGTTCTGTACATCCGCCGGAAGATTTGTATATTTTTTCTCCCAATCAATCAATAATGATAAGAGTTGTTTGTTATCCTTACCATCAGCCACCTCACTGATGGCTTCCATTTGTTTTTCGGAATAACGTTCAAACTCAGCACCAGTGTTATCCGACTGTGCAAAAACAGATAGATTCAGTAAAAGAAAGAATAAAAGACAATACCTTTTCTTCATTTTTAATTCTTAGTTCTTAGTTTTTAATTCTTAGTTCTTTCCTGAATCAAACCCCTCCTACTGTAAGTTGTTTAACCAACACAGAAGGTAACCCTTGAGATACCGGCATTCCCTGTCCGTCTTTTCCGCAGGTCCATGCACCCTGGTCTACTTTCAGGTTATTTCCTACCATGGTAATATCAGCCAGTGCTTTGGGACCGTTACCAATAATATTGATGTCTTTAATCGGTTGAGTCAACTTGCCGTTTTCAATCAAATAGCCGCTCTTTACAAAAAATGTAAAGTCACCGGCTCCGATCTGTACCTGTCCGTTCGTGAAGTTTTCTACATACACGCCCTGCTTTACACTGGCAATGATATCCTCTTCCGTATAGTTACCGTTTTCCATAAACGTACAACGCATCCTAGGAATCGGCATAAAGCGGAACGACTGCCTGCGGCCATTGCCCGTAGGAGCTATTCCATAATACTTAGCGCTGATACGATCGTGCAGGTAGGTATTCAATACACCGTTCTTCACAATGTATGTTTTCTGACCGGCAACACCCTCATCATCGAAATTAACGGATCCCCGGTCACAACGAATGGTTCCGTCATCCACCACGTTGATATGCTCATCACAAACCTTTTTACCTAGTTTATCGGCAAAAATGGACGTGTTTTTACGATTAAAATCAGCCTCAAAAGCATGTCCGATAGCTTCATGCAACAAAATTCCGGATCCTCCGGCGGCCATCACGACCGGCATCTCTCCCCCTTTGGGTTTCACTGCATTGAACAGCAGAGCCGTATTTTTCACCGCTTCCTGTGCAATTTCTTCCACTAATTGGTCGGTCAGGAAACTGAGGTCTTTCCGGGCTGCCCGGGAAGAATAAGCATTTTCCGTCTTACCATCCTGCTCCATGATACACATTCCTGAGAAAACAATCATGGGGCGGTAATCGTGGCAAAACGTTCCTTCCGAATTATAATATAAAATGTAAGAAGTAGAATCGTTCATGGATGCATTCACTTTGGATACCCGTGAATCCAACGCAAATATCCGGTCATTCAATTTTTGCAGGAAGGGCATCTTCGTCTGAACAGACACATCCTCCCATGAATTGATAATCGGATAGTAGTTACTGAATTTCTTTTCATTCACTTTAACCGGAGGTGTTTTCGCTGAGCCGGAAGCAATACGGGAAGCAGTCCGGGCTGCTTTGATCATGTCTTCCAACCGGGTATTTTCCACGAAAGCATACCCCGTCTGATCCCCCGAGACAACCCGTATTCCGACTCCATAATCGATATTGGAACCGGCACGGTTAACCGCCCTATCCTGCAGTCCCAGGTAATTATTGAACGTATGTTCAAAATACAAATCGGCATAGTCTCCGCCCTTTTCCAGGGCAACAGCCATTACCTTCCGTAAATCACTTTCTGTTACCCCAAAATGACTCATCATTTTAGGCAGATCTTCTTGTTTCGCAGTAATTTGCGAATGAACCAACTCCGGAAAAATTGCTGTTCCGGCCAATGCTAAACCTCCTGTTCTCAAAAAATCTCTACGTTTCATATCATCATTGTTCATTTTACTGAATTATTCTTCCTATACCTTATAAAAAGTGCATCAAAATTAGTGTTTATATTTTATTTATTTCCGAATTTTGGTTGAAAATTCTTCAATTTTTAATAACTTTGTCAAAGTATTGGTTGTATTGAAACAACCCTATATTATATTAACTCATTTATAACTAAAACCTAACAAACTATGGAAGACTTTTTTCTAAAGAAATACCTGAATCCTCTAACGGATTTTGGGTTTAAAAAGTTGTTTTTCAACGAACTGAACAAAGAATTGCTCATTGATTTCCTCAACGAAATTATTCTGGAAGAAGGAAAGATTACGGATATCCAATATCAACCAACCCTTCAACTGGGGGAATCTGAAAACGACAGGAAGGTCATCTTTGATATTTTTTGTACCAATGAAAAAGGTGAATTCTTTATCGTGGAAATGCAGAAAGCCAAACAACCCCACTTCAGGGATCGGTGTTTGTTCTACGCTTCGTTCCCGATACAGAAACAAGCGCCTCAAGGGTCCTGGAATTTTGACCTGAAAGCTGTATATACTGTCGCTATACTGGACTTTGTTATTTTTGACGAATTTGAAGACGATAAAAATTATTACATAGAACAGGTACATTTGTTCAGAGAGCGAACAAAAACACAATATTCAAAAAAATTAAATTTTATTTTTGTTGAATTACCCAAGTTCCGGAAAGAAGCAGAAGAATTGACAACTAACACCGATCGCTGGTTGTTTTCATTAAGAAACCTGGAGAAACTAGACAATCGTCCGGCTGAAGTCCGGGGAAGAGTATTTGAGATGTTGTTCAAAGCGGCGGAAATAAAACTATTAACACCTCATGAAATGAAAGAATACAAAAAGAGCATATTAGACTACCAGGACGTCCGGGATGCAGCCGAATGCGCACGGGAAGAAGGACGAGAGGAAGGTATAAAATCCAAAAGTATCGAAATTGCCCGGAAATGCCTATGCAAAGGAATGCCGCTAAAAGAGATAGAAGAACTCACAGGATTATCTCCGGAACAAATCAAAGTATTAGAATAACCAACATCCCCAACCCAGGTGATCAGACAAACGATCCTGCCCGATTTCAACCCGCACATTTTTTTTGCATCAAACACATTGTTAATTAAAAGAAAAATCGTAACTTTGCACGCCGATTATTATTCGATTTATGTAAGTATTTGATTCTGACCTTTTTATTCCAAATGTGTCCAAATAGTCGAAAAGGAATATGAATCAAGTGATTAATTATTAACAAATAAAAAAATTAAAAGCAGTGGATACTTTAAGTTATAAGACCATTTCTGCTAACAAAGCAACTGTTAACAAAGAATGGGTTGTAGTAGATGCAACCGGACAACATTTAGGCCGCTTTGCTTCAAAAGTAGCAAAAATTTTAAGAGGCAAGTACAAACCGAGTTACACTCCGCACGTAGATTGTGGTGATAATGTCATCATCATTAATGCTGATAAGGTAGTATTGACCGGTAACAAATGGAATGATCGTATTTATCTCAGTTATACCGGATATCCCGGAGGACAAAGAGAAAAAACGCCTGCTGATCTGATGAAAAGAGGCGGTGAACGTTTATTCAAAAAGGTAGTGAAGGGTATGTTACCCAAAAATCGCCTGGGCGCTCAATTGCTGAGCAATTTATATGTATACGAAGGTACTGAGCACAAACACGAAGCTCAACAACCGAAAACCCTGGATATTAATTCACTTAAATAATAACAATGGAAGTAGTAAATGCATTAGGAAGACGTAAAGCTGCCGTAGCACGTGTTTACGTTAAAGAAGGATCCGGTAAAATCGTGATCAACAAGCGTGAGCTTGAAACATATTTCCCTTCTCCATTGCTTCAATATGTTGTTAAACAGCCGCTGAACAAAATAGGTGTTGCTGAACAATACGACATTATGATCAACTTAAATGGAGGTGGATTCAAAGGCCAGTCCGAAGCAGCACGCTTGGGTATCGCCCGTGCATTGGTAAAAATCAATCCGGCTGATAAACCTGCATTGCGCTCTGAAGGTTTCATGACCCGTGATCCGCGCGAAGTGGAAAGAAAGAAACCAGGACGCCCCAAAGCAAGAAAGAGATTCCAATTCTCCAAACGTTAATTCAATGGAGAATGGAGAATGGAGGATGAGAAATTTTATATCACTCTCAATTCTCAACTCTCAATTAATTAAGTTTAGTATCTAAACCGGTTAGGACTTATTCTGCATGAGGATGTCGAATAACTACCTGGTGGTTGATTAAACAAAGAATGTAAACGAAATTAAAATTAAAAAAATGTCAAGAGTATCATTTGAACAATTATTGGAAGCCGGTGCACACTTCGGACACTTAAAAAGAAAGTGGAATCCTTCTATGGCTCCCTACATTTTCATGGAACGTAACGGTATCCATATCATCGACTTACATAAAACAGTTGCAAAAACAGAAGAAGCTGCTGCTGCATTGAAACAGATTGCTAAATCCGGACGTAAAGTGTTGTTCGTAGCAACTAAAAAACAAGCCAAACAAACCGTAGCCGACAAAGCTATTTCCGCTGGCATGCCGTATGTTACGGAACGTTGGCCGGGAGGTATGTTGACCAACTTCCCTACCATCCGTAAGGCAGTAAAAAAAATGACTACCATCGATAAGATGTCTAAAGACGGAACGTTTGATCAACTTTCCAAAAGAGAAAAATTACAAATCACCCGTCAACGCGCCAAGTTGGAAAAGAACCTGGGTTCTATCGCTGATTTGAACCGTCTTCCTTCCGCTCTTTTCGTGGTTGACGTAATGAAAGAACATATTGCCGTAGCTGAAGCTAATCGGTTAGGAATCCCCGTATTTGCCATGGTAGATACCAACTCGGATCCTAACAACATCGATTTTGTTATCCCTGCTAACGATGACGCTACCAAATCGATCGAAGTAATCCTGGGCGCTTTGTGCGATGCAATCAACGAAGGACTGGAAGAAAGAAAAGTAGAAAAAATCGATTCCTCCAGCCAGGATGAAGAACAAGCTCCTGCCCGCAGGGAAAGAAAAGCAAAAGCAGTGAAAAAAGAAATTATTGCCAAGGAAGACGAAGACGCACTGAATGCGAATGTGGCAAGTAAATTTGTAAAAGACGAAGAATAAAATAAAAGAATATTATGGCAGTTACAATGGCAGATATTACGCATTTGCGTAAAATGACCGGTGCAGGTATGATGGACTGTAAAAGTGCATTGACCGAAGCCGATGGAGATTATGATAAAGCAATCGAAATCATCCGGAAAAAAGGACAAGCAGTAGCCGCAAAACGGGAAGACCGCGAAGCTTCAGAAGGTTGTTGCATTGCTGCTACTCAAGGTGATTTCGCTGCAATCGTTGCTCTGAAATGTGAAACCGACTTTGTAGCCAAAGGCGCTGACTTCATCGCATTGACCCAGTCGATCTTAAATAACGCTTTGGCCAATAAGCCTGCTTCAATCGAAGAATTGAATGCAATGGTTATCGATGGACGCCCTGTTTCAGAATGGATCACCGACCGTATTGGCGTTACCGGAGAAAAAATGGAAATCGGTGCTTACGAATATTTATCAGCTCCTACTACAGTAGCTTATATTCACCCGGGTAATAAATTGTCTACGATTGTAGGGTTGAGCCTTCCGAACCTAGATGCTCAAGTGGCTAAAGACATTGCTATGCAGGTTGCAGCTATGAACCCGATCAGTGTTGATAAAAACAGTGTTCCTCAGGAAATTGCTGAAAGAGAATTGAAAATTGCCCGCGAAAAAGCAATTGAAGCCGGAAAACCGGAGGCAATCCTGGATAAAATTGCTGAAGGTGCTTTGCAAAAATACTTCCAGGAAAATACATTGTTGGCCCAGGCTTTCGTAAAAGACGCTAAAATGACCATCGATGAATACCTGAAAAAACAAGATAAAGCGTTGACAGTATCTTCTTTCAAACGTGTAACGTTGAACATTGATTGATCCTGTTTTCTACTTATATCAAAAAAAAACGCCTCCAATGGAGGCGTGTTTTTTTTTTTTAAAAAAAAATATTTTATAATTAAATTAAAAGAAATTTTTGACACCATGTGACTGATAAACAGAACAAGT
>JAVBKV010000057.1:0-35495 GCA_031553885.1 Bacteroidales bacterium
AGGAATGGCTTAATCCCGAAGATTATATAAACAAGGACATGCTCTTTTATGCAACTAACAGATGCCTGTCTAATGTGGGAAACAATCTCAAAATCAATTTTTGCCATTATAATGAAAACTAATTTATATCACGTACTTAACTTTGATAGGTTCTAAGTATATTAATGATTTTACATACATTACATACAAAATGAACTGAGTTTGAAGGATGATAATTTATTTAGCTGCATTTCTATTGAATGCATGTAGGGGTAATGCGTCGTTTTGCAGGTACACACAGGGGATGTGATGGTAATACTGGAGAGTAAATTTTATGAAAACAAAAAATGGGAATAGAAAAAGGATCCTTCTGATTATCCTTTTGTTTGGTGTGATTAGCGCTGTTTCTGCAGCCTCATGCCCTTTTGCTGTAACTTCTTATCGATCAACGGAGAATCTCTCTTTGAGTCGCATTTGGATTGCTAATTCAACTGCTTTTAGAGGATTGGTTTATGCTCCGAAACTTTTTTATGCAACAAGCATAACGAATGGAAATGCCATGCAGTCGCACGGGAATATCCATAGGGATGATTGGAAAAAAGAAAATGAACTAGGTACGGTGCCTGTGAGTGGATCCGAGGCAATTGTTTTTGCTTTGTTCTCCATTCTTTATGTCCTTTTTGCGATTTATAGAAGAATAAGAAATAACAATCTGGAACAAGATATCGGTTATAAATAACACACATTACCTCTCCATAACCGTCCGTACAGGTACCTTAATAAATCAATACTAACAAAACCAAAAATCCCGGACATTTGATGTGGCCGGGATTTTTTGTTAATTGGAAAAGTCGAAATTTCAGGGTTTCATTCCCAGCGCTTCGGTGTAATTGTTATTTTTTTTGCAATTCACAAATTTCATGTTTTCCAACAAGTCTTTCATCGCTTGTCGGATAATATCCTGGTTGGGGCGTACAGCGCGGATTTTTGCAAAGCTACTCCGGTCCTGTTTGGTATATTCAATGATTAAGTCCCAGTTTTCCGGCTTGGGGATGATCATCATACAAGCCCTCTCAGCCATTTTCTTGTAAGGCCAGTAGTGCCATCCGATGTTGTTTGTTTCCATGAGCCGGCGCCAGGCAGAAACCCATTCGTCGGAATTTTCTCCGGTTTCTCCCATGTATAAGGGCAGGTTGACTTTGTCCCTGAAGTCTACGAAATCCTGAATGTTATGTTGTAAGGTGTCGCACCAGTACCGGTGACAGGTATACATGATCTTGTCGTCGAACTTCCAATCCGAAAAAACAGAAAAATTGCTGTTCCATTGCGCCCCGCCCAATAAGACAATATGGTTTTTATCTGCCTCGCGGATAGCTGCCGTACAGCGTTTGTAAAAAGGCTCCAGGTTCTGGTTCAGATGGGGAAAATCGTCTTTGAAGTAATGGGCGATCGGTTCATTCAGTAGATCGTATCCCAGAACGGTCGTATCGTTGGCGTACCGGGTTGCAATCTCTTTCCAGATGTCGCAGGCCAGTTGCTGGCTTTCTTCGCTTTCCAGTAACCAGGGATAGCCATAACTGTCATCGATATTATCACCGGTCTGTCCTCCGGGAGCATCGTGCATGTCCAGTATGACATATAATTGTTCCTGCCTGCACCAGTTCAGCAATGAATCGAGGAGTTCAAACCCGTTCTGGTCTTTACTCAGTCCCATGTAATCTTCGTCTGTAAATAATTTGTAATGAAAGGGAATCCGGACGGAATTCATTCCGGTTTGTTTGATGTAAGCAATATCTTCCCGGGTGATATAATTATTTTTGAATTCCTTCCAGAACCAGCGTGTGAAATCAGGTCCGGCCAGTTCACAGAATGCATCGTTGATTGTTCGGTAAGAGTTGACGTTACTAAAATAGAACATGTAACCTTCCGGATTTAACCAATTCCCGAGATTGATACCGCGGATAAAAAATTTCTCTCCGTTGGGGGTAACCAGATCCGGGCCCTGGATCCCGATGAAACGGTTCTCTTTCCAAACGGTCTCATTGTTCTCACAGGAATATAAGAATAAGAGAAAGAAGGCTGCGGTCAGGTAGAAAAATTTGTTCATAACCGATTAATTTTAGATGTAAGATTAAATACGAATGTGCAAATATAAATAAAAGTAAGAACAGTTTAGCTTTTGGTTGTGTAAAAGCCGGTCAATGCTATTGCCTTATTGTAAAAAATATTATTTTTGCGATGAAATCATGAAAATACTATCTCACAGGTTCAGGCTGTATCGAAAAATCCGTTACCGGAAAGGGTACGGGGTGCATTCTCCGTTTGTTTATAACCTGATAACCAGAGTGGTAGAGGAAAAATCTCCTTATTATGCTTTTGATGAAATCGAAAAAGAACGTCAGGAGTTACTTGTCGGTAATCATCCTTTTTCCATGGTGACTGCGAAAGAGACTCAACACCGCAACTACGGAGCTTTGCTGTTTCGTTTGGTAAACTTTTTCAAATGCAGGAGTGTTTTACAAATCGGAAGTTCTACGGGTATTATGAGTTTGTACCTGGGAATGGCTTCACGGAATAATTGCCGGTGTATTGTTCTGGAAGAACGGCAGGCGTTAGCGGAGTGTGCACGTATGCTGGCAGAAAAGAAAAGATTGGATAACCTGTCTTTTTTACAAGGGAAATATGAAGAATTACTGAGAAATTTGACTTCATCGGTTCATGAAATGGATTTGATTTTTGTTAACACACGGGGAGATGCCTTTCTGAGTGAAAGGGTGATCCGGGAAAGTTTGTCTTTGATCCATGAAAATACGATCCTGGTGATTGACGGAATCGGAAATAATAAACCGATGAGGGATTTATGGAAAAGGCTTAAAAATCAACCGCAGACGAGAGTTTCCATCGACCTTTATGCGATGGGAATGTTTTTTTTTAACGAGAAATTACACAAGCAACACTATCAAACGTATTTTGATTATGGAAAAAAGCAAAATTTATACAAGAACAGGAGACAAAGGTTTAACTTCCTTAGTCGGAGGAAAAAGAGTTTCCAAATCCCATCCAAAAATTGAAGCATACGGGACGATTGATGAATTGAATTCTTTCATCGCATGCCTGACAGAGGAGATTGAAGACAAAAGCGATCGGGAAATCCTTCAACACATTCAATATACGCTTTTTTCGGTGGGTTGTTACCTGGCTACGGAAAATGCAGAAGAGCCCGTTTGCCAGGTACGCCAGGAAGATGTGGACCTTCTTGAGCAGGAAATGGATCGGGTCGATGCCTTACTGCCTCCGTTGAAATCTTTTATTTTGCCTGGAGGATGCAAAAGTGCTTCTCTGGCTCATGTTTGCCGGACGGTTTGTCGCCGTGCGGAACGGTGTATTTATCAGGTTCCGGAAGTAGCAGAAATAGATGAAATACTATTAAAATATATCAATCGTTTGTCGGATTATTTTTTTCTTTTGTCAAGAAAATTATGTTTTTCTGAAAAAGGACAAGAAATTATTTGGCAGAATCCTTGTTCATAAGAGATATTGTTTTATTTTTGCGCAAAAAATGAACGGAGTACTTAAATATCTCAGAAATTTAGCACTTGAATCACTATGTATTGGACTTTAGAATTAGCTTCAAAATTAGAAGATGCGCCATGGCCTGCAACCAAAGATGAGTTAATTGATTTTGCCTTGCGATCGGGAGCTCCGCTTGAAGTAATAGAAAATCTTCAGGAAATGGAAGACGAAGGGGAAATTTACGAATGTATTGAAGATATCTGGCCGGATTATCCCAGTAAGGAAGATTTCTTTTTCAACGAAGAAGAGTATTAATCAGACCTTATTTTTTTTGTTTCAACGTCTGCGTTTGCCCGTTGTTTACTTTTCGAAAAATAGATACTTTAAACTTGCATTAATGTTATAGAAATAAGAATATTAATGTAAAAATAGCTGTTTCTAAGATCTATTCATTATGGATGCCGATGTAGCTGAATCTCTGGATGATTATGATTTTTTTACAAGAATGCTCAAACTTAGGTGTTTAAAAGAACCATGTTTTGGGATTTAAACGGACTGCTACTTCAAGCCGATCTCCTCCATATGCAAACAGATAAAAACTTCCCAAATCATCGTTCCTTACATTCGATATTTGAACGTATTCGTTTCTCAATTTTTTTAACGAGTTTCTCGACGGATCAACTCTAACCCATCCGTATTTTTCCACGTAAACCTCAGCCCAGTTATGATTTGCAGAATTGTCGGAGCTTGCCGTATAGCCGTCAATCCCCCTTGCGGGAATACCATTTGCGCGACATAATGCAACAAACAGGTCGGCAAACTCGGTACAGTCGCCACTTCTCTGTTCGTAGGCTTTTTTTGCTCCCAAAGCTCTGGGGGTATAAGTATAAGTTATACGATTCCTTGTAAATTCATACGTTCTCTCAATGGTTTTAAGTACGGTACTCGTTTTTAATTTCGAGGCAACTGCCTTAATTATGGGGTCATCGCTTTCTATATGTTTTTCAGGTTTTAAATATCGGGTAGTATCACAAGATTCGTCGGTTTCCGTTAAACAACAAAAAGCCTTCTGATACAAATCCATAATGAAGGATATTGTTATTACCTCCGTTTTACGAGAAGATAGGTTACTCAGATAATATTCAGCATATACATTGTCTCCTTTGGTAAAGACAGTATCGGGTTGTTTCGAGAAAGTTATACCTCTTACCGTTTGAACTTTCTCAATATTGCCGGGCAATATACATCGTAAGGTGGCATGTGGAGTTATTCCTGTAGACAAAACTTCGTATATCAAATCGAACTTTACCTTTTTTGCCTTTTGAGCAAACAGAGTATTGGAAAAGGAAGTAAATACAATGATTATAAATAATCGTGCCATATTTCTAACAAGATTTGAATCAACTGATAATTGGTTTTTGTGTCCGCAATTGCGGCTATTTCTATAATTTAAAACATGTTTGTGACCCAAAGATATATAAAAAATTGATAAGAAAGAATCAAGACTGATAATTCTTAAAAAAATAAAATCCGCAGTAATCGACTGATTTACTGCGGATTTATTATTGTTTATAATCGATTTTAACCGATTTTATTTTACTTCTTCAAAATCAACGTCTGTCACACCTCCGTCATTGGAAGATCCGCTTGATCCGGCATTCGGTTGTGTTTGCTGAGATCCGGTATTTCCGGCTTGCTGTTGTGCATTATACAAATCCTGGCTGATAGCTTGGAATGCATTGTTGATTTCAGTCATAGCCGCATCGATTCCAGCGACGTCCTGGGCCTTGTGGGCATCTTTCAATTTACCTAAAGCAGCTTCAACAGGAGCCTTTTTATCGGCGGGGATTTTATCACCCAGTTCGCTCAGTTGCTTTTCGGTTTGGAAAATGACACTGTCGGCCTGATTCAGTTTATCTATTTTTTCTTTTTCTTTTTTATCAGATTCTGCATTAGCGGCAGCTTCTTCTTTCATCCGTTTGATTTCTGCATCGTTTAATCCGCTGGAAGCTTCGATCCGGATGCTTTGTTCCTTACCGGTAGCTTTGTCTTTGGCAGATACGTTCAGAATACCGTTGGCATCAATATCGAAAGTAACTTCAACTTGAGGTTCACCGCGACGGGCAGGCATGATTCCATCGAGGTGGAAACGGCCGATGGTTTTGTTGTCTCTGGCCATTGGACGTTCTCCCTGCAATACATGGATTTCAACAGATGGTTGATTGTCAGCCGCAGTAGTGAACACTTCCGATTTCTTGGTTGGGATGGTGGTGTTGGATTCGATCAGTTTCGTCATGACACTACCCATAGTTTCGATACCCAATGAAAGTGGTGTTACGTCGAGCAACAGTACATCCTTAACATCTCCGGAGAGAACAGCTCCCTGAATAGCGGCGCCCACAGCTACCACTTCATCCGGGTTAACTCCCTTGGAAGGTGTTTTGCCAAAGAATTTTTCAACGATGCTCTGGATAGCAGGAATCCGAGTGGAACCTCCCACCAATATTACTTCATCGATATCAGAAGCCTTCAATCCGGCATCTGCCAATGATTTACGGCAGGGTTCGATACAAGCCTGGATCAAACTGTCGGCCAGTTGTTCGAATTTAGCCCGGGTCAATGTTTTCACCAGGTGCTTCGGCATTCCGTCGACCGGCATGATATAGGGTAGGTTGATTTCGGTAGAAGTGGAGCTGGAAAGTTCGATTTTCGCTTTTTCTGCTGCTTCTTTCAGCCGTTGCAGGGCAGTCATGTCTTTGCGCAAGTCAAGGCCTTCATCTTTCAAAAATTCTTCTGCCAGCCAGTCGATAATGACATGGTCGAAGTCGTCACCTCCCAGGTGGGTGTCACCATTCGTGGATTTTACTTCAAATATACCGTCTCCCAATTCGAGGATGGAGATATCGAAAGTACCTCCTCCTAAGTCGAATACGGCGATCTTCATGTCTTTGTGTGCCTTATCCAGTCCATAAGCCAATGAAGCGGCAGTCGGCTCATTGATAATACGACGTACGTTCAATCCGGCTATTTCACCTGCTTCTTTGGTGGCCTGACGTTGTGAGTCGTTGAAGTAAGCAGGAACAGTAATAACTGCATCTGTCACTTCCTGTCCCAGGTAATCTTCAGCTGTTTTCTTCATCTTTTGAAGAATCATGGCCGAAATTTCCTGCGGGGTATACATTCTTCCGTCGATGTCGACGCGAGGTGTATTATTGTCGCCCTTTACTACTTTGTAGGGAACGCGGGATATTTCCTTATTTACCTGATCGTATGTTTCACCCATGAATCTCTTGATGGAGAATATGGTTTTTGTCGGATTCGTAATGGCCTGGCGTTTGGCGGGATCTCCCACCTTGCGTTCCCCGCCTTCCACGAAAGCTACGATGGATGGAGTAGTTCTTTTTCCCTCACTGTTCGTGATGACAACCGGTTCGTTACCCTCCATTACAGCAACGCAAGAGTTGGTTGTTCCTAAGTCGATTCCAATTATTTTTCCCATGATTTATAGTTGTTTTATATTTGTTGATATTCAATAATTTCGTTTTTTTTTGTCTGTCGGACACAGATCCTTAAACAAACCTTATGCCAAATGGGAAATGGCATGTTTTTCTGCCGATTTGTCAGTTTTTGATGAAATGATTATCTTTGTTCAAAATTTCAAAAGTATGGATTTCATCAGCCGTATTTCGTTTGTCGATGTGATTGAGTTTGCCGGAACTTTTGCATTTGCTATTTCGGGTATCCGTTTGGCTTCCGCAAAAAATTTCGATTTATTCGGAGCATTTGTTATTGGCTTGGTTACCGCAGTTGGAGGTGGTACGGCCCGGGATTTAATGCTGGGTTTGACTCCTTTTTGGATAATCAACAGTGTTTATGTGATCTGTTGCGCCTTTGCGGTCGTGGTGGTGGCCGTTTACCGTAAAATTCTGGTCCGGCTGAATTATACTTTCTTTACTTTTGACACGATCGGATTGGCTCTTTTTACTGTAGTTGGAATAGAAAAAACGCTTCAATGCGGGTTGCCGTATTGGGTTGCCATGATTATGGGAACCGTGACAGGATCAGTCGGCGGAATTATCCGGGACGTACTGATTAATGAAATCCCGCTTGTTTTCCGGAAAGAAATTTATGCATTGGCCTGTTTTGTCGGAGGGTTGTTCTACTGGTTGTCCGATTTGTCAGGTATGCCGAAAGAAGTCAGTCAGATAGTCGCTTCCGTCGTGGTGATTGTCGTTCGGGTGATTTCTGTAAAATACCAGATTGGTTTACCGACCTTGGGGGTTAAAGAGAATTCCTGATACCAGAATCCATCACTTGCCTTTTTTTCCGAATCTGTACGTCAAATTGATAAACGGACCATTGTAGGCCCAGTCCAGATCAAGATACAGTTGTGGCTTGTCAGAATTCATGTTAACGCCCAGATATGAGTAGCCCAGGTCGAATCCCCAGTGTCTGTTCAGGTTGTACTGAACATACAAAGAAGTGTCAAAAATTCTTCCTGTCAGATCCTTGTATTGAATGTAAAAATAACCCAGTTCGGCACCTGCTGTCCAGTGGTTGTTGAGTGAGTACAGACCAAAAAGTCCGGCGTCCGGAAGTGGAGCCGTGAATGTAATATTATCTTTAGTCGATGTCTCACCTTGTACCTGATCTTCCAATACGATTCCGGTATTAAATGTCATAACATGAAAACCGGCAAAAGCTCCTGTTTCGAAATGAGAATTTGAGATGAATGAATATCCATATGCTAAACGAATGATGCTGGCGTTGAAATGAACTCCGATTTTGGAATTAGCAGGGTAATCATGTTTTCTGAAATGAATCTCTTCTTCCAGAATTGTATTGACGCTTCTGTTGATGCTGTAGTATGAAAGACCTAGGTAATGGTGTTTTCCGAAATGAAACCTGAAGTCCAGGAGCCCATTGTAATCATTCCTGTTCATGTTCAGATCGTCTTCATAGCTGAATGTGGAATAATTATTGTCATCGGTACTTGCTCCTACTATTGTCTTGTTGATTGATAAAAAGTATCTCAGCCGGATCGAGAATTTACTGTCATTCCAGTTTTCTTTCGAGGGTGGAGGGTTGGACTCTCCGATCCGGATCGAATCGGATTGAGCCTGAACAGGTGAAAAAAAAACGGATGCAATGAGCAGGAGAAATAGGTATGCGTATATTTTATTTGTAGATGTTCTCATTTCTTATTTTTTTATAATAGTAGCATAACAAATAAGTAAAAAGAAAAGTTTTTCCGTATAATGTAATTATTTATACCCTATCTTTGTGCGGAAATAGAAAAAATTTATGAGCGACCAACGTTATAACCAGCGCGGTGTTTCTGCTTCCAAGGAAGACGTTCACAATGCGATCAAAAACATAGATAAGGGCATTTTTCCGAATGCTTTCTGTAAAATTATTCCGGATATTCTGGGAGGAGATCCTGAGTATTGTAATATCATGCATGCTGATGGAGCCGGCACTAAGTCTTCGCTGGCTTACATGTACTGGAAAGAAACCGGTGATTTGTCTGTCTGGAAGGGTATTGCCCAGGATGCGTTAATCATGAATGTCGATGATCTCCTATGTGTGGGAGCCACAGATAATATCCTGCTTTCTTCCACGATTGGGCGGAACAAACACCTGATTCCCGGAGAAGTAATCTCTGCCATTATCAATGGGACAAATGAGCTTTGTGAAGAACTGAGTCGTCTGGGTGTTCATATCTATCCGACCGGAGGTGAAACGGCCGATGTGGGAGATCTGGTCCGGACGATTATTGTTGACAGTACGGTTACCTGTCGTATGAAACGTTCGGATGTCATCGATAATGCCCGTATTCAGGCGGGCGATGTGATTGTTGGCCTTTCCTCCTGCGGGCAGGCTACTTATGAAAAAGAATACAACGGCGGTATGGGCAGTAACGGGCTGACTTCCGCCCGTCATGATGTTTTTGCGAACTACCTGGCCGGAAAATATCCGGAAAGTTATGATGCTGCTGTTCCGTCGGAACTGGTTTATTCGGGTCAGATGAAGTTGACCGACAAAATTGAAGACCTGGATGTAGATGCCGGAAAATTGGTTCTTTCTCCCACCCGGACATATGCTCCGGTTATCAAAACGATTCTGGACCAGCTACGACAACAGATTCATGGAATGGTTCATTGTTCGGGAGGCGCACAAACCAAAGTATTGCATTTTGTCGATCGAGTGAAAGTGACAAAAAATAATCTGTTTCCTGTACCTCCTTTGTTCCGCCTGATTCAGGAACAGTCCGGTACCGACTGGAAGGAAATGTATAAAGTTTTCAATATGGGGCACCGGATGGAAATCTATCTGCCGGAAACTTATGCTCAGCCGGTAATAGAGATTGCTCAATCGTATGGTATTGAGGCTCAGTTAGTCGGGTTTGTAGAAGCGTCGGAAAAAAAAGAACTGGTGATTGAAAGCGAATACGGCCGGTTTGAATATTGATAATGACTGGTAAACCTTACAACGATTTTCGGGATTTCCTGCAAAAAACCTTTCCTTTCAAAGTTCAGAAAATCTCCATCAATGCCGGATTTACCTGTCCTAACCGGGACGGGACCAAAGGGTGGGGAGGTTGTACCTATTGTAATAACCAGACTTTCAGCCCTGAATATTGCTTTACTGAAAAAAACGTGGCTGAGCAACTGGGAGGAGGAATTGAATTTTTCTCCCGGAAATACCCTCAAATGAAGTATCTGGCCTATTTCCAGTCTTATACCAATACGTATGACGAGGTAGGTAGTCTTCTTGAAAAATACAACGAAGCCCTGAAGCATCCCGAAGTCGTTGGTCTGATCATTGGAACCCGCCCGGATTGCATGCCGGGTGAATTACTCGACGAATTACAAAAAATATCACGCAAGTATTTTCTTCTGGTAGAATACGGAGTTGAGTCGACCAGCAATGAAACCCTGGAGTTTATCAACCGGGGACATACCTATGAGGAGGCTGTAGAAACGATTCTCCGGACACACGAACGGGGTATTTATTGTGGAATTCACATGATTCTTGGGCTCCCCGGAGAAAGCAGGGAACAGATTCTTTCGCACGCCTCTGCCATTTCCAAACTCCCGCTGACTACAGTCAAACTCCATCAGTTGCAACTGATCCGGCATACTAAAATGGCCCGGCAGTTTGAAGAACATCCGGAGTGGTTTCACCTTTATGATGTAGATGAATACATTGAGCTATGCATCGATTTTCTGGAGCGGCTGAATCCGGACTTTTACGTGGAACGTTTTGTTTCACAATCTCCGAAAGAATTGCTGATCGCTCCCGATTGGGGAGTGAAAAATAATGAATTTATGATCAGAATCAACCGGAGAATTGCTGAACGGGGAATCAGTCGCAGTCGTTGATGTTACTTTTGTCGATTCCGAATTTTTCTTCGGAGTGATGTTTTCCTTTAGGCTCCACGTGTACGACAATATCATATACATTATCCACTGATTTTTTGATGCTTTCTTCCACGGAATGAGCGATGGAATGCGCATCCGTAAGGCTTATGGATCCCTCAGCTTCAATATCGAGAGCAATCATATACAGGTTCCCTAATTGCCGGGAACGGATTCTGTGTGGGTTGCTGGCTCCAGGGACCTGTTCTGTAGCATCGATGATTTTTTTGTAGATGGAAGTATCCTGAGTTCCGTCCATGAGTACCACATTGGTTTCCATAAAAATATCAATCGACGATTTGATAATGTAAATACTGATCAGAAGCCCCGTAATGGAGTCCAATATTGGCATTTTAAGTACAAATGTAAACAACAGGCCGAGTAATACTCCCCCTGAAATCAGTACATCATTTCGCATGTTTTTAGCGTTGGCAATCAGCATGGAACTGTTCACTTTCTTTCCTTGTGCGGCCTGGTACCAGGCTAGTGCTAATTTTCCGAGCATGGAGAGGATGGTCACATAAATGGCCAGTTGGGAGGGAAGTTCCCTTTCTTCGGAAAAGAGAATACTTTTTCCTGTGGAGAACAGCATCTGTATCCCGGCAAAAAAGATAACGAAAGAAAGAACTTTGGTAGCGACATTATCCGCTTTTTCATACCCGTATACGTATTTCGGAGTAGGTGGTCTGCTGATAATCCGGGCTGTAAAAAGAGTGACTAATGAGATGACGACGTCTGTTGCCGAGTCAATACCGTCTCCCAGTACAGCCATACTTCCGGCTACAATTCCGACGACAATCTTCAGTAAAGACAATATGGCATTTCCGATCACGCTTATCCACGATGCCTGTACCAGTACTTTTTCTCTTTCATCCATGATTCGTTCGATTGAAAGTACAAAGGTACGATGATTTTTCGATATAAAATCGTATCTTTGGACTTCGATTTTTTAACAGGATAAACATGAGTAATATCAATTACGATTTACGAAAAATAAAAGGATTTGTTTTTGATGTGGACGGAGTGCTTTCTCCGGATTCTATTCCTCTGCATCCTTCAGGAGAGCCTATGCGCGTGATCAATACGAAAGATGGTTATGCCATGCAGTTGGCTGCCAAGCAGGGGTATCAGCTATGCATCATTACAGGAGGAGATACACAGGCCGTCCGGATTCGTTTTGAAAGCCTCGGATTTCAGCATGTCTACCTCAAAGCCAAACATAAAATCAATCAATTCCATGATTTTCTGCAAAAAACCGGACTGAAACCGGAAGAAGTTGTTTATGTCGGTGATGATATCCCCGATTATGAAATCATGCAACTTGTCGGCTTGCCAGCCTGTCCGGTAGATGCGGTTCCGGAAATCAAAGCCATTTCCAAATACATTTCCCACAAAACCGGAGGGCACGGGGTCGGGCGCGATGTTATCGAACAGGTGCTGAAAGCCCAGGATAACTGGATGCAGGGTGATGCTTTCGGATGGTGAATCCAATGAATGAAATAAAACTTTTGATACAATAAATTTATGCTTTCAACTATAGATAAATATAAAATCATATTAGCGTCTAATTCTCCGCGACGCAGGGAGTTATTGTCAGGACTCGACATCCCGTTTGAAGTGAAAACCTTACCGGATGTCGATGAATCATATCCCGCTACGCTGTGGAAAGAAGAAATTCCGGTGTACCTTTCCAGACTTAAGGCAACGGCTTACCAGGAATACATGCAGGATGATACGATGCTGATTACCGCTGATACCATCGTCTGGTTGAACGGAGATGTATACGGAAAACCGAAAACAGAGGAAGAGGCAAAGGAAATGCTTCGTGTCCTGTCAGGTAAAAAACATGAGGTTATAACCGGTGTGTGTATTGCTACCAAAGAAAAACAGAAAGCTTTCTATGCAGTATCCAAGGTTAAATTTGCTGAGTTGAGCGAAGAAGAAATCGACTATTACGTACAGAAGTACAAACCTTACGATAAGGCCGGATCCTATGGGGTTCAGGAGTGGATCGGTTATATTGGAGTCGAGAGCCTGGAGGGATCTTTCTATAACGTCATGGGAATGCCGGTGCGTATGTTGTATATGTACCTGAAAGAATGGACGGATTAGACGCTTAACTACCGGGTATTTTTCGTAGCTTTGCAGTTCAATCATTACTATCGAATCAATGGATCAACTGACAATTGTCAAAGTAGGAGGAAAAATTGTGGAAGAGGAACATTCTTTGAATGCTTTGCTTACTGATTTTTCTGCAATAAAAGGATATAAAATTTTAGTACACGGAGGCGGACGATCAGCAACCAAACTGGCTGAGAAACTGGGAGTGGAAAGCTCGATGGTCAATGGACGCCGGATTACGGATGCGGAAACCCTGAAGATCGTTACCATGGTGTACGCCGGACTGGTCAATAAAAATATTGTCGCCCGCTTGCAGGGCCAGGGTATCAATGCCCTGGGGCTCACCGGAGCCGATATGAACATCATGCTTTCGGATAAACGTCCGGTGACGGATATCGACTATGGTTTTGTAGGGGATGTCAGGCAGGTCAATGCCGGAATCCTTTCGGGTTTGTTGCAACAACAGGTGGTGCCGGTTCTGGCTCCGCTTACCCACGACGGAAAGGGCAGTATGCTGAATACCAATGCCGATACGATTGCCGGGGAGGCGGCTAAAGAACTGGCTAACTATTTCGATGTCCGCCTGGTCTATTGCTTTGAGAAAAAAGGAGTGTTGCTGGATGAAAACGACGATGAAAGTGTGATTCCTGAAATCACGTCTTCATTATTCAGACAATATGTTTCCGATGGAATTATTCAGGGGGGGATGATCCCCAAACTGGAAAATGCTTTTCAGGCGATTGCTGCCGGTGTGAAAGAAGTAATTATTACCCAGGCTTCCGAAATTAACTCGGGAAAAGGAACGACTATCCGATGAAAACGATTCAGATTACAGAAAGAATTGCTATTGAACAGGTTATTGCTCAGTGCGATGTGTGTTATGTCGGTCTGGTTGATGAAGATAACAGGCCCTATGTCATTCCGATGAATTTCGGCTACAGGGACAATATCATTTACCTGCATTCGGCCCCGGAAGGTCGTTCGATCCGTATCCTGGAGAAGAACAACAATGTTTGTATTACCTTCAGCCGCGGGCACCGTCTGGCTTTTCAGCATCCGCAGGTGGCTTGCAGTTACCGGATGAAATCTCAGAGCGTTATCGCTTTCTGTGAGGTGACGTTTGTCGAAGAAAAAGAAAAGAAAATAGAAATCCTGAATATCCTGATGGGACAATATTCCGATAAGGAATTTCAATATTCCGATCCGGCTGTAGCTAATGTAAAGATCTGGCGGGCGGAAATTAAGCAAATGACATGCAAGGAGTTCGGAGCTCCTCATAAATAGTTTTTAGTATACATGGACAATTCTTTTGAAATGGTGGCTAAAACCCAGTACGGGTTGGAAGAAATACTGGCCGCCGAACTTATAGCGCTGGGTGCAGACCAGGTACAGATCGGACGCCGGATGGTTTCTTTTACAGGTAATAAAGAGCTGCTGTACAAAGCTAATTTTCATTGTCGCACCGCCCTTCGTATCCTGAAGCCGGTAGCCTCTTTTTCAGCTAAACATGCGGATGAAGTGTACGAAAGCGTCAAGCAGATTGACTGGAGCCGTTATTTATCCGACAAAAAAACATTTGCCATCGATGCCGTGGTTCATTCGGAAGTGTTTACCCATTCCAAGTTTGTAGCTTACCGGACCAAAGATGCGATCGTCGATTTCTTTGTCGAACGGGGAGAAGAGCGTCCTTCGGTTCGAATTAATAATCCGGATATTCAGATTCATATTCACATTTCCCATAAGGAATGTACGGTTTCGATCGACAGTTCCGGGGAATCCCTGCACAAGAGAGGGTATCGGACCGAAGAGACTGAAGCGCCCTTGAATGAGGTGCTTGCGGCCGGTATGATCCTGAAAACAGGCTGGAAAGGAGAATGTAATTTTGTGGATCCGATGTGTGGTTCGGGAACCCTGCTGATCGAAGCGGTGATGATTGCCACTAATACGGCTCCCGGAATTTTCCGGGATAAGTATGCCTTTGAAAAATGGGACGATTTCGATCCGGACTTATTTGAACGTATCAGTTCGGACGACAGCCACGAGCGGGAATTCGAATTCAAAGCATATGGCTCGGATATCTCTTCGAAAGCGATTGCAATTGCTGCCAAAAATGTTAAAAGTGCCGGATTGTCTAAATACATCGAATTGAAAGTATTGCCTTTTGAAGAATACCGGGAAGCTCCGGAAAAAGGGATTCTGGTGACCAATCCTCCTTATGGGGAACGCTTGAATCCCCGGGATATTATGGCCATGTATGCCATGATCGGAGAGCGCCTGAAACATGTATTTACGGGTTATGATGCATGGGTCCTGTCGTCCAACCAGGAAGGGTTTGATAAAATAGGTTTAAAACCTTCTTCCAGAATGAAGTTGCTGAACGGTGCGCTGGATTGCGAATTCCGCCAGTATCAGATTTTTAGCGGAAAGCATAAAGAATATAAACAGGATGAAAGCCATCAGCTCCGGTTGAAGAAAGTAGCGGCGAATCAGTCTTATAATAAATGATTTTCAGAAAATAAATAAAAAACTCAATATGAATATCTTACTCTTAGGCTCGGGTGGCCGGGAACATGCATTGGCCTGGAAAATAGCTCAAAGTGCAAAAACGGACCGGTTATTCATTGCTCCTGGAAATGCCGGAACTGCTCAGGTGGGAACAAATATTCCCATTGCGGCGACTGATTTTACAGCGTTGAAACAATTGGTACTGGAAGAAAAAATCGATATGGTCGTCGTTGGACCGGAAGATCCGCTGGTGAAAGGTGTTTATGATTATTTCAGGAACGATGCGGAGTTGAAATCCGTTCCGGTAATCGGGCCTTCGCGACAAGGAGCACAACTGGAAGGAAGTAAGAATTTTGCTAAGGCCTTCATGGTGAGGCACCGGATTCCTACGGCCGGTTATTTGAGCGTCGACAAAACCAACCTGCAGGAAGGAATTGTATTTCTTCATTCGCTGAAGCCGCCTTATGTGCTGAAAGCCGATGGGTTGGCTGCCGGAAAAGGGGTATTGATTATTGATAATCTGGCAGAGGCTGAAAAGGAATTAGGCGCCATGCTGAACGGAAGTTTCGGAAAGGCCAGTGAGAAGGTGGTTATCGAAGAGTTTCTTTCCGGAATCGAATGTTCTGTTTTTGTCATGACGGATGGGAAGTCATACAAAATATTACCCGTAGCCAAGGATTATAAACGGATTGGTGAGGGAGATACCGGATTGAATACGGGAGGAATGGGAGCCGTATCGCCGGTCCCGTTTGCCGATGAGGCTTTTATGAAAAAGGTGGAGGAACGTATCGTTATTCCTACTGTCAGTGGATTGAAACAGGAATGTATCGACTATAAGGGATTCATTTTTATCGGATTGATCAAGGTGAAGGGAGAGCCATACGTAATTGAATACAATTGCCGGATGGGTGACCCGGAGACAGAAGTCGTCATGTTACGGATTCAGTCTGACCTGGTAGACTTGCTGGAAGGAGTTGCCTGCGAAAACCTGGAAGCAAAAGAACTGGTAATGGACGATCGTCATGCTGTGACGGTTATGCTGGTTTCCGGTGGGTATCCCGGTGACTATGAAAAAGGAAAGGTGATTTCCGGACTGGACCGGACGGAAGGAAGCATTGTCTTTCATGCAGGTACTTCGGAGAAAGACAGTTGTATCCTGACGAACGGAGGCCGGGTTATTGCTGTCAGTTCGTATGGAGTAACCAAAGAAGAGGCTTTGAAGCAATCTTTTGCTAATGCCCGGATCATTGATTTTGAAGGGAAGTATTTTCGTTCGGATATTGGGTTTGATTTATAAACCGGAATGAGTGTAAGGAGTATACAGAAGTCTTTGATAGAAGGTCGGTTTACGGTTTTTGTAAGCATTTTGATCTTTCTTGTGTTGCGATTTGCCATAACTCCCGATCGTTGGAACGATGAGAAAATCTGGGGAACAACCCTGGTTCAGATAGGGGTATCCCTCGTCCTGCTACAGATAAACCATGTATTCACGGTGATTCGTAGCCGTACTTTTTTACCGGTACTTTTTTATTTATTGTTTACGGGGACCAATCCCTCGCTGTATAGCGAACTTACAGGAAGTATTGTAGCTTTCTGCGTTGTTTTATGTCTGATTTTTCTGTTTGCCTCTTATCAGGAACCACAATCCCAGATACAATCACTCAATGTTTCACTGGTGCTGACTCTGGGAAGTTTTCTCTGGTCGCCGGTATTATTATTTTTTCCCTTGTTCTGGTATGGGTTCTACAGGTTCCGGAGTTTCAATGCACGCGTGTTTTTTGCCGGCCTGACAGGGATTTTTATAATATACCTGTTTGTTTTTGCCTGGAGTCTGTATCGGAATGATTGGACTGTTTTTTTATCGAGATTGCCTCATTGGAACGAGATGTGGATTTCCGGAATACCTTCTTTGTGCCAGAAAGAGTGGATCATAGCCGGTTTTTTATTTATTCTTTATGTGGTATCCGGGACTAATTTGTTCTTGTCGGGAATTTCCGAAAAAATACGAACGGTTTCATTTTTGAGTTATCTGTATATCATTGTTTTTGTCGGATTTGTTTTCCTTCTTCTGCAAAGTGAATGGAAGGAAACCTGGGCATTGATTGTTTATGCTCCTCTATCCTTTGTTCTTGCTCATTTTTTTACATTATCAACGAAAAAAATAACGGCTTACCTGTTGATCGTTTGTATGTTGTTTTTTTTAGGAATGTACGGTTGGTGGTATTTTTTTCCATGCGCGTAGCATTTGTCTTTTTCCGGGAGGTCCGGGTATCCGTTCCACCGAAAAGCCGGCCTGCAGCATCATCCTGCGGATATTGCCTTTAGCGCAATAGGTCGTTAAGATTCCATGATCATTCATGGAAGCATAAATGCGGTTGAATAGTTCCTGGGACCATACTCCCGGTTGCTTGTCCGGAGCAAAAGCATCGTAATAAACCACATCGTAAGGACCCGGATACTTGTAATCTGAAAAATCGGTTTTGATTTTATGCAGGGTAAAATAATCACTCAGGCGAACCGGAATTTCCCAATTGCAATCATGAATAGCAGTAAATAAGGAAGAATGGGATGGAGAAACGGCCGAGGGGTAATTCAGGCGCCCGGTAAAATCATCCGGTAAAGGATATTTTTCCAGGGAGGTGTAATGTACCTGTTTTCCTTGTGTTTCGGCTTCCAATGCTGTCAGGAATGCGTTTAACCCGGTCCCGAACCCTAATTCCAGTACCTGAATTGTTGTCGCTGAAATCTGCCGGAACCCGGCTTCCAAATAAACATGGACAGACTCCTGTATCGCTCCGTTGACCGAATGATAATGCTCATCCATTTCAGGCAGATAGAGCGTTTGTGAGCCGTCCGATGTTAACTGGATTTCCATCAATTACTCAGCTTCCACTCAAAGCCGTCCTTCGTGTCTTTGATTTCAAATCCTGCAGCTGTCAGTTCATTCCGGATTTTGTCTGATGTACCCCAGTCCTTGTTTTGTTTGGCTTGCATGCGAATTTCGAGTAACATATCAACCGCTTTGGCAAAAGAATCATAGGAAGCATTCCCGTCTTTTAATTCGTTTTTGATTCCCAGCAGATCAAAGAGAAAGGTCTGGAAAATCTGCCGGAGTCCTTCTGTATCTTCGGTAGAAAGTGTTGTTTGTCCGGCGATTGCCGAATTAATGATACGGGTCGCTTCAAAAAGGTGGGAAATAACGATCGGAGTATTCAGATCGTCGTCCATAGCTTCATAACACTTCTTTTTAAGTTCTATGATATTGTCTGAAGGCAGATTGCTGCTTCCGGCGACTAACCGATCGATATTCGTATAGGCTTCCATTAATCGGGAAAGCCCTTTTTCCGAGGCTTGCAGGGCTTCATTGCTGAAATCTACCGTGCTGCGGTAGTGTGCCTGTAAAATAAAGAAGCGTATAGTCATTGGCTGGTATGCCTGGGTCAGCATGGCATGTTTACCGGAGAAAAATTCCTCCAGTGTAATAAAATTTCCCAGTGATTTTCCCATTTTCTGTCCGTTAATGGTAATCATGTTGTTGTGCATCCAGTACCGGACTCCTTCGTGTCCGGTAGAAGCTACGCATTGGGCGATTTCACATTCATGGTGAGGAAAGATCAGGTCCATACCTCCTCCGTGAATATCGAAAACTTCCCCTAAGTATTTTTTACTCATGGCCGTACATTCCAGGTGCCATCCCGGGAATCCGTTGCTCCAGGGCGAAGGCCAGCGCATAATGTGTTCCGGAGATGCTTTTTTCCAGAGTGCAAAATCGATGCTGTTGCGTTTTTCTTCTTGTCCCTCCAGCTCCCGGGTGGTATTCAGCATGTCTTCAATATTACGTCCGGATAATTTTCCGTAGTGATAATCCCGGTTGTATTTTTCCACATCGAAATAAACAGAACCTTCGCTTTCGTAGGCATATCCTTTATCCAGAATTTCTTTAACCAGTTGAATCTGCTCGATGATGTGTCCACTGGCATGCGGTTCGATGCTGGGGGGCAGTACATTCAATTCCTCCATGGCTTTGTGGTAGCGGTTTACATAAAACTGAACAATTTCCATGGGTTCCAGTTGTTCCAGCCGCGCTTTTTTGGCAACTTTGTCTTCTCCGGAATCAGCATCATTTTCCAGGTGTCCCACATCGGTTATATTCCTTACGTAACGTACTTTATAGCCGATATGAGTCAGGTAGCGGAATAAGATATCAAAGGTGATTGCCGGCCGGGCATGGCCTAAATGTGCGTCTCCGTAAACAGTGGGGCCACAGACATACAAGCCGACCAAAGGCGGATGCATGGGGTTGAAAACCTCTTTTTTCCGGGTGAGTGTATTGTAAATAGAAAGCTGCTGTTTCATAAAATGTACTGCTTTTTGGAATTGAAAGAGCAAAAGTACATATTTTTCCCGAAGCAAAAAAGCAGGATCAGGAACTGGTGTTATTTTTTAAGAATTGATCAAAAAACAGTCCCAGATCACATCCGTCCGTAATGCCTAATTTTTTACGGATTGAAACCTTCCTCATCCGGACGCTGCTGGATTGGATCTTCAGTATAAAAGCGATTTCTCCGGTATCGAAACCGGCTTGTATCAGGCTGCAAAACTGAATGTCGTTAAAAGAAAGTTGTGGATGATTGTTTTGTAGCTTGATCAGCAGGTTGTCGTACAGCAGATTGATGAGTGAAAGAAACTCATTCCAATCGAAAGCAGATTGAGGATCTCCGTACATGATTTCATTCAGAAACAGGAGCAACTGTTCATTTTTATGATGTGGTATTGAATTCATCATGGCAATTTTCTTGGACAATTGCAGGTGCTGGAGTAAAATGTGATACAATTGCATACTCTTGTCAGAATATTCCGGATTTTCTTGGGTCGAGTTTTGAAGGGATGAAATAGTTTGCTCCTTTTCCAGCAATTGGTTTTTAATTGTATTCGTTTGTCTCCGGAATAACCGGATTGTCAACGCCATAGTAAATACAATCCCGATTCCGGCCATTGTCAGGTATTCTTTTTCTTTAATTACTTTATTGTATTCATTCTTTGAGTTTAAATATTTTTCAGCAATTAATAGAATGGTATCGTTGGATATGTTTAGTTCATTGTTGGATTGAAGATCCTGGTTGTCAAACAGATCGGATATCAAGTGCTCGATTTCTTCTTCCTCTTGCTGGTCGATTTGAGACGGATTTCCTGATTGATTTTCTGATTGTTCTTCTTCTGATGAACTTTTTGCAGTCAAATGTGTTTTGAATAATTCCATGCAGGGTGAAAACAGTAAAATAAATAGAAAGGCAAAGCTGATAAGGATTTTGAATTTCATAGGTATGATGTGAAATACTTAAGGTTGATGAAATTAAATGCATGTATGTGTTTGTTTTATTTTGCAAAAATAATAATAATTTAATATAAAAATAATTCTAGTTGATATTTTTCTAATTTAATAATAGTTTTTTATTTGATGTGTGTTTTAATCTGATTCTTTTCTCTCTTTCTCCGAAACAATGATCTCTCATTGATACTCTTATGCTTGATGTACAGAGGCCGGAAAATACAGATCAGCATCAGATGTAGCCGATTTTCAATAAAGATCTATTGATATAAAAGGTATTGTATGAGAAAAATAAGAACGAATAAGCCTGAAATCTGGTCCTGAATAATTAAAGCCCGGGTTTAATTTCAGGAGAAAAGTCCGGAAGGTCGCGATAAAAAGATTAATTTTGTGAACTTATTTACTATTGAATTGAAAATAAAAAGTTTCGAAGTTCCCTGGAAGAAACCGATAATTCTGATTTTCTGTTGTTTCTTTTTTGTCTGTCTTTCGGCTCAGAACGAGTCGGATGAGTCTTATTTCCAGTATCACCTGAATGATTCGGTTTTAGTCCTGCCCAGAAAACCGGTCAAAGCTGCAATCGAGGTAGTCGGATTGAACCTAGGTGTATGGGCATTTGATCGTTATGTCTCTCGCGGCAAGTTTGCCTACATCGGTTGGAATACGATGAAAAGCAATATCAGGCATGGATTTGTCTGGGATAATGATAAGTTTTCAACCAACTTGTTTGCTCACCCTTACCACGGGGGGCTGTATTTTAATGCAGCGCGTTCGAATGGGATGAATTTCTGGGAGTCCATTCCATATACGGTCGGCGGTAGTCTGATGTGGGAATTTTTCATGGAAAATGAGCCGCCTGCGATCAATGATTTTATGGCGACTTCTGTTGGAGGTATTTGTCTGGGTGAAGCGACTTTCCGTCTGTCAGACTTACTGATCGATGACCGTTCTGCCGGATTTACCCGCTTTGGCCGGGAATTTTTGGTTACGCTGGTTTCTCCGATGCGCGGGCTGAACCGGATCATAAGTGGAGATGCATGGAAAGTCCGTACGTTTAAAGGACGGTCTTTTGAAAGTTTTCCTGCCCGGTTTTACGTTACGGCCGGATACCGGGGATTGGCAGAAGATTCGGAAATCAAAGATGAATTTGATAACGGTATGTACGTTGATCTCCGGTTGATTTATGGAGATCCCTGGGGGGGAGATAACAATAAGCCTTACGATTCGTTTACTTTACGTACCACATTCAACTTGTTCTCCTACCAGCCACTTATCAGTAATGTGAATGCTATCGGACAGATCTGGGGAAAGGATATTCCGTTGAAAAGTAATAAGTATGATATGCGTTGGGGTATTTTCCAGCATTTTGACTACTATGATTCCGATGCCAGGTGCAAGGGGGTGAAATTCAAGTCTTACCGGATTTCCGAAGCCGCCGCTTTCGGAGTCGGAGGTCTGTTCAGAGCAAATTTGTCTCATCGTCTGACTTTTGTCAGCTCGGTTTACCTCAATGCTATTCTGCTGGGAGGAAGTCTTACCGATTATTTTCAGGTCATCGACAGAGATTACAACATGGGAAGTGGCTACAGCTCAAAAATAAACGCCGGTCTTTTGATTGGTACAAAAATGGAACTGAGCACCAATTTTGAAGACTACCGGTTGTATACCTGGAAAGGATATGATCCGGAAGTAGATCTTTCTCAATTGACACATGAGGAACAGCTATACCTCAATGCTCAGGGAGATAAGGGTAAGGCTAAACTCACCGTATTGAATCTGAATTTTAATTACCGTTATAAAAAACGGTATACGTTTTCGGTTGAAACTTCTTATTATTTTCGTGGCAGTACCTACAAGTATTTTCCGGATGTGAGTTATGAAATCATCGAAAGCAAAGTCGGAATGGGTTATCTGTTCTGACGTGTAGTGTTGTAAACGTATCTGTACAACTCTTTCACGATATTTTCAGTTTCTTCTCCGGTATAGGCTGCATTGCTCATCAGGTACATGTCCTGGGGTTGGCGTCCTGTTCCATACGAGGGTTGGACGTATGAAGTACGGATGATCCTGAATCCGGATCTTTCATAAAACCGGATTCGGGATACTGCTTGTGGGGTTTCCGGCGTTTCAACTTCCAGTAGGGTCGGTTTCGATTTTTTCTCCAGCAAGAGGGAAAGGATTACCGAGCCGTAACCTTTTCCCCTGGAACCGGAGGCTACGGCAAAATGTTCGATAAAACCGAATGAATCCAGATTCCAATAGGTGATAAATCCGACCAGTTGGTTGTTGTCCAGGACGATATATAATTCCATTTTGCCGGAAAGTATCAGTTCTGTAAATTCCTTCTCCGGCCTGCGTTCGTCGGTTGGAAATGCCGATAAATACAAAGCGATGACTTTCTGAAAATACTTGCTTTCCAATTCCTGGTAGGGGCCGGTTAGGTTCATGGTTGCAGAATTTCGAAACGAGCTTTGATCCTGTATCTCAACTTGATTTTCCGAATGGAAGAGTCCATGTCTCCGGAGTTATTATTGATCTGCATACTGGTTTGACTGATAGCATTCGATACGGCATAAGGGCGGAATCCGCCCCAATCGTCTTCATCCAGTTCGATGACCTGCAGTAATTTTCCCGGCACGTTTCCTACACTTTCCAGCAGGTATCCTGCTTTTTCTTTGGCTGCTTTGATTGCTTCTATTTTAGTCTGTTTCCGGTATTCGGCTATTTTTTTATTTTTCAGTTCGGAAATAGATACGTTCAGGAATCCTTCTTTAGGGCCCGGTAGTTCGGTCAGCACCCGGTTTAATTGACTGTAGTCAGTGAAAATGATTTCGTATTGTTTGCTTACCCTTGCATCTTTTTCCTGCTCCTCCTTCCACCAGTAATACCAATAACCCTGAGTAGACGCATTTTTCAGAATGATACTGTTTTTCGGCAATCCGATGCCGGAGAGAATGTCCATCAGTCTTTTCTCAACAGCCTCGAGTTTGACCGGTTGTTTTTTTTCTTCTTCATAACCGGAGATAACCACCATCAGTCTCATTTCGTCCGGTTCGATTTCAATGTCGGCACTTCCGGTTACTTCAATGTAAGGGATCTCGTTATCCGGCTTGCTTTGCGCTTGTGCTACCGGAATTACCAAAAATAAAAACAGGATCGTCCACACATTCTTCATTCTTCTGCAACTTGTTTTTTTTAAGGTGTACATTCGTTTCATAATTTCTTTGTTTTATTAAATGATTATTACGACTGTTTGCGATTCAAATGTAGTAAAAAATATTACCTTTGGGCCTTCAATCAGGGATATTTTTGATAATTATCAGACAAATCAATCAGGTTTATATGAAGAATTTTTGGTGTAAATTAGTGCTTATTTTTATTCTTAGCTACAGTTTCGGTTCCTGTAAGGGACAGGAAAGTTATTTTCTGACTCAGGGAGAGGTTTTCCGGACTTCTTTTCATATCAAATATAAATACACCAGGGAGCTGGGGACAGAAATACGTGCAAGGCTGGATAGTTTTGATCTGTCTTTGAATCCTTTTAATAAGCAATCTATTATTTATAAGGTAAATAACAACATTGACGTAGAAGTTGACGACTGGTTTATCTCGGTTTTCAATAAAGCGCAGGAAGTTGCCCGGCAATCGAATGGTTCTTATGATATTACCTGTGCTCCCCTGATTAATCTCTGGGGATTCGGCTACGATAAAATGGATAAGGTCAGTCCTCAGGTTATCGATAGTCTCAAGCAGTTTATCGGGTATGAAAAAGTTCGGTTGGAGGGACGGAAAGTGATAAAAAAAGATCCTCGCCTGCAAATTAATGCCTCTTCCATAGCCAAAGGTTATTCCTGTGATGTTATTGCTGAGTTACTTGATTTCTATGGAATTCAGGATTATATGATCGAGATAGGAGGAGAGATCAGGGCTAAAGGGAAAAATGCGACGAACGTTTGCTGGAAAATAGAAATTCCCAAACCAATAGATAATCCGGACGGAAGAGTGACAGAACGGCAGACGGTGGTTCCTCTTTGTAACCGTTCTATAGCTACCTCCGGGAATTACCGGAATTTCTACATCAAAGACGGTAAAAAATACGTTCATACCATCGATCCCGTAACCGGTTATCCGTCCCGGCAAAACCTATTGAGTGCCACCGTTTTTGCATCGGACTGCATGACCGCGGATGCTTATGCTACCGCTTTCATGGTACTGGGATTGGAGAAGGCTTGTGTATTGGCGGACAGTATTCCCGGCCTGGATTATTATTTTATATATGCCGATGACAACGGCCAGTTTCAGGTAAGGCGTTCATCGAAAGCAGAAGCGATTAATTATTGAAGGTAATAATTATGAAAAATAATGACTGGAAAGACCGGCTGAATGTTGTGTATTCAACCAATCCGGATTTTCAATATGAAAAGGATGGAGCAGAAGAGCCCGATACACTTCCTAAAGAAAAACAACAACTGCGTATTTCCCTGGATAAAAGAAACCGGGGAGGAAAACAAGTTACCCTGATTGCCGGATTTGTCGGTAAAGATGAGGATTTGCAGATCCTGGGTAAATTATTAAAAGTGAAATGCGGGGTCGGAGGTTCGGCCAAAGATGGGGAAGTCATTGTGCAGGGAGACTTTAGAAATAAAATAAAAGACTTGCTCGAAAAGGAGGGCTATACAAAAGCCCGAATCATTTAGAAATAAATTTGCGAAGTGATCAAAATCGTTTATCTTTGCAATGCGGAAAACATAATTTTCAGACATGAAAATCCACAAAGAAGGATATAAAATTCTTACATTTTCAATATTAACATTACTTATCCTCAATGGGGTACTTTGGCGGTTTGCAGGAAAGTCATTGTTTTTTTACTTTTTTCTGACCGCTTCTGTTGCTTTATTCCTGATCGTACTTAATTTTTTCCGGAGTCCTTCCCGTGTTTTTAATGGAAAGCAGGAAAGAACGGTTATAGCTCCTGCCGACGGAACCATTGTAGTCATCGAGGAAGTGTTTGAAAATGAATATTTTCATGAAAAGAGACTTCAGGTCTCTATTTTTATGAGCTTGTTTAACGCGCATATCAACTGGATACCGGTCAACGGAAAAATTCTTCATTATTCTCATCAGGAAGGACGCTTTATGGCGGCTTACCTTCCCAAGTCCAGTACGGAGAACGAGCGCTCCACGGTTGTGATCGGACTGGAGAACGGAGAACAGATCCTGATCCGGCAAATAGCAGGAGCCATGGCAAAAAGGATTGTTACTTATGCCCGGGAAGGACAACCGTGTCGGATCAACGAGCAACTGGGCTTCATTAAGTTTGGTTCCCGGGTCGATTTGTTTCTGCCCCTGAACGCCGAAATCCAGGTTGAAATGGATCAGAAAGTATATGGAAACCAAACCCTCATTGCCCGGCTCAACGAATTATGAACTTCATGAAGAACATACCCAACCTCATTACCTGCCTGAATCTCTTTTCCGGATGCCTGGCTTGTGTTATGGCTCTCCGGGGAAATTATACCGGAGCATTGTTCTTTGTGATTATGGCTGCTGTCTTTGATTTCTTTGACGGGTTTGTCGCCCGGTTGTTGAAAGCATATTCCGATATCGGTAAAGAATTGGACTCCCTGGCCGATGTGGTCAGTTTCGGAATGGCCCCCGGTCTGGTTGTTTACTCTTTTATTCTTTCTATATCGACCGGTCTGCCGTTTAGCGATTCGATGCCTTTTTTCGCTTTTTTGATCCCGATTTTTTCTGCTGTCCGGTTGGCCAAATTCAATATCGATACCCGGCAGACTACTTCATTCCTGGGATTACCCGTTCCTGCCGACGGATTATTCTGGTGTTCCCTGATACCGGCAATTTATTCTTATACCGAAGGAAGAGAAATTTTGTTGCTGGTTATTCTTTTTTGCCTGATTATCGTTTTCTGCCTGTTGATGATTTCTGAAATCCCCATGTTTTCGCTGAAATTTAAGAACTACAGATGGAAAGGAAATGAGTGGAGGTATGCATTGATCATCCTGGCTATCGGATTTGCTTCGTTTTTACATTTATTCGGAATAAGTCTGACTATTTGTATGTATATTCTAATGTCTTTATTTCAACCAAAGGAAAAAGCCTGAATTCTGATTTAACCTAATAGTTAATCCCATGAAACGCGTTTTTGCTGCATTTATTTCTGCTGTGTGTTTATTAAATACACAGACTGTTTGTTCTCAACACTCCGATCTTATACCCGTCGATAAAAAGCTGGATCCCCAATGGATTCATTCGTTGTACGACCGGGGAAAGCCGACTACTTATCTTAAAACAAAAAATGAACTGCAATACATCGGAATGCCTGTGGGCGGAATTACGGCCGGAGGTGTTTACCTGGGAGGAGATGGCCGTCTCTGGCTTTGGGATATTTTCAATGAGAACCAGGAAGGGGTCGAACCCAAGATTGCCAGTTGGAGCGGAGGGAAAACCACGCACGACAGTTATGTCCGTTCCCGGGATGGCGTCTGCTACATAGAGCCTGCAAAAGATGTCCGTCCGTTGCAACAGGGATTTATCCTGGAAATCGAATACGAGGGAAAAACGTATCGTAAAGCATTGGAAGAAAAAGATTGGGATGAAATAGCTTTTGAAGCAACTTACCCGATCGGAACAATCCGATATACCGATCGATCCCTGCCTGTAGAACTGACATTGAAAGCATATTCTCCTTTTATTCCGCTGGATGAGGAGGAATCCGCCCTGCCTGCTACCATACTGTCGTTTTATGTGACCAATAAATCGGATAAAAATATAAAAATATCCCTGCTGGGATACCTGGAAAACAAGACGGGTATTCGTTCGGCGGATCCAAACCTTTGCCGCCGGCAGAACAAGGTGATTCAGGGAAGAGGAATCACTGCCGTTACAGAAAACTTACTGATCCTGAAAGCCAATAACCGGAATATTCAGGACCGTCCGGATTTCGGGACCATGTGCATCGCGGCGCTGAATCCTCAGGCTAAGGCTTATCCGGATGTGAATCCTCAGGCTTCAATGAGTGGTTTTTATGCAACAGATAGCTTGTCGAAAGCGGTTCAGGAACCGTTGATAGGGGCTGTCAGAACGAATCTGAATGTTGCCGGAAATGCTTCCGCTCAGGCGGATTTTGTTGTCAGCTGGTATTTCCCGAACCTGAAAATCAGTGACCGGATTAAAGATAAGGGTCGTTATTACCAGAATCGATTCGGTTCGGCATTCGATGTGGCTCAATACATCGGAACGAATTTCAAACGCCTGTCCTTGACTTCCCAATTGTGGTTGGAAACCTGGCAGGAATCTACGTTGCCGCATTGGTTTCTGGAGCGTACGTTTTTAAATATCAACACCCTGGCCACCACCAATGCTCATCGTTTTGACAGCGGGCGTTTCTGGGCCTGGGAAGGAGTTGGCGCTTGTCCGGGAACATGTACGCATGTCTGGCAATACGCCCAGGCAATGGGACGAATTTTCCCGGCATTGGAACGGGATTGCCGCGAACGGACCGACCTGAACATCGCCATGCAGGAAAATGGAGGAATCATTTTCCGGGCGGAAATGGAGACTCGTCCGGCTATCGACGGACAGGCAGGAAGCGTGTTGAGGTGTTACCGCGAACATCAGATGAGTGCAGATGATGCTTTTCTCAAACGCAACTGGCCGAATATCAAACGTGCTGTACAATTTATATTGAATCAGGACCGGAATGGTGACGGTATGGAGGATACGCCCATGGAAAATACGTTGGATGCAGTGTGGGACGGTGAAATCGCCTGGATTGTGGGAATTTGTATTTCGGGTGTGCGAGCCGGACAGGCGATGGCCGAAGAAGTCGGCGATCTGGAATTTGCCGGAGTCTGTGCCGATTATGTCCGGAAAGGAAGTCAGAATATGGATAAGTATTTGTTTAACGGTGAATATTACATCCATCGCCCGGATAAGGAAAAGGGCCGTTCCAAGTTAGGGTCGTACAATACCTGCCACATCGATCAGGTTCTGGGACAAGCCTGGGCACATCAGGTCGGATTAGGTCGGATCCAGGATCAGAAGAAAACAGTTTCGGCGTTAAGGGCCTTGTGGAAATATAATTATACGCCGGATGTGGGGCCGTATATTGCCGTGAATCAGGGAGGACGCCCGTATGCCCTCCCGGGTGAAGGAGGTATGATTATGAATACGAATCCGAAAAACGAAGCAAAACCATTCGGAGACAATGTGTCCTGGCAGATGGGTTACTTCCATGAATGCATGAGTGGATTCGAGTATCAGGTGGCAGCGCACATGATTGCTGAAGGAATGGTTGATGAGGGTTTGGTCCTGGTACGTTCGGTTCATGACCGTTATCATGCGGCCAAACGTAACCCGTTCAACGAAATTGAGTGCAGCGACCATTATGCCCGGGCTATGGCCAGTTACGGTGCTTTTATCACCGCCTGCGGATTTGAATATCACGGACCGAAAGGGTATATGCGTTTTGCACCGAAATGGGGACAGGATCATTTCAAAGCTCCCTTTACAGCGGCTGAAGGCTGGGGAACTTATTCGCAGGAACGGGAAGGCGGTTCTATGGTTCACGAACTACAGATCAAATGCGGACAGGTACAGTTGAAAGAATTCAGCGTAGATGCTCCCCAAGGAAAAAATTTCCGGACGGTTACTGCTACAGTCGGAGGTCAGACGGTTCCGGCCAGCGTCAAACAAAAAGGACAGCAGGTGACGATTTCATTTCAGGAAAGAACGACAATCCGGGAAAATCAGGTGTTGAAAATACAGTTGTTCTGATAAATGAAACAAAAAACGAATGACGAAAAAAAAAGATAAAAACGAAATCATCTTGGTTAGTATTTCCGGAGAGGACAAGCCGGGAGTAACTGCTTCACTGACGGAAATACTGGCCCGTTACAACGCGAATATCCTGGATATCGGCCAGGCGGACATTCACAATATGCTGACGCTGGGTATCCTTTTCCAGTCGGCCGAAGGAGAGTCCGGGGAAATTCTCAAGGAACTGCTTTTCAAGAGCTACGAATTGGATGTCCAGATCAAGTTCCGTCCGGTTCCGGAGGAGGAATATTCCCATTGGGTAAATATGCAGGGCAGAGACCGTTATATCATTACCTTGCTGGGCCGGAAACTGACGGCCAAACAGATTGCGGCCGTAACATCGATCGTCAGCCGCCAGGGATTGAATATTGATGGAATCAACCGGTTGACCGGACGGATTCCCCTGGATGAAAGCATCCGTACCCCCAAAGCAAGTGTTGAATTTTCTGTTCGCGGCACTCCCTACGACAAGGAACAAATGAATAAAGAATTCCTGACACTTTCTTCGGAATTGGAAATGGATATTTCTTTTCAGGAAGAAAGTATGTTCCGCCGTACCCGCCGCCTGATCTGTTTCGATATGGATTCCACGCTTATTGAAACGGAAGTGATCGATGAGCTGGCCATGCGTAACGGGGTGGGAGAGGAAGTGAAGAAAATTACAGAATCAGCCATGCGCGGGGAAATCGATTTTAGTGAAAGTTTTGAACGCCGGATCGCTTTACTTAAAGGATTGGATGTCTCAGTTATGCAGGATATTGCAGAAAATCTGCCTGTTACGGAAGGGGCTGACCGCCTGATCCGTATACTGAAAAAAGCAGGATTTAAAATTGCCATTCTGTCCGGAGGTTTTACTTATTTCGGAAATTACCTGAAACAAAAATACGGCATTGATTATGTGTATGCGAATGAGCTGGAAGTGGAAAACGGTAAACTTACCGGCAGGCATATCGGAGATATCGTGGATGGAAAACGGAAGGCGGAATTATTACGTCTGATCGCCCAGGTGGAAAATGTAGATATCCGGCAAACGGTGGCCGTAGGGGACGGGGCAAACGATTTGCCTATGATCAGCGTTGCCGGATTGGGAATCGCTTTTCATGCCAAACCTAAAGTAAAAGCAACGGCCAAACAATCCATATCAACCATCGGATTGGATGGAATCCTGTATTTTCTGGGCTATAAAGACTCTCATCTGGACGAATCTTTGTTTTAAGATAAATAAATATGAAAACCGCTTTTTCTTTTCTTTGGATCGTTTTTCTTGCGGTATTGATTGTCGCATGTAAAAAGGAAAATTCCCATATAGAATGGGATTTTGACCCGATTTCAGAGAAAGGAGAGTTGACAGCAATTACGTTGTCAAGCTCGGTTTCATATTTTATTTATAAGGGAGAGCCAATGGGGTATGAATATGAATTGCTGAAAAATTTTGCGGACGCCCATCACCTGAAACTGAATATTAAAATTGCCGAAAATATGGATCAGCTCAACACTATGCTCGGGGCGGGTGAGGGAGATCTGATTGCTTATAATATTCCGATAACCATTGAAGGAAAGGATTCTCTGCTCTATTGCGGCCGGGAAGTAATCAATGAACAGGTGTTGATCCAACGCGCCAATAAGGGAGATACCATCCTGAAAGATGTCACAGAAATGATCGGAAAAGAAGTCTGGGTCGTTAAAGGAAGTAAATACTATAACCGGTTGGTTAACCTGAATGACGAGTTGGGAGGCGGAATCCGGATCCGGACCATAGAAAAAGACACGGTATCGGTGGAAGATCTTATCGATATGGTTTCCGACGGAAAAATCGTCTACACGGTCAGTGATAAGAACATGGCCCAGTTGAATAAAACCTACCATCCTAATATTAATATCAACCTGAAAATCAGTCATCCGCAACGCTCGGCATGGGCTGTCCGGAAAACTTCTCCGGAACTGGCGAAGGTATTGAATGAATGGTTCCGGTCGTATCAGAAAAATCCTACATACCGTTCTACCATGAAGCGGTATTTTGAAATGAGTAAAATGGAGAGCGATGAACCCGAGCCGGAACTGGCGCCCGGAAAAATCTCCCGTTTCGATCTGATATTTAAGAAATATGCACCTCAGATCGGTTGGGATTGGAGGTTGCTGGCCTCATTATCTTATCAGGAATCCAGGTTTCAAACGGACCGGACTTCCTGGGCAGGAGCCACCGGACTGATGGGATTGATGCCTCAGACGGCAACTAATTTCGGACTTCCCCCGGACCAGCGTACCGATCCGGAAGGAAGTGTGAAAGCTGGGGTTAAATACATTCAGGCGTTAAATAAAATTTTTGCCTCGAATGAAAATAAAGAGGAACGGATTAAGTTCGTTCTGGCTGCTTATAATGCCGGTATCGGGCATATTTACGATGCACAGGCCCTGACCCGGAAGTACGGAAAAAATCCGGATATCTGGGATGGTAACGTAGAGGAATACCTGAAACTCAAAAGTTTACCGGAATACTACAACGATGAGGTGTGTAAACAAGGTTACTTCAGGAGTTCCGAAACGATCAGTTATGTTCATCGTGTGCTGGAGCGTTGGAACCATTACAAAGAGAAGGTGAAATGAAATATCATCCTTCTTTTCCGTACCAGTCGATCTTTTTTGAGTAATACATCGAAACCGCCAACAGCAGGAACAATCCGATACTTCCGAACAATAAAGCGCCGTCCTGCAGTTGTATCAGGATGTAAATAAATCCGTACAAAACCGATAAGGTAATACCAAAAAGGATGGCTATCTTCCATTTTCCGAATGCACCTTTGGTATATAAAGAGATCAGAATAACGGTTGCCACTGATGCGATCAGGTAGGCATAATCAAATGCGATGTACTCACTGATTGATAACAGCAGGGTGTAAAAAACGCACAATGCGATCCCTACCAATCCATACTGTAAGGGATGTACCTTCTTTTTCTGAAGAATCTCAATGAAGAAATACAATGCGAAAGTCAACGCAATGAATAAAATGGCATACTTGACAGATCGTTCTGTCTTGGCATACGAATCGGTTGATTGAAGAAGAGATACCCCATAGTTGGAATCGGAAATATTGTAAGTCGTATTGTTCCACACCTGCGGATAATTCCGGTTCAGGTAAAGCACTTTCCAATTGGCGTCAAACCCGGATTCGGAAATTTCTGCCGGGGTATTGGGAAGAAAACTTCCTGTAAAAGAAGGATTACTCCAGGATGATTGCAATCCGGTCGTATTGGTTTTTCCGACCGGAGTGAAAAGCAGGTTGCCGGATCCTTTGACATTCAGTTTGATGCTGAAATGATGCTCAGAGGTCAGGTCGTCTGCAGTTAACGGTACGTGAGCTGCAAGCCCGCTGGAATTCAAGGATGCAAGTATGTCGGAAGCACTTAATTCGTATTCTTTATTATTCCATTGGATGGATAGTTTTTCTTCAATTCCTTTGAAATCGGATAACCCGAAATAGATGCAGGTCTTGTCTAAAAGTAAATCGGAGGCGGAAATACCGGACGGTTCCGGATCGAATGCAGTAAAATCTCCTGTTATATTCAGTTCGGATTGGTATACCGTTACATTGAATATACTCCTGTGTCTGACCTGAGGATTAATGTTCCCCTGTATATCCAGTTTTTCCGGAAGAATGTACAGGTTTCCCCGGATCAGTTCCGGCTTTTCTCCAACAATTTTGCTTGGTTCTAATTTTTTATAAGGGATGACCAGGATAGGACCTGTCAGGGTTTGACTACCGGCCCATTTTTCACTGACTTCTTGCCTTACTTCTTCCTGGCGGTGCAGACGTTCGCGGATCAGATCTGATATCATTCCCATCGGAATTAATAATAATATGGTCAGCATAAAAATACAGATTCCCTTCAGTGTCAGAGAGGTGCCTTTTGATCTTACGCCGAATATCCTGAAGCCGGCTTGTTCGCGTACTTCGTTTATCCGTTGGTCTTCATTTTGATTCCATTGATTGTTCGTTTCCATTGTTGTTTTATTTTAATGTGTTTGTAAAAGTGCTTTGAAATTCAAAGTATATGTTTAAAAAAATTATTTCAGGTTTTTGATGAATTTTTCCAGTTCGTTCAGGTGGTCCCTGAATGCTTTTTCTCCAAGGGAGGTCATTGTATAAACGGTATTTGTTTTCCTCCCGATAAATCCTTTCTGAACGGATATATAGTTGACTTCTTCCAATCCTTTGAGGTGGGAAGCCAAATTTCCGTCACTAACCTGAAGCGATTCCTTCAGGGAATTGAAATTGGTTTCGTGTTCGACAGCCAGTATGCTCATGATTCCGAGTCGTACTTTGTTTTCAAACGCTTTATTTAGATTTTCGATATTCATGCAGATCGGGGGCTTATCGTTTCCGGTCGTATTTATACCACATTCTTATACCATACAGGATATGAAACACTCCGAACCCGATTGTCCAGAAATAAAGTCCGTATCCGATTTTCCATAGAGCAATGCATCCGAGGATGATTTCGAGATAAGCCAGGTAGCGGGTTTCGTTCACCGTTTGATGGCCTGAAGCAAATAAGGCCAGTCCGTAAAATATCAGGCATCCCGGAGCGACAAGACCATAAAGTCCGCAGGAGATCAGTTTCAGCAGGAATACACCGCCGACCAGAATGGGTAGCATGACGGTCCAGGTAAGGCGCCTGCTGGTTTTCCCCCATACGGGAATGTTGTTTTTTTTCGATTTGATACAGGTAAAGACAAATGCAGAAACCAATGCCGCCAGGAAGGTGCCCAGTCCAATCAGCAATAAGGACTTAAGTTCGGCATCGGAATAATATTCCCGTGTTTCCAGCCGGTTGGCAACGATGGGATGGGCCAGTGCGGCTCCCGTTAAGGCGCAACATCCGGCAGCTATACCGCTCCATCCGCTCAGACCTATGAACCGGCTGTTTCTTTCCATCAGGTTGCGTATATCCTGAAGTGTTTCCAATTCTTGTTTCATATCAAATGAGATTAAAAGTACTTTGAAACGCAAAGTAATATATTTAATTTTGAATTGTCAATTAATTAATATAAATTAACATTTAAGTTGCGGAGAGAGCTCAAAAATTGCAAGTAGTTTAACCGCAACGGGCACTAAGGTCTTCGCAAAGGACACAACGAGATGAGATATTTAATAGTTGCGGCCGTTGCGAAGACCGTAGTGCCCGTTGCGGTTAAAAAATACTGTTGATATTTCCTCTCTTTCTTTTACATCACCGTGATGTTGATTTCCGTATCTTCTTTGACATTGAATTTGCATTTGTCGAACTCAGGAGGACCCATTTTGCCTTTGGCATTGTTGCTGAATCCGTATTTTTCCGTAGGACCGAAGGTTCCCATATCCAACTTTTTATTACCATTTTCATCCTGGAACAACGAGATTGCATATTCTCCCGGCTTCACGTTCTCGATGACTACAGTTACCGTTTCGTTTTCGACCACAGCATATCCGTAGTAGGAGGGTTTCTTCAGAAATTGATCCTTTTCGTATACGGCGACCAGCACCTGTCCTTTGATTTTTTCGATTCCGTCTACGACTACCGTGAGTTTGTGTTGTGCATGGATTGTTCCTGCAATAAACAGCATGAATAAAACTAATTTTGTTTTCATAACTTCTTGTCATTTAATTGTCATTAAGTAATCAATAAAAATTAATGACGTATTTTTGGCCAACATTATCTAGTATGTCATTTAAGCGTTCTTTGAGATTTTGGAAGTTAAGAAAAGCATCAAAGGGTAGCCACTTGTATTTGATGAATCTCCATAATATTTC
>JAVBKV010000069.1:0-14397 GCA_031553885.1 Bacteroidales bacterium
AGGAATGGCTTAATCCCGAAGATTATATAAACAAGGACATGCTCTTTTATGCAACTAACAGATGCCTGTCTAATGTGGGAAACAATCTCAAAATCAATTTTTGCCATTATAATGAAAACTAATTTATATCACGTACTTAACAAAATATTACTTAACCGCAAGGAGCGCAAAGGAAACGCAAAGAACGCAATGATTATTATACATTTACGTTCTTTGCGTTTCCTTTGCGCTCCTTGCGGTTAAGTAATACTCTATTTTTATTCCAGAGTCAGATAATCATAATGGACAACCGGTTTGTTGCCTTTCTTCCCGATCAGTTCATTGATTTTAGTACTGTCGTAGCTCACCTTACCCACCCCGATCAGGTGATTCTGGTCATCGATAATCCGGACAATATCATCCTTCTCGAATTCTCCTTTCACGGCTACAATCCCTACCGGCAATAAGGAACTCGCTTTCTCTCCGAGCAAAGCCTCTTTCGCTCCGGCATTGATATGAAGCTCCCCCTTGGCAAAACCATCCGAATGAGAAAGCCACTTCTTGACCCCGGAAACTGCTTTGGGAGACGGCACAAAACGGGTACAGGTAACATCGCTCTTCTTTTCCAGCAGACGCAGCAGGATATTCTCCGTTTTGCCATTGGCAATGATCACTTCAATTCCTTCGTCCGCCACTTTACGTGCAATACGGTACTTGGTCTGCATTCCTCCCCGACCGAAAGTGGATGCTGTTGTCTGAATGTAACCGGAAATATCGTTCGATGAATCAATGGTACGGATAACCATTGCCTCCGGATCGTTGGGCGAACCGTTATAAATGCCATCGATATTGCTCAGGATAATCAAAGCCTCCGCATTCATCATGGCGGCTATGAGTCCGGAAAGCTCGTCATTATCGGTAAACATCAGTTCCGTCACGGAAATCGTATCGTTCTCATTCATAATAGGGATCACCTTATTTTCCAGCATCACACCCATGCAGTTTTTCTGATTCAGGTAATGCCGCCGGGTTCCCAGACTTTCCTTGGTTGTCAGCACCTGCCCGCAGGCAATTCCGTGATCACGGAAAAAATCGTAGTAACGGTTGATCAGTTTTGCCTGCCCGACAGCTGAATACAACTGCCGTGCCGAAACATTATCCAATTTTCCCTTCGCTTTTATTTCACTTCTCCCCGAAGCCACTGCACCTGAAGAAACCAAAATGATCTCCATCCCTTTCTGATGTAATTCGGCGATCTGATCGACCAATGCCGACATCCGGGTAACATCCAGTGTCCCATCCTTCCGCGTCAACACATTACTCCCGATCTTTATCGCCACCCTTTTAAATCGATACATCCCTATTCTTAACTCTTAATTTTTAATTCTTAATTCTCATTTCCTCCCTTTCACCGCTGCAATCGCCAGCAACACGCCCAACGCAACGCCCAGTAATGCGGCAAACAGTACCCTGAATTCTCCGGGTAACATAAAGGTAATCGTATGCGCGGGAAACCAGAAGAAAGGAATGGTTTTCTTGAAAACAAATCCCCATTGCACATTCCAATTGATTTGCTCGAAAGACTGGGCCATATGAATTGGCCGGGAGAAAAAACCTTTTAATGTTCCTCCTGTACTGAGGATATGCATATCGGTAATTTTGTGAAAAGTCATAAAAACAGGGGCAAAGATACAGTTCATCGCTACACTGATTGAAAATGCGACCAACAACCGGATGAAAAAGTCTGTAGAAAGAATATCTACTCCCAGGCTTTTCAAAAAAGCAGGAGTTCCTGTTGAAAAAATAGTCATCGCCATGCTGATTCCCATTCCCAGGAATCCCCAGACAACAGCCCTGGGTATAATTCCAAATCCCGGTTCGTTGTAATTTCCTGTTTTTATCCGTAAACCCAGCATTTCCCCAACTGTGGATAATATCCCGAATTTAATGAACGCCATAATTAATGCATGATCTACATTAAACTGTTTATAAGCATCGTAAACCGATGGGAATACGATGAACGGAAGGAAAATTAGTACCATGCAACACACAAACACAATGTCTTTTTTCATAATCTATCAATTTAATTTACATCAATCATTCTCAAGACACAAAAATAAGAATTTATTTTTCATTTTAAAATAAAAACAAGACTGATTGTTCCTTATTTTTATTTATGATGTAAAATTACTTTTTTTATGTCATTTCTCGGACTATATTATAAACAATCGTCAACGACCGAATTCCAAATTCATTTTTTTGCATATCCAGAAAAAATGCCCGAATTTATCACGAGTGGAGACTGTCTCACTTCTATTGAGAGACAGCCTCTCGTGCCGAATTTATCGCCCTTTTTAATCGTTTGACTAATTTTATAAGTTTTTAAGTCATTGAAACGCAACAAAATAAAACACTACTTGTTTTAACGTCAAATAATAAAATCAGTTATAAACAAAACCTTTGTGCCATGAATATCTATACTCTCATTCGATTAAAGAAAGCAATCCTATATTTACCGCTTTTATTTTTAATTGCTTTGCTACATACGAGCATGAATATTTCTGCTCAATGGACAGGGAACGGAACCAGTGCAAATCCTTATCTGATCAATAACGTGGCTGATTTAACAACATTAGCCATCAATGTTAACAACGGAACTTCAACATACTCCGGTCGTTTTTTCAGATTGACGGCCAGCTTAAACCTAACCGGAACGTGGACGCCTATCGGTACTTCTGCACGAACATTTCAGGGAAATTTAGACGGAAACAATCATATCATTTCCGGAGTGAATATCAACCTACCCACAACTGACAATGTCGGTCTTTTCGGCTTTTTAACCAATGCAACAATAAGAAACCTGGGTGTAGAAGCCAACTCAGGGACTGTAACCGGACACAACAATGTAGGAATCTTAGCCGGCTCACAGAGTGGAGGTTCAATAACGAATTGCTATGCAGCCGGAAACGTAATGGGAAATGATATTATTGGAGGGTTGATCGGGAACATGGCTGCTTCAACCAGCAACATAAGTGGATGTTACGTTTTTGTTCAGGCATCAGGAAGCACTAATACAAATGGTATTGGCGGTTTAGCCGGAGTACAAAGAGGCAACATTACCAACTGCTACACATTCGGCTCTATCCAGGGGAATGGCCCTGCCGGAGGAATAGCCGGAACAGGAAGCACATCAGCTATACTTTCCAATTCTTACTCTAAATGCAGTATCAGTTCAAATACTACAGCACGGATCGGAGGTTTAACGGGAAACCAGAGTCAGTCTACAGCCGTATTAAAAAATAGTGTTGCCGTTAATGATCTTGTTTCCTGTGTACTTTCATCCAATGCCGTAGGAAGAGTCTTGGGATTTAGAAATAATTCCGGTTCTGCTATCAATAATTATGCCTGGGACAACATGCCAATAACAGTGAACGGCCTCCCCAAATCTGTCAATCCGAATGGCAACGACATAGACGGAGCTTCACAAACATTATCCAACTTGAAAAGTTATCCTTTCTATTATACGACAGCATCGTGGGAAAATGCAATCAGCACTGGGAACAACAGTTCGGCAATATGGAATATCTGGGATGATAACAGTTATCCTTATCTACAGACACAAAGTTCACCAGTAAATAATATCGGCTTTTCTGAAACAACCCTGCAAGGAATATTCCGTAGCGATGTGATTATGGACAGTATTTTGATATACCTGAAAAACGGAGCTTCTTTTACCCGCCTTGGAGCAGCAAATGTAAACAACACCAACCATACCTGGACGTATAGCGATCCCGCACTCAACGTAAATGGTATTGTATACATTTTCACATATGAAACAGGAAAAGCCTGGCCGTCTTATCCCATAACAGAAACTGTATGCAGTTTGCCTCCGACCTTTGATACAACCGATATATCATCATGCATTTCGGCAGTAAACCTGCTAAACGCTATTACAAACCTGCAGAATGCAACAATAAATGATGTCCGGTTCAGTAAAGCGGATGGGGATGCATTCGATGCCAATATCATTCTGTCTCCGGCAACCTATTCCGTTTATGGTACTCAAACCATTTATGCTCGGGCAACCAACAGCCTCGGTTGCCAAGGAGATATTGAGTCGTTTCAGATAAAACAAACAGGTTCTTTATTGTTCAAAGAAAATTTCGGAAGTGCCGGCACTTCTACTTGTTCCACTGTCCCCTTGGGAAGCAATATTACCTCGTACACATTTGGAGGCAATTTATTTACTAATGGAAACTATAGTATATGCTCACAATTAAGTAGCTTTTATAGTGACTATTGGTATTGGGGAACGGCATCATATGATCATACCGAACCGGGCAAAGGATACTCCATGATAGTGAATGCCGATTTTGAGCCTGGCAAGTTTTACACGCTTAAAATTAACAATCTATGTCCCGGGACACACTTGTATTTTTCCGCCTGGGTATTTAATCTGGTAGATCCGAATGCTCCAAATACCATCTTTTATACGAATCAGGGGGTTGTATTTAACGATCCGGATTTGCTTTTTGTACTTACAGATGACAACGGTACAACACTTGCCCAACACAATACAGGTAGTATTCCAAAGGTGACAAACGCTTCCGTTAATTGGCGACCATATAGTTTCGAGTTTGTTACCGGAGCATCTCCATCCGTCACCCTTACACTATATAACAATGCTCCCGGAGGTAACGGGAACGATTTGATGATTGATGATATTGAGGTTTATCTGTGTGTACCACCGGTAGTGATTGATGGAAAGTTATCTTATTGTCCCGGAGAAGTTGCCAACCTGAACGTAAAGAACGAAGATGGCAGTCCAATAGATCCTAACTTAAAGGTCAATTGGTTATTCAGTACTACCGGAGATTTAGGCCCTGATGCCCAATGGACGCCCATCTCAGAACAAACCGCCGCTCAACTCAGCTCTGTTATACAACAAGCAGGTTATATTCGGGCAGTTGTAGGTTCAGTTTCTGCTATTGATGCCGGATTGTATAATTGTTGTAGCAATTCAAATCCTATCCGGGTCGTCTTAACTCCCGAATTGATGTATTGGAAAAAAAATGCAACAGACAACAACTGGAATAATCCGGCCAACTGGACAGACGCCAATGGTATTGACCTGAATGCGGTTCCTGGTCCCTGTACAGATGTTCATATACCCGGTAACGCGGATTATTACCCTTCATTAGACAGCATTAGTACAGAACGTACCGGTATCTATAGAGACCCTGTATGCCGCGACATTACATTCCACTTCGGAGCTGAGGTTGCCAAACAACATTTCCTGGATTACCGCAAAGCTTATGTCCTGTATAACTTTGGATATTATGATGCAAGTAACGCTTTCAGAAATGACGGTGACCCATACTCAGCTGCTCCCATAAACCGAGGTCGCTGGTATGCATTGGCCGCTCCGCTTAAAAACATTGTTTCCGGAGATTTCTCTGTGGGAGGATTTCCCAATATGTGGCAGCAAGGTTTCAAGTCCAGCCCGGACCATACTTCTACCCTATCAGGAGACTGGTATACTCCTGAAAATACAGTTGCACTGGAAATTGGTGCAAGGCAAAACTATGCCATCAGTGTCTGGGCCGGAGAATACCTTCCGGGAGTACTGGGCGAAGACGATCATAAAAATCTGAACGATCTGAAAGGGATTCTTCAGATGCCGTATTTTGAAGATCCGGTCATTAGTCCAAAACACCGGATCCATACCTACGTGCCGGCCGATTCAGCCAGCCGGTTCAATTATTATTACTACCAGATACCCGGATTACCCATAGAACCGAGCAAATACGATGATTTTAAGCGAGGATCAAAATCCTACCGGTTCGTGTTTGAAGATGATATGAATAAACCAATGGATGATTTTGCTGTAACAGTTCCTGCCGGAACGGAAATCATGATCGGAAATCCGTTCATATCCTCGTTGGATTTTCAGGATTTTTATGATCATAATAGTCCTGTTATTGAGAACTACTACCGCTTGTTTATCAATAATAATTTTGACACTTATAGTCTTGAAACAGGATCGGCCACAGGTCTGACGAATTACATTGGTTCCTTCCAGGGATTTTTTGTCACAACCAAAGGAACAGGTAGCACAAATCTGCATTTCCCGGTTTCATCTTCCGTTACCCGTCCGGGATACACGAACCATGAGTTCCGAACTTCAGATAATACGATATACGATGTATTACGGATCAATGTTGAAAGTAAAGTTGGCAAGAGCCATGCAACTTTGGTTTTGAACCCATTAAAAAAAGGTTCAGATGTACAACAATTATTTATAATAAATGAAGATTCAAAAAACGTTCCTCAACTTTACATGCGGAATTCAGCGAATTTAAAGAATGTGATTCAATATGAATCTGGAAACCTGATTGAGGTACCGGTAGGAATCATAATCGAAAGTTCCGATTCGATAACACTTTCAGTAAGCTTTTCCGAAGAAAACCATTTCATTTCTGTTACATTGGCTGATAAATGGCTAAACAAAGAAGTAAATCTGTTAGAAAATACTGCTTATTCATTCAGAAATGAACCCGGAACAGGAGAACGCTTCCTGTTACGAATAAATTCAGGTATACCCACAGATATCCATCCTGTAGAAGAAAAGAATAGTTTCAATGCATTTATTAAAAATAGGGTATTGGAGGTTTATGCTTCGTCAACAATATCCGACATCGAAGTATTGACTATGCAGGGAATAAGCATATTATTCCTGACAAATTTAAATACCAGCCAGTATACACAACCGGTGAATATTCCTCAAGGAATATATATCATCAAGATTACATTAAAAAACAATGAAATAAAAACACAAAAGACGATCTTCTACGACTAGAATCTCATGAAAAAGATATATATATCAAAGAAAAAATTGCCATCCGAAAGAAAAAAAATTATATTTTTTTCTTCGATATGCGTTTGTAGTATTTTCACCTGTTTTCCAGCAACGACACAACCAATTAACAATTATATTTTTCCAGAATCGGAAACATATATTAATGATAACTATCATCAATTGCAAATAAAAACCTCTTTTCAAATAAATGAACTTTATGAAGGAATAAATAATTATCCGGATCTCTATCTCTATGAAGATAACAACGTCCAACCTCCTGTACTTTATGGCCCTTCTACAGGAGACCCGATCGGCGGAATCCCTGCTGGAGATGGAAAAATAATCTCGATCCTTTCGGCTGGCGGTTATCTTTTATACAAAATAATAAAAAGAAAAAAAATACAGAAATAAAAACTATCGGAGTTTGATTCAGAAAATTGATTTTGATATGTTTTCAATCCGTTGAAGCAAGGTCGGATGCGAATAATGCCAAAACACCACCCAGGGGTGCGGATTCAAATTACTCAGTGCTTTGACGGATATTTTCTTTAATCCGCTGATCAAAGCGTCTCCCAAACCAAAACCGGCTGCATAAGCATCGGCTTCATATTCGTTTTTACGGGAAAGGTAATTGAAAAATAATCCTGTGACTTCGGAAATAGGTGTAAACAAGAAGGAAAAACCGATCAGTCCCAGGTGAAAGGAAGGAACACGACCACCCAACGCTTCTGCCAAAGGCAGGCTATCGAGAAACAACGACAAGACATAAAAAGTGATTCCGGTTGTAACAATCGAAAGAACCAATGACTGCCAGATGTGCTTCTTTTTATAGTGACCGATTTCATGCGCCAGGACAGCCACAATTTCTTCCGTATTCAATTCGTTCTGTAACGTATCAAACAAAACAATGCGTTTTTTCTTTCCCAGGCCCGTAAAATAAGCATTGGCTTTCATACTTCTTTTGGAGCCGTCCATCACATAAATATCGGTCAGTTCAAATCCGGCCCGTTGAGAAAACAACTCGATTGCGTTGCGCAACTCTCCTTCTTCCAATGGAGTTTGTTTATTAAATAAAGGAACAATCCATTCGGAGTAAAACATACTCATAATCAACGAAAACGCAGAAATAACCGCCCAGGCCAGCAACCAGAACCACTCGCCCGTATACCGATAAATAAGCAGAATTAAAGATAAAATAACCCCTCCAATAACTACTGTCAATAGAAAACCTTTGATCCAATCCGTGACAAATAACTTCGGTGTCACTTTGTTGAAGCCGAATTTCTCTTCAATAACAAACGTTTCATACCACTCGAAAGGCATATTAAGCACCTGGCTGGCCAACATCAGAATTCCAAAAAATAACAAGGGAAGCCACAAGAAATTAGAACTGTTTTCCCTCAGTTGGCCATCCAGCCAACCCAATCCTCCCGTCAGTAACACGATCAGAATAATCCCGAACGAGAAACTTCCTGAAATCAGACCAAACCGGCTGTTTTCTTTCTGGTAAGCCTGTTGCCTGGAATATTCTTCCGGGTTGTAGATTCCATCCAACTCCTTCGGAATATGCGGACTCATCCGTTTCCGGTTGAGATACGACAAATATTCTCCCCAGAGAAATTCGAGGGAAATAATAAATAAAAGCAGGAAAAAATAAAAGTTATACATTTCCATTATACGGTTACCCTTGAAAACGGTTCCACATCCACTTCACAAAATTCTCCAGCCAGGTATTTGAAATAACCGCTCATCGCCACCATGGCTGCATTATCGGTCGTGAAAGAAAAGGGAGGAATGTGAATATTCCACCGGTATTTTTCAGCATGTTCTTCAAAAGCCCGCCGCAACCCGGAATTGGCAGAAACCCCTCCGGCAACAGCCACCTCTTTGATTTTCAATTCTTTTGCCGCTTTCCGAAGCTTATCCATCAATACTTCAATAATCGTTCGTTGCAAACTGGCGCAAAGGTCTTCTTTGTTCTTTTCGATGAAATCGGAATCTTCTTTCAATTGATCACGTAAAAGATAGAGAAACGAGGTTTTCAACCCGCTGAAACTATAATCATACCCCTGGATATGAGGCTTATTAAGTTTAAAGGCCAACGGATTTCCTTGTTGAGCCAACCGGTCCACTACCGGTCCGCCCGGATAACCCAGGTTCATAACTTTGGCACACTTGTCGAAAGCTTCACCGGCTGCATCATCGATGGTCTGACCAACCACTTCCATATCATTCCATGCACGTACCAGGATGATCTGGGAGTTTCCGCCGGAAACAAGCAAACACAGAAACGGAAATTGCGGCTGACGATCATCAGCTTCATTTTCTTTGATAAAATGGGCTAAAACATGCGCCTGTAAGTGATTAACCTCAATCATCGGAATTTGCAGCGCGGTCGTAAAACCTTTGGTAAAAGAAGTCCCCACTAATAAAGAACCCAGTAAACCTGGCCCCCGAGTAAAAGCAACAGCATCCAGGTCTTCTTTGTTTATTCCGGACCGCTTCAACGCCTCATGCACTACGGGAATGATATTTTGCTGATGGGCCCTGGAAGCCAGTTCAGGAACCACCCCTCCATAAGCTTCATGTACTTTTTGCCCGGCAATTACATTCGACAGCATAACCCCATTCCGGATAACCGCAGCCGAGGTATCGTCACAGGAAGATTCTATGCCCAAAATCGTGATCGGATTATTTTTCATCTTCATTCGTCAATCTATAACAACTTTGCACTCTTTGCAGTAAGAATATAACCACAAAGGACGCAAAGAATTATCAAACTTATGTTAATCAGCCCTGATTTAGACCGATTTTTCCTGCAAAAGTAGCAAAAGTTTTTATAGCTTTGTCGAGATTTTTCGATGAAAGCACTGAAATATATTGTTTGGGGGATCTTGATTTTCCTGGGGGTGTTCTATGCAATACCTGCAGGACTCCTTCAAGTACCCTTTTTTCAGGAAAAAGTATCGGAAAAGGCATCCGAAATCCTGCATGAAAAGCTGGGAACGGAGATCCGGATTCAACGGGTAGATTTTGAACTCTTAAACAAATTGATATTAAAGGATGTATACCTGGAAGATCAATCGGGAGATACGTTGTTTCAGGCCAAACGGGTAGCTGTAGGGTTTGAATTTATGCCTCTTCTTAAAGAGAAATTACGTTTCAGCTCGGCTCAAATCTTCAGTTTTCAGCTCAACCTTAACAAGGAAACCGATCAATCGCCTCTTAATCTGCAATTTGTCCTGGATGCTTTTGCCTCAAGAGATACCACTAAAAAAGCAACCGACATTGATATCCGGATCAAAAACCTGAACCTGCGCCGGGGGAGTTTTTCTTACCGGGTAAAAAACGCAGCGCAAACTCCCGGTAAATTCAATGAAAAAGACGTTTATCTGAAAGATCTGTCCTCTAAAATTCACCTGGAAGAATTAACCAACCAACAACTGATTGCAGCCATCAGCCGGTTGAGTTTCACCGAGCAATCGGGGATTCAGATCCGGCGGTTGACCTTCGACCTGGCTGTCAATAAAAAAGAAGCGAGCATAAAAAAACTGGAACTTCAGTTTCCCCGTACCACCCTGCTGCTGAACAACATTCATGCAGACTACAGCCAGATACCCGATTCCGGGAACCTGATTACCGATACCCGTTTCAATATGGAAATCAAGCCTTCGGATATCTACCTGAAAGACATCAGTCCCCTGGTTCCTGTTTTTTCGGATTTCAAAGACAAAATCAGTTTGAGGGGAATCTTTTCCGGTACCCTGAACGACCTGACCCTGGACGATTTTTACTTTCAGGATCCGGAACATTTTATGATTCAGGCTCAGGCGCATTTAATAAACATTACCAGTCCGGACAGCCTGTATATCGATGGAAGGATCCGGCAGTCGTATATTTCACCGGAAGGAGTCCAGCGAATGGCAAATAATTTCAGTGCACAACCGGTCGAATTGCCTGAGCAGGTCAAACGATTAGGTTATGTCCGCTTTAATGGAAACATAGACGGCTACCTCCATAACCTATCCGCTTCCGGGACTTTTGATACAGACATCGGCAGTCTCCAGACCAATATTGATATAGGAAAGAATAAAACCCGTTTCATCAAAGGAGAAATAGCTTCTACCGGATTGGATCTGAAGATGCTGATGGACAATACTGATTTCGGAGTTACGGCTTTTCGTATCAATGTGGATGCTAAACAGGATCAGAATAATCAGTTTTCCGGAAAAGTCAATGCGACAATCGACAAAACAGAATACAAAGGATATGCTTATCAGAATCTGAATGTAAACGGGGACTTTTCTCCTTCCCGTTTCAACGGATCACTGGAGATCGACAGCCCGGAAGGAAAAATCTCGGCAAACGGACTTTTTGTTTTGAAAGGAGATAACTCAGAATTCAATTTTTCAGCGCAGGCCACTAACATTCAATTAAGCCGATTGAACCTGACACAAAAATACAAGGAGGCTGCCCTGTCTTTTTTTGTAGATGCCAATTTTACCGGAAATAATCCGGATAATCTGCTGGGAGAAATTAAATTGAAAGACCTGCGTTTTTCATCTGAATACGGCGGTTATTTCCTGGATTCGCTTTCGATCCGGTCGACCGAATCGGAAAATGAAAAATTGATCCGGTTAAACTCCGACATCGCCCAGGGAAAGATTCGGGGAAATTATTCCTTCAAGACCCTGATTCCGGCGTTTTCTCAAACTTTATCCCATTATTTACCCTCTGTTTTCAGTAAAAAAACGACAGTACCGATCTCATCCGAAAATAATTTCACAATCGATCTGACAGTCAAAGACCTGCAGGATGTATCCCGCGTCTTCGACTTGCCTTTTACCTTGCATAACCAAACTCACCTTTACGGAGAGTACGCTTTTAATAAATTCCGCTTTGAAGCTTACTCACCCCTTTTGAGTATAGGAAAAACAACCATTGAATCAGCTCTTTTCTCGTCGGATATCCAAGGAAATAAAGCTACTGTCCGGGTGAGCGGAAGCAACCTGCAAAAAGCAGGCAAAAAACTGGATTTCTCGATTGACCTCAATGCCCGTAACGACTCCCTGTACACCGTATTCAGCTGGGATAGTAACCGGGAACGGGAATATAAAGGAACCCTGTCTTTAACTGCATTATTTTCCAGACAGTCAGAACTCTCCCCGTTCAAAACTCAAATCGACATTCAACCTTCCGAACTGATTTTCAACGATTCAATATGGACGCTTCATTCGTCACGGGTGCTGTTGGACTCAGGAAGGATAATTGTACAGCGGCTGGTTGCCGATCACTCCGACCAATTCATCCGGATCGACGGATCGGTCTCCAAAGATAAAAACGATCAACTGGCCATCAACCTGAATAAAGTAGACCTGGAGTACATATTTCAGTCCCTGAATATTCCGGCCCTGACTTTCGGAGGAATTGCCACCGGTTATGTGCATGCACGTGATTTATACCAGAGTCGCCAACTCTCAACCTGCCTGGATGTAACCAATTTTTCATTCAATAATACTACCTTCGGGGATCTGGCCCTGGAAGGTCTCTGGGATGACCAGGAACAGGGAATATTGATGAACGGGCATGTTTTTCGGGACGATAGCACCCAGGTTAAAATCGACGGAATTATTTATCCGGTCAAGGAAGAGCTGTCCATCACTTTTGATGCTCAGAATACCAATGCTGCATTTCTCCGGAAATATTTAGATAATGTGGTCCAGAACCTTTCCGGAAAAGTAACGGGCAAGGTACGTCTTTTCGGGAACCTGAACAAACCTACCGTTGAAGGAAATGTGTATGTTAAAAACGGAGGTTTTGGTGTCAAATACCTCAATACCTATTATACATTTTCTGACTCGGTCCATTGTACGGCCAATGAGATCCGGATCAAAGATGTTATTTTCTATGACAGAAACGGGTGGGCAGCCTCTGCCACAGGGTATGTCAAACATAAACAATTCGAAGATTTCAACTTCTCAGCGGATCTGCTCTATGATAATTTTCTGTTATTCGACGCCACTAAAAAACAAAATCCTTATTTCTACGGAACGGTTTACGGAAGCGGCAGTGCATCGATCAAAGGGACAGAAAGTATGGTTAATATCGATGTTTCCATGCAAAATACCAACAACACCAAGATCTCTCTCAATTTCATGGAAGAATCGGATGTTGCCGACTATGATTTCATCAATTTCATAACTGCAAAAACCGACACAGCCGAAGCCGGTCCGGAAAATTTTCTTTCCATGCTAAGCAGTAAACCTATTTTGCTAAAAACCGATTCCGAAACAGATATCCGTTTCAACCTCATCCTGGATGCTACTCCCCAGGCTACTTTCGAAATGATTATGGATCCCTCGTCCGGAGATAAAATCAGTGGTTACGGCAGGGGAAATATGCAGGTACAATACGGGACAAGAACTCCGCTGAAAATTTTCGGAAATTATACCATTGAAAAAGGGAAATACAATTTCAGCCTGCAACAGGCTATCTTTCGCAACTTTGAGATACAGGAAGGGAGTACAGTCGCTTTTCGGGGAGATCCGTATACGGCTGACCTCGACCTCGACGCCGCTTATAATATCACAGCCAACCTGGGAGACCTGGACCAGCAATTACTTCAGCAAAGTGCAAGAAACAGTGTTCCTGTCAATTGCATCTTGCATTTGAACGGTGCATTGGATCACCCATCCATTTCGTTTGACATTGACCTTCCCGGTTCTCCTCCCGAACTGGAACGACAGGTGAAAAGTTATATCGGAACAGAGGAAATGATGAATAGACAAATTGTTTACCTACTTATACTCAGCCGTTTTTACACACCTCCCGAATACACAAATGTAGAAAACCGGATCAACAACGATTTTTCGTTCCTGACCTCGACCTTATCTACCCAGTTGTCCAATATGCTGGGCTCAATCAGTAAAACGGTTCAGTTGGGTACCCGGTTCAATCAAACCAATAAGGGCAGTGAAACAAGCACAGAAGTGGAACTGTTGCTTTCCAGTCAGTTGTTGAATAACCGCCTTATCATCAATGGGAACTTCGGATATATAGACAACCACTACGGCAACGGGCAAGATAAAAATAACATGCCTCTGGTCGGTGATTTCGATGTAGAATACAAGTTGACTCCCGCCGGCGACATCCGGTTGAAAGGATACAATCACTACAATTACCGGAACTATTACAGTCTTTCTCCCTCGATGACTCAGGGCATCGGCATTGTATTCAGGAGAGACTTCAACTCATTCAGAGATATTCTCGGAGGAAAAAAGAAACCAGCCCTGACCATTTCCTCCGACAGCATTGCTACAGATTCCCTGAAAGCAGAAAACTTCATCCGTTTTAAATAAATTACCCTGTCACTGCAAGAAACCGACAACCCACTATTGTGAGGAGATGGATTGATCTCTATTGGCCAATTCGCTAAAAGACCAATAAAATAGTCGAAAAAAGAGCAATAGATTCATCATTCATGCTTTTTTTTCGACTATTTCTGTTTTCAGGTTATTACATTCCTTTTATCTCCCTTTTTTTGCATACTTTAGGCTGTA
>JAVBKV010000001.1:0-124733 GCA_031553885.1 Bacteroidales bacterium
CTACAGCCTAAAGTATGCAAAAAAAGGGAGATAAAAGGAATGTAATAACCTGAAAACAGAAATAGTCGAAAAAAAAGCATGAATGATGAATCTATTGCTCTTTTTTCGACTATTTTATTGGTCTTTTAGCGAATTGGCCTTCTTAGTTCTTCATACTCAGTTGTATCCGTTTCCTCTCTTTGTCTACGCTCAGCACTTTGACCTGAACATGCTGGTGGATGGATACGACTTCCGTGGGGTCGGTGATGAAACGATTCGCCATTTCGGAAATGTGTACCAGGCCTTTTTCCTTGATGCCTATGTCGACAAAACATCCGAAGTTGGTGATGTTACTGACGATTCCGGGAAGCACTTGTCCTTCTTTCAGGTCCTCGATGGTACGCACGTTCGGATCGAACTCAAAGACTTTGATTCCCTGGCGGGGATCACGACCGGGTTTCTCCAATTCTTCCAGGATATCCAATAAGGTCGGCATTCCGGTTTTTTCCGAAACGTATTTTTCTAATTTCAGTTTCTTTTTCAGGTCTTTCTGGCTGACCAGGTCCGAAACATTACAACTCAGGTCTTTCGCCATGGATTCTACCAGGTGGTAACTTTCCGGGTGAACAGCTGAGTTATCCAACGGATTGGATGCATCTGGAATACGGAGGAATCCTGCGCATTGTTCGTATGCTTTTTCTCCTAACCGAGGGACCTTTAACAGATCCTTCCGGCTTTTAAAAGGTCCTTTCTGGGTACGGTAATCCACGATGTTTTGAGCCAGTGCGGGACCTAACCCGGAGATGTAGGTCAACAGGTGTTTGCTGGCTGTATTGAGGTTAACACCCACCTGGTTGACACAGCTTTCGACCGTCTGGTCAAGGGATTGTTTGAGCTTCGATTGGTCTACATCGTGCTGGTATTGTCCTACTCCGATCGATTTGGGATCGATTTTGACCAATTCGGCAAGCGGGTCCATCAACCGGCGGCCGATGCTTATGGCTCCCCTGACTGTAACGTCGTATTCCGGAAACTCGTCCCGGGCCGTCTTGGATGCCGAATAAATCGAAGCTCCGTCTTCGCTGACTACAAATACTTGTATCTTTCTGTCGTAACGGAGGTTGGTGATGAAATGCTCAGTTTCCCGGCTGGCTGTCCCGTTCCCGATCGCAATGGCGTCAATGGCATAAGTGCTGACTAACGAGACTACTTTCATTCCGGCTTTACTTTTCTCGTTTTGAGGAGGATGTGGATAAATCGTTTCGTTGTGTAGCAACGTTCCCTGAGCATCCAGGCAGACTAACTTACAGCCGGTACGGTATCCCGGATCGACTCCCAATACTCGTTTTTGCCCGAGGGGAGGAGAGAGGAGTAACTGTTTGAGGTTCTCTGCGAAAACCTTAATGGCCTGGTCATCCGCCTTATCTTTGGAGATTCCGGCAAATTCCGTTTCGATGGAAGATTTCAGCAGGCGTTTGAAACTGTCTTTGACAGCGGTTTCCACTTGTCCGGAAGACTCTGTTCTTCCCTTGATGAATCGTCGGTTGAGTGCATCCAGGCAATGTTCTTCGTCCGGAGAAATGGAAACCCTTAAGGCTCCCTCTGCTTCTCCCCGGCGCATGGCCAGCAGGCGGTGCGAGGAACAACGGGAAAGCGGTTCGCTGAAATCAAAATAATCCCGGTATTTGACACCTTCTTCTTCTTTTCCTTTGATGATTTTGGAGGTGATGATGGCTTCCCGTTGAAAAATATTCCGGATGGTATTCCGGGCCGATTCGTCTTCATTGACCCATTCGGCAATGATGTCCCGGGCGCCCTGTAAAGCATCTTCTGCATTTTTTACCTCTTCGTTGACAAATTCCAGCGCTTTTCCGGTTACATCCCGTTCGTTTTGAGCCATCAGTACCTTGGCCAACGGTTCCAACCCTTTTTTACGGGCGATCTCAGCTTTGGTCTGGCGTTTGGGCTTATAGGGCAGGTAAATATCTTCCAGTTCGGTACTGTCCCAGCAGTTTTCAATGCGTTTTTTCAGTTCCGGAGTCAGTTTTTCCTGCTCCTCGATCGAATGGAGTATGGTCTCTTTGCGTTTATTCAGTTCGCAGAGTTTTTCGTACTGTTGCTTGATATCACTGACGGCGACTTCATCTAATCCTCCGGTCACTTCTTTCCGGTACCGGCTGATGAAGGGAATGGTAGCTCCGTCATCCAGGAGATCGATGGTTTTACTGATTTGTCTTTCCGGGATGGAAAGTGCCCGGGAGATGATTCCCGCATAGATCATTTGCATAATATTATTGTATCTTTGTTTTCTTTACGGCAATGAAAATTTCGGTTGGCCTGTTGACAAAGGTACGACAAGTTTATAAATTTTATTTTGGAAAACAGGAAAAATAGAATCCTGTGTATTAAATTTGCATTCCAAGGGGTTACTAATAAAAAATGAATATCGGATGTTGTACCCACAGCATGTTGGCGAAGCGGGCAAATTTGAATAACCGCGGGTGTAACCCGTGGAGTTAAGGAAGTCCGTGCTCAAACCCGTTGAATCCCTTCAGGATACAGTTATGCTGAACATCTGATAATCATTGAATAAAATTAAAAAGAATGAACTCAAAATGAAAAAAATATGGCGGAAAATTTAATCGTTTTGGATGATAATTATTCTAAAAAAGAAAAATACGAAAATATTCTTCCTCAGATTGAAGCGTTGGTTGCAGGAGAACCCGACCGGATCGCCAATATGGCGAATGTTTCGGCAGCCTTGAAACAAGCCCTGGGCTTATTCTGGGTCGGTTTTTATCTTGTCAAAGGCGACGAATTGGTACTGGGTCCTTTTCAGGGTCCGGTAGCCTGTACGCGTATCCGTTACGGGAAGGGGGTCTGCGGAACAGCCTGGAAGGAACAACGTACCCTGGTGGTTCCGGATGTGGAACAGTTTCCCGGACACATTGCTTGTAACAGTGAATCGAAGTCTGAAATTGTTGTTCCGGTCCGGAAAGGCGATGAAGTGATCGGCGTCCTGGATATCGATAGTGATCGCCTGGGTGATATGGATGAAACGGATGCTTTTTATTTGAATGAGATTGTTAAATTATTGTAAAAAAATAACTTTTATCTTTACGTGTACGCACACGGCATGCTTGATGAATAGAGCAATTAGCTTGTTTGGAGCGTTGCCTTTTTGATTTTGAAGAGAAATTTAACAACGCGAAGGATTAGGAATATTGAATATTATCATTACATTTGCTGCTGTTAAAGTCAATACCCTGAAAAAATCTGCGAAAAAATATGTTAACTTCTCCCCCTCGTTCAACTCTTGGATTGTATTGACAGAATAATTAATTGGAAGTAAATAATTATCCAATTTCTTCGAATTTATGCATGGTATTTTATGAAGGATGAAAGAAAAACACTCAGTAAAAAAATTTCCGCAGAAACCGGTATAAACAGTGCCCGCTGCTATCAGTGCGGAAAATGTTCGGCCGGTTGTCCGTTGGCTAATGATATGGATATTACCTCGAGTGCAATTATGCGGATGTTGCAGGTAGAGGAACCGGAAACGGATGAAACCGTCCTCCGTTCACAGGCTATCTGGCTCTGTGCTTCCTGCGAAATGTGTATTTCCCGCTGCCCGATGCAGATCGATATTCCTAAAATCATGGATAACCTGCGGCAGGAATCGGTTGCCCGTAAGATGGAAAATCCGTTGGCCGGGCAAACTGTCGTCGCTTTCCACCGGTCTTTTCTGGATATGGTCCGGACTACCGGTAAATCTTATGAGATAGGATTGGTTGTCGACTATAAGCTGAGAAGTAAGAAATTTTTCCAGGATCTGATCCTTGCTCCTAAAATGTTCTTCAAAGGAAAACTTCCCATTGTTCCGGAAACCGTGAAAGATAAGGCCGGGGTCCGGAAAATATTCACCAACAGCTCAAAGAAACAAGGATGAAAAAAACAATAGGATATTATCCGGGTTGCTCGCTGGATGGGACTGCCCGGGAGTATAACGAGTCGGTGGAATCGCTGGCACGGGTGTTTGAAATCGAACTGAAGCAGGTGCCCGACTGGAATTGCTGCGGAGCTACGGCTGCACATAACCTCAACAAAACATTATCGTTGGCTCTTCCGGCACGCATTCTGGCAAATGCTCAACGGGCAGGAATGACGGATGTTGTGGTTCCCTGTGCAGCTTGCTATAACCGGTTGACGGTTACCCAGCATGAGTTGTTTGCCGATGAGGCTTTGAAACGGGAAGTGGAAAAAACAATGGAAATGACTTTGGATGCTCCGGTCCGGATATTGAATGTGATTCAATTCATCCGGGAATACATACAACCCGAGCTCGCTCAGCGCATGCAGCGTTCATTCAATAAAAAAGTGGCTTGTTATTACGGTTGCTTGCTGGTTCGTCCGCACGATGTACTGCAATTCGACCGGCAGGAAGATCCGCAGAGCATGGACGAGGTGATGAAGCTCCTGAATGCGGAACCTCTGGACTGGCCGTTCAAAACCGAATGTTGCGGAGCTTCATTGTCGATCAGTCGTACGGATCTGGTTGCCAAACTTTCCGGAAAAATAGTGAAAGAGGCTGTGGAAAGGGGAGCTGAAGCGATTATTGTAGCTTGCCCGATGTGCCATTCCAACCTGGATATGCGTCGCTCGGCGATCAACCAGCATTGGAAAAACCGATACGATATTCCTGTCCTTTATATTACGCAGGCAATTGGTCTGGCTTGTGGTTTAGATGATGTGAAAACCGGAACCCGCCGCCATCTGGTACAGGTGGATTGGAAAAACCTGACGGAGTTGAGGCAGGCAGAACAGGCTCCGAAGCAAGAAGTTGAACTGATAACAACAGAAGGAAATTGATATGTCACGTATAGGAGTCTTTATTTGTCACTGTGGTGAAAATATATCTGCTACCGTAGATTGTACAAAGGTTGCCGAACAGGCGGCCGATTTGTCGGGAGTCGTGTATAGCACGGATTATAAATACATGTGTTCGGATCCCGGGCAAACGAAAATCAAGGAAGCAATCAAAGAACATAACCTGACTGGGGTTGTCGTTTCCGCTTGCTCGCCGCGGATGCATGAACCTACGTTTCGTAAAGCCTGTGCGGAAGCCGGACTGAATCCTTACCTCTGTGAAATGGCCAATATCCGGGAGCATTGTTCCTGGGTGCATGAAAAAGGGGAAGCGACTACACAAAAAGCGTTGGATCTGGTTCGTACACTGGTTCAGAAAGTAAAGAATAATCACCCCTTAGATCCGATCCGGGTGCCGGTCAGCAAAACGGCTGTAGTCATCGGAGGGGGAGTGGCTGGAATCCAGGCTTCGTTAGATATTGCCAATGCCGGTCATCAGGTGATTCTGGTGGAACGGGAACCTTCGATCGGCGGACACATGTCGCAACTTTCCGAAACCTTCCCCACGCTGGACTGTTCGCAATGTATCCTGACGCCCCGGATGGTGGAAGTCGCCCAGCATCCGAACATAACCCTGCATACCTATTCCGAAGTGGAAAGTATGGACGGTTTTATCGGTAATTTTAATATCCGGATCCGTAAGAAAGCCAAAAGTGTCAATGAAAAATTATGTACTGGTTGCGGTTTATGTACGACCAAATGTCCTACTAAGAAGATTCCAAGTGAATTTGAGCAGGGGTTGAGTACGCGTACTGCCATTTATGTGCCATTTCCGCAGGCGGTTCCCAATAAACCGGTGATCGACCGGGCTAACTGCCGTTTTTATCAAACCGGTAAATGCAAAGTGTGTCAGAAACTTTGTCCCACAGGGGCCATTGATTTTGATCAGGAGGATGAAATTATCGAAGTAAAAGCCGGAGCGCTGGTATTGGCCACTGGTTTTGAAGTAAAAAATGCCGATTTCTTCCCGGAATACGGTTACGGCAAATACAAAGATGTAATCAACGGCTTGCAGTTCGAGCGTCTGGCTTCAGCTTCAGGACCCACTCAGGGCGAAATACGCCGTCCTTCCGACGGAAAAGTACCGGAAAAAGTGGTTTTTCTTGCCTGTGCAGGATCTCGTGATGCAGCGAAGGGAATTCCGTACTGCTCTAAAATCTGTTGCATGTACACGGCCAAGCATGCCATGTTGTACAAACACAAAGTGCATGAGGGAACTCCTTATGTTTTTTATATGGACATCCGGGCAGCCGGAAAAAATTACGATGAATTTACCCGCCGGGCCATTGAAGAAGACGGAGCCAAATACATCCGCGGACGTGTTTCCACGATTTATGAGAAAAACGGCAAACTGATCGTAAAAGGAGCGGATACCCTGTTGGGCGGCAAACCGGTCGAAATCGAGGCGGATATGGTAGTATTAGCTTCTGCGGCTGTTTCTTCCGAAGGATCCGAAGCCTTGGCTCAGAAACTGCACGTTTCTTACGATCCTTATAAATTCTTTGCTGAAGCGCATCCGAAACTAAAACCGGTGGAAACCAATACGGCCGGAATTTTCTTAGCAGGAGCCTGTCAGGCACCGAAAGACATTCCCGAATCAGTGGCTGCCGCTTCCGGAGCTGCTGCTAAGGTTATTGGTCTGTTTTCAAACAGTGAACTGACCCGGGAGCCGGTAGTGGCGAAAGTCAACCGGATGCCGCCGCCTGTTTTCTCTACTTGTATGGGTTGCGAATTATGCGTACAGATTTGTCCTTACCAGGCCATTGATACCGAAGAGTTGAAAAACAGGAATGGAGACGTTGTCAAAAAGATTGCCAGGATTAACCCGGGGCTTTGCCAGGGGTGCGGAACCTGTGTCGCTTTTTGCCGTTCCAAATCCATCGACCTGGAAGGATATTCCAATAAGCAGGTTTATGAGGAAGTCGTCGCTTTATTGAACGAATAAATAAAAAATGAAAATACCTCTGTTTTTTTGCTTTTTGCTCTTTGCAATGCCGTTTTTAGGGTATACCTGCGGGGCTTCCGGTTCGGATAGTACGCCGGAAGACGAAGTGTATCTGTTGGACTCTGCAATTACCGCAACAGATATTTATTACCATATCAGCATACTGGCTTCCGACTCATTGGAAGGCCGGGATGCAGGAAGTAGGGGAGAGTTTGAAGCCGGAAATTACATTCAGAAACAGTTTGAATATGTTGGATTGAAAGCGTTCTCCAACAACTATTTTCAACCTTTTTCCTTTTTCTCCCGGGGAAAGAATCCCGGATCAACCCTTTCTTTCGGAGATTTTCAAGGAATAAACGGAATTTTTCAAGGAATAAACGAAGAGGATTTTTACGCAATAGGATCGTTGGATTCTACAAAAACATTCGCCGGAGAAGTCGTTTTTGTTGATTTTGGATTCCAGTATGCATTGCCTCAGGCCGTGTACGATAAGGAAGATATCAATAATAAATGGTTGTTGATGTTCACGAGGGAAAAGGATGCTCCGGGAATGCCCAAGATGAGCCGGCCTTTACTTTTCAGGATGAAAGATGCGATGAAAAAAGGAGCCGGAGGAGTATTACTCGTCGATCTCATTGATGAACCCCGTACTTCCTACTTTGAGTCTTATACAGATGGAAGATTTTCCATACCGATAATAAAAGTGTCGGGAAAAGTGGCCGATAATTTATTTCGGCATGTAAATCTGACTAAGGAAGATGTTGCAAAAAAACTGGAAAATAATCCCGGTAAATGTGTGATTCCTATTCCGGTGGAAGTTACGGCTTCTATCCGGGTGGATTCATTGATTTCCCGTAATGTGGTCGCTTTTCTGGAAGGAAAAGATCCTGTCCTGAAAGATGAATATATCGTATTGGGAGCCCATTACGACCATCTGGGTAAACGGAATGTTTTTCCCGGAGAAAGTAATGCCCAGGTCTATTATGGTGCCGATGACAACGCTTCCGGAACGGCAGGTTTGTTGGAAATAGCACAGCGCCTGAGTTTTGAAAAAGATCTGAAAAGAAGCGTTATTTTTGTTGCTTTCGGGGCTGAAGAACAGGGATTGCTCGGGTCTTATTTTTTTGTCGATCATTTGCCGGTTCCCCGTGAAAAAATAGCGCTTATGGTGAACATGGATATGATTGGACGAATGAATCCGGAAAACAAAATCTCTGTGAATGCGATTGATCCAAAAGATACGGCTAACGTGGTTTTGAAAAAACTAGTTACGCAATTCCCGGAGTTAAAACTGATGTTTCCATCGCGGGTCGAAAATAATACCGACCATTTTCCATTTTATGAACAAAATATTCCGGTGGTTTCTTTTACAACCGGTCTTCATCCCGATTATCACAGTCCCAGGGACACGGTCGGAGCAATCAATTGTGAAGGGGAAAAGCGGGCATTGGATCTGATTTATGAATTGGTGAAAACAAAAATTAATAACTAAGATATGGAATTCGAACCGAAAATAGTTGCATTTGTCTGTAACTGGTGTACATACGCCGGGGCCGATCTGACGGGAACAAGCCGGATCAAGTATGCTTCCAATGTGAAGATTATCCGATTTCCGTGTACCGGACGCATTGATTTCATGCTGCTTTTGAAGGCATTTTCCAATGGGGCTGACGGTGTGATCGTGTCGGGGTGTCATCCGAACGATTGTCATTATACTTCCGGGAATTTTCATGCTCGCCGCCGTTGGACGGTTTTTCGTTCTCTGCTGGATTTTATGGGAGTTGATGTCAACCGGATCACTTTTACCTGGGTGTCGGCAGCCGAAGGAGCCAAATGGGCGGAGGTCGTCAATTCAACGGTGGCTAAAGTCCGGGAATTGGGCCCTTACGAAGCGTACAAAGAATTGTCTAACGAAGTATGGGAGGATCAGTGATGGGAAAAATCAATGAAATAGCCCGGCAACTGCTGGCAGACGGCGAAGCTGATGTAGTCATCGGATACGGTGAGGGAAGCCGGGGACGGGTACGTCCGGTTTTTGCCCGTACTGCAGAAGAATCCGGACAATTGCTGCTCGACGAACGTTGTACGCAAAACCTGGCCGTTTATATTTATAAAAAAGAAACAGCCTCGTTGGGTAAACCGGCGATTGTAGCTACGGTGCAGACCCTTCGCGGAATCATTCGGCTGGCTGCTGAAAAACAACTGAAAGAAGGTGCTTTAATCGCTTTGTATGTTGGAAATAACGGAGAAGTGACGGTTTGTAAATCCTTCGATGAAATAGAGAATCTGTTATCATCCCTGACTCCGCCGGTCCGGGAAGAAGACCGGGAAATGCTGGAGAAATTGGATGCGATGTCACCCGTCGAACGTTGGGTTTTCTGGAAAAACGAGATGGAGAATTGCATCAAGTGTTATGCCTGCCGCCAGGCTTGTCCGCTTTGCTATTGTACGCAGTGTACGGTTGAAGCGAATCAGCCGCAGTGGATCCCGACCGAATCGACGACTCTGGGTAACCTGGAATGGCACATCATGCGGGCCATGCACCTTTCCGGTCGTTGCATTTCCTGCGGACAATGCGGGGATGCTTGTCCGGTGAATATTCCGATCCACTTGTTGCCTATGAAAATGGCTGATGAAATCAAGGCCGGTTATGGTGTCGTTTCGGGAATGAACAGGGAGGAAGGTTGTGCAATGTCGACTTTCCGTCCGGATGATAAAGAAAATTTTATAGGTTAATCTCATGGCTGATCAAATCAAAATACTAAGAAAAGAGGCGCATACGAAGCTGATTACAAAACTGCTGGAAACCCGGCAAGTATATGGACCTGTCCGACAGGGCAAGAGAATCGGCTATCAACGGATCAATTCGCCGGCAGACCTGGCAACCGGATTTATTCTACCGGATATGTCAGCCAAAGCATTTGTATTTCCTAAAGTGGAAAAATTATTTTCTTATACGAGATCCAAAGACGATGTAAGCGTTCAGGATATAGATTTAAATAAAATTCCTTACCGGGTCGTAGTCGGTATTCGTCCCTGTGATGCCCGGGGAATGCAAAGCCTGAAAGCCATTTTCGGATGGGATCCGGTCGATCCGATTTTTGAGACCCGTCTGGAGCGGACTACATTGATCGCTTATTCCTGTAACGAGGCTGATGATTATTGTTTTTGTACTTCCATCGGAGGAGGACCGGGAGATAAAACAGGCAGTGACATCCTGTTGACATTAACGGATACGGGCGATTATATCGCTGAGATTAATACCCCGAAAGGTGAAGCGTTGGTTGCTTCCATGCCGGATCTGTTCGAAGAAGGAGGGGAAACGACAAAAGAAAAATACCTGGCGAATGTGCCCGTCCGTTTTGATGATTCCGGATTGGAAGAGCGTATAAATGCAGCTTTCGATACGAATGTATTCGATGATTATGCGATGCGTTGCCTGGGTTGCGGAGCCTGTGCTTTTGTTTGTCCGACCTGTGCCTGTTTTGATATTCAGGATGAAACCAAAGGAAGTAAAGGTCAGCGTGTCCGGAGTTGGGATACCTGCGGATCCAAACTTTTTACCCTGCACACATCGGGGCATAATCCCCGGGAAACACAAGGTGCCCGTTGGAGGCAACGGCTGATGCACAAGTTTTCATACATGCCCGAACGGCTGGATATCAGGGGTTGTGTCGGTTGCGGACGCTGTTCCCGCCGTTGTCCGGTGGACATGAATATTGCGGAAAGCCTGGGGGAACTATAAGTTAAGAATTAAAAAATTAAGAATTAAAAATTAAGAGTTAGCTCAAGATGGAACGGAATATATATTTGCCTTATCGGATGAAGGTCGCTAAAATTACGGAAGAGGCCCCGGCTGTCAGAACTTTCCGGTTGGAATTTTTGGATCCTGAGGAAGGTGATGCTTTTCAGTTTAAAACAGGCCAGTTTGCCGAGTATTCGGTTTTCGGAGAAGGTGAATCTACTTTCTGTATTGCTTCTCCCCATACGCGGAAAGGGTATGTAGAATGTACTTTTCGTCAGGTGGGGCGCGTGACTACAGCCTTGTCCGGTCTGGAAGAAGGCGCTGTGGTCGGATTCCGGGGGCCTTATGGAAATACGTTTCCCATTGAAGAATGGAAAGGCAAGAACTTAGTTTTTATTGCGGGAGGGATTGCTCTGCCTCCAATGCGGAGCGTGATCTGGTCCTGCCTGGATAACCGTGCGGATTATAAAGACGTTTCTATTTTTTACGGAGCTCGTACGGTTGCCGATTTAGTATATAAGCACGAACTGAAAGAATGGGAAGAACGTCCGGATGTGAATCTGTACCTGACAGTCGATCCGGGAGGCGAGACGCCCGAATGGAAAGGGCAGGTAGGTTTTGTTCCATCGATTGTTGATAAAACGGCTCCTTCGGCAGAAAATACGATCGCTATTGTTTGCGGTCCACCGATTATGATCAAGAATACATTCCCGGTGTTGAAGAAATTGGGTTTTACGGATGAAAATATTTACACCACATTGGAAAACCGGATGAAATGCGGCTTTGGAAAATGCGGCCGGTGTAATGTGGGGAAAACGTATGTATGTAAGGATGGGCCTGTTTTTACGGCAGCAGAGTTGGCAGAATTGCCGAATGAGTATTAGATGATAGAAAAGATACTAATAATTGATTAATATCATACGATCATGTTAGCCTGTAAATTATTCCTAAAATCATTTTTCATCATCGTCTTTATGATGATGAACATCGTTTTCTCTGTTGCACAAACGGAAAATCCTGTGATATCTGCCATCAAAAAGGAAGTGGACAAAAATTTAATCGGATTAAAATCAGACGGATTACCATCGCCTTTTTTCATCAGTTACGCCGTTATTGATCAATATCAAATGCTTGTTAAAGCGTCATTCGGCTCTGTTACCCAATCGGATGAAAACCGCACCGGATGGGGTATGCCCACTTTGTACGTTGGTGATTACTTCGTTAACAACGAGAGAATGGATGCATACACGCATTCATCTGCGATTCAAAAAGTGAATTTGGATGCTACAGATATCGATGTTTCTATCAGGAATGCTTTAGAAAACAGATATAAAGCAGCTGTTCACGCATATAGAAAAAAGCAGGGTATGTTGAGCTACATGAAACGGACACCGGAAGAAAAGACACTACCCGATTTTGAAAAAACACCGGTGGTAAATTTGATACTTCCTCCTGAAAAAATAAACACCGACCGTGAATATTGGGAAATGTATGCGCGTACTGCTTCTGCCATTGCCAATAAATACCCCGAAATCATAAAATCGGATGTTGAAATTGATTTCATAAATGGAATGGCATACTATTACAATACTGAAGGCAGTCGATTTGCAGTTCCCTTAGTTCAGTGCAACATTAGTTTTGTTACCCAATTAATCGCAGACGATGGTGAAGAACTTCGAGATTATATTTCCATCTTTCGTTCATCAACCGACAGACTTCCCGATATGGAAACATTTGCGGCAGAATGTGAAAAGAAAATTACTCATCTGTTAGAACTGAAAAATGCACCTGTAGCTGATAAGTCGTATATTGGTCCGGTTTTATGTGAAAAAGACGCGTTAGCATATCTTATTGGTTATTCTTTTTTCAACAATGCGATGATGGTTTCGCACAGAGATTTAGATGCAAATTATAATGTCAGGCGGAGAAATTTTGAAACAGAGATGGGCGAACGTATTATTTCGAACCAACTGACTGTCAAATCACTTTCGGGAACTAAAATGTACAAGGGGAAAATTTTAGAGGGTTATTTCCCTATGGACAGTGAAGGGGTAGCGCCTGCCAAAGAATTGATACTAATAAAAAACGGCGTATTGAAAAATATGCTGAATGGCAGGATTCCTTCTTTAAAAAATCCACATTCCAACGGACATAACCGTTTTATGCTTAACTCGGCTTTTACCAGTGAGATTTTTGCCAGTCCGAGAACATCCTTTTTCCCCGGAGTGATACAGTTTACAGCAAAAAATACAACTACTGACGCCGATTTAAAGCGGAAATTAATTAAGGCGGCTCGTAAAGCAGGTTTAGAATACGCATATATTATCAAATTGAGCTCAAACAATGAAGGTATAAGAATATATGTAGAGGATGGAAGGGAAGAATTAGTCAGGGGGCTTTATACTCCTAGTGGTGATTACAAAGCGTTTGGAAAAATTCTGGGCGTTTCAGATGAGGAGTTTATTTCAACAAATTGGAGCCGAGGTTTGGGATCGTCCTTTATTCTTCCCAAGTCAATGTTATTTGAGGAACTCAAAATTTCTAAAAAAGAACCTATCTGAACTTCTCACAATACCAACGCCAACGGAGTAGAAATAGCAATATTCATTAAAAATCAAGCAATTTTATATATTTTGTTTCTTTAAATGTATCATTCTTAACGTCTTCGATGATTTGTATGCAAAGATCGGACATTGTACATGCATTGCCCCCTGGTGCCTGAACTTTTAACGACCATACTTCATCCTCAACCACGGTGCGGAAAGTTACCTCGTATCCATCAAAAATGTGGGGAGGAACACCTCCTGCTTTAAAATTGTCGATGACGGAAGCCATCTTGTCATGTAATTTCTCTGCAAATTGTTCAGTGATGGGCAAAGAGAGTATCTCAACATTATAAAGTTTAATCCTTTCCTCCCTATTTCTCCTGAATGATAATAATTCTTTTTCGTCTTCAGAGAGGTACTGATTCTGGAACTTATCAAGAGAAAGAGGTGTATTTATTAATGGATACTTTGTATCTGCTATATGCCTTGCCTCTACATAATTAGTAATGTACTTGACTTCCAGGGTATAAGACGTTTTTGCAGAATCTCTCACTATACGGAAACCAGCATACTCCCCAGAAGATGGGATATGAAAAAATTCAACAGGGGAATTGTATTTACCGAAAAGGAGTTTTTCAATATCACTCTTACTTTCGAGGTTATAAGTGTCTTCTAATACTAATAAATTGTAGCCTATCGTCTTTGTAAAACGACCTCCTCTATGATCATCTCCCTCTTGAGAAAATAGGTTCGGTATAAGCAGTGCGTAAACAAGACAAGTTATTAATGGTCTTTTCATAAATTATTTATTGATGTAAGAAACTACCGTTATGTTAAGTACCATTAGTTATATTAAAGTATTGCTGCCATTTTGCGGATTTCAGCAAGACGTTCCGCAAATGTTTTGTCCTTTCGTGCTACTTGTATATTGTAATCAGCCTCCATGCGTAAAATATTCCGGCTTCGACACCCAAAGCGGCTTCAAAAAGCAAAGCATATTCTGTGGTTACGGGGTGCTTGCAATTCAATACTTCATTAAGTACGGAATATGCTACTCCCATTTGTGCAGCAAGTTTCCGTTGTGATATGCCGCGATACTCGATTTCTTCTTTCAATACCTCGCCCGGATGCGTCGGCTCGTAGGGCGTAAGGTTATTTGCTATCATGCGAGGATCAATCCCTTTTATTGTGATCATAACACTTCTTATCAAAAGTAACAATCATACACCTTGTCTTTTTTACAAAAATAATATGACTTTTTTGTATTCGCAAAAAATAGAACATTTTTTATTTTCTTTCTCTACCGCTCTCTGGAAAAAACTTGCCACTCCTTAAAAAGTTAAGGGATAAATTAGATTGACTCTGCTTAAAATCCTCCCTCCAAAAAAAGAGCCGTCTCGCTTTTGAGACAGCTCCTTTCTGTAAATCACCCGTTATTGAACATACTCAATAACCGCTCCTTCCCCGGGTCCAAGTTCTATTTCCAGACTCACTCCATCCTCTTTTATTTTTATATTCTTTTGATTCCAGATCTCTTTGATGGATTTCAGGCTTGCATATCCTGTGTACTCGACAGTAACGGTTAATTTCTTGTCGGGATCGATGACCGGTTTGTCGTGCGCTCTTTTCGTAACACCGGAATTATTGATCAGCGTCAGGTAGTAAGCTCCATCTTTCACATTGAGAAAGTATTGTACCTGTCGATCGATTTTGAAAGGAATCGTATATTTCAGGTAATTAGTCACAACCTCAGTTAAAGCAGATGATTTAAATCCGACAATTTTACCTTTTCCCAGAGGAAATTCGGTGATAGTACCATGGATCGATCCTACAGAAAACAGGGGCAACGTGAGTTCTGACACAAGTAATACTCCACCTTGTGACACATAATCATTCAAATGTTGAAGTTCTGTATCGGATAAGTCAATGGCTCCGCTAAGTAAAACCGTACGATAGGTCCTTAATAATTCCAATGGAGCATTCTGAAGTAAAAAGTCATACTGATCGGCAGTCGGCCCGTTAACCATAGCGCCTGTTTCATTTCCTGAAACTTCAACGCTAAACGTGTTGGGCCAGATTGTTTCAATCAGATTAAACGTTTCGAAATCACCGTCATTATAGGGGAATTTCCCGAATGCCTTCTGTCCGGTCGGTTGTCTGTCCATTCCATGATATTTATTGAGAATCACAGCAACCGGGGTGTACGTAATCCCAACCTGATGCTGTTCACTAAAACAGGTAAGATGCTGAAAAACTTCCCCATAAGGAGTTAAATCGTATGTTCCGTCTGCTTTTAGCTCGTCATAGAAAGAAATAGCTCCGCCGGCTTCTGCAACAACCGCATCGGCTCCACTCATGAAACTCATTAACATGGAACGTTCCAGTAAACTAATGGAATGTCCCCGGTCGACACCGCTGTATCCGGTCCATATCGGATGGGATGAATAATCCAGGATTCCGGCCCCATGCCAGGCTGAAAAATCAATCGTCCACGGCGTGTTATACTGCTTGGCGGCTCCCCGGTTCATTGCGATATGAAGTTGATATCCATGGATATTTTCTCCTATTTCGCTTGCCAGTACCTCAGCTCCTTCCTCTCCTGCATAATGATGCCAGCAATGATGTCCATTCATCGAATACCAGGGATTTCCCTGTTCGATTGTCACCCACGTTCCATCCTCCGCTTTATAGGCGTATTGCTGTTTTACAAACTCCATAATGTTGGTCAGGGCCTGTTCGCGGGTCGTGATCTGAGCCAGGTTATCGAGAAACGAATTATTGATCTGCCTGCCGCTACCATCGTATTGGCCTGTCTGGAGGTTGAGAACAGTATATCCCCATTCGGCAGCTCTTAAACGGGGCAGCCGGGATTCTACCTCTCCGGCTTTATATTTCCGGACCGACTTAACCGTTGCATCATACGTCCGGTGTGCTCCCAGTGAACTGATTTCCTGTTCCACCTTAAAACCATTGGGCCATAGCCTGGGGCCTTCCCATCGTTGGGGATCTCTGATGTAGTCCTTTTGAACAATTATTTTATCGACTATTTCATTGGCATCAGGCGATGTTGTTTCTTTCGATGCTTGTTTATCGGAGCATGAAAATAACAGGAGACTCAGCAAAAAACTGATTCCGAAAGTGCTAAAAATATATTTTTTCATAACGTTTACAACTACATTTACATTTAATCCATTACATAACGAACAGAGAGAGCAACCTGGGATGGAAAATCGCTAAAGCGACCGGTACCTGGTCCGGAAGAGAAAAATCGATAGAATGGATTTAATTGTCCGTCCGGACGTCCTTCATTGATTGTTGAGGTCCAATAAAATCCCAATGATTTATAATCCTGAAATGCGGCTCCAAACCAGTTCTTACCTCCGGGATGAAGATTAAACTGCATGGAATTATTCCAGGCGCCCAGTCCCTCCCAGGTAGATGCTTTTAATTTATCATTAGTATTTCCCCGCCAATCATTTTCTTTCCATGCATCTTCCTGAGAAATTCCTGAAATTATTTCGAGTTCAATCCATTCAGCGTCAGTAGCTACATGCCATCCTTCAGGAGCCAGCGCCAGGGCTGTTTCCAGATCGTACAGACAACCATATACCAAATAGGATTCAGATGCTTTAGCTTCACTGACAGATGTATAGTTCTGGGGTTGTACCCACGCTCCTTTCTGAAACTTATCTTCAGGTAAATGCCGGAAATTCTCTGTCATCCAAACGGAATTCCCATATTGCTTTACCGGATAACTTTGCCCGTCTCTGCTATCGATAAATTGATCTCCCATGAATAATGCCATAAGACTTTCGCTGTAGCTTGTACCATACGCGTTTTTAGCATACGCCCGGATGTAATATTTTCTCAATAAGACAAGATCAGTCAGTTGGGTAGTAAAAATACCAATTACAGGATCCACTGTAATCGCCGTACCATCTTCCAACGTAGGTTCTATCGTTGTATTACTCCATACAAATCCCATTTCACTGACATCATCACCGCCGGGAGCGTCCATCGAAGCTGTTAATACAATATTCGTACTTCCTTCCTCTTTGACATATTCTTTATTTATGGAAACAGTGGGAGGAATTTCTCCCGGAGTTGTGAATACACAGGCATTGGAATAAGAAGTGCCGGCAGAAGTAACAACATAGGCCATGGCCGCATAGGTTGTATGGCGGGTAAGGCCCTCTACCTTTCCTTCGAATTCACCCGATACAGGGACATCTACCTGTTGTCCTTTTTCTTTCATTACAGGAAGCAATTCACGGATTGGAGTATCTTGTGTAATCGCATTATCCATATTAGTGATGTAATAGAATCCTCGTTCTGAAATTTGTGCTCCTCCATTCAGGCTATTACCTAAAAGAATTGCTTTCGTAGAAGTAACATTCCGGGGGATCACGGTTTGTGCCAACGGAGTAACCACCGGGTTATATTCCTGATCAACGCCACAGGCTGCTAATAAGCAGATTATAGCAACTAATAATAATTTCTTCATCGCATTTTTCTCTAAAGTTTAATACACATTCTAAATCCGATATAAGGACTACAAGTATCAGGTGTTTTGGATTGACGGGCAGAAACGGTTACCGGACCTGACGAGAAATCTCCTCCTCTGATCACTTTCTCGGTACCGGATCCGGGACCTAGAGGATTTATAGACGGCGATTTTTCGTAATAGGTTGCATCATACCAATCGGAACACCATTCTGCCGCATTTCCCGACAGATCGAAGAATCCCAGGGAATTCGATTTTTTTTCACCTCCGGGTTTAATTTCCGGCTCATTGAACCATGCTACTTCCTGAGCATTATCATTGCCTGCAAAAGAAAAATCATCCAGGTTCACTCCTCCTTTAGCTGCATATTCCCATTCGGACTCATAAGGCAAACGACCTCCATTCGCTTCACAATAGGCATTTGCTCCAAACCATGAAACAAAACACACCGGTTTGTTTTCGAATCCGGCTTTCGGGATAAAAGAAGTTTCATTGTGTTCAATACCGACATTTTCGGCTTTGAGGTCGATATACAGGTGTTCGCCGAAAGTTCCGTCTTTGTTGATGTCATTTTTATTAAGAAACTTACAATATTCAGCATTTGTTACTTCCTGTTTCGAAAGGTAATACGAACGTTCTATTTTTACTTCATGTACGGGCATTTCATTCACATTACCATCTCCATTTCCCATTTGGAAACTTCCGTTTTCCACAAAAATCTTATCGTCATAGATTTTAGTAGTCCTGACCCTTACCGGATAACTATAAGTAATGCCTTGTCCGTTTTCGGCAAAGAAACGCACATAATAGGCCGTATCTGCATCCAGTCCGGTAACACGCATATTGAACACACCCGGTTCCGATATTTTTTGTTCCTGGACAAAATCGTTTATGGTAGCAAATTCCACTGCATTTTCATCATCGGTCAGGATCGATTTCAGTACCCAGCAAGCTCCGCTTCTTTTAATCGGAGAATCTCCGGTCAGATACAGGCGACTCTGGACGATTGCGAAATCAGGTCCGAATGATTTCAGTACAGTTTTTGAAATTGCGGGAACCTCATCGTCTTTTTCACAACTGGAGAAAACGAATATCGATACCATTATTATTCCTATAAATACACTTTTTTTCATTTTTTCTCTCATTTTATTAATAACCCGGATTTTGTACCATATTCTCATTGGCATCCAATTCATATTGAGGGATAGGCCACAGGTAATCCCTGGAAGGATTAAACTGCCTTACATCGATTACTTTTTCTACGTATTGCCACTTGTCACTTTCCCCTTTTCCATCACCAGGGTATTGGCCCTCGATCAACTTGGACGAATCCAAGCCCAGCGCATTCACCATTACCTTTTCACCTATTTTCCATCTGCGGATATCCGCCCATCTCATTCCTTCCAACGCGAGCTCTACACGGCGTTCATTACGGATGATTTCACGCATTTTATCTTTGCTCAACCCAGGCATGGATTCGGAAAGACGAATCATGTTTGCGCGGTCTCTCAACTGATCTATGGCATTATATACCGCCTCAGATGGCCCGTTAGCTTCATTTTCCGCTTCTGCAAACGTCAGTAACATTTCAGCATAACGCATAAAATACGTATTTCTTCCATCATTGATTATGTCAGTTAATGTGCCATCTACGTGCTTTTTACACCGGTATCCGGTCCAACCCACAATCCATACGGAAATGGTGACCGAATCTGTAGATACAGAAGGATCCGGAGTATTAAATTTGTAATTCAGGTATTTACTTCCCGGATAATAAAGAGAAGCATAAAAGCGCGGGTCCCGGTTCATGTGAGGGTTCGCGGGATCATACTTGGGAGATTCATTGATTGGGAAACCATCATTCATGTAATAAGAGTCCGCAAGTTGTTTGGTTACCTGAAGAGCAGGGTATTCCGCAAGCATTTTGAACGTTTCACCCGGGTCAATTTTACCTGTGTAATAGCGTTGAAACATGACTTCACTAGCTGCCGCATTTTCATTCTGCTCCAGAAAAAGGCCCTGATAACTGGGATATAATTTATAGTGATTCAAGTCCATAACATCTTTAGCAGCCCGTGCAGCATCAGCCCAACGGTTTTCATACAATAAGACCCTGGCTTTAAGTCCTATGGCGGCCCCTTTGGTAATACGTCCGTTATCTTTCGCATTCTCATATTTAAGAGGAAGATGCGGAATAGCCTCTTCCAAGTCTTTCAGAATCTGAGTAATAACTTCCGGTTTCGGTGTTCTGGAGGGCTTGCTGTTACTCAGATCACCTGGTTCTAAGATTAAAGGGACATCTCCAAAAAATGTGATTAAATCATGATAAAACCAGGCCCTGAGAAATTTAGCTTCGCCCACAAAACGATTCGCTATCTGAGGACTGATTGTTGCTTTAAATATGCTGTTTATAAAGACATTACAACGAGATATGCCTTTGTAATCGCGACTCCATTTCCATCTGGGCCATGAACTGTTGGCATTTGCCTGGCCATTCGCAAGTTCAGTCGTATAATGCCAGGGTTGTGGGTCATAAGCGTCATCAGTAGCAGTGGCCAGGTGTATAGGAAAAAAGGACTCGGGTTCACTTCCCCCTGTCAATGCAGCATAAGCTCCATTAATTAAAACTTCAGCTTGTTGTTCATTTTCCAGGTAATTATCCGGGGAAACGAAATCAAGGGGTTCTGTATTCAGAAAATCACTACAGGAAATTAAGGTAATTCCCAGTGCTAATGCTGTCAATATAATTGTTGTTTTTTTCATATTACTTCCTACTAAAATTTCAAGTTTACACCCAATGAATAAATTTTAGACTGTGGATACTGCAATGTATTGGTTACAGTTGTCGGTTTTTCAGGATCGAATTTGTATCGCATATTCGTGATAGTGAACAAATTCTGGAATGATAAGTATACACGGATGGAACTATCTGTCGCAAACAGTTTACGGACCAGCCTTTTGGGGACTGTGTAGCCGAAATCCAGGCTTTTACAGCGGATATAGGATGCGTCTTCCAAATAATATTCAGAGACTAACTCGGAACGTTTGGGATCAGAAAAGATCCGTTGAATCTTCTTACTCGGATTTTCAGGGGTCCATCGTTTTTCATACCAGGCGCCGGTATTAGCTTCCCCTCCATGGAACGGAACGGTAATAATTCCCTGGTTTAGGGCCTTAATGCCTGCAACGCCTTGCAAAAACATAGAAATGTCAAATCCCTTCCAGTCAAATCCTATGGTCCCTGAAAAGGTCCATTTAGGGAATGTTTGTCCCAAAATAACCCTGTCTTTTTCATTGATAATTCCGTCACGTGCATCGGGAATGCCATCACCGTCGGTATCTTCTGTAATCTGATCTTTAAAACGTATGTCACCCGGTACCGGAGTCATTCCATAATATGGATTTAAGGAGATTCCGTTTTTTGAAAATACAAGATGATTCTTTATCTCCTCGTCACTCTGATAAATGCCTTCTGTTTCCAGTCCGTATAATGAATTAAAACTGCTTCCTATACGCCAGATGGTATTTCCTCGGATTAATTCATCCACTCCGGCCAGGTTTTTAACTTCATTTCTAATATAGGATGCAGACACATTGGTGTTGAAACCGAGCTCTCCAAAACGGTCGTTATAACGCAATAGCATCTCAAGACCTTTATTGGTCATTTTTCCCGAATTCTGATAAGGATCTGTTGACATCCCCAATGTACTTGACACCGGAACCTGCATTAAAATATCGCTTGCATTTTTGATATAATATTCCAATGTACCGGAAATCTTGCTGAAGATGTCAAAGTCGACACCGATATTGTATTGTTCGGATGTTTCCCATGATGTAAGACGGTTAGCCAGTTTGGATACATACGCCGCACTAACGAGTGTATTATTAAAGTTGTATTTCCCGTCTAAACTTAATTCATCAGAAGCTGCGTAAGCCTGTCCTATGCTTTCATTTCCCAGTTTACCCCAGGAAAAACGGATTTTCAGGTTGTTCAACCAATTCAGCTCTTCCATGAATTTTTCTTCACTGATCCTCCAGCCGGCAGATACAGAGGGAAATAACCCCCATTTTTCGATAAATCTCGATGAACCATCGTAACGCAAATTAAATTCCAACAGATAACGGCTGTTGAATGCGTAATTAAATCGTCCGAAATAAGACAACCAGGCCAGCTCAGAAGCCCCACTATTGATTTTCATTGTGTTGGGATCGCCTACTTCAAATTCCGGTAAATTAACTGTAAGATCCCGGACAAACATAGATTGATTATTGGTTGTGTGTTTTCTCATTTCATAACCACCCATCAGTCCGAGATCATGTTTTTTGGCAATATTAATGGTGTAATTGGTCAGCGCATTGAAGACCCAGGTCTGCCAGTTGTTTATATCCTGATTCAGTTCGGAAGTCCTGGGTTTGGGAGTCACCACGGAACCATCGTCTTGCAATGCAAATAGTTGCACGCTGGGAACAAACCGTTTCTTTTTCCAATCTCCCCGGTCCATACCTCCATAAACGGTAATGCCAAGTCCTTTTAAAGGAGTTAATTCGATAGACCCATTCAATGTAAGAGGTATTTCTGTCGTTTTATTAAATCCCCCGGCATCCCGGGCACCGAATGTAAAACCATGATTACTATAGCCTAATCCGGGTATTTTCATGCTGATAGTGGGTGGAGCTACATACGAACTGTATATGGCCGACGAAGCGCCGTCGACGAGGTCATCGATTGTTTTGTATTGAGTTGAAATGCCGGCATTCACTTTCAATTTATTATTGAGAAAGGAAGCGCTTACATTACTCCGGAACGTAAATCGGTTTGAACTATTACCTTTTATAATCCCATCCTGATACAGATATCCCACCGAAGTAGCATATTTCAGGTTTTTACCACCACCGGTCATCGATAGGTAATGATCGGTCATCGATGCAAAGCGATAGGTTTCATCCAGCCAACTGTAATTGGTCGGATACATATATTCATCTACATGATTCCGGTAATTGTTCATATATTCATCTGTATACCAATTCGGATCATTTCCGTTTGTATTCCGGTATGCTTCCGCTTTTAATTCCAGAAAGTCCAGGCCCTTTAATACACTAGGTAATGAAGTTGCTTTCTGAATACCATAAAGTCCATTGTATTCGATATTCATTTTATCATTCTCCCCCGTCTTGGTTTTGATCAGGATGACTCCATTAGAGGCACGGTTACCATAGATTGCACAGGATGCTGCATCTTTGAGAACGGAAACAGATTCAATGTCCTTAGGGTTGATCGAACCCAGACTTGCTTCCATCCCGTCCACAATAACCAATGGATCCGAATTACCGAATGTGCCGATTCCACGAATGTTAATAGTGGCGTCATCATTACCCGGTTGACCGGACTTTTGCGTAATGAATGCTCCGGAGATATTTCCTTGCAACATTGCACTGGCATTCGTATAGGCACGTCCTTTCGCTTTTGAAAGGTCAACACTTTCAACAGCTCCTGTCAGATTTTCTTTTTTCTGGGTGGCATAACCGATAACCACAACTTCTTCAAGCATTTCTGAATTATCCAGGAGCGTGATTTCAAACTGTTTTTTATTCTTAACCTGAATATTTTGGGTTACATAACCAAGATAGGAAATCGACAACGTGCTATTGGAAGGCACTGTTAGAGTAAAAGTCCCATCCATTTCAGTGATGGTGCCATTTGTACTGTTAATTTGTTGAACAGAGGCACCGATAAGCGGCTCTCCGGCAGAATCTTTTACGATACCGGTTACCGTGATTAAGCGGTTGGTACTGTTTTTTTTCAGAATAACATGATTCCCGTCTAGTTGGTAAGACACATTCAGCAGGCCGGACAATTTATCCAATACTTGTTTTACATTCTGATTCTGTACCTCAAAACTGATTTTTTGTGATTCATTTATATCTGTATTACTATACATAAAAGAATAATTGATAGCTTTTCCAAGGTCTTTGAGCAGTTCTCCTACGGTAATATTGTTTTTTTTATAAGAGGTAGTACTGTTTTGGGCGAAAGCCATTGAATTCAGAAAGGTAATCAGGCAAACCAATACTAAGCAATTTTTCAACATAGCTTATTATTTAAGTTATTAATCAATATAATTTTACTATTTTTGCCAGGTAAATCTACATAAAGGCTGGTCTGATAGTGATTCTACCAGCTCTAAGAAAGTCGATTTTTATTGGGGGTATAGGAAATGGCCGTTTCCTATACCCTTTATTATAGGGTTATAACTTTTTTATAATCACCTCCTTCCCTTTGATCGAGTATTCGATTTTCATAAGTTGACTTAAGATTCTTAAGGCTTCATTTAGTGACTCTGTTTTCATGGTAAAAGTGAATTTTTCCTGAGAATCTGGATGGTACAATTTAATATTAACTCCATACCAGGATTCCAATTTACTGACTATAGAATAAAGATCCTCATTGGCAATTACTAATTCGTTATGTATCCAGGCAGCAATTGGCCCGGTATCGATGCTTTCAACATAAAAGTCATCTGTATTTTGTTTATTTATATGTATTTGCTGATCAGGGAGTAAACTCGTAAGCTTTTTTCCTCCTTCTATCATGATATCGACCTTTCCTTCCAACAGGGCCACTTCTACGATCTCGCCATCATTTTTTACATTGAATTTAGTTCCTTTTACGACCACATGGATATTCCCGGCTTTTACAATCATTTTTTCTTCATTGTTAGAAGCAATATCAAAAAAACCGGTACCTGTTACTTCTACTAACCGGTTTTTTGTTCCATAATCGGAATTATAGCGGACGGATGATTCGCTGTTTATCCATATTATACTACTGTCAGGCATTTCAACGAACGATTTTTCACCTTTCATTGTACAGACTTTATAAGCTAAAGGAGTTCGTGAATGTGAGTATGTAAAATAGGCAAACGCCAAGATGAATAGAGCTGGGATCATACAAGCTGCAAGTTGCATGTATCTCATCCGTTTTTTCATTTTATGGATAGTGATGCGATTTTGAATATTACTCCAACCATTTTTACGGCGTTTTTGATCAAAATCTTTTTTGTCGTCACTTTCATCCCAAAGATGCTGAAGAAGCGGTTCCAGTTCCGTATCTTTCATTTTTGTTAACCCGGCTTTCAAGGCGAGGAATTCATCCTTTTCTATATCATCCTTCATCCAGCGGATGACCTGATTAGTGAATCTGTTTTTGTTTTGCATAATCATTACTCCTTATAGTTTATACTCGGAATAAGTAGAATAGTACCGCATTTTTTATATGTTTCACAACATATTATAGGCCGAACATGCGCAATTCTTTAAGCTGTTGCCTTAAGATTTTCATTATTTGAGAGAGATTATTCTTGATGGTTTGCTGCGAAACCTCTAGTTTAAGAGCAATTTCTTTGGTTGACAAGCCTTCTTTTTTGCTCATATTGAAAATTTTCAATTGGAATTCACTCAATTGAGACTCTGAGTAACTAATTAATCGATGAATTTCCTGATTGAAGAAAATTGTTTCGGCATTTTCGTCCAATACCAGTTCCAATTCATTGATATGATTATCGATATTCAGATGAATTACTTTATTTCGGAATCCGGATAAGATTTGATTTTTTGCCAGGGTAAAAATATACGATTTGAATGCATATTCAGGAGATATATCTTTCCGTTTTATCCAAACCTTGAGAAAAGTATCCTGAACGATATCCTCTGCTTCATCATCGGATTTCAAGAGTGATTTTGAAAATGAGAATAACATTCCGCTATACATTTCATACAATTGATTGAATGCAAGCATCGATCCCCTTCTTAGCTCCTCGATTATTTGTTTTTCATCAATCATCAGACTTTAGATAAAGGTTAATAAAAAGTTGAAGCCATTTATAAACAAAAAACAAAAAGACTGTATCCATACAAAGAACGTGATTTAATTTTGAAGAACAAAATGTATAGGAAGGAATTGATATTTATCTGAATAGTTGGAGTGTTTTCATTTTGTCGATCAGCAAAAAAAGTTGGAACTCTAAAATATTTGCGAGTATGAAGGTAAATATCGATAAAAAATGACTAATATTGCAATAATTTTTTAAATAAAAAATATAATAACTTGATAATAAATAACTTAATTTTTAATTCATGAAAGAAAAAATACAAAAAACATTGAGAGACAGTGCTGCCATGCGTTGGTTTGCGTTGATTCTGTTGAGTGGATTGACGTTCTCAACGTATTGGTTCCAGGACTTCTTCGGAGGAATTAAGAGCCTTTTATTTACCGAATACGGATTTACCAGTGAAAATTTTGGCCGGATCATCAGTATGACGACTTTTGCCAACATTTTCGGGATGATTATCGTGGGTGGTATTATTCTGGATAAATGGGGTATTCGTATTGCAGGACTTATTTTCGGGGGATTAGCCACAGTCGGTGGTTTGATTGTATTCTTAGCTTCCGGAGGTACATTTGGAGGCGAATCCAGTACTATACTCTGGACTATGATTATCGGACGCATGATGTTCGGAACCGGTCTGGAAGTGGTTTGTGTGGTGGCTACCCGTACGATTGTGAAATGGTTCAAGGGCTACGAACTGGCACTGGCTATGGCTATCAATATGGGATTCGGCCGGTTGGGTTCTGCCATGGGAATTGCGATTTCTCCGGATATTGCTATGGGAACCTCTTCTACGGCAATCGGATTTGCAGCATCATTACTGGGCCTGGCTCTTATTATGTTTGTGGTTTATCTCTTCTTTGATATTAAATTAGACAAGCAGAATGCAGCCATGGCTTCAGAAACAGGAAGCGAAGAAGAATTCAAAATGTCCGACCTGGTCAAACTCGTGAAAAATTCGGCATTCGTTTATATTACCCTTTTGTGTGTTGCTTTTTATGCGGCGGTATTCCCATTTATCCAATATGCATCGGATTTGCTGGTGAATAAATTCGGATTTACTTCCGAATTGCCGGAAGGCGCTTCCATCGTGATTAACGGAAGTGCTGCCTTGGGTAACTCAATGATGTATATCGTTCTGTTCCTTTCTGCCATCTGCTTTTCTGTTGTGCCGGCAAACCTCAAGTCGGCTTCTGCCAGGCTGATCACCCGGGTGGTTGTGGTGTTTGCCTTGGGTGTGTTTATTTACGCTTTCCGGGATGTTTTTTCAGCCTGGATGCATAACGGACAGAAAACGGCTTCCCTGATTCCGCTGGGAACGATTATTTTTACCCCGATCTTTGGAAATATTGTTGATAAAAAAGGGAAAGCGGCATCGTTGATGATTTTAGGTTCTTTGTTATTGATATTTGCTCACCTTTCCTTGTCCATTTTTGATAACATTTATTTAGGATATATGGGCTTGTTGAGCTTAGGGGTTGCATTCTCTTTAGTTCCCGCTGCCATGTGGCCTTCTGTAGCTAAAATTGTTCCGGAAAACCGCTTAGGAACCGCTTACTCTACTATGTTTACTGTTCAGAATTGGGGACTGGCTGCCTTTTTCTGGGGAATCGGAGCCGTGCTGGATTATGTAAATAGAGACATTCTGGGACAGATCAATGCCAAAGAGGCCGTATATGATTATACGATTCCTATTCTCATGCTCGTAGGTTGCGGCGTTATATCCATCTTCTTGTCTTATAAGCTGAAACAAGCGGATAAAAAACATGGATTCGGTTTGGAATTACCGAATGTCAAGGAATAGAATCGATTGTATTGTTGATTGCCGATAAGGCATCAGCCACAATAAAAGTGCTGCCTCCCACAAATAACAGATCGTTGGGCCGGGCGGCACTTTTTGCATGGAGATAGGCTTCTTTTACATTCGGGTAAGTTTTTCCAGATAATCTGAACATCTGGCCTTTTTCGGCTAATTCTTTTTCATCCAGCGCCCTTGGAATGGATGCTTTGGTGAAATAATAGATCGCATCTTTCGGTAATAATTGCAGGACTCCGGAAACATCCTTGTCGTTGACCATACCAATGACAATGTGTAAATGATTGTATTTCTGGGCCTTCAACTGGCGGACAATATACTCCATTCCTCCGATGTTGTGTCCGGTATCCAATACGATTTTGGGATGGGTTTGGATTACCTGCCAACGGCCCAGTAATCCGGTGGTTTCCACTACTTTTCTGAATCCCTCGTATACGGCTGAATCGGGAATCTGATAGCCGGTTTGTTTTAATTCTTTGATGGCGCAGAGGACGGTTGCCGCATTCTTTTCCTGGGCGAAACCGCCTAATTCTCCGATGAGCTCCGGATAGTCGGTTGCGTCGAATTGCCACTGGCCGGAAGGGAGTAGGGTAGCAGATCGGATCGGCTTTTCTTCTTCGGCAAACAGGATAGAGGGTTTCTGAGGTGTTGGTAGTTTAGAATATCCTCCCCCTGCCCCCTCCAGAGGGGGATAAGGTACTGACGAAAGTTCCGCGGATAACGGGCGTAAGCTATCCCCCTCTGGAGGGGGCAGGGGGAGGATATTCTGCATAGTAGGATCTTCGTTTATATCTCTTGATACCTCATTTACCTCCTTATACTTATTTAAAAAAACATCTTTCACCTTTCCGCTTGCTTCCCCGATCACTACCGGAATACCTTGTTTGATAATTCCTGCCTTCTCCCGGGCGATTTCCTCTACCGTATTTCCCAATAAAGCGGTATGGTCCAGGCTGATATTCGTAATGATACTTAAATCGGGACGGATGACATTGGTACAATCCAATCGTCCGCCCAATCCCACTTCGATGACCGCTACATTGACTTGTTCATAGGCAAAGTATGCAAAAGCCATCCCAGTGGTCAGCTCGAAAAAAGAGGGTTGGAGAGGCTCGAAAAAATGGACGTTTTCCGTCATGAATGCAGCTACGTAATCCGGTGAAATCATGGTTCCGTTGACCCGTATCCTTTCCCTAAAGTCTGTTAAATGCGGAGAAGTATATAAACCAACTTTATAGCCGGCTTGTTGTAGTATTGAAGCAATGAGATGTGAAGTGGACCCTTTTCCGTTGGTTCCCGCTACATGAATGGTGAGATAATACAAATGTGGGTGATTCAGGTGGGAATCGATGGAAAGGGTGTTTTCCATTCCTTCCTTGTACGCCTTAGAACCCACCTGTTGAAACATGGGAATCCGGTTATATAGGTAATCGATCGCTTCTTCGTAATTCATAGTTTACAATTGATTCATTTCTTCTAAAATGGCACAGGCCGTTTCTACGCTTTCCACCTGCTGGATCAGCACCGAACGACGGTTGTTTGCTTCTTTCAGTTGGCAACGTTTATAATGCCGTTGAACATATTTCAGCATCTTGTCGAAAGCTTCACTCTGATAATAGGAAGAGGCTGGATTCGTAACCAGGAGGATATTCATTTTTCCGGTTTTCAGAATAATTTTTTCCATTCCTAATTTCCGGGCCATGGTTTTGAGTCGTACGATACGGATCAGTTCTTCTCCCCGGCGGGGAATCTGACCAAAACGGTCTTCTAACTTGGCACGGAATTGCTGGATATTTGTCTCACTTTCCATGGAATCCAATTCCCGGTAGAGCAGGATCCGTTCCGAATCGTTTGGAATATAAGCAGCCGGAAATAATAACTCCATATCACTTTCCACATTGGTTTCAAGCACATAGTTTTCTCCGGTATCGATATTTTCCTCATTTTTATACAAATCGGAGAACTCTTCATTTTTCAGTTCCTGTACAGCTTCCGACAGAATTTTCTGGTAAGTTTCGTAACCCAGGTCGGCGATAAATCCGCTTTGTTCGGCTCCCAGCATGTTACCGGCTCCCCGGATATCGAGGTCCTGCATGGCTACATGGATACCGCTGCCAAGTTCGGAAAAATTCTCGATGGCCTGCAATCGCCTGCGGGCTTCGGGACTGAGGCTGTGTAACGGAGGAGCAAGCAGGTAGCAGAATGCTTTACGGTTGCTCCGTCCGACTCGTCCGCGTAATTGGTGCAGATCGCTTAATCCGAAATGCTGGGCGTTATTGACGATGATTGTGTTGGCGTTCGGGATGTCGATTCCGCTCTCGATAATGGTAGTGGCAATCAGTACGTCGTATTCGTAATTGGCAAAGTCGGTAATGATTTGCTCCAGCTTTGCCGGTTCCATCTGGCCATGGCCGACGGCTACCCGTGCGTCCGGAACTTCTTTCCGGATCAGCGTTGCTAATTCGTGAATACTGTTCACCCGGTTGTTGATGACAAACACCTGGCCGTTGCGGCTCATTTCAAAATTGATCGCTTCCCGGATGATTTCTCCTCCGAAACGGTGTACTTCCGTTTGGATCGGATAACGATTGGGCGGGGGAGTAGTGATAGATGACAAATCCCGTGCTCCCATGAGACTGAATTGTAAGGTTCGTGGAATAGGAGTCGCAGTCATGGTCAGGGTGTCGACGTTGACTTTCATCTGTTTCAGCTTTTCTTTGACGCTGACCCCGAATTTTTGTTCTTCGTCGATAATCAGCAGGCCGAGATCCTTGAATACGATTTCTTTTCCTGTGAGGCGGTGTGTGCCGACTAGAATGTCAATTTTTCCATCCTTGAGTTTTTGTAGAATTTCTTTACTGTCATTTCCTTTCCGTGCCCGGGAAAGGTAGTCTACCGTACAAGGGAAATCTGCCAGCCGATCCTTGAATGTATGATAATGCTGGTAAGCCAGGAGGGTAGTGGGCACCAGAACTGCAACCTGTTTGCCATCGGTAGCCGCCTTGAATGCAGCCCGGATGGCCACTTCTGTTTTTCCGAAACCGACATCTCCACAGACCAACCGGTCCATGGGACGGCTGCATTCCATATCCTGTTTGATATCATTGGTTGCTTTTACCTGATCGGGAGTATCTTCGTATACAAAAGAAGCTTCCAGCTCTTTTTGCAGGTAGGTATCGGGAGAAAAAGCAAATCCTTTTTCATCCCTGCGTTTGGAGTAAAGTAAAATCAGGTCATGGGCAATGTCTTTGACTTTCTTTTTGGTCTTGCTTTTCAGGTTTTCCCAGGCTCCTGATCCCAGTTTGTTCAGCCGGGGCGGTTCTCCGTCTTTTCCCCTGTACTTGGAGATTTTGTGTAAAGAATGGATACTGACGAAAATAATGTCATCATTGAGGAATGTCAGTTTGATCACTTCCTGCATTTTTCCGTTAATTTCGGTCCGGATTAGTCCTCCGAACCTTCCGATACCATGATCGATATGTACAACGTAGTCGCCGTTCTGGAATTGCTGTAATTCTTTTAGCGACAGGGCGATTTTTCCGGAACGGGCACGTTCGGATTTCAGGTTGTATTTATGAAAACGGTCGAACAACTGGTGATCGGTAAACAAACAGGTATGTGTCGTTTTATCGATAAAACCTTCGTGAAGGGTGCGAAGAATGGGAGTAAAGACGATTTCGTCTCCCCGGTCTTCAAAAATGGACCGGATCCGGACAATCTGTTTTTCATTATCACTCAGAATGTAGATCGTATAACCGTTTTTCATCCATTCTTTGAAGGATTGGGATACCAATTCGAAATTTTTGTGATAGGACTCCTGCATTTCGGTAGAAAACTCGATCACTTCGTGGTTGGAGTTTTCTTTTGTGTGCGCACTGGGATTCGACAGGTGAAGCTTACCGTATGCTGAGGCAAATTGCCGGATCTGGCTTCCGGAGGTCAGCAAGGTCCGTATTTCTTCAATGGACTGGAAGGTTTCTTCATTCGTCAGAACCGGTTCTTCGTTCCAGATCGATTCGATCTTTTCATAAATCCATGCTTCGTTGCGGAATACAATCTTTGTGGTTTCGGGAAGATACGAAAACAAGGTACTGTCTGTTGATCCGGCCTGTGTTGAAATGATCGAAATTCCGGTGAGTTTTTCCTTGGAAAGTTGCGTTTCTACATCAAAACTTCGGATACTTTCCACTTCGTCGCCAAAAAAGTCGATGCGGTAAGGATACTCATTCGAAAAAGAAAAAACGTCGATGATGGATCCCCTGACGGCATATTGTCCCGGTTCGTATACATAATCTACCCGGTCGAAACCATATGATTCCAATACTTCGGCTACAAAAAGACTATCGATTTTTTCAGCGGCACTGATCGAAAGCGTTTTGTTTTTCAATGCCTGGCCGGAAACAACTTTTTCTGCCATGGCCTCCGGATAAGAGATAATCAGGCAGGGGGTTGAATCGCTGATGAGCCGGCCGAGGACCTCTGTTCGCAGGATTTCATTGGCTGCATCCCGTTGCCCGTAACGAATATTACGTTTGTATCCGGAAGGAAAAAACAGGACACGTTCTTCTCCCAGCACCTGACAACAATCATGGTAGAAGTATCCGGCATCTTCCAGATCGTTCAGAAGGCATAGAAAATGGGATGTCACAGGCTGTTTGTCGAAAAGGGCGGAACAGGTAACGGCACCGGACGAACCTTTCAATCCTTTCAGAAAAAGATTGGTGAAGTTGTTCTTAAATAATGTTAAAGCAGCTTTTATGCCTGGATGTGAGGCATAAATATTATGTAATTCAGCAGTCTCCAATGTATTAAAATTTGTGCAAAAATAGCGATAATAAACAAATATGTGTACCTTTGAAAACGAAAAAAAAGACAAGAATCCTTTTAATTTATGAATGACAGTATTGTAATAATTCCGACCTATAATGAAAAGGAAAATATAGAAAAAATAATCCGTGCCATATTTTCCTTGGAAAAATCATTCGATATTCTGGTTGTAGATGATGGTTCTCCCGACGGTACAGCTTCGATTGTCAAGAAGTTGCAGGGAGAATTTCCTGGTCGTTTGCACCTGACGGAACGAAGTGGTAAATTGGGGTTGGGTACGGCTTATATTCATGGATTCAAGTGGTCCCTGGGGAATAAATATGATTACATTTTTGAAATGGATGCTGACTTCTCCCATAATCCGGATGATTTGCCCCGGTTGTATAATGCTTGTTTCAGAGAAGGAGTGGATGTCGCCATTGGATCCCGTTACATCAGTGGGGTGAATGTGGTCAATTGGCCGATGGCCAGGGTGCTGATGTCTTTTTTTGCATCTAAGTATGTGCGGTTGATAACAGGCATGAAAATTGCGGATACCACTGCCGGATTCAAGTGCTACCGGCGAGAAGTGCTGGAAACCATAGATCTGGATCGTATCCGTTTCAAAGGATATGCTTTTCAGATCGAGATGAAATTTACCGCCTACAAATGCGGATTTGTATTGAAAGAAGTCCCTATCATATTCATTAACCGGATAGAAGGAGTCTCTAAAATGAGCGGAGGAATTTTTGGAGAAGCGCTGTTCGGAGTCATTCAACTGAAATGGGGTAGTTTGTTTAAAAAGTATCCGCAGAAGAAATAATAAAGAAAATGAGACTTATCCATAATGCTTGGGTTATTAACGAAGGCAAACAGTTCAACGCTTCTGTTTTGATTCAGGGAGAACGCATAGAAGCGATTTATACAACCGGAGTACCTGAAGAAATCATGCAGAATGCACAGGTAATCGATGCTGGAGGATTGCTTTTATTGCCCGGGGTAATCGATGATCAGGTTCATTTCCGTGAACCCGGACTGACGCATAAGGCTGATTTGCATAGCGAGTCGAGGGCTGCTGTGGCCGGAGGTGTTACCTCATTCATGGATATGCCGAACACCAACCCGCAGACGACCACCGTAGACGCTCTGAACCGGAAGTTTGACCGGGCGGCAGAGGTTTCTTTGGCCAACTATTCTTTTTTTATCGGAGCTACTAATGATAATATCGACGAATTGAAAAAAGCAGAGGCTCACCGGGCATTGGCTATCAAGGTATTTATGGGAGCATCGACCGGGAATATGCTGGTAGATAATCCACGGACACTGGAAAAGATCTTTGCGGAAACAGATATGCTGATAGCCTCCCATTGCGAGAGTGAGCCTGTGATCGCTGCGAATAAGGCCCGTTATGTTTCAATGTACGGAGAGGAACTGGACGTCACGTTTCATCCTAAAATAAGGGATGTGGAGGCTTGCTACGCCTCGTCTTCCGAGGCTGTCGCTCTGGCAGAGAAATACAACGCCCGTCTGCACCTGTTTCATTTGTCTACAGCCAGGGAATTGAGTCTGCTCAACTCTGGTCCTTTGCAGGAAAAGAAGATTACAGGAGAGGTTTGTGTTCATCACCTTTGGTTTACAGATGAGGATTATTCCCGCCTGGGTAACCGGATAAAATGGAATCCTGCCGTTAAATCAAGGGAAGACAGGGAGGCTTTACGAAAGGCTCTGATCGATGGACGTTTAGATGTGGTAGCTACTGATCATGCTCCTCATTTACTTTCCGAAAAAGAAGGTTCTTGTTTCAAAGCTGCTTCCGGAGGGCCTATGGTACAACATTCGCTGGTTGCGATGCTTGAGCTTTGCCGTCAGGGTGTTTTTACTCCGGAATTAGTGATCGAAAAAATGTGTCATGCACCTGCCGAATTATTCCGGTTAAAAGATCGCGGATACATTCGTAAAGGATATTATGCCGACCTGGTGTTGGTGAGCCCCGACCAATCCTGGACGGTAACGAAAGATAATTTATTATACAAATGCGGCTGGTCTCCATTGGAAGGAGTTACTTTCTCCAACCGGGTTGTAAAAACGTTTGTCAATGGTCAACTCGTTTACGACAGAGGAGAAGTCAATGAAAATATCAGGGGAAGAGAATTGGAAACTAAGAACTAAGAACTAAAAACTAAGAGCTAAGAAAAGGATAATCATCTCTAACTCTTAGTTTTTAGTTCTTAGTTCTTAACTTATTTTTATTATGTTGCAAATACAAGATACAATCATTAGCATGGATCTCCTGGAGGAGATGTTTATCTGTGACCTTTCGGTTTGTAAGGGAATCTGTTGTGTGGAAGGAGATTCCGGGGCGCCGGTGGAAGAGGATGAAATTCCTTTGCTGGAAAAGGTATTACCCCAGGTTTGGGACGATTTGTCGCCGGAGGCCCGGAATGTTATTGAAAAGCAGGGAGTCGTATACCTGGATGAAGACGGAGAATTCGTTACGTCTATTGTAGACGGAAAAGACTGTGTGTTTACCTGTTATGATGAAAATGGCTACTGTAAATGCGCGATAGAAAAAGCATACAGGGAAGGACGGGTTGATTTTTATAAACCGGTTTCCTGTCATTTATATCCTGTTCGGGTAGCCCGGTATAACGGCTTCCGGGCAGTTAATTACCACCGTTGGAGTGTTTGCCAGGCGGCGATTGCCTTGGGAAAGAACAAGGGAGTCCGTGTTTATGAATTTTTGAAAGAACCGTTGATCCGTAAGTTCGGAGAAGAATGGTACGAACAACTGAAGATAGCCGCAGGAAATTTTCGAAACGAAAGAATATAAAGTACAATACATACATAAACATACATAATATAAAAAGTTTACGTACAAATGAAAAGAACTGCGTTCTGTTTTCTTATTTACGTTCTGTTGCTAGGGCGTACCGGTTTTTTGTTTTCTCAGAACATCTCCATATTGGGAAGATCCTACAGTGTCCAGGTAGTAAAAAATGAACAGGGAGTTGCAGGCACTACTTATAAAGAACTGAATGTTTCCGGATTTCCTTTGAAAATTTTTGTATACGGTATCAATGTTACCAATCCGAATATGAGTATTGAAGCCTGGAAAGGGCAGAACCTGGTTTTTAAAACCAATACTCCTCTGGGTATTTCAAGAGGCAGGACGTATGCGAATCATCAGGTCCTGTCGGCTATAAACGGAGGATTTTATGTCATGAGCGGGGATTGGGCATCCGTACCGCTGAACGGTGATGTTGTCAATGGAGAATTGTATAAATCCCCTGCGCTGAGAGGCACCGACGAATTTGGTCCTTCCGTGGCATTTGATAAAAACAGCAGACCTTTTGTCGGAGATCTTCAGTTTACCGGATCGGTAATAACATCCGGAGGGGCTTGTAAAATAACGGCTGTGAATAATCGCAGGTGGGAAAACGAACTGATAGTGTATACATCCCGCTATGGAGCCAATACTCGGACGAATGCGGCAGGTACGGAAGTATTGGTTTCCCCCTTATTTGAAAAATGGGAAAACATTACGCAATACAATAATGTCCGGTGTAAAGTGGAATCAAAATCAACTGCAGGTTCAATGACGATTCCAACCGGTAAAATCGTACTTTCCGGACATGGAACATCCCAGGCATTTCTGAATCAGTTGTCGGTGGGAGATGAGGTATATGTAAATCTCACCATTACCAAAGAATTATCTCCGGGCTTTGTTAAGAAAGGAGCTCAGACCTGGCCGTTGAACGGGGTCAATTCTACCCGGTGGACTGATTATCTGATCGTTTACAACTCTTCTATGGGCTTGAATACCGGTACTAATCCCTGGGGAACAGAATTATTGGTTTCTCCGGCAGATGGCAGCTGGAATTCCCTGGGAGATCCCAATGGAGTCAGGTGCAAGGTGGAACAACTGACTAATTCGGGAAGTGGCGGCTCCATGGTGATTCCTAATGGCAAGCTTGTCTTATCGGGCCATGGTACGGCAAGTAGTTTCCTGGCAACGTTATCGGTCGGTGATGAGATTTATGTTCAGATCCCGGAGTTTAGAAATAGTATCGGAGGACACCGGGTGGTATTAAATGCGGGAGTCGCGGCCCCGGCTACTACCGGTTCGGAAGATGTAGGTACGGCCCGGCATCCGCGTACAGCAGTCGGGTATTCAACGGATGGGAATCAGGTTTATTTTGTGGTTGTGGATGGTCGCAGTAGTGTTTCGGCAGGTGTGACTTCCAGGGAGTTATCAGATGTGATGACCTACCTGGGGTGCTCGTATGCCATCAACCTGGACGGAGGCGGTTCTTCCTGTATCGTTGTTAATGATGCAGTGAAAAACGTTCCCTCAGATGGAGCTGCCCGTGCTGTTACGGATGGGTTGTTTGCCGTTTATAAATCGACCCTGGTTCACAATCATAATTCCTGTACCATTCATGTTGAGGTTAACCTGGAAGATCCCGTGGTGGATTTGTATATAAACCTGTATAACAGCCAGGGAGAGAAAGTGGGCGAAATTTGCCGGCAGAAAAATGTGGCTCCCGGAAATTATACTTTCCGGTTTGACGGAACAACATTACCCCAGGGAAATTATTCCTATGAGGTGGTTTCGGATGAGGAGAGAACGACAGGGGCCTTTACATTGGACTGATGGTTTACTTTCTCTCTGATGGATTGTTCTGGTAATAATTGCTGATAAATTCCCGTATCCGGTTCATGATTGCCCGGGAAGGTTTTTCCCTGAGAAATGATTCGATATGCCGTTTTTTCTTTTCTTCAAAAATCTCATTGATATCGATCAGTATACCGGTTTCTTCCACTTCGCCGAACAGGTCGTTGATGGCGGTTCCGAATACCCGCATATTGGGGGAAAGGCTCATGTAGGCATTGACTAAGGGGGGGATGTTGATCCCGAACTTCCGGACTTCGTAGTTCAGGATTTTATAATCTTCTTTGTAATTTCCCCTGTAGAAAAGCTGTTTCATTTTTTCTGTGTCCGTATGTGTTTGTAACGGAATGATAGGGGTGACCAACCGTTCAGGATCGGGAAAATAAGTATTGAGGAAGTACAGGATCATGTTTCTGGCCTCCTGATTGTAATTATTATACATGGTTACTTTCCCGAAATAATACTGCAGGTTGGGATCGATGACAGAAAGTGCAGCCAGCCCGTCCCAAAGGTTATCCAGGGCGAAGAGTCCTTTAGAGCCGAATTTGGTGGACTGGTAATCCAGTGATACGAATGACCGGCCCAATTCCACTGTTCTCGGTAGGTACTTGTTTATGAACTGTTCCGAGAAATGGAATAACTCTGCAGTCGCCAGATTCTCCGGTTGGCCGTTTTCGTTAAAAAGGACCTCGTTTCCGCAAAGAAAACGATAGCCTCCCAGAATCTCCTCTTCTTCCGGATCCCAGACAATTAATTGCCGGTACGGATTTTCCATCGTATCGAAGATGTCGATATCGCTATCCATCCCGGTTCCGCCTCCATAGTAACGAAATGCCACTTCGCGTAAGCGTCCGACTTCCTTCATCAGGTTAGGAGCATTATGCGCATTAAACAGGTATATTTCGTTTCCGGATTTATTTGTTTTCCGGAGTAGTTTATCCTTAGTTAATTCTGACCTGAGAAGCTGTCTGTCTAATTTAGGAGTGATCTCTTCCATGCAATACCTTCTTCTAAGTTTCTCTTTCTTATCCTTCTGTGTCGTATACGTTGTTTTTTACCCATTCGGCCCATTCCTGAGGACTCTTGGATGTGTCAAATGTCTGCCAGGGAATGGGTTTGCTGAAATGAATGGTAAAGGAGGAACCCTTTGCTTTGAACATTTCACGGGGCAAAAATAACATTTCTATGTTAAATTTGATGCCTAATGCCTTTCTAAAATTTGCCAGACGGTAAAAGAATTTGGAATTCCGGGCTTCAAAATATACGGGAATGACATCTCGTTGGTACTCTATTGCCTTGATTATAAACATTTTTTTCCATTCCAAGTCGCGGATCTTACCTCGTTGTTTCCGGGAACAAAGTCCGGCTGGAAAAGTGATGATTTGATTTTCAGAGGCGAAAGCGTCATTGATAGCCTGTGCTCCTCTTTTGGCTTGTGATCCGTGTTTGTTGATCGGTACAAAAATAGTTTGCAGAGGCTTAATGAAGTACAGAATATCATTGACCAGGTATCGGATCTTTTTATCATACATGGAACCCAGCAACGCAGACAGACAAATGCCATCGAGACCTCCCAGCGGGTGATTGGAAACAAAAATGTATTTTTTTCCCGGAGAAGGAATGTTCTCTTTTCCTTCGATGTGAAGCGTAATGTCGAAATATTGTACAGCATTCTGCATGAAATCCACTCCTGTGGCATTGCCGTTTTTTATTAAAAAATCGTTTAAGCCTTTTTCGTGAATAAGTCTTGATAGCCAGTGAATTAAAAATCCCGGAATCTTTCCGGAATGCTTTGGCGCTTTTTCCCGGATGATCTGATAAAGATTAATTTGAAAAACATTCTCTGCTTGCATGTTGTTATATAATAATGATATGCAAAGGTACGTTTTTTCTTCTTTGTTTCAAGACTTGAAGAATATACTTACATTTGCAGTTTTGTTCTTGACTATAAATAAAAAATAAATGATGTACGTATGAAAACAATTATTTCGTTGGTAAGTGTTTTTTTGTTTTTTGGATTAACTTCATGTAAATCAGAGAAAAAGAACACCGAACAGGAGCCTGTTGTCGTGGAAGAAACGATCCTTGAAGAAATTCCGGCCTCGGTTTCCGTAGATTTCAAAGAGTTAAATGGTTATTTTGTTAAAAACCGGTATGAGCAAAAAGGTGAAATAGATTTGGTTACTCTGGTGAATAAGGATCAGTTGAAAGACGATTTTGGAATCGCTAAAACCATGACAAACAAGGTCGATACGGTTAATTTTGACTCAGAATTTGTTATTAGCCTTATCTCTCAACAAACAGACCTGAAAACCGATATCAAGGTTGATAGAATCGAAATGGCAGGTGATGTTTTGAGTGTTCATGCATCTGTAACACATGGAGAAAAGCAAACTTTTACATCCAGACCTGCTATTCTGGTAGCCGTGTCAAAGGATCCGGGAATCAAAAATGTTGAGTTGTATGTAAACGAAGAAAAGAAGTCTTCGAACAATTTACCTTGAAAATTGGTTTTTTTTCCTATCTTTGCGAATTGTTTCATAATTAATGTACCCCCGATGCAACGTTTTTTGTTTTGTTGCATTTAATATTTATTATTGGAAACACTAATGAATATGAATTATTATGAAAACAGAATGTTTTAATCATGTAAAGAAGGAAAGAAAAATGATGAAAAGACAAGGATTATTAATCGTATCGTTCGTTTTTTTAACGGTAGGTTTGGTGGGTTGCTTGGGAGATGGCGGATATAAAGAGACTTTTGGTGAAGTTCCCAGTGTGATATCTATGGATTCCTATACGGGAAGCTTGTTGATAGATAACTATGTTGGATTCGGTTCCGTATATGCCCCGGAGTTAAATAACAGAGCTGATATTTCCGTAGGAGATTGCGGTTTCTCTTATTTTACTATCGATGAAGATAGTCAGGTAAAAGGTTCCAGTTATTATACGGCTACGAGTGTTACCTGGGTTCCGGTCGGACAAACGGAAGTTTTCCCTTATTCGGGTGTAATGCCGAACCTGGGAAAGGATACGATGGCTGTTTGTTCCATTTATCCTCCTGATAGTTACGGCAGGGTTACTTTACTGAGAAACAAAATGTTTTTGACTTGTTCTCATGACAATATTCCCAACGATCGTAAGTATATCTATCGGTTGGCATGGAAAACCGACATGACAGCGGCAATTGATTCGATGTTTTTAGTGGCTGAAGCAACAAATGACGGAACGGCTTCTACAATAGGAAATTATAGAATTCCGTGTGCCATTGATATGAGTGCTTTCACTTATTCGACGGCAACAAAAGACACTATGATAAACGACATTAAATGCCGGATCGGAAGAACGAACCTGATGTATCAAACGGGATTTGATAAAGATAAAAAACCGGTGTTCAAGCCGCATTCAATCAATCCATTGATTATTATTAGCCCGGTAATAGAAGAATAAAACTAAATACCTTCATGCTGAAAGGACTTTTTGGACTGCTTTTCAGTATCATATACCAGCCTTCCAAGGCTTGGAATATGCTGTCGGAAAAGCAGGAAACAGACAATGAGAATTTTTTTAAGAGCTATTTTTACCCCTTGCTGGGTATAATAGCTCTCTTCTCTTTTCTGGGTGTTTTCTTTACCCGGAAAGAGTTTGAGGTACAATTAGCGTTGAAAAATGCAATCAGTCTGCTGATCGCTGTTTATGCCGGGTTGTACCTGGCATCTTATTTATTGTCGGAATTCCGGTTCCGCTACCTGGGGAAAGAAAAAGATCTGAAATTGTGCCAGCGTTTTGTGGGATATGCTTCCGCCATAGTTTATGCCTTGTATCTCGTACTGTCGTTTTTCCCCGAATTCTTTTTCCTGAAAATCTTTTTATTGTACACGGTATATATCGTTTGGGAAGGTGCTACTTCTTATATGGGGGTGGAAGAAAAACATAAATTGAAATTTACCCTGCTGGCCAGCGTCATCATCATCCTTTGTCCTTTCCTGATTGAGAAAATAACGTTCATGCTGATGCCCGGATTGAGGGCTTAATCCACTACTTGACATGTCACAGCCTAATCATATATTGATCAAAAATAAAAGGGCTTCCTTTGATTATGAGTTCCTGGAAACGTTTGTAGCCGGACTGGTACTGACCGGTACGGAAATCAAATCCATCCGTCTGGGAAAAGCCAGCCTGGTAGATACGTATTGTATAATCATTAATGGGGAGTTATGGGTGAAGAATATGTATATTGCCGAATATTTTTATGGCACTTACAATAACCATGAAGCCCGCAGGGAGCGTAAGCTGCTTCTAAACAGAAAGGAATTGAACAAAATCGAACGATATTCCAAAGATACCGGTTTTACAATTATTCCGACCAGGATGTTTATCAATGAAAAAGGACTCGCCAAAATCGTGATTGCTGTGGCTAAAGGAAAAAAAATGTACGATAAACGTCAATCCATTAAAGAACGGGATGATAAACGGGATATGGACCGGGCGTTTAAAAAATAAAAGGATGAAAACGATAGAACAATTGTTGAAAGAACGGATCCTGATTCTTGACGGAGCCATGGGAACGATGATTCAACAGTATAACCTGAAAGAAGAGGATTACCGGGGAACCCGGTTTGCCGATATTGGTTGCCTGGTAAAAGGGAATAACGATATGCTGAGTATTACCCAGCCTCAGATTATCCGGAAAATTCATGCTCAATACCTGGATGCAGGAGCAGATATTATCGAAACCAATTCTTTCAGTTCGAATACTATTTCCATGGCCGATTATGGCATGGAGCATTATGTCAGGGAGTTGAATCTTGAAGCTGCCCGGATTGCCCGCGAAACGGCCGACCGGTATACGGCACTGACTCCGGATAAACCTCGTTTTGTTGCCGGGTCTGTCGGTCCGACAAACAAAACGGCTTCTATTTCTCCGGATGTTTCCAATCCGGCATTCCGCAATATTACTTTTGATGAGTTATGCATTGCCTTTAAGGAGCAGATCGATGCCCTGATCGAAGGTGGTATCGATGTTTTATTGATAGAAACGGCATTCGATACCTTGAATGTAAAAGCTACCCTGATGGCAGCCGGACAATCCATGAGGGAGTCCGGAAAAGAAATACCTGTCATGCTGTCTTTTACACTGGCTGGTAAGAGTGGTCGTCTGCTTTCCGGACAAACACTGGATGCAGCGTTGGCTTCGGTATCTCATGTCCGTTTGCTTTCTGTCGGGCTGAATTGTTCGTTCGGTGCTGCTGAGATGAAGTCTTTTCTGAAAGAACTGGGGCGAATAGCTCCTTGCTACATAAGCGCTTATCCTAATGCGGGACTTCCGAACAGCCTGGGACAATATGACGAGACTCCGGAAAAAATGGCCGGACAAATACGTGAATACATCGACGAAGGGCTGGTTAATATTCTGGGCGGATGTTGCGGAACTACTCCGGCGCATATCGCCTGTTATGAGAATCTGGTCCGGGGAGCTAAACCACATGTTCCGGCGCCTCTCAATCCAAATCTTATTCTTTCAGGGTTAGATGCCCTGGAAATCACTCCTGAAAGTAATTTTATCAATATCGGAGAAAGGTGTAACGTTGCCGGCTCCCGCAAATTCCTGCGGCTGATTAAAGAAAAAAAGTACGAAGAAGCCTTGGGTATTGCCCGCAAACAGGTGGAAGACGGTGCTCTGGTCCTGGACATCAATGTAGATGACGGCTTGTTGGACGGAGTACATGAAATGACGACATTCCTTCACCTGATCGCTTCCGAGCCGGATATAGCACGTGTACCTGTAATGATCGACAGTTCAGACTGGAATATCATTGAAGCGGGACTGAAATGCCTGCAGGGTAAGGCCATTGTCAATTCAATCAGCCTGAAAGAAGGGGAAGCCGATTTCCTTAAAAAAGCCCGTCTGGTCCGCGAATACGGAGCGGCCGTAATTGCTATGGCTTTTGATGAGAAAGGCCAAGCGGATACCTTTGAACGTAAAATTGAAATTTGTGCCCGGGAATATAAACTCCTTGTAGAGGAAGTGGACTTCAAACCCTCGGATGTTATTTTTGATCCGAATATATTGGCTGTAGCCACCGGGATCGAAGAACATGCTGAATACGGACAGGCTTTTATCCGGGCGACCGGATGGATCAAACAACACCTGCCGGGAGCTAAGGTGAGCGGAGGGATCAGTAACCTGTCGTTCTCTTTCCGGGGTAATGATTACCTGAGAGAAGCGATGCATGCCGTTTTCCTGTATCACAACATCCGGCAGGGAATGGATATGGGAATCGTAAATCCCTCTTCTTCCATTACTTATCAGGATGTTCCGCAGGAACTCCTGACGTTGATTGAAGATGTGCTCTTCAATAGCGATCCGCATGCCGCCGAAAGACTTATTGAGTATGCTCAGCAAAGCAATGAGAAGCTGAGCAGGCAGGAAGAAAAACAAGAGGAATGGAGGTCGCTTTCCCTGGAGGAACGGTTGCAATATGCCCTGGTCAAAGGAATCGGTGATTACCTGGAAGAGGACCTGGCTGAAGCGCTCCGGGTGTATTCTCAACCGATCGATATCATCGATCGTCCCCTGATGGATGGGATGAATAAAGTCGGTACCTTGTTCGGCGAAGTAAAAATGTTCCTGCCTCAGGTGGTAAAAACGGCCCGGACCATGAAAAAAGCAGTGTCCATCCTGCAGCCTGCTATTGAAGCTACACAAAAGGGAGAGGGAGGCAAGGCCGGAAAAATACTGATGGCAACCGTCAAGGGCGACGTACACGACATCGGCAAGAATATTACCGGAGTGGTTCTTTCTTGTAACAATTACGAAATTATCGATATCGGGGTAATGGTTCCCCCGGAAGAAATTATTCGCCAGGCCAGGTTGTACCAGGTGGATGTGATCGGTTTGAGCGGATTGATTACTCCCTCCCTGCAGGAAATGTCGTTTATGGCTTCCGAACTGGAACGGGAAGGTTTTTCCATTCCCTTGCTGATTGGAGGGGCTACCACTTCCAAACTGCATACCGCATTGAAGATAGATCCTTTGTATCACGGTCCGGTAGTGTATGTGAAAGATGCTTCCCAGGCAGTTCCGGTGGCGAATCAATTGTTGAATCCGGAAACGAAAGAGCGCTACACCCGGGATGTGAAGGAAAATTACTCTGCTCTGCGTGAAAAACGGGAGCCTGCGCCGGAATTAGTTTCTTTGAAATATGCCCGGAATCATCCATTTGTGATTGATTGGACGGATTATGAGCCTGTAAAACCGGCCTTTGAAGGTAGCATGGTCATCGATCATATTCCGGTACGAAAAATTATTCCATACATTGATTGGATGTTCTTCCTGGTCGCCTGGAAATTTTCCGCTAAATATGCAGCTTATACCCGGATGGAAAATGAAGAATCCAGAAAAGCCTGGATCAATTCTTTTCCGGCAGATGAAGTAGCAAAAGTAGAAGAGGCGATCCGGCTGATGAAAGACGCACAAGCGATGCTTGAAGATTGGGCAGAAGAGGATCCCGACTGGATCAGGGCCGTTGTCGGTTTCTATCCCGTACAGGTGGTTCAGGATGGTATTATAGTGGAAGGAAAAGAAATTCCCATGCTTCGTCAGCAGGAGAAAAAAGAACAGGACGTATATAAATGCCTGAGTGATTTTTTTAAGCCTTCAGGCGATTATGCCGGATTGTTTATGGTAACAGCCGGAAGCGGAGCGGATAAGCTCCAGGAACAATATAAAGCCCAGGGCGATACTTATAACGATATCCTGATGCAGACGCTTTGTGACAGGTTGGCTGAGTCCGCAGTCGAATACCTGCACGAAAAAGTACGGAAGGATTACTGGGGATATTTTCCCGATGAATCCCTGACTAAGGAAGACCTGTTAAAAATGAGATACACCGGAATTCGTCCGGCCTCGGGTTATCCCTCATTACCGGATATTTCCCTGAATTTTACGATCGAAGATGTGTTGGAGACCGAACGGATCGGCATCAAACTGACTCCTCACGGAGCTATTTATCCGACCGCATCGGTAAGTGGAATGTTTATAGCACATCCTGATTCTGTCTATTTTGCCGTCGGGAAAATAGATGAAGAGCAAATGGAAGACTATGCCCGGCGGAAAAAAATCCCGGCTGAGGACCTACCCAAATGGTTGGGAAGGTGATGGTCCGCGGAGCGGACAAATATTAATAGCCACGGGTGAAACCCGTGGAATCCGTGGAAAATGAAAAAAATGAAAAATGGTAATAAAGGAGAATTATTCGTTATTGGATCATAATACATTTGGTCTGGATGTAAAAGCCCGGTGGTTTGTGGAATATGAAAGTGAGGAAGACCTGAAAAAAATACTGTCCGATGAATATTTCTTCTCCCAGGCGTTCTGGCACATCGGAGAGGGGAGTAACCTGCTCTTTTTGGGTGATTTTAATGGAGTAATCCTGCATTCAGCCATTGGAGGTGTCGAAGTAATCCGGGAAGATGAAGAGTCGGTCTGGGTAGAAGCCGGAGCCGGAGTGGATTGGGATGCTTTTGTGGAATATTGCGTGAAAAAAGGTTGGGGTGGAGTGGAAAACCTTTCCCTGATACCCGGGGAAGTAGGTGCTGCTGCTATTCAGAATATAGGGGCTTACGGAACAGAGGTTTCCGATTGTATTACAGAGGTATGGGCTTATTCGGTTGAAACCGGGGAAAAGCGTTCTTTCTCCAATGCCGAATGTTGCTACGATTACCGGAACAGTTTTTTCAAACAGCCGGAAAATAAGGGCCGGTATTTTATTACGCAAGTCGTTTTTCGTTTGTCCAAACAACCAACGTATAACATAGAATATGGGAACCTGAAGGAAATCCTGAAAGGTAAACCGGTAAACCTGGAAACGGTACGGGAAGCTGTTATTGAAGTGCGGGAATCCAAACTCCCGGATCCGAAAGTGGTTGGAAATGCAGGAAGTTTTTTCATGAACCCATACATTTGTAAGGAACATTTAATTGGATTGCAAAAACAATATCCTAAATTACCTTTTTATCCGGTAGATGATCAGGTAGTGAAGATTCCGGCGGCCTGGTTGATCGATCAGTGCGGTTGGAAAGGTAAGTCACTGGGTGGTGCGGCAATTCACGAGAAGCAACCGTTAGTGATTATCAATCAAAATAAGGCAACCGGCGATGAAATTGCATTATTGGCTGAAAAAGTACGGGAAAGCGTAAAGGATAAATTCGGAATAGAACTGCGTCCGGAAGTAAATTATATTTGATCAGAGCTGCGAGTTTGCAGTCGGAATAGGCTTAGTCAATTGTACGACAGAAAGAATGAAATTGAGATTTTTAGGGACAGGAACGTCCACAGGTAATCCGGAAATCGGTTGCCGGTGCGCGGTCTGCACTTCTTCTGATCCGAGGGATTGGAGATACAGGGCTTCTGCGCTTGTGGAAACGGAAGGAAAACGCATCCTGCTGGATTGTGGTCCGGATTTCCGTATGCAAATGCTGGATGTCATGAAAACCGGTACATTTGACCGGTTGGACGGGGTTTTACTAACGCACGAACATTACGATCATGTAGGGGGATTGGACGATTTACGTGCTTTTTGTAAGCACGATGCAGTGGATATTTATGCAGAGGATTATGTGGCAGATGCGATTCGTCTGAGAATTCCTTATGTTTTCAAAGAAAATAAGTATCCGGGAGTCCCTAATCTCCGTTTGCATACCATTGATATTCATCCGTTTCAGATTTCAGGAGTGTCTGTTACTCCTGTGCGCCTGTTACATGGTCGCCTGCCTATCTTCGGATACCGGATCGGAAACCTGGCTTATCTTACAGATCTTAAAACGATCCCGGAAGAAGAATTTGAGAAACTGCAAAACCTGGATGTTTTAATAATCAATGCCTTGCGCCATCAGGAGCATATCTCCCATGAAACATTGGCCGATGCATTGAATCACATCCGGAAGATAAATCCCCGTCGTTCCTACCTGATTCACATGAGTCACCACTTTGGCCTGCATGCTGAAATGCAGAACCAATTGCCTGAAAATGTTTATATTGCCTATGACGGCTTAGAGATTTTTTTGAACAAATAGTCTGTACAACTGTTTATAATACGTAAGCAATTGTTTTTTTAACTAAAAAATGAATAAAATGAAAACGTATTATGGACTTTTATTGGCGACTGTTTTTCTTGTATCTTGTGGCCAATCTTCAAAAAATAAAGTAGATGCAACTGATTCTCAGGAAGCAGCTCTGGCTACAGGTGAAAAATTAACGGTAGATGTTGCTCAATCCAAGATACACTGGACCGGCTACAAACCGGGAGGAAGCCATCATGGTACGTTGAGCCTCCAATCCGGGGAATTGTACCTGGAAGGAACGGAGTTGAAATCCGGTACTTTTGTTCTGGATATGAATTCCATTGTCAACGAAGATCTGACGGATGAGAAGTCGAATGCACAATTAGTAGGACACCTGAAAAGTGCTGATTTCTTTGATGTGGAAAAATATCCTACAGGTCAATTTGAGATTACTCAGGTGAGTGAACTTTCCCGGGGAACAGACAGCTTAACCATCCGGATCAGTGGAAATCTCGAGCTGAAAGGTATTTCTAAAAATATATCTTTTAATGCAACTGTAAGAAAAGACGGAGATAATACCTATAAGGCCGTTACTCCTGTCTTTACGATCGATCGTACGCAATGGGGAGTTAACTACGGTTCCAAAAATATTTTCAAGGACCTGAAAGACAAATTTATCAATGATGACATGGATATTCGCATGGAAATCGTGGCTCATCAATAAATAAAATGGCTCTGTTTTTTCCTTCCGGATTGTTTGCCGATTGCAATTAAACCCTTACTTTTGATCTGATATTCTGACCGTTTACTCAGAGCGGGATTTATTTCAAAGGGAATGAAGGAAAATACAATAGAAATCAGGGATTTATCCATAGGATATAAAAGCCGGAAACAGAAAAAAATCGTGGCAACACGGATTTTTTCTACCATCTGTGCAGGTGAACTGACTTGCCTGCTGGGGGCTAACGGGGTAGGGAAGTCTACGCTTCTTCGTACCCTGTCTGCTTTTTTACCCAGGCTTTCCGGATCCATTCATATTTTCGGAAAAGATATCGATACTTATTCGGATAAGGAATTGTCTAGAGTAATTGGTGTTGTCCTTACTGAAAAGAGTGATGTGCGTCAGATGACTGTTACTGAATTGGTAGGGATGGGCCGTAGCCCATATACTGGTTTTTGGGGACGTCTGACTGACGTGGACGGAGCCGTTATACAAGCATCCATGCGTTTGGTCGGAGTCGAAGAGTTGGCCCTGCGAATGGTAGAAACCCTGAGCGACGGAGAGCGTCAAAAAGTGATGATTGCCAAAGCCCTGGCTCAGGAAACTCCGGTTGTGTATCTGGATGAGCCGACGGCTTTTCTGGATTTTCCCAGTAAAGTGGAAATCATGCAACTGCTTCATCGCCTGAGTCGTGAAACCCGGAAAACAATTTTTCTTTCTACACATGACCTGGAATTAGCACTTCAGATTGCAGATAAAGTGTGGCTTATGGACAAAAAGTCGGGAATTACGGTCGGGACGCCGGAAGATTTATCTCTGAACGGAATCCTGGGTTCATTCTTTGAGAGGAAGGGGATTGCATTTAACCTTGAAACCGGCCTTTTCCGGATCGAGCATACACCTTCCTCCCGGATCGGTTTGAAAGGAGAAGGTCCTGTTTATGCTATGATACAGAAAGCATTGCTTCGTAATGGCATTTCAGCCGACAGGGAAATCGATTCGAAAATATACATTGAAGCCAGTGAAAAAGGAATTGTTTTTTATCCGGAAAACGGTTTTCCGGTGACGCTTGATTCAATTGAAGAATTACTGCATCGTGTTTTTCGTGTTTTGTAAAGAATATGAACCTCATCCGGTAAAAAATTGTTATAGGACTATAACAAATCAGAATGAAAATGATATTCAATGGACCATATAAGATACCGGCTTTTGCTTTTTTTCGTTTTCTGAAAGCCTGGCTTCTCTTTATGATCTGCATAATCCGGATGGATGCTCAAACTACTTCCGACGGACAATTATGGATTGATACGGAGCTGAATTACACCTATAAGCAGCGTTACCTTTTTCAGAATGAATTAAGTTACCAAACGCTTCTCTCGGGTGAAAATTACTGGTACAGCCTGAATATGTCTCCCGCTTTGGAATACAATATCAATTCTCACTTTGATTTGGTTTCTTCAATTCCCTTGTCGTATACGCGGCAAAACCATACGATGAATACGTTTGAAATACGTGCTATGTTAGGAACCCGTATCTATTTTTTTCCTCAGGAGCGACTGCAAACCCGGTTGTTGGTACGCTGGGAAGAACGTTGGTTGTATGATAACTCTGATGATAACTGGGATGTTGGGAACCGGTTACGGATGCGTGGGGAATTTCTTTATCCCATCAATAAGAAGTCGTATTTTGAAGATAAAACCTGGTATGGGATTGCTGATGCCGAAATGTTTGTCTCTACATCTTCCGATATCGACGAACGTTTTGCGAACCGTTTCCGTATTCGTGCCGGTGTGGGTTACCGGTTGTCGTACCGTTTGCGTTTCGAAGGAATATATTTGTGCCAGTTTTCCCGCAATACCATTAATGACAAGTTTGATTCGGTAAGCAGTGTCCTACGTTTGCGGATCAAGTATTATTTTCAATAATTGACGGATACAAAAAAGGCCGGTACTGATATAGTCCGGCCTTTTGCCCTCATTTTTTGTTGAGGATTTTTTTTCATGGGGTATTGTTAACCCAAGTAACTTTTTAATAAGTCATTTTTGTTGCTTGTACGCAATCTTCTGATAGCTTTCTCTTTGATTTGCCTTACGCGCTCTCTGGTCAGCCCAAATTTATCACCGATCTCTTCCAACGTCATTTCTTGTGAGCCGATACCGAAAAACATTTTGATAATGTCCCGTTCCCGTTCGCTCAATGTGGAAAGTGCACGATCAATCTCCTTGGAGAGAGACTCGCTCATCAGCATTCTGTCGGCTATCGGAGCATCTTCGTTCACAAGAACGTCCAGCAGGCTATTGTCTTCTCCTTCTACAAAAGGAGCATCCACAGATATGTGGCGGCCTGAAACTTTCAATGTGTCCGAAATTTTGTCTACCGGTATGTCTAATTCATTTGCGAGCTCTTCCGGAGAAGGACGGCGCTCATGCTCCTGTTCAAACTTTGAAAAGGCCTTGGTTATCTTATTCAGAGAACCTACCTGATTCAAGGGTAAACGTACAATCCTGGATTGTTCGGCCAGGGCTTGCAAAATAGACTGCCGGATCCACCATACAGCATAAGAAATAAACTTAAACCCGCGTGTTTCGTCGAATTTTTCAGCAGCTTTGATCAAACCTAAGTTACCTTCATTGATCAGGTCGGGTAAACTCAATCCCTGGTTCTGATACTGTTTAGCTACTGAAACCACAAAACGAAGGTTGGCACGGGTTAACTTTTCCAATGCGGCACGGTCGCCTCTCTTAATAGCTTGAGCCAATTCCACTTCTTCTTCCACAGTAATAAGGTCCTCACGGCCTATTTCCTGCAGGTACTTGTCCAATGACGCGCTCTCGCGATTGGTGATTGACTTCGTGATTTTTAACTGTCTCATTCAATAATTTTTATGAGCATTTTAAGGGCGACAAAATTAATCATTTATTTGCTAAAAAGCAAATAAATAGCATCAATTCTGCTAATGTCTTTTTGCCGTCCTATTATGTCTTTTTACATCAAAAATCATGCCTTATTCATTAAGATCTAATGCATAATATTCCATTTTTCCATCGGGATAAAATCCTTTGATAAATAAACCTCTGTCATCGGCGTTTTGTTTCAAAATACTTTCAATTAGTTTTTCGAACTCACTGCTCGACGAAATTCTCCGGTTGTTTGCAATCAGGATAATGAACCCTTTGGAGATTCCGGATTCTTTGAATTTGCCTCCGGTAACACCTGTTACTTCAATGCCGAAATTAACACCCAGTTTCTTTTGTGTAGCTTCGGGAAGATCCTGGAAGGTAGCTCCGAGTACTTCGGAAACGGGTTGATGCTTGATAATATCCGTGTTTCCCTGATCGTTTTTTAATTCGACCTCAAATATTTTTTCTTCACTTCCCCGTTGTACCTGTACGTTGACTTTATTTCCGGGATTATAGCGACTGATTTGCGCTCTTAATTCCTGGAAATTACGGACTTTAGTTCCGTCGATCGATGTAATCACGTCTCCGGTCTGAATTCCTGCGGCTTTTGCACTGCTGTTTGTAGAAAATCCGTTTACATAGACACCTTCGGTCACTTTTAATTTATTATAAATATCCGGATTCATTTCTTTCAGATTCGGCAATTCCTGGATAGTAACACCCAGCATGGCGCGCTGAACCAGACCGTATTGCTTGATGTCAGAAACGACCTTTTTAACAATACTCATCGGAATGGCAAAAGAATAGCCGACATAATTTCCTGTTTCGGAATAAATGGCCGTATTGATTCCGACCAGTTCCCCTTTGGTATTGACTAAAGCACCTCCGCTGTTACCCGGATTAACGGCTGCATCTGTTTGGATGTACGATTCGAGTTTTTGCTGAGCCTGAGAAATACCGCCGTAGTTACGTCCGTTCATGCCCCCGGAGAAAACATTTCCCCGTCCTTTAGCACTGACAATACCGGCAGTTACGGTTGAGGTAAGGTTGAAAGGATTACCTACAGCCAATACCCATTCTCCGACTTTCAACTGGTCGGAATCACCGAACGGAATCACCGGAAAGTTTTCTCCCTCGATTTTCAGCAGGGCGATATCACTTTCTTCGTCACCTCCGATCAGTTTAGCTTTGTATGTGTGATCGTCATTGGTTGTTACTTCGATTTCATCCGCTCCGTCAATTACGTGGTTATTGGTGACAATGTATCCGTCGTTGGAGATGATTACTCCCGAACCGAAACCAACCCTGGGCTGAATCTGGTATTGCGGGGACCGGCCAAAGAAGAATTCAAAAGGATCAAAATACTGCGATCCTCTGGATTGAGTTTTGGCAATCGATTTGATGTGAACTACTGCATGCACGCTCTGTTCAGCTGCAAATGTAAAATCGGTATTTTCTGCCGGAGTGGCATAACCTACAGCGCGAAAACCATTTTTTTGTTGAAAAACTTCAGAACCGGATTTACTTTCATTTCGGTTCATGTACGAATAAGTTCCTACTGCAATAGCTGCACTCAGAACTCCTGTAAAAAGAAAACCAACGAATAATTTCAATGAATTTTTCATTTCTCAATCTGTTGTTTTATACGTTATAAATTTTATAATTAATAATTCTATTTTATCTATATACAAATAACGTACAAAAATCGATTCCTGATCCTTATTTTAAAACTTTTAACCCGTTTCCTGTCTGTGTTAACGAGGCTTAACAGACAAAATGGCAGAGGGAAGCTAAGAGCTAAAAACTAAGAACTAAAAACTAAGAGTTAAGGAGGGAGAGATTATAATCTGGTGTGGATGGTTTACTCCAGATTACCGGATATAAAAAATGCCCGCTTTCACGGGCACTTCATATTCAAACAATCAAACTACAACTCTTAGTTCTTGGTTTTTAGTTCTTAGTTAATTATTCAACTCCTGCCAGTTGCGGGTCGATCATGATTCGTCCGCAGTGTTCGCAGACAATGATTTTTTTGCGGAGTTTGATGTCTAATTGCCGTTGTGGCGGAATTTTGTTGAAGCACCCCCCACAGGCGTCGCGTTGGATGTAAACAACAGCCAGACCGTTACGTGCGCTTTTACGGATGCGTTTGAAGGCGGTCAATAATCGGGGCTCGATAGTAGCCTCAATTTGCTTGGCTTTTTCCCGTAACTGCTCTTCCTGTATTTTTGTTTCGGAAATAATTTCATCCAATTCTTCTTTTTTTGAAGTAAGATCAGCCTGGCGCTCCACCAGTAATGCCTTGCATTTTTGAATTTCCTCCGAAATTATTTTGGATTCAGCAGTGAATTCTTTGATGCGTTTTTCAGCCAGTTCTACTTCCAGTCCCTGAAATTCGATTTCTTTGGATAAACTGTCGAATTCACGGTTGTTACGTACATTATCCAGTTGTTCTTTATATTTTTCAACCAAAGCGGAAGAGTCGTTGATCTTGATTTTTTGTTGACCGATCGCGGTTTCGATGTCTTTACTGTCCAACTGGAAGTTTTGTATCCGGGTTTGTAAACCGGCGACTTCGTCTTCCAGGTCCTGTACCTCCAGAGGAAGTTCTCCGCGCAATGTTTTGATCTTGTCTATTTCGGACAACATCGACTGAAGCTGGTACAAAGCACTGAGTTTTTGTTCGATCGACAATTCTTTGTCCGCAGCCGCTTTTTCTTTCTTCCTGGCAGCCGCTTTATCCATGTTCTCGGTTGCGTTTACTTCCTGCTCAGCTACACTGTTGCCTGTATTCTCAGTTGTTTGTTTTTCTTTTGCCATATCTTTGATTCAGATGTAATTTACCGGATTTGAATTTACTGTTGAAAAATGAACGGCAAAGTTAGGGATTTTTTTTGTAATAATATCAAAAAATAATTCTTTTGTGCAGATTTCCGATTCATAATGTCCGATGACAGCCAATAAAATGCGGCCTTCCACGTCGTAGTAGTCGTTGTATTTAGCCTCTCCGGTAATGAATGTATCAGCTCCATAAGCAATGGCTTCGGGAATCAGAAACGCTCCGCTTCCTCCACAAATGGCAACTTCCCGGATTTCTTTGTTTCTGAAAGGGGAATGTTGCAGGTTTTTCAACTGGAAGATTGTTTTCAGTCGCATTAAAAAGGACTCTTCGTCTTCTGCTGAAGGCAGTTCTCCGACTACGCCTGAACCAGCCTGGTTCCAGGCATTAACCAGCGGATAGAAGTCATAAGCCGGTTCTTCATAGGGGTGGGAAGCCAGCAGGGCTTTCAGTATGGTGTTTTTTCTGAAAGCAGGAAGAACTGTTTCTATCCGTATTTCGGGCTCGGTATGTAGCTGGCCGTATTCGCCGCAGAAAGGATGGGTTCCGGTTCCCGGACGGAACGTTCCTTCTCCGGTACTGTTGTAACTGCAGCAATCGTAATTACCAATGTTCCCTGCCCCGGCATTGAACAATGCCTGCCGAACTGTTTCTGCTTGTTGATGAGGAACAAAAGTGACAAGTTTGAGTAGGCTGTCTTTTTTAGGACTGAGTATCCGTATGTTTTGTAATCCGATTTTTTCAGCGATGCGGAAATTGACGCCGCCCCAGGTGTTGTCTAAATTGGTATGAGCCGAATAAATTACTAAATCGTATTTACATGCTTTGATTACACACCTCTCGATGTAATTTTTCCCTGTAAGCGACTTCAGGGGCCTGAAAAGAAGCGGATGATGCGAGATGATCAGGTTGCATTCCAGTTCAATGGCCTCATCGACAACTTCTTCTGTAACATCCAGGCATAGCAGTATTCCGGTAATTGTCTGTTGAATATTCCCGGTTTGCAGGCCGGCATTGTCGAATCCTTCCTGCAGGGACAGAGGAGCGAATTCCTCCAAAGCTGAAATAACTTGAACAATTTTCATGGCAGTTACGTTTGATGCAAAGATATAATAAAAGAATGAAAAGTTAACGATTAAGAATTAAGAATTGTTTTTAGAGTGTTGGTTCTATAACCTTCGCTCTTCACTTTCAGTTTGTTTGGGTTGGATTGGAAAATAAAAGAATTGTATTTTTAGATAAAAATTAAGTCTTCTATTAAAAAATGTTGTAACTTTGTCGCGATTTTTTCATATTTATTCTCTATATTTTAATGAAAACTTGCAGTCTTTTTTTACTTTTTGGTATTGTTTTATTGGGTTTCTACTCCTGTGGATCATCTAAGGACATCGAGTATTATCAGGGGCCGGAAGATAGTTCTTCCTGGGATCATTTTCTGGACCGTTCCAAATACGAGATTCGTATAGTACCCAATGATAATTTACTGATCACCGTTTCGGCTGAGAACCCTCAGGCGGTGGAAATGTTTAATACGATTAAAACAGAACGAATGACTACAATATCGGAGTATCAGGGGTATCTGGTTGATCAGGAAGGATGTATTAATTTTCCGGGAGTGGGAAACATGAAGGTGTCCGGAATGACTAAAGGCGAACTGATCGATCGCCTGCAGGAAAAAATCAAACCGATGGTTAATAATCCGGTTGTGAATGTCCGTTTTATGAATTTCAAGGTAACGGTACAAGGTGAGGTCGTTCGTCCAGGAGTTTATTCGGTGAGTAACGAACGGATTACCGTACCGGAAGCATTGGCTTTAGCGGGTGATCTGACAATCAACGGTGTTCGGCAGGATGTTTTGCTTTGCCGGATGATTAACGGGGAGAAAAAGATTTTCCACATCGACCTGACAAGTCCGGAAGTTTTTTATTCTCCTTATTTTTATTTGGAACAAAACGATATTCTGTATGTGAAGCCTAATAAAGCCAAAGTGGGAACATCTACTTCACTTTATCGGGATGCCCCCTTGTTTATATCTTCTATATCGCTTATTATTACGATTGTGGCGTTATTCGTTAAATAATAGCCTCTTAACCAATATTTTTTATTTTTCATTTTAAATTTTTACGTACCGACATGAATTCTGAAAACAATAACATTGAAGAAGAGCTGTCTATTGTAGACCTGTTAGTCCGCTATCTGTTTCACTGGCGGTTGTTTCTTGTCTCCATAGTGGTTTGTATTCTTGCTGCTTTTGCGTACCTGCGTTATGCGACTCCCGAATATAAGGTTTCCTCAAAAGTGGTTATCAAGGACGAGAAGAAAGGCCAGGTAGGTATGGATGTAACAGCTTTTCAGGACTTGGGTATTATGTCTGCCAACGAGAATCTGGAAAATGAACTGGAAGTTTTGCGTTCCCGGTCGCTTCTCAGGGAGGTAATGGATACGCTGGACTTGCAGGTTACTTATTTCATGGAGGGAAGATTAAAAAAGACTGAAATTTATAAACAAACTCCGGTATTGGTGTCGGTTCCGGAGATAAAAACGGATGGCACTTTTATTATTGACCGTGGAAATGATCAGGAGTTGGTTCTTTCTTCAGAGGACCCGGAGTTTAAGAAAACGATTCTTCCGGAAGAACCGATGGAAACACCCTGGGGTGAGTTGACTTTTTCTCTCAATGGGCAGGGGAGGCCGGTATTCCCAATAATAGTACGTTTGTCCCAAAAACCGGACGTGGATCTTTTAACCATCAATGCAATTAATAAAACCTCCAGTGTGGTTGAGTTATCTATGACCACAGCCTGCCCCGAGAAGGGAAGGGATGTTATCAATACCCTGGTGGATTTATATAATAGAAAAGCTATTGAGGAAAAAAATTACGCAGCCCGGAATACCGATGCTTTTATTGATGAGCGGTTGGTCGCTATTTCCAGTGAATATAAGGATGCGGCCAAAAGTGAAACGGATTATAAGGAATCCCAGGGGTTGATCAATGTGGAAGCAGAAACCCAGCTCTATCTGACCGCTTCGTCTCAATACAGCCAACAGATTACGTCCACTACCATTCAATTGGATCTTCTCCGTTCGATCAAGGATTTTCTGAATAAACCGGAAAATGCAGGACGTGGTCTTCCTACGAACCTGGGGATTACCGACCCTACGGTCGTGGCTTTGATTGCGAGGTATAACCAGGAGGTTCTGGAGAAGGAAAAAATGACAGTGGGGATGACTGAAAATCATCTTATTGCCAAAGAGTATGCCCAACGGATCGCTTCTATTAAAATCGACTTGCAGAAAGGGATCGATATCACAGAAAAAAGCTTACAAACGACGTTGGCCGAATTGAGAAAGAAAGAAAATTCATACGTAGGAAAAGCGGTAGGATTATCCACTAAAGAACGGGAACTGTCTGAACTTTACCGTCAGAAAGAAATCAAGTCCACGCTTTTTAATTATCTGTTACAAAAGAAAGAAGAGACAGGACTTTCCCTGGTATTGGCTACTCCTAACGCTAAGGTGCTGGATCGCGCAGAGGCATCCTCTCAACCGGTCAGTCCCAAAAAGAAGATTGTGTTACTGGCTGCTTTTTTATTGGGAATACTGATTCCTGTTATTTACATTTATATAATAGGAATATTCGATAATAAGGTGAGGTCGAAGAAGCAGTTGACCGAAGTACTGAAGGCTCCTTTCCTGGGTGAAATTCCCCAGGCCAAAGAAGGTGATCCTTTCCCTGTACTGAAGCTTCGCTCGGCTATTGCAGAACGTTTCCGGATGGTGAGTTCCAATATTGAATTCATAGCAGGAACCGTTCAGGGTGATAAAATCATCGCGGTAACATCGACTCAGAGTGGAGAAGGAAAAAGTTACTTTTCCCGGAATCTGGCATTGAGTATGGCCACGGTAGGAAAGAAAGTGTTGTTGGTAGACTTGGATATGCGGCGCTCTCAAATGGGTCAGATTGTTGAATTGAAGCAGGAAAAAGGGATGGCCGTTTACCTCTCGCATCCGGATACCAAAATCGATGAAATTATTGATACCCGTAAGAAAATGCATGAAAACCTGGATATTGTTCCGACTGTGGTTTTTCCGCCTAATCCGGCTGAATTGCTGGCCTCTTCCCGGTTGGATGATTTCTTCCGGGAATTGAAAGGACGCTACGATTACATTATCCTGGATACGGCTCCATTGGGATTGGTAGCCGATGTGCTTAGAATCAACCAGTTTGCCTCAGCCTGTATTTATGTGGTTCGTGAAAATTATACGTTGAAAGGCAGTCTGACAGAAGTGCAGGAGTTGTATAAAGACCGGAAGCTTCATAACCTGACTTGTGTCTTGAATGCTGTTTCCGAAGGAAAGGGGTATGGTAAATACGGGTACGGTAAGTCTGGTTATGGTAATAAGTCGGATTATTATCATGACGATAAGTAGTAAAAAATGGTATGTATTATACACATCAGCACGTGCTGAAAAGCAGGTTGAATTAAGATTAAAAAAAGAGGGAATCGATGTTTTCCTGCCGTTGCACCTGTCGCCCCGTCGGTGGTCGGACCGGATTAAGATGATAGAAGTGCCTCTTTTTCCTTCTTATATTTTTGTCCGGACATCAGATCCGGAACTTCGTAAGCTTTTGATGATTCCGGGAGTTTCACGTATTGTTTTTTATAGTGGAAGCCCGGCTGTGGTGAAAGAAAAAGAAATTCAGGCAATTCGGGATTTCTTGGGGCAGGTACGTTCCAGGGAGTTAAATTTTTCTATTGATGATGAGGTGTTGATCGCCTGTGGCCCATTGAAGGATATATCCGGAAAAATAAAAAAAATAGGAAAGAACCAATACCTTCTGCATCTTGAGCAGCTTGGGCTTACAGTCCATGTAGGGGTTGATCAGGTGATCAAAATAAAATAGCATTAAGTTGCTGATGGGTAGTTGCTTGGTTGCTTTCTTGGGGAGTGACCAACCTTTGTGTGTTTAATTATGATAACTATATTCAGATGAAAATATTAGTAACCGGAGGGGCTGGGTTTATAGGTTCGAATCTTTGTGAAGCTCTATTGAGAAGAGGAGATGAGGTGGTTTGCCTGGACAATTTTGCCACAGGAAAACCCGGGAATCTTTTTTCTTTTCTTAGTAATGAAAGATTCAATCTCATTGTCGGAGATATTCGTAAGCTGGACGATTGCCGGAAAGCTTGTGAAGGAGTTGATGCCATACTGCACGAAGCAGCATTGGGATCAGTTCCCCGTTCTATTAAAGATCCGATCACCAGTAATGAGGTTAATATTTCCGGCTTCCTGAGCATGCTGGTAGCTGCCCGGGATGAAAACGTTAAGCGTTTTGTTTATGCTGCGAGTTCCTCTACTTATGGAGATTCTGTTTCTTTGCCAAAAGTAGAAGAGGTAATCGGTAAGCCCTTGTCTCCTTACGCTATAACCAAATATGTCAATGAACTCTATGCCGATATATTTTCTCGTACCTATGGGTTATCGTGTATTGGTCTGCGGTATTTCAATGTTTTTGGCCGTCGTCAGGACCCTAATGGAGCTTATGCCGCAGTTATTCCGAAGTTTGTCATGCAATTGATGCGACACGAATCTCCGGTTATTAATGGCAATGGAGAGTATTCCCGCGATTTTACCTATGTGGATAATGTGATTCAAGCTAACTTACTGGCGTTAGACACACAGAATCTGGAAGCCGTCAATACAGTGTACAATGTGGCTTATGGAGAACGTACTACACTTAATCAATTGGTTAATTATCTGAAAGAATATCTATCTGCATTCGATTCGAAGATTGCAACTGTAGAAGTTATCCATGGTCCGGATCGGGTTGGCGATATTCCTCATTCATTGGCCTGTGTGGATAAAGCGAAACAATTGCTGGGATATGATCCTAAATTCAGTATGAAGGAAGGATTGAAAGAAGCTGTTAAATGGTATTGGGAAAATTTATGAACCTTTTCTTGACTTAGAAGTTATATTTTGGTTGGGGGTCAGAATGTTATAAAATGGGACCTACAAGTTGCATATAAAATTGAAAGAAATGAAAGATATAAAAATTGCGGTAATAGGTTTGGGTTATGTCGGATTGCCATTAGCCCGTTTGTTTGCCACCAGATACCCGGTAGTGGGTTTTGATGTTAACCAGGCCAGGGTAAAAGAATTAATGTCTGGTCACGATCATACATTGGAAGTAGAAGACGATATTCTCCAGAAGGTATTGCTCTCCTATCCCCCTCTGGAGGGGGTAGGGGGAGGATTGTATTGTTCTTGTGACCTTGATGATATCCGCGACTGCAATTTTTATATTGTCACAGTCCCTACTCCCGTCGATAAAAACAATCGTCCCGACCTGACTCCTTTGAAGAAAGCCAGTGAAACTGTGGGTAAAGTAATCTCCAAAGGAGATATTGTTGTTTATGAATCGACTGTTTATCCCGGAGCTACTGAAGAAGATTGTCTTCCTGTTGTGGAAATGACTTCCGGATTGAAATTCAATGTGGATTTCTTTGCCGGTTATTCCCCGGAACGAATCAATCCTGGAGATAAAGAACATACGGTTGAAAAGATAAAAAAAGTAACATCTGGTTCTACTCCTGAAATCGGACAAAAAGTGAATGCAGTTTACAGTTCTGTGATTGTGGCTGGTACTCACTTAGCGCCGACAATTAAAGTAGCAGAGGCTGCGAAAGTGATTGAAAATTCACAAAGAGACATTAATATAGCTTTTGTCAACGAGTTGAAAAAAATCTTTGATCGTATGAATATCAATGTGTATGAAGTGTTGGAAGCTGCCGGGACTAAATGGAATTTCTTGAATTTCAAACCAGGTTTAGTCGGTGGTCACTGCATCGGGGTTGATCCTTACTATTTGGCTCAAAAAGCGCAGGAATATGGTTATCATCCGGAGATTATTCTGGCAGGACGTCGTATGAATGATAGTATGGGTGAATATGTTGCCACTCAGGTTGTAAAACAAATGGTTAAAAAAGGTCTTTGTGTAAAAGGGGCAAACATTTTAGTATTGGGTATTACCTTCAAAGAGAACTGTCCGGATGTTCGTAATACTAAAGTAGTGGACGTGATCAATTCATTAAAAGAATATGATACGAATGTGACGATCTATGATCCTTGGGCAAATCCAATCGAAGTGAAACATGAATATGGGTTGGATATTTTGACAGAAATGCCGAAAGGAGAATTTGATGCAGTGTTAGTGGCTGTTTCTCATAAGAAATTCAAAGAGTTTGAGTTTGATAGTGAGGTTGTATATAAGGTGAAAGAGTCTTAATTGGAGCTATTTATGTACAAAACATGCACTAAATTGAGTAATTTTAAAAAAAATCAAATAAGAATAAATTTTTATACTAACATTTTAGCGTTAATAGCGAATGTTATTGTCGGAATTTATTATACTCCTTATTTGGTACGTCAATTAGGAATTGTTGCATATGGCGTTGTGCCACTTGCTTTAATTATAAACCAATACATTAGTATTGTTACCGGTTCGTTGACTGGTGCTTTTTCACGATTTTATTCGGTATCTATCCAACAAAAAAAATACGATGAAGCTTCGGAAAATTTGTCTACTGCATTGGTTGTTGTTTTGCTTCTTATCATTCTATTGTGTCCTATACTTTTGGGGGTAGTCTATCGTATTGATTCTGTATTTAATATACCTGTTCAACTGGTAAGACCTGCCCAATTACTTTTCATATTCACAATTTTCAGTTTTTTTCTGTCTTTGGTTACCAGTTTGTTGAATGTTACTATGTATGCATTAAATAGATTGGACTGGATAAATTATATTAAAATAGTCAGGACTGTATTGAAACTTTTAGGTGTTATAATATTCTTTTCTTTTTTTTATATTGATATTATTTATGTTGGATTATCAAATTTGATAACAGAACTTTTGATTTTACTTGTAAGCCTTATATTATTTTTAAAATTTACAAAATCGAATGTGAAAATTAATTTAATGAGATTTAATAAATTGACATTGTATTCTATTGGGGGAATGGCAATCTGGGTACTTGTTCATCAAATAGGGGATACGGGATTATACAGAATAGATAATTTTATTGTGAATAAATATTGGGGGCTTACTGATTCGGCAAAGATTGGAGCAATTAGTGAGTTTGTAACATATATATTGTTGATTGTATCTGTATTGGGGAGTCTTTTCGGTCCGTTAATATTAATGGCCTATTCAAAAGATAATCATGTTGAGGTCAGGCAATTAGCTTTTGGGCAATCATATATTGTTGGTTCTTTAGCTGCTATTATTTCCGGAATAATAGCGGGTTATGCAGCATCCATTCTGAGAGTCTGGTTAGGGGAATCTTTTGGTCAGTATGGGGATTGGCTTACAATTAAAATGATAAGTGTTCCATTTTATGCTGCTGGAGGGGTATTGGCGTTTGTATATAGAACATGGAATAAGGTTAAATTTCCTGCAATTGCGACGTTAATATTAGGTACGATAAATTTTCTTATTGTATTTTTTATGGCATTAAACGGAACAACAAACATATCTTTTGTTTTAATTGTTTGTGGGATTTTTGCGATTCTCCAATGTTATTTTCTTAATGCTTATTGTGTTAATAAAATATATAAAGGTTCTACTATTCCTTTAGTGATATCAGCAGGAAAGATTGAAATTATTTTTATTATCTCTTTTTTTATATCTAAGATTGTGGAGTCTTATGTTAGCTTAAATAATGTTTTTTTGTTGATGTTTGTTCTGGCATCTTCTGCTATTTTCTTATTTGTAATAGTATATTTTATTTTTTACAATAGTTTGCATCGAAAGCAATTATTAGATATTTTATTTAAATGAAAGTATCTGTTATTATTCCAGTATATAATGTTGAAAAATACATTGAAAAATGTATTCAGTCCATTTTGAATCAATCGTTTCAAGATTTTGAGATCGTTATTATAAATGATGCAACTCCTGATGATTCAATGCTGATAGTTCGTAAATATGCAGAGTTAGATAAACGAATTAAGATATTTGAAAATCCTCGTAATATGGGGCTGATGTGGACACGTAGAGAAGGATATCGAGTAGCTGGTGGGGATTATCTGGTCTTTTGCGACAGCGACGATTGGATGCCTGCAAATGCTATTGAAATACTTTACCAAAATGCTACAGAAGATGTGGCGGATATTGTTGTTGGATCCATAAATGTACTTGGAGAAAACAGTTTACAAGGAAGTATTATCCGAAATCAATTAAGCTATGGACACAATCCCGAAGCTGTATATAGATCTTTACTCACAGGAGAATTAGTACATTCATTGTGTGGTAAAATGTATTTGCGCGGACTTTTCGAAGAGGATGCATTTCAGACTATTGAAAATGTTACTAATGGTGAAGATGCGGCTTTATTTTATCAATTGGTCGCAAAATGTAATAAAGTGACAGTTGTTGATGAGGTTGTTTATTGCTATTATTATAACCCAAATTCTTCATCGCGTAGGAGAATGACTACCACACAAATAGCGCAGATTATACAAGTAAGAGGGTTTATTTATTCGGTTTTGCAACCCTATCCATTGCTCAATCCCCTTTTTATGAAGTCTTACCTCAATGGCATAATAGGTTTATTGTCGGCCGACTATGATCAGGATACCATAATTAAAAATAATACTGTGCCAGGTCTTGTGAACCAGTTTAAATTTAGTGAATTGCGAAACTATTATTCCGGACTCGCATTAATGAAAAATTACTTAATTATACACAACCGTTTCAATAGGCGGATTTTCCATTTTTTGCGTTCAACCATTTTTGGAAAATAATATGAATCAAACCAAACAAATTCTATCAAGCTTAACCATTAAATTAAAATTAATGGCAGTATGGCTTCGTATACGAAGTGCAAAGTTCGAATTTATATATGGAAAAGGAACCATTATTCACATGAAATCTGCTTTAGCTCTTAGACAGGGATCTAAATGCATGTTGGGCGACAATGTATTGATCAGTTCTGAATCTTCAGGTTATCATGCAGGCATGCCATTTAATGCTAGATTATATGTTGAAAGCGGTGGTGCACTCTGTATAGGTAACAATACACGAATCAATGGAGCTTGCATCCATGCAAAGAAATCAATAACAATTGGGGAGACATGCGTTATTGCATCTGGAGTCAATATTCTTGATTCTAATGGTCATGTAGTGGCTTCTCTTGACAGAACTGTAGACGGAGATGTAGCTTTGCCTATTGTTATTGGAAATAATGTTTGGATTGGAATAAACGCAGTTATACTTAAAGGTACAATTATCGGTGATAATTGTGTTGTCCAAGCGGGGGCTGTCGTAAGTGGCATATTCCCGCCAAATAGCGTTATAGGACATGATAAGGCTAAGATTTTATATAAAATAAACTATTTACTATGAATCAAGCATATAAATATAGATTTTCAGTTTGGACTGCGACCTATAATAGGGCTGGGTTCTTACCTCGTCTCTATGAAAGTCTTCTAGCTCAAACCTTCAAGGATTTCGAATGGATCATTGTCGATGATGGTTCCATTGATGATACCGAAACTGTTTGCCGTAGATTTATCGATGAGGGGCGTCTCAATATAAGATATATAAAAAAAGAGAATGGGGGTAAGCACACGGCCTGGGTTGCGGCTACTGCTCTATTTGAAGGTAGATATGTAGTGACGATTGATAGCGATGATATGCTGACAGCCGATGCACTCGATATATTTAATAAGCATTGGGCGGATCTTGAGCATGGGAACGATTATGATTTATTTTGGGAAGTTAGAGGACTGTGTCGTACTGAAGATGGTAAAATTATTGGAGCCACCAAACCTCTTCCTGCACCTGTTTTTGACACGACGCATATTGATATGTATTTTAAGCATAAATATTTGTATGAAATGCATGGTTGTCGAAAGGTAGAGGTTTTGCGAAATGAAGCGAAAGTGCCCGAGGCTTTCGAATATAGCAACTTGTGCAGCAATTATGGAGAGCGCCTTAGATGGATTGCTGCCGGTCGTAAATATAAAACCAGATATATCAACAACGTAGTAAGAGTGTATATGTACGATTCGCCTGGTACCCTTTCTTTACAACGAAATTTTGGTAAGAATGTTTCTGTAAAACGCACCTATAATAGCCTAATAACAGCAAAGTACAGTATAGAGCGAGATCGCGATTTGTGGGTGAGGTTTAATTATAAAGGACATGTAGTAAATATTCTCATGTTCTCATATATGTCGATGCGTGTCGGTATAAATCCGATCAAAACATTAAAAACGAGTGCTCTTACGGATAAGGCTATGCTAATAATATCCTATATTCCACTAAGATTATTATTACTTTTTTTGCATTGAGAAAGCTTGAAAAAATAAAGACATCAAAATGGGTTATCTGCTTTTGCTGGATATTTTTTATATTCCAATTGGTAGACCCTTTATTCCCTGTAGCGACAGCAAACAGGATACTTCCTCTGATCCTTCAGTCGATGATGGTCGTTATTGGAAGCTTGTTTATGATAAGATATATCTTTTTATTACGTACATCGAAGTTTGGTAACAGACTTTCTGTATTCACACTATTTATGCTTGCATATGGCATATTCTCTCCCTATATTAATAGTATATCATTGATGCTAATGTCTGTTACCTCTTTTTTTCCAATATATTACTACGCACGTAATAATAGATTCGATATAAACATCGTGTATAAGCCATTGTATATATTGACTTTTTATCTATTTTATTTGATGGTCTCCAACAAACAGTTTATAGGTGAAGAATATGGGGGCGAGTTCGATGTTGCAGATAACTATGGTTATTTAGCGATGATGCTATCTGTGGTATTTCTTTTGGAACGAAAAAAAGCAATAAATCTTGTGATGTTTGTTTTCAACACACTTCTAGTTTTTTATTCTATGAAGCGTGGAGCAATAATAGCGTCCTTATTGATAAGTATATTGTTTGTGTATGAAGTCATATTTTCCCGAAAAACATACAGTTTCTTAACAAAATTTGGCGTAGTATTTCTGATTATAGGAGGAATCATACTTGTAACTGGTTTTTCAAACCATCTGTCGAATCGCTTTTCGAGTCTTGATAATTCAGGAAGAGATCAAATCTATTCCCATGTCTTTGAGGCATGGGCTGCCGGTGGTTGGGTGAAACAGGTGTTTGGTAGTGGGTATTTTGCGTGTATTGATCTTCTCAATGGTGCATATGCACATAGTGACTGGTTTGAGATATTATATGATGAAGGATTATTTGGTGTTTTTATTTATATCTCATTGTTTTTGAGCTATTTATCGTGTGGGTTTAGAGTCAAACGATTTGTGCCAGATTACTACATGGTGTTTTTTACAGTTTTAACTTGCTGGATAGTTAAATCAGCCATAAGCGGAGTAGTTGTGGGGAAAGATAGTTTTTTGATTTTTGCTACCATAGGGTTCATACTTGGTACTACAGATAGAAATAAACTAATAGATATTAAGCAAAAAGAAAATGAAGTTAGCAATACAAGTTGTAAAACGATCATTTAGTGATCGATGGATTGAATACTGCCAACAACATAGCATTGAATATAAAACAGTGGACGTTTACCGTTCTGACATCATAGAACAGTTAGCTGATTGCGATGCATTGATGTGGCATTATACACATACCGATTATCGGGACACAAAATTTGCCAAAGAATTGTTGGCCTCGGTTGAAGCATCCGGTAAATTTGTATTTCCAAATTATAACACAGGATGGTATTTTGATGATAAGTTGGCTCAAAAATATTTATTAGAGGCTATTAATGTTCCGTTAGTGCCAACCCATGTATTCTATGATAAAAAAGAAGCCTTGTACTGGGCCGAGAGTACAGATTATCCCAAAGTGTTCAAACTCCGTGGCGGTGCTGGATCAATGAATGTGCTTCTTGTGAAAAATCAAAGCCAGGCTCGTCATTATATTCGGCGAGCTTTTGGCCGAGGGTTTAAGGCAATTAATAGAGTTAGTTTATTTAAGGACCATATACAAAAGATATTGAACGGCATCATGCCTGCGTCAAGGATAATTAAGGCTTTGGGTTACTTGGTCTATCCTTTGTCACTTAATAAATATGGAGTCAAAGAGGTTGGTTATGCATTGTTTCAAGATTTTATTCCTAATAATAATTGTGATATAAGGATTATTGTGATTGGTGAACGTGCATTTGCCATCAAACGCATAACGCGAGATGATGATTTCAGAGCATCGGGTAGCGGAAAGATACTATATGACCGTGAGGAGTTCGATATCAGATGTGTAAAAATAGCATTTGAGGTGAACCAGACGCTAAAATCTCAATGTATAGCTTATGACTTTATCTTCGATATAGAGAATAATCCTTTGATCGTCGAGATCAGTTATGGATTTGTAGTTTCTGTTTATGATGCCTGTCCTGGTTATTGGGACAAGGATCTGAATTGGCATCCAGGTAAATTCATACCACAGCATTGGATGATAGAGAATTTGATAGCAGATGTGAAATGTGTAAAACCGTAGCAATTTTCATACCTACCCTGAAAAAAGGAGGGGCAGAGAAACAAGCCATCCTTTTAGCAAATGCTATGGCAGATGAGCATAAGGTGTTTTTTGTGCTGTTCAATCCAGAATTAGGTATTGAAGAGGAGTTTTTGAAATTGATTAACGATAATAATGTTGGATTGATTAAGTTGCAAGGGACACTTGCAGCAAAGTTGAAACAGTTTTACAAAATCTTAAAAAGAAAAAAGATAGAAGTTTTATTTTGCTATTTGACTAGACCCAATTTTTTTGGCTCAATTGTTGGAAAATTTGCGGGAGTGAAGCTGGTTTTTCAAGGGATAAGAAGTTCCTTCCTACCTTGGAATAAAATTATAGAAGAGAAAATATCAGGATGGTTCTCTAATGGAATTATTGTAAACTGCTATTCTGGAAAAATTATACTTGAAAATAAAGGCTTGAGAAAAATTACTGTTATTCCCAACTGTCATGTTAATCCTAAACTCGCAATTAGCAGAGAAGATAGAAAACTTGTTAGAATTATTTCAGTAGGTAGATTTACAGCCCCAAAGGATTATAGAACTGCATTGGAGGCCGTTGCTATGTTGAAAAAAAATTTTATAGATTTTAAGTATATTATTGTAGGTTACGGGGAATTGGAAAGTGAAATTAAAAGCTGGGTGAAAGAATTGGGGCTGTTCGAAATGACTAAAATTTTAATAAATCCCAAAAACATACTTTCCTTGTTAGATGAATCAGATATTTACCTTTCGACTTCACTTTATGAAGGCACGAGCAATTCGATAATGGAGGCTTTAGACTCATCGTTACCAATTGTGGCAACAAATGTGGGGGACAACTACGTTATGATAGAAGAGGGACAAAACGGATTCCTGACAAAAGTTGGAGATGTTAAGGCATTAGCAGCTTCTTTGTTGAAACTTGCTCGAAGCTATGAGTTGCGCAATAAAATGGGTAAAAGAAGTAATGAAATATTGAGAGAAAAATATTCATTAGAAAGATTTAAAGAGTCTTACTTAAAACTAGTTCAATAGGAATGAAAAAGAAAATAGCAATTATTGGTGCAAAGGGGCTGCCTGCACGAGATGGTATATCTAGTGTTGTAGAGAGTTATATTAAATATTTGACGGATAAATATGAATTTACTATTTTCTGCACCGAGGCATATACTGAGCGAAAGAGTGGAAGCTATGATGGTTATAAGGAAGTAGTACTTGATAAAATCAAAAATATCCGACTTAATACATTATGGTATTATATAAAGGCGGTTTGGAGAATCCTTTTTTGTGAAAAATATGATTTAATTCACTTTCATCATTGTGATTCAGCTTTTTTGTTTCCATTGGTAAGAATAAAATATGGGAAAAAAGTTGTTGTTACAACACATGGCGCTTTTACGAAAATTAATGATAAATGGGAAAAGTATAAATGGTATTTTTTACTTCAATATCGTTTATTCTTGAGAATAGCTCCATACCTTACATCTGTATCAAAAAATGAACAAAAAAAAACGAAAAATATTTTGGGGAGATATTCTGAATTTATTCCTAATGGGGTAAATCTTAAAGAAGAAATTAGTGATAATGATGTGGGAAAAGATTACCTTTTCTTTTCAGCAGGAAGAATTATGGCTATAAAAGGGCTTGATGTTATGTTAGAAGCTTTGCATAAAATAAATTATACAGGAAAGATAATAATTGCAGGAGATATAACTTTTGCTCCACAAAAGTTTAAGGATCGAATTTTTAAGCTTTCAGAAGGTTTGGATGTGAGTTTTTTAGGTTTGATAATAGATAAATCTTTATTGTATAGGTATTTAAGGAATGCGAAATTATTTATTTTTCCGTCAAATGCGGAAACTATGTCTGTTCAGCTTTTGGAAGCCGCATCAATGCAGGTGCCAATAGTTGCGAGTGATATTGTAGAAAATACTGATGTATTTAGTGAAGATGAGGTGTTGTTTTTCAAAACAGATGATTCTGAAGATTTAGCAAAAAAGATAGAATATGCTTTTGCTAATGAAGAGCAAATGCAACAAAAATCTAAACGGGCTTATCAAACATTAAAAGATAATTATTCTTGGGCTGTAATAGCTGAAAAATATTCAGAAGTATATCAAAGAGTGTTAGAGAAATGATAATTATGGAATATAGCAGAACTAAAGAGCAGGATATATTAGCTCAAGGCAGGCCTTTGAGAAGAGTTGTACCTTCATTATTTTTAATTTTTGCTTGGTTTTTTCCTTATCGAAAAGTAAGAGTGTGGTTTCATCGTTTACGCGGTATAAATATTGGAAAAAATGTGGAGATAGGTTATTTCTGTATGATCGGTAATACCCACCCTGAATTAATAACTATAGAGGATGATGCTGTCATTACTGCAAAGACGACCATTTTGGAACACGATAATGCTATGTATTATACCTGCCGGGGTAATGTAAATTATGGGCCAGTAGTAATAAAGCGAAAAGCTTTTATCGGCATTGGAACAACAATCATGCCTAACGTAGTTATTGGTGAACGTAGTATAGTCGCTCCGCATTCTTTTGTAAATAAAGATATTCCGGCAAATGTTCTTGCAGGAGGATGCCCCGCGAAGATAATAAAAGAGTATGTGGAATAATAATTATCAAAAACTACCCTTTTACAATACCGATTACTTGAATGGTCTGTTTATATATAAATATGTGAATCAGTCCTTAAAAAATTAGATAAATGAAAACGACGGCAATTTTACCCATCGTATGTACCAGAAGACCATGGGTAGACCTAACCTTCATTGCTCTTTGAATATTTGTTTTCTCATTCAACTAATTGAAGAAAGATTCTATAGGTTGCCTGATTTTGAAAACCGCCGTATAAAGCAGGTCATTGAAAGCTTTGTTTCTTTGAGTAATTTCTATCAGTTCCTCTTTGATTGTTTTAATCGGAGTTTGCATTTTAACCTTTTGTGTTGTAGTTTTCTTCCTATTGAAGTAATCAAAGTCAGAGTATATCTTATCACCAAAGAAAGTCCGGTTGGAAATTACATCTCCTCTGTTTTCTTTGAAAATGCTCAAATCATTTTTTACATCTGAAAGCTAAAGCATGCAATTTCAAACCATAATGATATTGATTTTTGTGTTGAACAAATATTTATGCGCTTAATTTTTGATAACTAACATTTTAAGAGCAAGCGAATCCTAGCGATTTTCAAAGACAGATTTGCATTAATTAAAATTAGTAATTATGAATATTCTTATTACCGGAGCTTACGGCTTTGTTGGCACTAATCTTTCTAACACCCTTAATGATAATCATGCCCTTTGGGCATTGGATATTACCGAAAAAAAAGATACGTCCTATTCCCGTTACTTTTCATGGAATGAATTAGATACTCTTCCTTGGAATGAAGTCGATACAATTATTCACTTAGCAGGAAAAGCACATGATACAAAAAATCAAAGCGAAGCAAAGGTTTATTTCGATATCAATACAGAACTAACAAAAAAAGTCTTTGACCGCTTTCTTCAATCGGAAGCTAAGAAATTTATTTTCTTCAGTTCTGTTAAAGCTGCAGCCGACCAGGTCGTTGGTGAGTATCTGACAGAAGATGTTATACCTCATCCTATTGGTCCTTATGGTGAAAGCAAGATTGCTGCCGAAGAGTATATTCTTAGTAAATGGAGAATGGAGAGTGGAGAATGGAGAATTTATGATGAATTAACTACAAAATCTCATTTTCCATTAAAAAGAGTTTACATTTTTAGACCCTGTATGATTCACGGACCTGGTAATAAAGGAAATCTGAATTTGTTATATAATGTGGTGAGCAAAGGGATTCCCTGGCCATTAGGGGCTTTCGATAACAGACGTTCGTTTATGAATAGTTGGAATCTTTCCTGGATTGTTGAGCGATTTATTGAACTTAGTCCGGAGTCCGGAGTCTATCATTTGGCAGATGATGACGCTGTATCTACAAATCGACTGATTGAGTTGATTGCAGAATCGAAAAAGAAAAAAGCAATTATTTGGAGGTGTAATCGATCGTTTATTAATGTGATAGCTCGAATAGGAAGTGTTTGTAAACTTCCGCTCAATTCGGACCGTTTACAAAAATTAACAGAAAACTATGTCGTTTCAAATTCCAAAGTGAAAGCTTCCATTGGGGTGAATGAATTACCTGTAAAAACGGAAGATGGTTTGAAAAAGACATTGGAATATTTTGAATTATGACACTAAAACTCATAAGTCAACTACTACTGGATGAAATCTCATATAAGGCGAAAGGAGCTTCTCGTCTTCGTATGAATCATAATATTCATGATCGATTAGACGATCCTGTCAATCGCATGCTGAATGCACTGGAGCCTGGAACTTATCTTCGTCCTCACAGGCATTTGTCCCCTCCGAAGGATGAAGCTTACGTGGTACTGAGAGGAGAATTGGATGTTTTATTATTTGATGAAGAAGGTAATTTAATTCAACGGGAAATATTAAGTCCGGAAAAAGGTTTATACGGAGTGGATATTCCTGCCGGAGTATGGCATAGCATGATTGTCAGGCAGCCGGGAACAGTAATCTATGAAGTAAAACAAGGACCGTTTGTACCTTTGGTCCCGGAAGATTTTGCATCCTGGTCGCCGGAACCAGAAGATGAAAGCGGAATTAGAGCTTTTTTTGAGCGATTAGATATTTGAATGACAATAGAATAGTGTGATTGATGGAAAGTGTAGTTCATTATTCGATTGTATTGGTAATTTTGCTGGTAGGTATTCTGGTGTATTTTCGAATTGCAGATAAATTCAATATCATAGATAAACCCAATCAGAGGAGTTCGCATAATTACATTACGATCAGAGGAGGAGGTATTGTTTATTGGCTGGCAGGGACATTATTCTCTGTGATGTATTGGCCGGAGAGTATTTATTTTTTCTTGGGGTTAACATTGATTTCCGGAGTTAGTTTTTGGGATGATGTCTCCTCTTTGCCTAACAAAGTCCGGATTGTAATTCATTTCCTTTCCATTAGCCTGGTGTTTTATGGCTTGGGAATATTTGCTGTTTTGCCTTGGTGGCTGGTCGTGATTGCATACATATTTTTTGTCGGTGTACTGAATGCCTATAACTTTATGGATGGTATCAATGGAATTACCGGATGGTATAGCTTGGCTGTATTAGTCAGCCTTCAGTGGGTAAATCAAAGGTTAATCGCATTTACAGAAACAGATCTGATTAACTATGCCATATTGGCCAGCATTGTATTCCTGTTCTTTAACTTTCGCAAACGGGCTAAATGCTTTGCCGGTGATGTGGGGAGTATGGCTGTCTCATTCTGGATTGTAACCCTTTTACTCCAGTTGATGCTTGCAACGCAGTCTGTCGTCTGGATATTATTCCTTGCCGTTTATGGCGTGGATTCGATTTATACTATTTTGCACCGGCTCTACCTGAAACAAAATATTTTTGAAGCACACCGGTTGCATTTCTATCAGGTGTTATCGAATGAAAGAGGGTGGTCGCACTTACTGGTTTCTCCGGTCTATGCTATCGTGCAATTATTGATTTGTATGATGGTGATCCTGGCCTATTCTTTTAATTCTATCTGGTGTGTAGGGATTTATGCATTGATACTCCTGGTCTTGTCCGGAATTTACCTGATCAAATTTAGAATAATTGAATAATTGAGACTCCTACTTCTGGTCCCAAATCTCGTTTTGTCATAGTATGAGAGTTTGTCCTGTAGGATATAAAATAAAACTATCTAAAAAAGACTATCTAAAATAGATAGTATGTTCCGGAAAAATTGTATTTTTGTCGAAAAAAGATGAAAAAGGCAGATAATCCATTTGTTATCAAGGGATATGTATCCAAGGATTTGTTCTGTGATCGGGAAAAAGAGGTTGCAGACCTGTACCGTGCGGTCATGAACGGAGTTGACATTACCTTGTTGTCTCCCAGACGTATGGGTAAAACTGGGTTGATTTATCATTTTTTTGATTTCCTGAGTAAAGAAAAGAATGTGCAATCCCTTTATGTGGATATCTATTCGGCTCGTTCGTTAAACGATTTCATCAAATTACTGGCTGAGGCCATTCTGCTTAAATTTCCGGAGAAAACGAGTATCGGGAACCAGTTTCTACAAATAATCAAGGGGTTTCGTCCTTTGATCAGCTACGATCCGATTTCCGGAGAACCTCAAATACAAATAGCTTATCAATCGATTCAGGAAAAAGAATATACATTGCAGGGCTTGTTTCAGTTTCTGGATAAACAATCTTTCAGGATCGTTCTTGCAATCGATGAATTTCAGCAAATTATGGAATTTCCGGAGAAGAATATGGAAGCTCTTCTCCGGACTTACATACAACAGTTGAAAAATGTTCGTTTCATTTTTTGCGGAAGTAAAAAAACGATGATGATTGATTTGTTTTCTAATGCTAAACGTCCTTTCTTTGCGAGCACACAGTATTTAGAATTAAACAAAATAGAATATGAAGTGTATCGTAACTTTATCCGACGTCAATTTGAGAAAAGTGACGTGCGGATTGAGGACGATGCCCTTGATTTTATTTTGTCCTGGACAAAACGGCATACTTTTTTTACACAAAGCTTGTGTAATCAACTTTATTCAACCGGAGAAAAACTGGTTACGATAAGTGAGGTCAAAAAATCTTGTCTGGATATTCTGAAAAGAAATGAAGTGATCTTTTTTCAGTATCGTCAGTTGTTGACTGCTGCCCAATGGAATTTCATGATTGCAATAGCGAAAGAGGGAGAGGTAAGCCAGCTCACGGCTAAGAAGTTTATCTCCCGATATGAGATCGGTACTCCCAGTGATGCCCGAAGACTCAGTAAAGCGCTTCTGGAAAAAGAATTGTTACTTGAGACTATTTATAAAACAGGTTCTACCTATCAGGTTTATGATGTATTTCTGTCCAGGTGGCTGGAGGGAGAATACTGAAAAATATCAATATTTATGAAACCAATTCCATATAAAATCTGGCTTTCACCACCTCATCTTTGCGGAAAAGAGATGGATTTTGTCGAAGATGCTTTCCGGAAGAACTGGATTGCTCCTGTAGGGGAGAATATCGACGGGTTTGAACAGGATGTGACTCAATATGTCGGGGAAGATACGTATGGAGTAGCTCTGAATACAGGGACAGCAGCATTGCACCTTGCGTTGGTGTTGTTGGGTGTGGAAAGGGATGATTATGTGATTTGTCAGGATCTTACTTTTGTGGCATCCGTAAACCCTGTGATTTACTTGGGGGCTCGTCCGGTGTTGGTTGATAGTGAGCCGGATACCTGGAATATGTCTCCTGCCTTTTTGAGGGAGGCTATCGAAGGTTGCATCCAGAAAGGTAAAAAACCGAAAGCCATTGTTTGGGTGAATTTATACGGAATGCCGGCTAAGATCGATGAAATCCTCAGGATTGCTGCTGAATATGGTATTTTTTTACTGGAAGATGCTGCCGAAGCGTTGGGTTCAACCTACAAAGGCAAAAAATGTGGATCTTTCGGAGACATATCGGTGATTTCTTTCAATGGAAATAAGATTATCACAACATCCAACGGTGGAATGTTGTTATCAAAAAAGAAAGAATGGGTGGAAAAGGCTTTGTTTCTGGCTACCCAGGCTCGTGATGCCGCTCCTCATTACCAGCATTCACAAATTGGTTACAATTACCGCATAAGCAATGTAAGTGCAGGTCTGGGACGTGGACAAATGACGGTTCTTGCTGATCGTGTGGCAGCCCGCCGTGCCAATCATACTTTTTATCAACAGGCTTTAGCCGGACTACCCGGGATTACTGTACATACCGAACCTGGTAGTGAATTTTTTTCCAACCACTGGTTGTCCTGTATCCTCGTGGACCCGGGACAAACGGGAGGGATTACCCGGGAAGATATTCGTTTAAAATTGTGGAAGTCGGCAATAGAAACACGTCCTTTATGGAAACCGATGCATTTACAGCCGGTTTTTGAAGGTTGTGCTTTTTATGGCGGGGACATTTCAACGGATTTATTCGATAAAGGGCTTTGTTTGCCTTCAGGATCGAATCTGAAACAGGAAGAGTTGGAGGAAATTGCGTATTTAATTAAGAATTAAGTCCGGTATCCCTTTTTGCTGTTTTTATTTCAATGTTGAAATGACTATCTAAAATATAAGTTAGGATAAAAATGAGTGTTGTGAAATTCAGATATGTTTTATTTTTATTGACGATAGTATTGATGGGAGGATTATCTTCCTGTAGCGATGATATTCCGTACAAGCTTAACGGCATGTGGCAATTAAAAACCGTTGAAGATGCTTCCGGGGCTGTTTTGCGGGTTGATTCGGTATATTATTGTTTTCAAATGGAAGCCACTTTTGCATATACGGTTCGGAGGAATGAAAATTCGTCCTCCACTTATTCCGGTTACTTGAGTTTTCCTTCTGAAGAAGAAGTCACCATAACAATCGAGGAAAAAGACCGGAATGGATTTCTTGCGGCATCGGATTGGAATGATTATATCGAAACGTTTACAGTACGGAGAGTAGATGGTAGCCGATTGGTATTGTATTCTGATACCCGGCAACGGATTTATTCATTTCAAAAATTTTGATCCATGCGGAAATTCTTTTCATTTATAGTAGGATTTTGTGTGTTGATCTGTTTTTCTGGTTTTTCTCAATCCCGTATATCTTATCAGGCCGAAGCATTTGGGTCTCTTTCTTCAGGAACCCATACTCCATTTCAGATGGTATCGCATACATGGGGACTGGTTCCTTTGAAAGCCAATAACTTTTACCTGAGAGGAGGCGTATTCGGAGAATATACAATTAATTCCGACTGGTCGTTTCAGGCAGGACTTGATGTGGCCGGATCGGATTCTCATGTCTATTCTGATGGTTGGGTGCAGCAGTTGTATGGGGAGTTGAACTGGAAGTCCCTACGATTAAATGTAGGGGCGAAAGAAGATTACATTTCGTTGCTGGATCCGCAATTGAGTTCCGGAGATTTCATTAGTTCCAACAATGCAAGACCTTTGCCCGAACTGAAACTCAGTATTCCTTCTTTTTTACTGATACCTTATACCAAGGGAAATATGTACATCAAGGGAGATTTTTCTGTGGGGAAATACCTGGATGGTGATTATGTGGAAAGCAAGGCGCTTCCGTATAACCTGTATTATGGAAATGATCTCTTATCGCATCGGAAATCGATTTTTTTTCGGTTTGGAAACATTGAAACAACAAACAAATTACAGTTTACGTTTGGTTTGGACCATGAGGCTCAATGGGGTGGAACTACGCACCGATACAAAGTATCAGAAGGAATCGGACAATATGAGATTAATCGGGATCCCAGAGGACTGGGAGATCTCTGGCGGGTAGTGGTTGCCAAAGAAGGTTCGAGTGAATCCCAATCATACGATAGCTTGTATGTAGCTGGTTCCCAGATTGGTGCATTTTTGTTTAAGTGGGATTGCCGGTTGAAAAATGAGGACCAGGTAAGCCTTTATTTGCAACACTATTTTGATGATGGATCGGGTCTGGCTTTTTTAAATTATCAGGATATGTTGTTGGGGTTACAGTATAAATCCAACCGGAAACAATTGCTCTCCGGAGCCGTTTTCGAGTATATTTATACGAAAAACCAAACCGGTCCGGTTAATTTTTCCGTAGAAAAAAATGTACAGGAACACCGGGCGCCGAATAAGCGGAATGGAAGAGATAATTACTACAATCATGGCGTTTATAATCAGGGATATTCTTATTTCGGGCGCAGTAAGGGTACGCCTTTATTGCTTTCGCCGGAATACAATGCAGATAATTTCCTGGGTTTTAAAAGCAACCGGATTGTCGCTTTCCATTTGGGATTGGAAGGATATCTGCATACATCTCTTCGGTATCGCCTGCTTGTCAGTGCCGGTCGGTCGTGGGGAACCTACTATCAACCTTATTTGTCGGTTCGGGAAGGTGTTGCATCCGGATTGGATCTTATTTATACTTTTCCGAAGATTCCGGGCCTGGATCTGAAGCTCTCGGTGGCTCATGATTCCGGAGTATTTTTTTATGGACAAAACCTTGGTGTCGGTTTTTCTGTTATTAAGAGAGGATTGATCCGGAATCAGAGATAATAGCATATTGTTGGAGTAAAATCATTATAATCTAATAAAAATTAAATATTTTTTTATTATCTTTGCAAAAATTGGACTTTGCGTTAAAAATGATATTTTCTCTGTAACCTGGATCGAAAGCGTTTGGATTCGAAAAAAAGAGTAAATGATACATCAATTGTAATCATAATTGATATTTAATTGCTAGAAATAATTGTGCCGATGAAACAGCAGAAACATCTGGGGTTCTTCTTTTTTGATCTACTGAAAGATGGTGCCTATCTTTCCAAGTGGATTGTTTTGTTATTGGAGGTTTTCCTTTCCTCGGTGGCTTTCCTTGTTGCCTATATGATCTGTTTCAGTCTGCTGGAACAACCGGTTTTATTAGGACCATTTTTTGGAAAACTTTTGCTGAACATCTTTTTCTCAACGGCATTCTTCCTTATCTTCAAAACCTACAAAGGTATTATCCGGCACTCTACATTTCGGGATTTATTTCGGGTTGCTCTGGCAGTCGCGTCTTCCAATCTAGTGATGTGGCTGGTCAATGAGGTTTTGCATTCTATTGATGGTAAAATGATATTTCCGAATGTGGGGTTCTTTATCAATTTTTCCGTATCGCTTTTTTTGATTTTGTCAAAAAAAATGTCTGTTAAGCTTGTCTATGATTATATAAAATCTTCAGCAAGAAATAAATCGCATAAAAGTCTGTTTGTCTATGGAATTACGACTGCAGATGTTGAATTTGCCCGGCTGGTCGAAAAAGATTCCAATAATGAGTATAAACTGGAGGGATTTATTTCTACCTCTACCAGCGCTGTTGGAAAAAAATTATACGACGTGCCTGTATACTATGCCGACTCGCAGTTGGAAGAATTGCTGGATCGATTGCATGTTCAGGTATTGTTGATTAATCCGTTGGAGTTGGAACGGAGTGAGAAAGGGAAAATTGCAGACGCCTGTATCCGCCATAATGTTGAGTTGCTGTCTGCTCCTCCCGTTTCCGAATGGAGAGAAGGAGCCTCTAAGAAAGTGAAAAAAATTATGATTGAGGAGTTGTTGGGCCGGATTCCCATTGAAATCGATGTAACATCGATTGGAGCTTCTCTATCAGGAAAATGTATTTTGATTACAGGAGCTGCGGGCTCGATTGGTAGTGAAATTGTGCGTCAGATCAGTAAGTTCGAAACCCGGTTGCTTTTGCTCTGCGATATAGCTGAAACCCCTCTTCACCAGTTGCGGTTGGAGTTGGAAGAAAAATGTCCCAAGCTGAATTTTCTTCCTATTGTTGCAGATGTGCGGAATGACAAGCGGATGGAGGGTATTTTTGAAAAATTTCGTCCTCAGTATGTATATCATGCGGCTGCATACAAACATGTGCCGCTGATGGAGGAGCATCCCTCAGAAGCAGTACTGACTAACGTTTGCGGTACTAAGAATATGGTTGATCTCTCGATTCGTTACCAGGTTGAGTCTTTTGTTATGATATCTACCGATAAGGCTGTTAATCCGAGTAATGTGATGGGTTGTTCCAAGAGGATTGCTGAGATTTATGTACAGTCAAAGGCAGTGGAATTCGGCAAGAACAATCAAACCCGGTTCATTACAACCCGTTTCGGGAATGTACTGGGATCCAACGGTTCGGTTATTCCCCGCTTTAAGGAGCAGATTGCCAAAGGAGGGCCGGTTACTGTGACACATAAAGATATTATCCGTTATTTTATGACGATTCCCGAAGCTTGCCGGTTGGTGTTGGAAGCCGGTAACATGGGAAAAGGAGGTGAAATTTATGTTTTTGATATGGGTGATCCTGTGAAAATTGTCGACCTGGCGGAACGGATGATCCGTCTGGCCGGTTATGAACCTGGAAAAGACATTGAAATTCAGTTCACAGGCCTTCGTCCGGGAGAAAAATTATACGAAGAATTGCTGAATGATCAGGAGCAAACCAAGCCTACCCACAACCGGAAAATAAAAATCGGTAAAATTCGTGAATATGATAACTACGAAGAAATTCACGCCGTTATTTCAGACCTGATTCATTTATCCCTGACATCGGATACATTAGGTGCTGTGAAATTAATGAAAGTACTGGTACCTGAATTCATTAGTAAGAACTCCGAATATGAGGTGCTGGATCCGGGAACCAATGGACATGCTATTCCTAAAGGCAAGCAAACGGAAACTCTGACTCACTAATCTTTCCTGTTTTAATTCTTTCTGTTTAAAATTTATTGTTGTTGATATTGTATGAATGCCAGGCATTTGTGCGATAAAGTATGCTTTTTTATTAAATAAAATAGTTTGTTTGATTTTTGTTTTGGAAAACTTTTTTAATTTTATTATTTTTTAAATTGCTTATTTTCAGGTTGTTGAAAAATAAATTGGAAAACTTTGTATTTATTGGAAAATAAATTGTATTTTATTTGTGTTGTTGAAAAGGATTGATTAATATTGCAGTCTTATTTCAAAAGAAACAATTATTCAAGAAAAATAGTACCTGTTGTGGAAAAAGAAATTTACTCTTTCGAAGAGGCTTATAATGCTTCCTTGATTTATTTTACCGGTGATGAACTCGCAGCCAAAGTTTTTGTCAATAAATATGCATTAAAAGATGCGTATGGAAATATTTTTGAAAAAACTCCGGAAGACATGCACTGGCGTTTGGCACGTGAAATTGCCCGTATTGAGAAGAATTATCCGCATCCGCTTTCTGAAGAAGAGCTTTTCGGTTTGCTGGATAAATTCAGATACATTGTTCCCCAGGGCAGTCCGATGACTGGAATCGGGAATGATTATCAGATCGCTTCCCTTTCCAATTGTTTTGTGATTGGTATGGATGGCCAGGCCGATTCTTACGGGGCAATCATCCGGATTGACGAAGAACAGGTGCAATTGATGAAGCGCCGGGGTGGGGTTGGGCATGATCTGAGCCACATTCGTCCGAAAGGGTCGCCGGTAAAAAATTCCGCATTGACCTCTACCGGTTTGGTTCCGTTTATGGAGCGGTATTCCAATTCGACCCGGGAAGTTGCTCAGGATGGTCGCCGGGGCGCTTTAATGCTCAGTGTTTCTATCAAGCATCCTGATTCAGAATCGTTTATCGATGCTAAGATGACGGAAGGGAAGGTAACCGGAGCCAATGTGTCTGTGAAAATCGATGATGATTTTATGAAAGCTGCGATTGAGGGGAAGCCTTATTATCAGCAATATCCTATCGATTCAGAAGATCCTTATTTTGTAAGAGAAACAGATGCTCAGGCCTTGTGGAAAAAGGTTGTTCATAATGCATGGAAATCGGCTGAGCCAGGTGTTTTATTCTGGGATACGATCATCCGGGAATCGGTGCCGGATTGTTATGCGGACCTGGGTTTTCGTACCGTATCGACTAATCCCTGCGGAGAAATTCCATTGTGTCCGTACGATAGCTGCCGGTTATTGGCTGTCAATCTGTATTCTTATGTGGTAAACCCTTTCCTCCCGGACGCTCATTTTGATTTTGATTTGTTTAGAAAACATGTGATTCTGGCCCAACGGATCATGGATGATATTATTGATCTGGAAACGGAAAAAATAGACACTATCCTGAACAAGATCGATGCGGATCCTGAAAACGAAGAGGTTAAACATTCCGAAAGGATTCTTTGGCAGAAGATTCGTCACAAAACCCTGCAGGGGCGCAGAACAGGGGTGGGCATTACCGCTGAAGGAGATATGCTGGCTGCGTTGGGGTTGCGGTACGGTACTCCCGAAGCTACTGATTTCTCGGAAAATATACAAAAAGCACTGGCTATAGCCGCTTATGGTTCGTCCGTGCAACTGGCCAAAGAACGGGGCGCTTTTCAGGTTTACGATGCCAAGCGGGAAGAAAACAACCCTTTTATCAACCGGTTGAAAGAAGCTGATCCGGAAATGTATAAAGCGATGAAAAAATACGGACGCCGCAATATAGCTTGTCTTACTATTGCTCCGACCGGAACTACCAGTCTGATGACTCAAACAACCTCCGGTATTGAACCGGTATTCCTTCCGGTTTACAAACGCAGACGGAAAGTAAATCCCAACGACACTTCCGTCAAAGTGGATTTTGTGGACGAAAGCGGAGATGCCTGGGAAGAATACATTGTCTTCCATCATAAATTTGTTACCTGGATGGAAGCCAATGGCCATCCTGCTGCTAAGAAATATACCCAGGAAGAAATTGATGAACTGGTTGAAAAGTCGCCTTATTTCAAGGCTACATCCAATGATGTGGACTGGTTGCAGAAGGTAAGGATGCAGGGACGTATCCAGCAATGGGTCGACCATTCCATCAGTGTGACGATCAACCTTCCGAACGATGTGGATGAAGAATTGGTGAATACACTTTATGTAGAAGCCTGGAAGTCCGGTTGTAAAGGATGTACGGTTTATCGGGATGGATCCAGAAGCGGGGTGCTCTTGTCTGCAGAAGAGAAAAAGAAAAAAGATTGTAATTGCATTGAACAGCCGATCATTGTGTATAAACGACCAAGGGAATTGGATGCGGATATCGTCAAATTTCAGAATAATAAGGATAAATGGATTGCCTTTATCGGTTTATTAAACGATCGCCCGTATGAGATTTTTACCGGTATCAACGATGAAGATGAAGGTATTTTCCTTCCTAAAAATGTGGCTAAAGGCGCGATTATTAAGAATGTTGATGATCATGGTAATAAGCGTTACGACTTCCAGTATACGAATAAACGGGGATATAAGACTACGATCGAAGGGCTTTCAGACAAGTTTAATCCGGAATACTGGAATTATGCCAAGCTGATTTCCGGAGTATTGAGATATGGAATGCCTATTGAACAGGTAATCAAACTTGTCCAGGGATTGGAACTCAACAATGAATCCATCAATACCTGGAAAAACGGAGTGGAAAGAGCCTTGAAGAAATACATTCAGGAAGGTTCCGAAGCGAAAGGACAAAAATGTCCGAATTGTAATAATGAAACCCTGGTTTATCAGGAAGGATGTTTGACCTGTACCAGTTGTGGTACTTCTAAGTGCGGATGATAAAAGAATGGATGGCAGAGCTTTGCTCTGTGCTTATTAAGAAAAAGTGGAGCATTGGATTGATCAGTTTCATGCTGTTATTTAATGCTCCGTTTTTATATTTTACGAATCATCTCCATTGGGTAAAACTGATATTTGTCTATGCTATATCGGTTCTATCCATAGGAGTGTATTCTACTTTTTGCCTGTTTCTTAAAAACAGGATGGAAAAACTTTATTTGATTTTTCTGTTTATAATCTCGTTGGTTCCCAATGTCATCGTGTTCTCGTATATATTGATCTCGAAAACGTTTATGCGGGGAGAAATGTTCTGGGTTATTTTCGACAGCAACGTCAATGAGGCTTCCGAATTTGCTACCAATTTTACTAATTATTCTATTTTATGGGGGATTCTCAGTTATATTGGTGTTTGTTTGTTTTTATTGTATAAGTCCGGTTCTCCGGCCCGTCTCCCCTGGAAAAAATACCGGCTATTGGTTGGAATTGCTGTAGTGGCTCTGCTTTTTATTGTTGGTACCCGTTCCGGAGCAAAAGGGGTTGGATCCATTGATTTTTACAAAAGTGCCTGGTTGTATTACCGGAGTGAAAACAGGGAAGTCGCTCAGGCTGCTTCCCGTTCGGAAATAAAAGTGGACGTGAAAACCCTGCTTCCGGATACCTGTAATCATACGATCGTGTTTATTATCGGAGAATCGCAGGGGCGTGCGCATATGGAATTGTACGGTTATTTCAGGCCAACCAACCCGCTTCTGACAGCAATGAAAGAGGAGTTGTATGTCTATGAAAATGTGGTTTGTTCGGAGACATACACGATTCCTTCTCTTCGGAACGTATTGACTTTTGCCGATTCCATGCATCCGGAATATGAATACCAGAAGGCTTCCGTTGTGGGGTTGTTCAAGGCAGCCGGATTTGAAACCTACTGGATTACCAATCAGGAATTGAAAAAAGAGAAAATCAGGGGGTATGATGCTGTGGCTCTTGAAGCTCAGCATGTTGTTTCGCTTCATCAACGTCATGAACCGGATGAGGTTGTATTTCCTGAACTGGATAAAATACTGGCTCAGGATCAGATACGAAATAAAATCGTATTTATACATATTATGGGATGTCATACGAATTATGGAGCTCGTTATCCCCGTTCGTTCAGCTATTTCGACTACAGGAAGGATCCTTTGCCTGATAAGTCGTTTTTAGAAGAGCGGCAAAAAATAAAAGTGGATGAGTATGATAATGCAATCCGGTATAATGATTATGTTGTCAGTACCATTGTTAACCGGTTGAAAACAAAAGGCAGATCATCCTGTGCTGTTTATTTTTCCGATCATGGGGAAGAAGTCTATGATTTCAGGGATTTTATGGGACATGAGTTGAGTAATGCATCTTCTTATCAATATGAAATTCCTTTCCTGCTGTGGTTATCCCCTTCCTGGGAACAGGAATTGCCGGAATTTACGTTTGATAAAGGTCGTCCTTATAGTACGGAGCATTTCATCCACAGTCTGTCATTTCTTGCCCGTTTGCGTTATCCGGATTATCGCCCGGAGTTCAGTATATTCTCCCCTGAATTCCAACCACAGGAAAGGAGGATGAGAGGTTTTATATATCAGGATATGAACGGTCAGTAATATTTTTATCTAAAAGATAATTTTTTGTGTTTTTGTTCCTACGCGGACAATATAAATACAGCCCGGAGAAAAAATATGAGAAACTTCCAGGCTTCCCCAACTTATTTTTCCTTTGTATATTAACTGTCCGGTAGTAGTGAAAATTTCCACAGGAAGAGCAGCCCGGTTGTCGGAAACTGTAATTTCCAGTTTGTTTATTAACCGGTCGGTCCGGATCTGAATGGTATTATCCGCATAAAACGGCTGTTCAATGTGAGTTTCACTTCCCTGTTGTTTGAAAAATTCCACTTCATCCACCCGGAGGCGTACATCTCCTTCTCTTACAGAGACGATGAATGACAGTTCTGCAAACGAGTTTGCAACCGGGATATCTTTAATTTCAACCAGATGAAAAGGTTGGTAATCGCTTATATTGAAAACGAGGGGTTCTGATCCGTTTTTGTTGTTGTGATACCTGAGGCGTATTGTAGCTCCGGCATTAGCCTGGGTGTTGACGCGGGCGCGCAGTGTATATTTTCCGGGTGTTAATTCTGTCAGTATCTGACTGGCTGTACAACCGCTTTGCAAAGAAAGGGCATAGTTTCCGGAGTATTTGTTTGAAGTGGATAAACCCGCTCCGCTTCCCGAAAGATCCCATTCAGACACCCATGTTTCGTTATTGTAGTTCCTGGGTTCAGAGGCCTCAAAGTTTGCGTTCTGTACTTTGTTGACGGTTTCTGATGACCACTGGGAGTCGATCCAGGCGGTTCGTTTTTTTATCCATCTCCGGACAAAGTTGATTTCGTCTTCCCAGGAGGATGAATTGTAATAGTTAGGCCAGACCAGTGTGTTAAAACGATTCCAGATCGTAAAATTCCTTTTTTGAGATTCCTGAAGGAGGGAAACCAGCGAATCGATTTTTTGTCCGATTCTTTCATCGCGTAAAAGGTCCTTTCTGTATTCCGTCCACTGATTTTGCAGATTGGAATAAAAAATTTCATCCTGCAGTATCCGTTTGAACATCCAGGGAACCGGTAGTTCTTCACTGTGAGATTTGTTGTTGAACGACCATCCTTCCGTACTCCATCCGTTCATGTAGTTGGCATTTCCCATGGCTATATTGAAATCCCAGATTGAAAACTTGAAGCGTTTGTCTTTACTGTCAGGGTATTTATAGAACGGGGTACTCAGCCTGTAACCGTCGGTATTCTTCCCTAGTTCCTGTGTAATGTAATAATCCATGAGAGAAAACGTATCCAGGTAGGCCCTGTATCCTGTGCGGGGATCTTTGAAATCACTCCCTGCAATGGCATTCTCCATGCTCCACACCTGGTTCTGAATGTAATTTTTCTGGGCTTCAGTTAAGTCTTCCGGATCCGGATATTTAAATTGATAATAGGTTTTGATCTGAGTGAAAAAATTATTTTCAAGCAGGTCTTTAACCGGCACCTGGCCCCGGAATCCGGGTTCATCGCTCCGGTCTATTTCCAGGTGATAGCCACCGGTAAGTCCGTCTCCCGATTCGGCAGAGGGTTTATCGATGTTGATCCGGTTTGAGCCCTGGCGTACTCTTGCTGCCATGATGTATACTCCCTGGTATACCCCGTTAAGTACCACTTCGCAATATTTTCCGGTCGGGACGTATTCCATTGTTCCCCGCATCAGATCATAGATCAGGACATCCCGGATCATGCTTTTGTCGTTGAATGGCGCCAGTAATGCCCAATCTTCATCCTTTCCCATTCCAAGAATCGAAGCTTTTTGTTTCTTTCCTTCATTGTCCTGGATCCGGATTCCAAAGGGTTTCTTGTCGGAATTCGCATACGAAGAATTGCCCCGGTATTTGATTCCGATTTTTCCGTCATAATTATAAGATTGAGTATCGGAAATATAATTTCTCCCTCCTTTTTCGTTCCAGATGATTTTCATCGTTGCAGGGATCCTTCTGTCTTCGGCTTTATTGGCCATCCTTACATCGAGGTCAATGATGACAATAGGCAGGTTAGATGACTCAAACTGGATGCTGGATGCAGGGTGAAACGGATAGAACGGGTCGTTTACTGCAAAAACCGGACATCCGAAAAATAATAGAACAATGATAATCTTGATGTAATTCATGATAGCCCAAACACAATCTTTTATAAAAAGACAAAGATAATTAAATTATTTTATTTGTATATAAGCCCTGTAATTTGTTTGCCCGGAAACCGTGCAAAGAGAAAGGTATCCCGATTCAATTCGGTTATTCCGGAATCTAAGCGGGTGTTCTTTCTGCATTTTCAGGTGTTTTTCAAAGATGTTGCCTTTTTTTGAATCATAGTCTACGAAGAAATAACCCAGGGCATCTTCATGGATGTATTTTTGCTGCAATTGAAGAGTCAGGTAACCCATACTTTTACGGAGATTAATTTCAAGACAGGGATGCAGGTGATGAGTTCCGTTATCTTCGTATATCAGCATATCAACTCCAATACTTCCCTGGTAAACTGGAGTGTATTTTTCTTTCAGGATGGTGAGCAGATTATTTTTAACGTTGATCAATAGTTCCGGATCAATGTAGGAGGAAAGCATATTGATCATGTATTGTTGCGAGGCGATCCGGCTTCCGGTGTAAGCTCCTTTGTCATTGGTACTAAAGATGGAATAACCACAGAAAGAAATTTCTCCCGAAGGGTGGGCAGTAAAGTGCATCGAAAAGTCCAATTGCTTATTGAGTACTTTTTCAATGGAAACAGTCGCTTGTTTTCTCAACATTCCCTGTAGGATCTGGGCGGAGGATCCGGATATTTTTCCAGGAGGGAGCCAGAGCAATCCTCTTCCGGATGAGGAATAGGGTGATTTGACTAATTGCCGGAACTGACTTTTCTGAATAAAATTTTCGATGTCTTCGATCCGGGTGTAAAATTCCGGCAGGATATCCGGATTGATTTCCGGTAATTTTTCCATTAATTCTTTCAAGCACTCCCTTGATGTCTGGCGGCTGCTCAAGGTCCGGTATTCGTCTTTCCAGTCCGGTATTTCGAGCCCGAGTTGATAGTGTTCGTTCAGTTGTTTGAAGAAATGGAGGCTTTGTGGTGATACTCCCCATAAAGAAAGCGATTGACCCGTTAGCAGCTTATTATTCCGGGCCAGATCAGTCTGGTTGATTGCCAAAGGCAGATTGAATAGAGAAAGAGGCCGTGCCTCTTCTCCCCATATAAAATCTCCGGGAGAAGCATACCAGGCCGGCAGGTAAGCCAGATCGCGCTGCATCTTAATCTGATTGGCCGCGGGAGTGTAGTATGGAGAGGCGTTCAGAACGGCTGTTTCATGTCCGGGGTTAAAATAATGAAGCATCGGAATCAGAGATGAATACTGCAATTGACCCATTCCGGATCGAAGTTTGCATGGTATTTTTTATAGAAGTTGATGGCAGGTTCGTTCCATTCCAATACTTGCCAGACAATACCGTTGAGCTTTCTTTCTCTGGCTTCCTCTACTAATGCTTCAAACAATTGTTTTCCTATCCCTTTGCCACGCATTTCGCGAGTGATGTAAATATCTTCCAGATACATCCGTTGTCCTTTCCAGGTGCTGAAACGGATGTAATACAATGCAAATCCACAAACAATTCCATCCATTTCGGCTACATAGGCCCACCAGACCGGTTGAGGACCAAAACCACTTTCTTCAAAGTGCTCCGGAGATACCGTAACTTCCTCGGGCGCTCTTTCATAGAGTGCTAACTCCCGGACTAATTCCAGTAACCGGGGGCAATCTTTTTTTTCAGCTCTTCGAATAACAACCGTCTCCATAATCAATACCCTTAACTCTTAATTTTTAACTCTTAACTCTTCATTCTTCACTCGTCCTCCTCCAGAGGGGGAGAAGGCTGATATCCAACTGTTCAGGCTATCCAGTAAAACCGGAGCATTCTTTCGGATGGCCCAAGCCTGTAATTGGGTAAAAGTAATATCGGTCTGAAAATCGATCTGAGGAAAATTAGCCATGTTCTTAAGTGCGATTTCCTGATCTACAACAGCATAATCAATATCGCCTTCAGCAACCATATAAATGAGTTGTTCGGCATTGTATTGTTTTTCCTCCCGGATATAGATGGTATCGGCGATTTCTTCGGATAAGTTACGAAGTCTCAGTATGACGGGAGAATTCTGAGGTATATACAATGTTTTTTTTGCCAGGTCGATCTGGCTGCGGATCGGCTTGAGTTCATTGTTGGCAGAGGCTTTACGCTGAACCAATACCTGTTTATTCTGGGTGATCGGTTCGGTAAATGCCAGGGTTTGTTTGTTTTCAGTCGTAATAGGTATGTTGTGTGCAATGACATCGTATTGCAACTGTTCCAGGCCCTTTATACAATTATTCAGGTTGTTTTCCAGGTGGATTTCTACATTCAATCCGGATTGTTTTTCGATGAATTTACAAAGGTTATACTGTAGTCCAAGAGTAGTATCTCCCGAGACGTAATAATCGACGGAATTGTATTCGGTAACAACCCTCAGTACACCCTCTTTCCGGATTTCCGAAAAATCCCTTTTTTTTACCGATAACAGGTGTTTACCAAGTAAAAACATAACTCCCAATGCGATAAAAAGAAGTATGATGTATATGGGAAGTAGTCTTTTTGATAACATGACTTTCTCGTTTTCTAATTATGAAAATCAATTGATAATCCCATTTTGAATACTTGAGGATTCAAGGGGTAATGAGGCATGGAAAAATATTCCGGGGGACTGATAAATGATGAACTCAGGTTATAAAATTCAATAAAAAAGCGGGTTTGCTTCAGATGGCAGTTTACGAATCCGTTGATGAGTGGATATTCTCCGACTTTTTTCTCTTTTTGTAACCGGAACTGTTGAGTGGCCGGTTCGTAAGTCGGCGAATAATACTTGGAAAAGTAATGGAGGTTACCACCCATTTGAATGGTTAGTACCTTCGCGACCTTGAATTGGAAGTACAAGCTTGAATACAAGCTGAGGTCGGGAAGCGGGAGGACATTCTGATCACTTGTCGTTTGATAAACAAACTGATTGTCCCAGTGCAGGCCGCCCAATTTGATATTTTGTTGCAAAGTTGCTGCCAATACCTGGATGTCTCCGGAATGTTGTTTCGGGTATCCGGTTTCATCGAAATAAATGTAATTTGTAATGTTTTCTACCCCGACATTGAGGTTGGTTTTTGTATGGGGAATGTCGATTGATCCACCTAAGTAGACCTTTCTAACCTTGCTGAAATTTTTGTCCCACCAAAAATATTTACTGTGATAAGTGTTCTCATAAAATGTCGGAGCCAGGTTTTTGAACGCTCCACTGACCTTTACGGCAGCTGTATCTTTCAGTACGGGAATTCGCGTTTCTATGTTTCCGGAAACATTGTAGTCTCCCAGGTTATATCCGATGACACCGAAACTCCCCTGCGCATCATAACGGAGTATTTTTCCTGTTCGTTTCGCCAATTCTCCTCCGATATAGGTGGAGGACTGGCTCTTTTCGAGGGGTAGGGGTACTGTATCCATGAGGGAATAACTTCTTAAATCCTGTGTAAGGAAGGCTGTCAGGTCAAACTTGGCCCAGGAACTGAAGCCTTCTCTCATGGAGAGGCCAACCGTATTCCTGAGGGACCAGTAAGAGGTTGAATCATTGGCAGCTAAATCCGTTTTAAGAAAATCACGGTTATCATAGAAATTATCCAGATTATCAGTGTCTTCTGTATAAAAGTTTCTTTTTTTGTCGGTGTAATCAAAGGTATAAATAATACTGGAAACCGGTATGAATTGCTGGATTGTATCTGATATAGTTCTTTCGAATCCTAGGTTGTAATGATAATTCAGGTAATAACGGGTTCCTTTTATGTGGTTCCAGGTGTCCTGGAAGTTGGTAGGAATGGATCTTGTCTGGACGTTCCTTTCTGTGCGTTCAGGATGCGAGATGTAGTCATCGTTCGTGATTCCTCCGTTTTCCGCATTCGTATAATCGGCCGGATTAATGAAAACATGCAATTGGTGCCGGTCTGCGATGTACGATCCGTAAATCACCCATTCCATGTGCTTGGCCGCTTGGGAATTATAGTATCCGCGGGCATACAGGTAATCCATATCGAATCCGATATTCAGTTTTTTTCCAAAACTGACTGACATGGCGGCCAGTAATCGTTCCTCTTTCGTCTCCCGGCTTCCTGCCGTTTGGTAAGAGATCCTGGAATAAGGAATTCTTGTCGTGATGAAATCGAACTTGTCCGGCGCCTGGGCATATCCGTAATAAGGGTCCAGAAATATAAAATTGGAACGATCCGGACGATCGAAAAAGATCCGGGATTCCAATGGTAATCCCAGGTTTCCCGGATAGGCTACCGCTATACCCATTCCTTCGACATTGGTCCGGTTGAAGTAATCGGTTAGCGTCGTATCGGGTCTTCCGATGACTCGTTCTCCCGTTCTTTCTGTTATCCGCCAGTAATTAATGGTTTTCGTGGAGTCGAAATTACTCACGGGAGTAAACAATGTTTCGTCATGACTTAGGATTTCTGTTGCAGTCTTTTCGTTGAAACCTGAAGCATCGATCGAATCGACCTTGACAGGCTGAATAATATCCTGTCCGTATGAAAAAAACGGAAAAAACAGAATTAATATCGATATGTGAAGAACTTTTTTCAAGCGGAATAATCAGATTTCTTTGATTATCTCCATTCCTTTTAAGATCGCTTTTTCGTTCATCGGCAATAATTTATGATGACGTTCAGGCAATGATTTTTTCAATCCTTTCATTACACTTTCCAATTGAACCATAGGATTGACTTTCAACATGCCTCCCAGAACGATCATATTGAATGCTTTTTCATTTCCATCCGCAACAGCCGTATTCATGGCATCGATTTCATACACATGGATGTCTTTGCGGGTAGGAGCTTTGGTAATTCCATATCCATCGTAAATCAAGGCTCCTCCGGGCTTCACCATTTTTTCAAATTTATCGAGTGAAGGCTGGTTGAGGATAATGGCAATATCATAGGTATTCAGAACCGGAGATGAAATTCTTTCGTCACTTAAAATAACAGTTACATTAGCCGTTCCACCTCGCTGTTCGGGACCGTAAGAAGGAAACCAACTGACTTCCTTGTCTTCCATTAATCCTGAATAAGCTAGTATTTTTCCCATGGAGAGCACGCCCTGTCCTCCGAATCCGGCAATGATGATTTCGTGTTTCATATTTATAAGAACTAAGAGTTAAGAACTAAGAACCAAGAACTAAAATGAGCAATGATAATTTAACTCTTAGTTCTTCGTTTTTAGTTCTTCGTTAATTTAAATGTCTTTCAAGTCTCCCAGCGGATACATGGGTAACATGTTTTCAACCATCCATTGGTTGGCTTCTTCCGGAGTTTGTTTCCAACCGGAAGAGCAGGTCGATACAAATTCGACAACAGAGGTTCCCTTGCCAGCCATTGAATTTTCAAAGGCCTTGCGCAGCATTTTTTTTGCTTTCTTGATTGCCGGTGCCGAGTGAACCGTTTGCCGGGTAACCAGGCAGGTCCCTTCGAGTTGGGCCAACAAGTCGCTTATTTTCAGAGGATATCCGTTGAGTTGTTCATTTCTTCCATACGGACAGGTTGCCGTTTTCATATTCAAAAGAGTAGTCGGAGCCATTTGTCCGCCTGTCATACCATAGATGGCGTTGTTGATGAATACGATGACGATATTCTCACCCCGGTTACAGGCGTGGATGGTTTCTGCCGTACCGATGGCAGCAAGATCCCCGTCGCCCTGGTAAGTAAAAACCATTTTATCCGGATTCAGTCGTTTGATTGCTGTAGCCAAAGCCGGAGCTCTTCCGTGTGCGGCTTCCTGCCAGTCGATATCGAGGTAGTTGTAGGCAAATACAGCACAACCCACCGGAGCTACTCCGATTGTTTTTTCTTCCATTCCCATTTCTTCGATAACCTCGGCAATCAATTTGTGTACCACGCCATGGCTGCATCCCGGGCAATAGTGCATCGGGTTATCGTTCATTAACTTAGGTTTTTGGTACACTAAGTTTTCGGGTTTGATCATTTCTGCTATATCCATTGTCTTTATTTTCTTAATTTATCTTTCAGTGCTTGCAGCACTTCATCCGGATTAGGAACGATGCCACCGAGGCGTCCGAAATGTTCGACCGGAACTTTACATTCCACAGCCAGCTTTACATCTTCGACCATTTGTCCGGCATTCAGTTCCATCGTCAGGATCCCTTTTACTTTCGTATTGTAAGCCTTTAGTTCTTTTGTAGGGAAGGGCCAAAGGGTGATCGGACGGAAAAGGCCGACTTTAAGGCCTTCTTCCCGTGCCAGTTCCACAGCCTTCTGGCTGATCCGGGCGGCTGATCCGAAAGCGACGATCAGGTATTCGGCATCTTCACAAAACATTTCTTCGTAAAGGACCTCGTTTTCTTCGATCCGCTTATATTTTTCCTGGAAACGGATGTTATTTTTTTCCATCACACTGGAATCCAGTTCCAGGGAAGTAATGATATTCGGTTTACGGGAGTTGGGTTTACCCAGGGTTGCCCAGGGTTGTTCCGCGCGAATTTCTTCTTCTGTTTTCCTGGGGCGGAATTCGGGCAAAATTACTTTTTCCATCATCTGGCCGATGACTCCGTCGGAAAGGATCATGGCCGGATTGTTGTATTTGAATGCCAGGTCGAACCCTAATGCCACATGATCAGCCATTTCCTGAACGGAACAGGGAGCCAGGGTAATTAGCCGGTAATCACCGTGTCCGCCTCCTTTGACCGTTTGGAAATAGTCGGCCTGGCTGGGTTGAATAGTCCCTAATCCGGGACCTCCACGCATAATATTGACGATCAGTGCCGGGAGTTCTGCTCCGGCCATATACGATATCCCTTCCTGTTTCAGGCTGATACCCGGACTGGAGGAAGAGGTCATTACTCGTTTTCCGCAACCGGCTCCACCATATACCATGTTGATGGCTGCGACTTCGCTTTCAGCCTGAAGAACTACCATTCCGGTTGTTTCCCAAGGCTTTTCGTCCATAAGGGTTTCCATTATTTCCGATTGAGGAGTGATCGGATATCCGAAATACCCATCAGTTCCATAGCGAATGGCTGCATGAGCAATCGCCTCGTTTCCTTTCATTAATTTTACTTCTTCTGCCATGTCTTTAGATTTTTACCTTGTAAACGGTGATACAACCATCGGGACAGACATATCCGCAACTTGCACAACCGATGCATGCATCCGGATTCTTCATCAGAGAATAGTGATACCCTTTGGTATTCACTTCTTTTCCCAGTTCGAGAACGTCCGCAGGACATGCAACGACACAAAGATTGCAGCCTTTACACCTTTCAGTGTTAACAACAACTGTTCCTCTTATTTTTGCCATAATTTATTTTAATAGAAAATTGTAAGCGGGCAAGCAAAAGATGCAGGTTCTTACAATTGATTCAACACAAAGTTACGATAACTTTTTGTTAGAGAGTATTAATCTGTTACTTATTTTTAGTTAATAGGACTAAATATAGTCGTAATTATTTAATATTCAGGATATTGTTTTCGTAGTATTTCCAATTGTTCTGCGATTTTTCCTTCGGAATCACTTGTGTTTTTCAAGCCTTCTTCCAGGATGAGAATTGCTTTTTTATATTCTCCCATTTTTTCAAAATATTTACTTTGGTTAATATACAGGATTTCTACGTGGGGAGCTTGTGAAATAGCCTTTTCGTTGTATTGGGACGCTTTTTCCCACTGTTCCATTTTCGAACAGAAATCGGCGCCCATCGCAAAAGTTATATAATTATCTGTTTTTCCTAAAAATTCATCGATTATTTCCAGGGCTTTGGAGGTGTTTTCGTTTTTTTTGTACGCCTGCAGCAATTTCAGCAGGTTATTGGATTCTTTGTATTCCAGTGATCTGGAAAATTCAAAGGCTTCAATTGCTCTTTCCATATCATCCAGGTCATAGAAAAGGCTTCCCAGCCGATCCCAGGTTTCTCCATCGAGGGGTTTCATCTGTTGGATAATATCGGCTACCCGATATACATTTTCCATATCTTTCAGGGCCGAATAGCAATAGATCTGTTGCCAGTAAAATTCATCGTTTTCTTCGATTTGTGTCACAGCTTCTTCCATGACTTCAATTCCGGCATCATAAAGATCAACATCGTATAATGCTTCTCCCATTGCGAGGTATATGGTTATCAGATCTTCTTTGTTATCGGCATATCTCGTTTTCATTTTACTGAAGGAATGAAATGCATGTTCTTCCATTCCTAAATGGAGAAGTGCTGTCAACCGGTGTCCATCCAACCAGACTGCCTGCCATTCTTTGAACCGGTCGCACAGGTTTATCAGGTCATTCCATAATTGATAATCATTCATCAGAAGCATGATATCATAGACGACATCTTCATTATCGGCGTGGAATTTAAGGGCATGCTCGATGGCCTGTTTGGCCTTGTCCAGTTCTTCTTCCGACAGGTAAATATCGATGATTTCATACAAATCTTCCGAGTCTACATAGCCGGGAGCTTGTTGTTTGTTGACGGCTTCATCCCAGGAGAGAAAAAAATCAGGATAAGGTTCTTTTTTCTCTTTGTATGAATCGTCAAAGAAGCTTCTGAAACCAAACATGATGATTAATTTTTATCTTTGATTTTAGTCCACGAATCTTTTAAAGAAACTGTACGGTTGAATATCAGCCGGCCGTTTTTAGAATCAGGATCAACATTGAAATAACCCAGGCGTTGGAATTGAAAATTGTCCAGTGGTTTGGCTGTTTCCAGTTCTTTTTCGACCCGGCAATTCGTCAATACTTTCAGTGATTCCGGATTCAGTAATTCCCGGAAGTCTTTATCTTTTTCTTCACTGGGGTTTTCTACATTGAAAAGTCTGTCGTACAACCGTACTTCAGCCGGTATGCTGTGGGTGACGGATACCCAATGCAATGTGCCTTTTACCTTGCGGTCACTGTCAGGTAATCCGCTGCGGGTCTTGGGATCGTATTCGGCATATATTTCTTCGATATTGCCTTCCGCATCTTTTTTACAGCCCGTACAGTTGACAATATAGGCATTTTTCAGGCGAACTTCCTGTCCGGGAGTCATTCTGAAAAATTTCTTGGGAGCATCTTCCATAAAATCTTCCCGTTCGATGTATAATTCACGGGTAAAAGCGATTTCATGGCTTCCCATGCTTTCGTCTTCCGGATTATTGACGGCTTCCATCATTTCCACCTGATCTTCCGGATAGTTGGTCAGGATCAGTTTTACCGGATCAATGACGGCTGATACCCGTTTAACTTTAGCATTCAGGTCTTCACGAACCGAATGTTCCAATAACGCTACATCGATTATGCCGTCGTATTTTGTATAACCGATTTTATCGATGAATTTATGAATGGATTCGGGAGTATAGCCTCTTCTGCGAAACCCGCAGATAGTCGGCATACGGGGATCGTCCCAACCGTTGACCAGTTTGTCTTGTACCAACTGGAGCAATTTCCGCTTGCTCATAACCGTATACGTAAGGCTCAGGCGGTTGAATTCATATTGGTGGGGACGGTAATCTCCGTCTTCCGGTTTTATTTTTTTCAATTCGTCGATGAACCAGTCGTACAACGGCCGGTGTACAACAAACTCAAGCGTGCAGATGGAATGGGTAACTCCTTCGAAATAATCGCTTTCTCCATGAGCAAAGTCATACATCGGATAAGCTTTCCACGTCGTTCCGGTACGGTGATGCGGGTGGTGAATCACACGGTAAATGATCGGATCCCGGAAGTGCATATTTGAATTGGCCATGTCAATTTTGGCCCGTAGCACCATCGCACCCTCTGCGATTTCTCCGCTGTTCATTTTTTCAAATAAATTCAGGCTTTCTTCTACCGGACGGTTACGGAAAGGGCTTTCTGTTCCGGCCTGAGTAGGAGTGCCTTTTTGTCTGGCAATCTCTTCTGCAGATTGCTCATCGATGTAGGCTTTACCGTTTTTGATCAGCGCGACGGCAAAGTCCCAGAGTTGTTGAAAATAATCGGAAGCGTAATAAACGTTACCCCATTGGTAACCCAGCCATTGAATATCTTCCATGATGGAATCGACGTATTCCACGTCTTCTTTCACCGGGTTGGTATCGTCGAAACGCAGGTTACATACACCACCGTATTTTTGTGCAATGCCGAAATCCATGCAAATGGCTTTAGCATGTCCGATGTGTAGGTAGCCATTAGGCTCCGGTGGGAAACGGGTTTGTAATCTTCCTCCGTTTTTACCTTCAGCCAGGTCCTTTTCCACAATAACTTCAATGAAATTCAGGCTTTTTTTAATTTCTTCGTTATTAATATTTTCTTCAACCATACTGCTTTTCGTTTAGAATCCGCAAAAGTACAAAATTAAATCGGATTAGCTGCTGAAAACGTATTTACTTTTGAAAACTTCACCTTTGAATTATGTGAATTTAACTAAAACAGAAGGAGTTGTGGATCCTGGTCTCAAAATCTCCGGCCAATTTTCCCATAGAAGGATAAATACAATTGGCTCCGGCATTCAATAAAATCCGGTCATCCAAAGGACCCGTGTTGACGGCAATGGTATAAATGCCTGCAGCTACAGCCGACTCGATACCTAAAGGTGCATTTTCGACAACAACAGCTTCGGAAGCATTTAATCCTGCTTTTTTTAATCCCATCAGGTAAGGTTCCGGATCGGGTTTGCCCGATTTCACATCATAAGCGGTTACCATTAATTCTTTTGAAAAAAAGCCCGGAAAATGTGTGTCTAGTTTTTCGAACAGGGATAGTTGCCCGGAACCGGTAACGATCACCCGCTGCAGGTTTAGTGATTTGACTTTTATTAATACATCTAAAGCTCCAGGCATCGGTTGAGAATCAAAAGCTTCGAGTTCCATAAAGCGTTGGGCTTTGCGTGCATAGATATTTTCTTTTTCCTCCTGTGTAGCATCCCGTCCGAAAGTACGGTTGAAAAGAATATCGATTGTGGAATGACCGGTACGTCCTTCGAACATATAGAAGTCTTCCATGGAGGCTTTTACACCCAATGCAGACATGGTTTCATACCATGCCTGCACATGACTGGGCATGGAGTCGTAGAGGACTCCATCCATGTCGAATAATACTGCTTTGATCATTATTTGATTTTTTCCCGTATCGCTTTACTTTCAGTTTCAAATCCCGGTTTATCGAGTAATGCGAACATGTTCTTTTTATAAGCTTCTACTCCGGGTTGGTCGAATGGATTGACTCCAAGGATGTAGCCGCTTATACCGCAAGCTTTTTCAAAGAAATAAAGCAATTGTCCAAGGTAGTATTCATTGAGTTCGGGAAGTTCGATTCTGATATTGGGCACGCCTCCGTCCACGTGGGCCAGTTGAGTTCCGAGTTCGGCCATTTTATTGACATAATCCACACGTTTACCGGCCAGGAAGTTCAATCCGTCCAGATCCTGCTCATCAGCAGGAACTTCCATGTTGTAGTTGGGAGTTTGTACAGAAATCACTGTTTCGAAAATGGAACGCTCTCCTTCCTGAATCCATTGTCCCATTGAATGCAGATCGGTGGTGAAGTCCACGGAGGCGGTAAAAATTCCTTTGTTTTCTTTTCCTTCACTTTCTCCGTAAAGTTGTTTCCACCATTCGGATACATAATGTAATTTCGGGTGAAAATTAGCCAGGATTTCTATTTTCTTCCCTTTTTTGTATAATTCGTTACGGGTAGCGGCATAGATAGCTGCCGGATTTTCGGCAAAAGGCACATCTGTTCCGGTTGCTGTTTCCATACTTACCGCTCCGGCGATCAGCTGACGGATATCGATACCGGCAACAGCGATCGGCAGTAAACCTACAGGTGTAAGTACGGAAAAACGTCCTCCTACATTGTCGGGAATAACAAACGTTTTATAACCTTCTTTAGTCGCTAACGTTCTCAGGGCACCGCGGGCTTTGTCGGTAACGGCTACGATCCGGTCCCGGGCTTCATCTTTTCCAACCGTATCTTCCAATTGTTTTTTCAGGATACGGAAAGCCAGGGCTGGTTCAGTCGTTGTTCCCGATTTGGATATGTTGATGATTCCGAATGATTTATTTTTCAAAAATCCGGATAATTCATACAGGTAATCTTCTCCGATATTGTGTCCGGCATAGACGACAATTGGATTTTTCCGGTTGCTTTCCAGTTGATCAAAAGCTCCGGAAAGTCCGTCAATAACTGCTTTGGCTCCAAGGTAACTTCCTCCGATACCAACTACAACTACCACCTCACATTTTGATCTGAGGTTGTCTGCCGAGGCCTGGATATCAGCTAAATCTCCGGCAGTAATGGAAGAAGGCAGGTGTAACCAACCTAAAAAATCATTTCCTTTTCCTGTGCCGTTGTGTAATGCGGCTATACATTCTTTTGTTTTTACTTCTTGTGAGAAAACCTGTTCCCGATTAATAATTCCTAATGCTTTACTAATGTCTAATGTCAATTGTTTCATACGTAAATACTTCAATTTTACTTCTTTTTCAGGATAATCCTGTCATTGAATAGTTTTATCATTTCTCCGTACTCTGATTTCAGGAGGTTATATTTTTCCGCTTCATAAATACTTTTCTTGAATTGGTACGCTGCGTCAACTTTTATTGTATTGCCGCTTTGAGTTGTTTTATACAACACCTTTATCTCCTGGTCACGTTCAATGGATTGGGGCAGGTATTCCACTTCATATCCTTCCGGAATTTCAATGGTGCTCTGGTAACTGGCACCAATCTCGAGTATAAGATCAATCGGGAGTGTCCTTTTGTCTTGATTGAAGATATTTTCCGAATTCGACAGGTTCAGGAAGGGTGCTATCGCTATTTTTTCCTCCATTTTCAACGGAACCTGTGTCGCAAACGTGAAAACAAAAGGTTTGTCTGGGTTCGTTGCTTCCTGCATTACAACAGCTCCCAACGGAATAATATTTTTTTGCAGCAACAATTTTTTCAGATTTTCATCTTTACCGTTGCAGGCACTCCGATACATAAAAGCATCATAATCCCGTGCAGTATAAGTAATGCTGGCAGTTGCTTTGTTCTGTTGCTTGTCACATTTGATATTCAGGCTCATTTCCGTAACGGCCGGTCCTGTTTGGGAAATGTCGATCCATTGATTGGAATGAGGAGCTACGACAAGGCCTTTCACATGAATGCATCGTGCCGGTAATTCATTGTAAGCCAGTAAACGTTCTGTTGCATCAGCAAAATAAGCATGTTCCCCGGTTCCGATTTTTACGATTTCGTAATTGAATAACCGGACGGAAGGATATTCCGGATTAATGGCTCCATTGTCCCGGGTACTTAATAAAATGGGTTGGGCCTCGATTTTAGCGGCTTTCAATAATCCCAGCAGGAATAGGTTGACATCTGCCGAGTTACCCGTTTTTGCTTTCATGAATTCGGATACTTTCTGAGAGGTGTATCTACTATAATTTCCATCCCAGCTATATCCTTTTTTTATATAATCGGAAATGATTTTTACTTTTTCCTTCTCAGATTTTCCATCCAGATTCAATTGAGATATAATTTTCTTTCCTTCTTTTTCCGCATCCTTCATGTATTTTCCGAAATAGTCTTCATCGAGAAAATCTTTGCAAATCTGAGGCCATGTCTTCATGACGGTTTGAGTTTCTCCTCTTCCGGAGTGTGTGTTTTTCAACATAAAGCTAAGGCTCATCATGTAATCGCTGTCTGTTGTAATGAATGCTTCATCTTTGAAAGCCGGAATATTCCTTTTTCCATAGGTGTAGTCAGTTTCCTGGTAACTGTATGTGCCGAAGCGAACGTCTGCACCAGGTTTAACTTCCTGTACATCAAAACTACTCATTCCTCTCAGGACAGGAACAAACTCGTAGTAAGGGATTTGTTTAAACACAAGTGTACTGTTTACAACCGGTATCTTTTTTTGAAATTCCCATCTCCGGATACTGGTCGGATTGGAAGATATAAGGGTGTATTTTATACAGATAATGGATCCGACTTTTACATTAGGCATTGTAAATCCTTTTTTCCTCCAGTTGTTATCAATTTTGTCTGTAGAAATGAATTTCTTATCCAATTCATTTCTGACTAAACCGTTACTTTCGTAATTGAAAGTGATTCCTTCTATACCTACCACCCGTTCTTTGATATAATCATCCGTATAAAAAGGGATCTCAAAAGTTGCATAGTCAAGCCCTTCTTGTTTGAGAATCTTGATTTTAATTTCTTTCTCCTGGTAGATTTCAAATTGACGGGATATATCATCCCCAACAATAGAAAGGGTACCGTTTTCATAAATGACAATAGCCTCAGCTTGCGGATCTTTTGGATACTCAGTCATTTCTGCTTCATATTGGGATACTTTGCCGAATTCTTGTAAATATTGTGCTTTAGAAGTTACAACGATTCCCAATAGTAATAAAACAATTACAGCAATTCGTTTCATTTTAATAGTAGTTTTTAGATTTATTCAATTCAACCAATCAAAATCATCAGTACTTCTTTTCCTGTTTTTTTGTAAAGTAAAAGCCCTTAAAGGTAAGCCTTTTTTGTCAATTTAAAAAATGTATTATTTTATTTTTTTCAATACGATCATTTCATTGAATTTATTTACCATTCCGTTGTATATTGCTTTCAGTACAGCATATTTCTGAGCTTCGTATATGCTGTCTCTGAATTCGTATTCTGCCGTGACTTCTATTGTTTTGCTATCGGTTTGAGTCGCCTGGTAATTGACAACTATCTCCCGGTTGTTTTTAACCGGGGCAGGCAGGGACTCAACTTCATAACCGTCCGGAATGTGAATAATACTGCGGTATTTGGCGGCATGGCGGTGAATCAGGTCGATTGGAAGCTTCCGTTCGCTTTGTTGCCTGAAAATATTTTCCGTAACCGATTGATTCAGAAACGGGGCGATAAATAATTTATCTATATGATCCAACGGTATTTCCGTTTTACATGTGAAAATGAAAGGTTTATCCAGGTCCAGCTCGTTTTGAATTTGAATCGGTCCCTGTGTTTTCAGGGATCTTTTTTCTAACAGGTCTTTCAGGTTGGATTCGACTCCGTTGTATGCTTTACGGTAATTGTATGCATCGAAAGCATAAGCGGTAAATGTCAGCGTTGTGTTCAATTTTGAAAGGTTATCATTGCCGCTGATTTCAAAATTTTTCTCTGTAAGGGCCAGGTCGTTTTGCGGAATGTCGATCCATTCTTCCGACTTAGGAGCAATGACCAATCCCAGTACATTGGTACAGCGGCTGGGTAATTCATTATATACCAGCAGGCGTTCGGTAGCATCGACAAAGTAAGCTTTTTCTCCGGTTCCGATCCGGATGATTGCGTAGTTGAAAAATTTCTCAAAGGGGTGTTGCAGGCTGATGGCTCCATTCTCGCGCGTACTTAGTAATACCGGTTGCGATCCGATACCGGAAGCTTTGAGCAAGCCGAGTAAAAACAGATTTATTTCGACGGAGTTACCTGTCTTTTCTTTTATAAAATCGGAGACTCTTTTGGATGCGTACCTTCGGCACAAGCCGTTCCAAAGGTATTCCATTTTAACATAATCGGTAATGGTTTTTACCTGTTCGTTTTCGGATTTTCCTTCCAACTTGAGTTGAGCAATTATTTTCTTTCCTTCTTTTTCTGCATCTTTGATGTATTTCCCGAAATCTTCGTTTTTGAGAAAATTGTCGGATAATTCGGGCCAGGTAGTCATGATTGAGGTATGCTGACCCTGGTAATGGATACGGGCCAATTGAAAATTAAGGCTCATCATGTAATCGTTTTCGGAAGCAATAAATTCTTCGTCTTTAAATGCCGGGATATTTTTCTTCCCGAACGTATATTTCAGTTCCCTGTACAGCAGACTGCCGAACCGGAACTCATTTCCTGTTTCCTGATCGAAAACATCCAGTTTGTCACTTCCTTTCAGAATGTAAATGTATTCATAGTAAGGAATTACCCGGATGTTGAAGGTGCTCTCAACTACAGGTATTTTTTTTTGAAAATTCCATTCCCTGATATTGAACAGGTAAGGGGATATGATTGTGTATTTCAGTTCGATAATAGATCCTTCTTTCAGATTGGGCATTGTAAAAACCTTCTTGTTCCAGTTGTCATTGATTTTTTCCGTAAAAACATTTTTCTTTTCCAATGCAGTCGGAGTCATTTGATTGTTTTCATAATTGTAAGTGAAAGCTTCCATATCTTCAACCCTTTCCCAGATATAGTTGTCGGTATAAAATGGAATTTCAAAGGTTCCGTATTTAATTCCCGCCTGTTTCAGGATTTTTATTTTAATGAACTTTTCCATGCGGACTTCGAATTTTCCGGTTTGTTCATTTCCGATAAAATAAGTATCACCTGTTTCGCAGATTACCACGGCTTCGGCATCCGGATCTTCTGTGTATGACTTCATCGTTGCTTCATACTGGGTAATTTTTCCTGGTCTGTAGGAAAACTGGTTTTGAGCTTTCAGGGTAAGAAAGGAACTGATAAAGACGAATAATAAGGCAAGGGTAAATTGTTTCATGGTTTTTCTAAATAATAATTCTTTTTTTCGTATGATTTTACTTCCTCCCAGAACCGGTAAAAATCTGTATAGGTTTCTATGGGATAAGAACCTTTAAAGATAAGTAATTTTTTTATTACTTCCAATTGATTGTCGGTTAAATTGAAACGGACGGAATAGTTTCCGTAAGGAGATTCGATGAAAATGTCGTCCGGTTTCTTACCGGAAATCTGTTGTTTTCCGGTGATATAGGAGGTTGTGTCACTCCATGCAATCGGGTAATTCAACCGGATGCCCTGCGTCCTGTTTTCCGGGGTTTCGAGTTCGGCTAAATTCCAGGAAAACGGCATTAATACCCAATTCCTTCCATAGTTTTTAACTGCTTGTTGTGTTTGGATCTTAGCCCGGAGTGAAATTTCCGGAAGTTCCGGATTTTCTTTCCGGATCAGAAGTTCGTTGAAGTCGTAATTGCCCGGATAAATGTAATCGCGGATTATTTTTTCCGTTTCCGACCGGTGAAGATTGGACGTATAATGATTCAACAATTCAAAATAAGATCCTCGCAACAACATATACAGATCCATACTAACCGGTTGTGTGTCACCAATAAATACGGATTGGCTCCTTGAGCAAAGAACAGACTCCGGTTGCAGTTCGGGTGTCCGGGCGAAAAAGCTCCTTTCCGGTTCAACTACCAGAACGTCGCGTCCCTGGGTAAAAGTTCCTAAATAACCGAAAGGGATGTCTTTGTCGGTACATTCCAGAAACAAGGTATCTCCGGCTAAAGGCAGGGTGACGATGACATGGTTAAAAACCTGGTTTGGGAAATTTTTATCGACAGGATCCCAGGCGTCGATACTGTTGTCGGCATTCACCAAGGTATAATAAGCTTTAATTCCGGCATGTTCGAGAAGTGCGATCATGTAGGTAGACAACGCTTTACAGTCTCCATATTTGTTTTGTGCGACATAACTTGCCGGATAGGATTTGAGCCCTCCGGTTTTCAGGCTGACATTGATGTACCGGGTATTTTTCTGTAGGTATTCATAGAGTATCCTCGCTTTTTTCATTGGTTCGGAAATCCCGGATACTAGTTCATCTACTTTTTGTTTTTCTGTTTCGGGTAATTGGGTCGTGTTTTTATTCAACCGGGAAATCCAGTTTCCAAAGCTGGTCCAGCTTTCCCAACTACCTTCTGTTCCGTACTTAAAATGAAGTGGAAGCACCTGGACTTTGGGGATCTTCAGTTCGGAAACAGGAGCGTACATTTCTCTTTCAACCGCTTTGTAAGAGGAAGTCCAGGTATATTGTGTCCTTTTGTCCTGTGTTTTTTTCTCCGGTTCACTGATGTTGCTGCACTTATAACGCACCGGATAATTGTCGGCCGGAACATCAACGATCAAGCGGGCATAACGGACATCCTGTTTAAGAAAGAAGCAGGGAGCCCAGTGACAGATGGAGAAAAAATCGGAACAGGTCTTTTGGTAAGAATATACCACCCGGTAAGGGTAACGATTGTGTATCAATTCGGCTTCTTTTACAAACCGATCGGAGTATAATTTATCTGAAACCGCATTGCTTTCGGTAAATTCATTTTTCTTTAGTTTCCGAAGGATATTTCCGCTCAGGTCTTCAATGTGGGCGTCTTCAATGGTCACCTTTTCACTTTTTGAATAAAAAAGAGCGAGGTGTGCGGCATAGTTTCCTTTGGCATTGTTGATTTGTATGACGATACTGTCGGTTTGAATCAGCTTATTTTCATTTACGTGTATATGCGATACATAACGAACCACTTCACTGTCGGAGGCGGCAGGCAACGAGAGTGAAAAGAAAAGAGAAAAACATATAATAAAAACAAATTTATCCGTAATCTTTCGTTTTTAGTGGTAGTTATTCCTGATTTATATTGTCTACTTAAATGTATCTGTCAATTTGCGGATGGCTACTGTCGGTGATTTCCTTTCGTACAGAATGGCATAAACAGTATCCAAGATAGGCATATCGACCTTATATTTTTCATTGATTTCTTTGATACATTTAGTTCCGAAATAACCTTCGGCAATCATTTCCATTTCCAGTTGTGCGGTTTTTACTGAATAACCTTTGCCGATCATGGTGCCGAAAATACGGTTCCGGCTGAAGCGGGAATAAGCGGTTACCAGCAGGTCGCCCAGGTATGCGGAATCACAGATATTACGTTCCATCGGGTTTACGGCATGAATGAAACGTTCCATTTCAACGATGGAGTTGGAGATGAATATGGCCTGGAAGTTATCTCCGTATTTCAATCCGTGGCAGATTCCGGAGACAATGGCATAAACGTTTTTGAGGACGGAAGCATATTCCACGCCGGTCACATCTTTACTGGTAGATGTTTTGACAAAGTGAGTACTGAATGCGTTCGCAATGTTTTGAGCATTATCTTCATTCGGACAGGTGATGCTCAGGTAAGAAAGACGCTCCAGGGCTACTTCTTCCGCATGGCAGGGGCCTCCCAGGACAGCTATATTTTCCGATGGAATCTTATAAAAATCGGAGAGGTAGTCGGAAACCAGCATGTTTTCATCCGGAACAATTCCTTTGATAGCAGAAACAATGAATTTATCGCTCATCGGCGTTTTCAACTTTTTCAGGTGTTGTTTCAGAAAAGGAGAAGGTGTCGCGAAAATCAGGGTGTCAGAATCCCTGACAGCCTGGTTGATATTATCATAAAACTGTATGTTTTCGATGTTGAATTTGACTCCGGTCAGATAGGCCGGATTGTGTCCGAACTTCATGAATTCTTCAATCCGGTCTGGGCGACGCATGTACCAATTGAAGTTTTTCTGAGTCATCGAAATTATTTTAGCAATGGCGGTAGCCCAGCTACCTCCACCCATAATGCCAACTTTACCCGGTAACTGCATAGATAGAAGTGTTTAGTGAATACAAAATAAAAATATTCAATTGTTTTTTTCCGGACGCATTTGTGGGAAAAACAGTACTTCCTGGATGGAAGTCTGCCCGGTCAGCAACATGACTAAACGGTCCATCCCGATTCCCATACCCGATGTAGGAGGCATTCCGTATTCCAATGCGCGCAGAAAATCCATGTCGATAAACATGGCTTCGTCGTCTCCTTTTTCGGAAAGTTTCAATTGCTCTTCGAAACGAATGCGCTGATCGATGGGGTCATTCAATTCGGAATAGGCATTGGCCAGTTCTTTTCCGTTGACCATCAGCTCGAAACGTTCGGTTAGTTCCGGATTGTCCCGGTGTTGTTTACAAAGCGGGGACATTTCTTTGGGGTAGTCTGTGATAAAGGTCGGTTGTATGTATTTACCTTCGCATTTTTCTCCGAAAATTTCGTCGATCAACTTACCTTTACCCATTGTTTTATCTTGTTCGACGCCTAATTTTCTGCAAACTTCACGGAGCTGGTCTTCTTCCATTCCGGCAATGTCGATACCCGTATTTTCCCGGATGGCTTCAATCATGGAAACGCGGCGGAAAGGAGCTTTGAAGTTAATCACACGGTCACCAACCTTCACTTCGGTTGTTCCGTGTACATCCATACAGATCTTTTCCAGCATTTGTTCGGCAAAGGCCATCATCCAGTTGTAATCCTTATAGGAAACATAGATCTCCATGCAGGTGAATTCCGGGTTGTGTGTCCGGTCCATACCTTCATTGCGGAAGTTACGGGAAAATTCATACACCCCTTCAAAACCTCCGACGATCAGTCGTTTTAAATAGAGTTCGTTTGCAATGCGTAAGTATAAAGGAATATCCAATGCATTGTGGTGCGTGATAAAAGGTCGTGCGGCAGCACCTCCCGGAATACTTTGCAGCACCGGAGTGTCGACTTCAATGTATCCGCGTTCGTTAAAAAATGCACGCATGGAGTTGAATATCTGCGTTCGCTTGATAAAAATGTCTTTGACTCCTTCATTGACAACCAAATCCACATATCGCTGGCGATAACGCATTTCGGGGTCTTCAAAAGCATCGTAAGCGACTCCGTCTTTGTATTTAACAATAGGAAGCGGTCGAAGCGATTTACTTAACAATGTCAATTCTTCTGCATGTACGGAAATTTCACCCATCTGGGTACGGAAAACGTAACCTTTGATTCCGATAAAATCGCCGATGTCCAGTAATTTTTTGAATACCACATTATAAAGGTCTTTGTTTTCCCCGGGGCATATTTCATCCCGTTTGACATACACTTGTATCCGTCCTTCAGAATCCTGAAGGTCCATGAAGGTAGTTGCTCCGTTGATCCGGCGGCTCATGATTCGTCCGGCAATGGTTACTTCCCTGCGGGGTGCATCATCGTTAAAATTTTCTTTTATTTCCGATGAAAATGCATTGGTTTTATATTCGGCAGCAGGATAGGGATCGATTCCCATACTGCGTATGTCTTCCAGACTTTTACGGCGAAATACTTCTTGTTCGCTCAATTCATGTAGGTTCATTTCTATTTTTATTTTTTAGCCAATCGGGTGCAAAGTTACGAAATAAAAGTACGATTTGTGCCTGGTTTTAAAAATAAATCGTACATTTGCGACTCAAAACAATAACGGGTTGTTAGCTCAGTTGGTTCAGAGCATTACCTTGACAGGGTAGGGGTCACTGGTTCGAGTCCAGTACAACTCACAAATCATTCCCATTCTCGTCCTCGTCGTTTTCTTTATTATCGAAGAAGCCGGTTGCTATAATGTCCTGATAGATACCTGCCGGTAAAAAATAGCGAAAATCTTTTCCTCTTCTTAGTCCTTTCCGTATAAAAGATGCCGATACTTCCAGTTTGGGAGCTCCTTTGCATACACGCACATTCGGGTGATTGTAATAGATAATCCCTCCTTTTCGCGGGTAAACCAGGGTTTTGAAGTTATTCAGGATCATTTGATAATCTTTCCAACGGTGGAATGTTTCCCAGTTGTCCGATCCGATAATCAGTTCGAATGTATTTTCGGGATGCAATACTCTCAGTTTCTGAAGTGTGTTGATCGTATAAGTAGGTTTGGGCATTTCCCATTCCAGCGTACAGGATTTAAATTTATCGTATCCCTGTATGGCTTTTTCCACAAAGGCCAGTCTCGCTTCCTGTGGCAGTAAATCCGCTTGTCCCTTATGGGGGCTTTGAGGGGTGATTAGAAACCAGATTTCGTCAAATCCTTCATATTCGGCAATATAGTTTGCAATAGCAAGATGCCCGATGTGTATGGGATTGAAAGATCCCGGATAAATGCCTATTCTCATATTTATTTTAGAAAGTTTATGATGATTGATAATGTTTCCTGTTGAGCTTTTTCCAGGTCGTCGTTAATAATTACCTGATCGAACTGAGAGGAAAATCCCAATTCGTATTCGGCTTTGGAAATCCGGTCCCGGATGATTTCCGGAGAGTCAGTGCCTCTTTTTTCCAACCTGGCTTTCAATTCTTCGATGGAAGGCGGCTGAATGAAAATCAGCAAGGCATTGTCGCTATACAGTTTCTTGATGCTGATTCCACCTGCAACATCCACATCTAAAATCACATTCTTTCCCTCATGGAGGATTCTTTCAACTTCTGACTTTAGGGTGCCATAAAAACGATCGGGGTATACTTCCTCGTATTCCAGAAATTCACCTGCTACAATCTTTGTTCTGAATTGTTCCGGACTTAAAAAATAATACTCCACTCCCTCTTGTTCTTTTCCCCGGGGGGGGCGGCTTGTTGCTGATATGGAAAACTGCAGATCCAAGCCTTGTTTGAGTATATAATTGATAATTGTTGATTTTCCCGATCCGGACGGGGCTGATAAAATAATTAATTTTCCTTTCATAATAATTAACAAAGATAGCAAAAAAACGAAAAGTGAAAGAAAAGACAGACGATTAGTTGTATTTCTTTCGTTTTGTATTATTTAAAATCACAGGGCATTCAATATTTGCTCTTTGATCTGTTCCAGTTCGTCTTTCATTTGGACTACAATTTTTTGCATTTCCGCGTGATTGGACTTGGATCCCATGGTATTGATTTCTCTGCCGATTTCCTGGACAATGAACCCCAGCTTGCGACCCTGGCTTTTTTCATTGTTCATTGTTTCTGTAAAATATTTCAGGTGATTCCTCAGACGCAGTTTTTCTTCATTGATGTCCAATCGTTCGATATAAAAAATGAGCTCCTGTTCGAAACGGTTGTTGTCATAGGATGTGGTTTCCATCTTTTGAAGGGATTCCATCATTTTGCTTTTGACCCGTTCGATACGTTCCGGTTCATATTCTTCTATCTCTTTCAGTAATCCGGTAATGTTTTCAATCTTGCTTTGGAATAACTTTTCAAGCATAAGCCCTTCCTGCCTGCGGAATTCAGAAAATAGTCCAAGGGCTTTCATAATGGTTTCTTTTACAACCTCCCATTCACTTTCGTTCAATTCGGAAGCTTCGGTCTTTATTGTTTCAGGCAACCGGAGTACGACGGAAAACCAATCGGATGGAGCTTCGATATTTAATTTTCCTGCAATTTCCCGGATCTGTTCGTAATAACTTTCAACAGCGCCCTGATTAATTTTAGATGATATGTTTTTGTCGACATTTTCGATATATATAAGGAAATCAACTTTTCCCCTTTCAATGTGTTGAAGCAGCAAGTTGCGGATTTCCATTTCTTTTTCCCTGTAAACACCAGGTATTCTTGTCCCTAAATCCAGTTGCTTGCTGTTGAGGGATTTGATTTCTACACTTATTTTTTTGTTAGGTAATTCGGTAGTCGCTTTCCCGAATCCGGTCATTGATTGGATCATATTTTTTTTAATCTTTTTGCAAAAGTAGCTTTTTATCCTTTAAAAAAAGTAATATGTTGGTGTAAAATTGTATTTTTGCAGAAAAAATGCCTTGTATACTACACATAGAAACGTCAACTTCCATCTGTTCGGTTGCATCTTCTGTCGACGGACATGTGATTTTTAATAAAGAAAACAAAACCGGGGGAAGTCATGCTTCCTGCTTGGGCCTCTATATGGCGGAAGCTGTTGAATTTGTGCGGAATAAAGGTCTTCGGCCGGATGCAGTGGCCGTAAGTTCTGGTCCGGGTTCTTATACCGGGTTGAGGATAGGGGTTTCGGAAGCGAAAGGGTTGTGTTATGGGTTGGGTATCCCTCTGATCGCTGTTCCTTCTTTGAAAATCATGGCAGATGCAGTAATCCGTTCCGGAGTGGAAGCAGACTTTTATTGTCCGATGATCGACGCCCGTAGAATGGAAGTATATGCTGTTGTTTACGATAAGCAGATGGATGAAATCCGGGAGGTAAAAGCCGATATTGTGGATGAAACTACTTATTCGGATTATCTTTGCCGCGGGAGGATCGCTTTTTTTGGAAACGGATCGGAGAAATGTAAGCCAGTTATCTCTTCGTTGAAGGCGGATTTTATAGCGGATGTTTATCCGGCAGCATCGTCGATGGTAACGTTGGCCGAGCAATCGTATGAAAATAAAGTGTTTGAAGATGTGGCTTATTTTGAGCCGTTCTACTTGAAAGAATTTATGGCTACGGTTCCTAAAAATAAAATAGTTTAAAATATAAATAATTGTAATGCAATGAAATATAATACGCAGTTGAAAAGCTTAGCTTTACCCGAATATGGGAGAAATATCCAGAACATGGTGGATTATTGTGTTTCCATTCAGGACCGGGTCGAACGTACCCGTTGTGCCAATACCATCATTAATATTATGGGTAATATGTTCCCTCATTTGAGGGATGTAAACGATTTCAAGCATATTCTGTGGGATCATTTAGCCATCATGTCCGACTTCAGCCTGGATATTGACTATCCTTATGAGGTGATTAAGAAGGAAGATTTGTATATCCGTCCGGAGAAATTGCCTTATACACAGGGACGTATTACTTACAAACATTATGGTAAAAACCTGGAACGAATGATCCGGAAGGCGACTGAGTATGAAAACGGCGAACAACGGGAATTTTTGATCCGTCTGTTGGCCAACCACATGAAAAAATCCTTTCTGACCTGGAACAAGGAAGTCGTGGACGATCGTAAAATTTTTAAGGATCTGGAAGATCTTTCTGAAGGACAGATCGTATTGGATGAAGAATCCCATAAGCTGACAGAATCGAAAGATATTCTCATGAAGAAAAATAAAAACCTGACGAGAAGACAAAATAAATAACAGGATACAGTTATGGCATCATTTATTATTGAAGGCGGGCACCGGTTATCCGGAGAAATTATTCCCCAGGGCGCAAAGAATGAGGCATTGCAGGTTATTTGCGCTACTTTACTGACACCAGAGAAGGTAACCATTCATAATATTCCGGATATTCTGGATGTCAATAACCTGATTGTGTTGCTTGGAGAAATGGGGGTAAAAGTAGATCATCCCGCTCCGGGCACCTATACTTTCCAGGCAGACGATGTAAACCTGGAATACCTTCAGACAGAGGAATTCCTGAGAAAGAGCGCTTCGTTGAGAGGATCCGTAATGCTGGTAGGTCCTTTAGTCGCCCGTTTTGGAAAAGCCCTGATCCCGAAGCCCGGAGGAGATAAGATCGGTCGTCGCCGGCTGGATACACATTTTCTGGGTATTCAGAAACTGGGTGCTGAATTCAATTACGATGCCATGCGACAGGTGTATGAAGTAAAGTCGAACGGATTGAAAGGAACTTACATGTTGCTGGATGAAGCTTCGGTTACGGGTACGGCTAATATACTGATGGCTGCTGTTTATGCGGAGGGACGCACTACTATTTACAATGCAGCCTGTGAACCGTATTTGCAGCAATTGACCAGGATGTTGCTCTCGATGGGTGCCAAAATCGGAGGACTGGCATCTAATTTATTACAAATAGAAGGGGTCGAGTCTTTGTATGGCTGCGAACATACGATATTGCCTGATATGATTGAAGTGGGTAGCTTTATCGGAATGGCTGCCATGACTTCTTCAGAAATCCGTATTAAGGATGTTTCATTTGAAAACCTGGGGATTATTCCTGATGCATTTCGTCGGTTCGGGATTATTGTCAACCAGGAAAACGATGATATTGTAGTGCCTGCCCAGGAATTATACTCGATCGAGACGTTTATCGACGGATCGATTATGACGATTGCCGATGCTCCCTGGCCGGGGTTGACACCCGACTTGCTGAGTGTCCTTCTGGTCGTTGCTACACAAGCCAACGGTAGCGTGCTGATTCATCAGAAGATGTTTGAAAGCCGTTTGTTTTTTGTAGATAAACTGATCGATATGGGCGCTCAGATCATCTTGTGTGATCCGCACCGGGCAACCGTAATCGGTTCGGCCCGCCGTTATAATTTGCGGGCTGCGAATATGACTTCTCCGGATATCCGTGCGGGTATCGCCCTGTTGATTGCTGCCATGAGTGCTGAAGGCATCAGCCGGATTCATAATATCGATCAAATCGACCGTGGGTATCAGGACATCGATAAACGGTTGAATGCGTTGGGAGCTAGAATTACACGTATATGATCAGGCGGGAGGAATTAGTAAAAATCGGTCAGTTCAATAAACCGCACGGAATCAAAGGTGAATTATCGTTTACATTTACCAACGATTCTTTTGACGAGAGCGAATGCCCGTTTCTGATTTGTGAACTGGATGGTATTTTTGTCCCGTTTTGCATGGAAGCATATCGTTTTAAATCCAACACGACTGCGCTGGTCAAGTTAAAAGGAATCGATTCGGAAAATCAGGCCAGGACACTTGCCAACCTGGAGGTGTATTTCCCGAAACAATACATCCGGGAGACCGTTTCAGATGAATCGTTTACCTGGGATTATTTTATCGGATATTCGTTGATTGATAAAAAAACAGGATGTGTCGGGGAAATCGTGGATGTGGATGAAACAACCCTGAATGTGTTGTTTGTCGTCGAAAAGGGAGAAGAAGAATTGTTGATCCCGGCAGCAGAGGAAATGATTGAGAAAATGGATGAGGAAAAAAAAGAATTATATGTTGATCTTCCGGAGGGGTTGTTGGATATCTAACTAATCATTTTATCATGTTCTTCGAACTTTCGAAATTACTTAATTTCTTTATTTCACCTGTCACCTGGATTGTTCTCCTGTTGATTTTTACTTTTCGCTTTAAGAAAAAGAAACTCCGGAAAATCTGCCTGGTAGCCAGTATCGTCGTATTTGTTGTTTTTACTAATCCTCTGCTTCTGGCGTATGTAAAGTATTTTTCTGTAAGGGAATATAGTATGCAGCAGACAGCATGTACTGGTCGGCATTATCGGTTGGCTCTTGTTATGGGCGGTTTTGCCACGATGAATAAAGAAACCGGACAGATGAGGTATGAGCAGGACCGGGCGGATCGTCTCTGGGAGGCTGTGCGGCTTTGGAAAAAAGGAGCGGTCGACCGGATTCTGATTACCGGAGATCCTACTTCCTCCATCATGGAAGATGGTAGTACGACAGCCGGACTCTTCCTGGATTACATGGAAGAACTGGGTATCCCCCATGATGCTTTTATTTTAGAGCAACATGCCCGGAATACGCGGGAAAATGCTGCTTTTACCGCGGAAATACTGAAGCGGCAGGATATAAGGGACAAAGAATGCCTGTTGATAACATCCGCCAGCCATATAAAAAGGAGCCTGAAATGTTTTGAGCGGGAGGGGCTCCATCCGGATTTTCTTCCGGTGAATGTATGTGATAAGCCTCATTCAATCAGTCATAGGACTTTTTATCCCTCCTGGGAAGTTGCTGTAAAATGGCAGGAGTTAATGAATGAATGGGTCGGAGAATTGGTTTATAAAATAATGGGTTATGTTTAATTCCTGAAACAGGTATGAAAAAGAAGTTTGTCTGGATTTTACTCCTTTTATTTTTATGGATGTTATCGTATACATCAGAGGCACAGACTTCCCGGCATGGGCGTATTGTCGTTCATCCGGAGAAGCGTTATTTACAATATGAAGACGGACACCCGTTTTTCTATCTGGGAGATACGGCCTGGGAACTTTTTCACCGGTTGACCAAAGACGAAGCCCGGATGTATCTGACTGATCGGAGCATGAAAGGGTATACGGTTATTCAGGCAGTGATTCTGGCCGAATTGGATGGGTTAAGAGTGCCCAATTCAAATGGGGATCTCCCTTTTGCCGACGACCAGTTTACCAAACCGAATGAAGCTTATTTCAGACATGTGGATGCCATTATCAATATAATGGATTCGTTGGGTATGGTAGTCGGGCTGCTGCCTACTTGGGGGGATAAGATAAACAAAGCCAGGGGAGTAGGTCCGGTTATTTTCGATAAGGAAGAAAAATCCGAGAATTATGGAAAGTTCCTGGGGAACCGGTATAAAAATTATAAAAATATCATTTGGATATTGGGTGGTGATCGTAATTTTGATGGTTATCAGTCTGTTATCCGGGCGATGGCCCGGGGTATTGCCGTCGGCATTTCCGGGAAAGAAGATTACAGCCGGTGTCTGATGACTTTGCATCCTACCGGTCGAAGCAGCTCGTCCCAACTGTTTCATCAGGAGGAATGGCTTGATTTTAATATGCAGCAGAATGGACATTGCTACGATGTGGATGTCTGGGAACGTATTTCACATGACTATAATCTCCAACCGGTCAAGCCTGTTATGGATGGAGAACCGCTTTATGACGAACATCCGGTTTGCTTTGACCGGGCAAAGCATGGGACGTCGATGGATTTTCAGACCCGCCGGTTTTTTTATCATGAAGTTTTTTCCGGAGCATTCGGTCATACTCAGGGTTGTCACGCCATCTGGCAGATGTGGACTCCGGACCGGAATCCCGTGAATGGTCCCATCCGTCCGTGGTATGAATCGCTTCCGCTGATAGCATCCTATCAGATGGGATATGGGCGGGCCCTCATGGAAAGCCGTCCGTTTTTTACCCGGATTCCGGATCAGGCATTGATTCTCGACGGACAACGCGACGGATTAAGGCATTTATCGGCCACACGTGATAGAAACGGTTCTTATGCCATGATTTACAGCGAGCAGGGAGATTCGTTTGCCGTTAATCTTCAGTTGCTTTCCGGAAAGAAAATTACGGCATGGTGGTTTGATGTGAGAAGCGGAAGAAGTATTAAGATAGGTACAATGGAAAAGAAAGACCGGCAATGGTTTTATCCTCCGTCCAAAGGGAAAGGAAACGATTGGGTGCTGGTTTTGGACGATGACTCTAAAAAATACAAAGCTCCGGATGAATCATATATAATGAAGTAAATGCAAACAGATGGAAAACGATTTTTTTGAAGCCGGGTTACTGAATACTCCTTATGAAAAGGAAGATCCCTATCATTCACTTTCGATGCCGGTTTATAATTCGGCTGCTTTTGAATTTGACTCGGCAGAAGCTATGGAAGCGGCTTTTTGCGGGCGAAGCGCCGAACATACATATTCACGTATTACCAATCCTACCGTACAATACTTTGAAAAAAGAATACAGTCGGCGACCGGGGCGTTGGGCGTGACGGCACTGAGTTCGGGAATGGCGGCGATAACCAATACATTGCTTGTCGTAGCACAATCGGGAAAAAATATTGTTACTTCCAACCATCTTTTCGGAAATACATATTCGTTGTTGAACAGTACTTTGCGGGCTTTTGGAGTGGAACCCCGTTTTTGTGACCTGACGAATGTTGATGAGGTACGTTCCCAGGTAGATGAAAATACCTGTGCGATTTTTCTGGAAGTCATTACCAATCCTCAGCTTGAAGTTGCCGATCTGAAACTCCTGGCATCTATCGCAGGTGAAGCCGGGGTGCCATTGATTGCAGATACGACGATTGTGCCTTTTCAGGTTTTTTGTGCCGGTGATTTTGGCGTGGATATTGAAATTGTATCGAGTACGAAATATATTTCGGGAGGAGCGACGGGTATAGGAGGATTGATCATTGATTACGGGACTTTTGACTGGAACCGGTCGGAAAAACTGATAGAAATGAGCCGGCTATTTGGAAATAAGGCGTTTGCGGTTAAACTGAGAAAAGAGGTTCACCGGAATGTCGGCGCTTATATGACTCCTCAAACAGCCTATATGCAGAATCTGGGGTTGGAAACGATGGACATCCGTTATGCCCGGCAGGCTACGTCCTGCTACGAGTTGGCCAGCCGTCTGCAACAATTATCCGGAGTTGAATCTGTCAATTATCCCGGGTTGCCGGACAATCCTTATTTTGAATTAAGTACCAGGCAGTTCGGAAAATATCCGGGGGCTATGTTTACATTGGATCTGAGTTCGAAAGCAGATTGTTTTCGTTTCATGAATAAACTGAAGGTCGTCCGGAGGGCTACCAACCTGTTTGATAATAAAACACTGGCGATTCATCCGGCCAGTACGATCTACGGGACATTTTCTGAAAGTCAGTGCATGTCTATGGATGTCAGTCCGAAAACGATCCGGATTTCCGTGGGGTTGGAAGAGGTCGATTGTTTGTTTGACGATTTGAGTCAGGCGATACGAATATAATTTGCAAAATGCTTTTTTTATCCCGGAAAATTTACGAAATTTGCGGGCCTTAACTAAATCGTAAAACAAAAAAAGGATATGACAAAGAGTGCATTGCAATTGGCCCGTGCGGCTTATCAACCTAAAGTTCCGAAAACATTAAAAGGACCTGTACGCGTTCAGGAAGGTGAACCGACCCAATCGATTTCAGATCAGGACGAAGTTAAGGCTTTATTTCCCAATACGTACGGAATGCCGGTTATTCAATTCGTTGAAAACAGCCAGAAAGGACAATATGCTCCTGTGAATGTAGGCGTTATTTTGTCCGGAGGACAAGCTCCCGGCGGACACAATGTAATTGCCGGAATTTTTGATGGTATTAAAGACCTGAATCCTGCCAGTCGTTTGTATGGTTTTATCCTGGGACCCGGTGGACTGGTCGATCATAAATACATGGAACTGACAGCTGATATTATCGATGAATATCGCAACACCGGCGGATTTGACATCATTGGTTCCGGACGTACTAAACTGGAAACCAAAGAACAGTTCGATAAGGGGTTGGAAATCCTGAAAAAATTAAATATTACAGCTTTGGTGATTATCGGAGGGGATGATTCGAATACTAATGCTTGTGTATTAGCCGAGTATTATCAGTCGATCGGTTCCGGAGTGCAGGTAATCGGATGTCCGAAAACCATTGACGGTGACCTGAAAAACGAAATGATCGAGACTTCGTTCGGTTTCGATACCGCTTGTAAAGTTTATTCGGAAGTGATCGGCAATATTCAGCGCGATTGTAATTCCGCCCGTAAATACTGGCACTTTATTAAACTGATGGGCCGTTCGGCTTCTCATATTGCGTTGGAATGTGCGTTGCAGGTTCAACCCAACATCTGTCTGATTTCAGAGGAAGTGGAAGCGAAAGGAGAATCCCTCGACGATATTATCAATTACATTGCCGGGGTGGTTGCAAAAAGAGCGGAAGCCGGAAATAATTTCGGAACCGTATTGATCCCGGAAGGATTGATCGAGTTCATTCCTGCCATGAAAAAACTGATCACAGAATTGAATGACTACCTGGCTCATCATGAAGAAGAGTTCAAACGGATCAAACGTTCGGCTCAACGTGAACACATTATTGATAAACTTTCTCCTGAAAATTCAAGAATCTATAAGAGCTTGCCGGAATCCGTAGCCCGTCAGTTGACATTGGATCGTGATCCGCACGGGAACGTACAGGTTTCGTTGATCGAGACAGAGAAACTGCTCGCAGAAATGGTGGGTAACCGATTGGCTGAATGGGCAGAAGAAGGTAAATTCAAAGGGAAGTTTGCTTCCCAGGTACACTTCTTCGGTTATGAAGGCCGTTGTGCAGCTCCTTCCAATTACGATGCCGATTATTGTTATTCACTGGGCTATACCGCTGCCGGATTGATCGGAGCCGGTAAAACCGGTTATATGTCGTCAGTACGTAATACAACAGCTCCTGCATCCGAATGGATTGCCGGTGGTGTGCCTATTACCATGATGATGAATATGGAGCGCCGTCACGGAGTAATGAAACCGGTTATCCAAAAGGCCCTGGTGAAATTAGACGGAGCTCCTTTCAAAGAATTTGCTTCCAAGCGTGATTTCTGGGCAACCAATACGGATTATGTTTATCCGGGCCCAATCCAATATTTTGGTCCAACGGAAGTTTGTGATCAACCGACAAAAACATTACAGATAGAACAAACAAAATAAACTAAGAATTAAGAACTAAAAACTAAGAACTTTATTGAGTCAAATAGTTCTTAGTTTTTAGTTCTTAATTCTTAGTTCTTAATTCTTAGTTCTTAATTGATTATGGGTGGTTTTTTTGGAACAATATCGAAAACGGCGTGCATTAATGATCTTTTCTACGGAACGGATTATAACTCCCACATGGGAACCAAACGCGGAGGTCTGGTAACCTGGACAGGTACAGGGCTGCAACGTTCGATTCACAATCTGGAAAATTCGTATTTCCGTGGAAAATTTGAAGATGATCTGGAGAAGTTTACAGGTAATTCCGGTATTGGGGTTATCAGTGATACGGATTCTCAACCGATGGTTGTTAATTCGCATTTGGGAAAATACGCTGTAGCTACAGTTGCCCGTATCAATAACCTGGATGAACTTGAAAAAGGCTTACTTGACAGAGGAAAACATTTTTCAGAGCTGAGTTCAGGTAAGACTAATCCTACGGAATTAGTAGCCTTGTTGATTGGAGAAGGAAAAAGTTTCGAGGAAGGGATCGAGAATGTTTACAACCGGATCAATGGTTCTTGTACGATGCTTATTTTGACTGAAAACGGGATCATTGCTGCCCGCGATAAACTGGGACGTATTCCGGTGGTGCTTGGCAAAAAAGAGGGGGCAATGGCTGTTTCGAACGAGCCTTGCGGATTTCCGAATTTAGGCTATGAAATTGAATACAACCTGGGACCCGGAGAGATTGTTCGTCTGCAGCCGGATGGTTATGAACAACTCCGTAAGCCCAATGCGAAAAAACAGATTTGTTCTTTTTTGTGGGTGTACTATGGTTATCCCGTCTCGGAATATGAAGGAATCAACGTGGATATGGTGCGTTATAAAGGAGGCTGTGAGATGGCTAAAGCCGATGATCTGAAAGTGGATTTCGTAGCTGGAATTCCCGATTCCGGGATTGGCCATGCATTGGGATATGCTGAAGGAAAAGGAGTGCCTTATCGTCGTGCATTTATCAAGTACACACCTACATGGCCAAGAAGTTTTACTCCCGCCCGTCAGGAACAGCGTGAGTTGGTGGCTAAAATGAAGTTGATACCGAATAAATCCCTGTTGCGCGATAAGCGGGTTATTTTCTGCGACGATTCCATTGTCCGGGGAACCCAGTTGCGGGATAATGTGAATATTTTGTACGATTACGGAGCCAAAGAAGTACACATGCGTATTGCTTGTCCTCCTTTGTTATATGCCTGTCCGTTCCTTAATTTTACGGCTTCCAAATCCCATTTGGAGCTTATTACCCGTCGTATCATTAAGAAACTGGAAGGTGCTGATGATAAAAACCTGGAGCTTTACCAGAAAACGGATTCTCCTCAATACAAGGCTATGGTCGATGAAATCCGGAAAGAGTTGAATATTACTACATTGAAATTCAATTCGTTGGAGAATCTGGTCGAGGCTATCGGACTTCCCAAAGAAGATCTTTGTACCCATTGCTGGGACAATACGAGTTGCTTTTGAATTAAAAATTAAGAATGAAAAATGAAAAATTATTGCTAACTTGCAAGCCAATAATTTTTCATTTTTCATTCTTAATTATTTATTGCTATGAACGTTGTCGACCGTTTTTTGAAATACGTTTCATTTGATACACAATCGGATGAAAACACCGGAACTACACCGAGTACAGCCAAACAAATGAATCTGGCCCTGGCCTTGAAAAAAGAAATGGAATCCATGGGTCTGGAAGATATTACGCTGGATGAACATGCCTACCTGATGGCTACTTTACCTGCCAATACGGATAAAAAAATTCCTGTTATCGGATTTATTGCTCATTTGGATACCAGCCCGGATATGACGGGTGCAAATGTTAATCCTCGTATTGTTAAAAACTACGATGGTGCGGATATTATCCTTTATCCGGAAGAAAATATCGTTCTTTCTCCTTCTATGTTTCCTGAATTAACCATGCATGTCGGAGAAGATTTGATTGTAACAGATGGTAAAACCTTGTTGGGTGCAGACGATAAAGCGGGTATTGCAGAAATTATGACTGCAGTTCAGTACCTGATCGATCATCCCGAAATTAAGCATGGAAAGATCCGGATTGCATTTAATCCGGACGAAGAAATAGGAATGGGTGCATCTAAATTCGATGTTCCTTTGTTTGGCTGTGATTGGGCTTACACCATGGATGGAGGCGAGGCCGGTGAGTTGGAATACGAAAACTTTAATGCCGCTGCGGCTAAGATTATTTTTAAGGGAAGAAATGTACATCCTGGTTATGCAAAGAATAAAATGTTGAATGCCATGCACCTGGCTATGAGATTTGCAGCAATGCTTCCTCCCGAACAACGGCCGGAATATACAGAAGGTTATGAGGGCTTTTTTCACCTGACGGGAATGTCGGGTACTGTTGAAGAAGCTTCTTTATCGTACATTATCCGGGATCACAATAAAAATATTTTCAGCCAGAGACTGAAAACCCTGGAAGAGATCACCTCTTATCTCAATGTCATTTATCCCGGATCTGTCCAACTGGAAATCAAGCAACAATATAAAAATATGAGGGAAATTGTTGAACCTCAAATTCATATTATTGATTTGGCTTTCAATGCAATGGAGGCTGTTGGGGTAAAACCCATGGTACGTCCGATTCGCGGGGGAACCGATGGCTCCCAATTATCATTCAAAGGCTTACCTTGCCCTAATATTTTTGCAGGAGGTCTGAATTTTCATGGAAGGTATGAATTTATCCCTGTGCAGTCCATGGAAAAAGCGGTGAAGGTTATTGTGAAAATTGCAGAATTGGCTGGAAATTGAGATCCTTAATTCTTAATCTTCAAAATAGAAATCATTTAAATCTTAAAAAAAATAATTGTATGAAACAAACGCCCTTTACGAGTTTACATGAATCTCTTGGCGCTAAAATGCATGAATTTGCCGGCTATAACATGCCGATTGAGTATTCCGGAATTATTGAAGAACACCTGACGGTGGTTAATGCGGTTGGTGTATTCGATGTTTCCCACATGGGAGAATTCTGGGTAAAAGGCCCTCATGCATTGGCTTTTCTTCAAAAAATAACATCCAATAATGTCGCTGTATTACCTGTCGGTAAAGCTCAATATTCCTGTTTCCCGAATGAAAACGGAGGAATTGTGGATGATTTCCTGACATACCACTGTGAGCCTGAAAAATACATGCTGGTAGTCAATGCATCCAATATGCAGAAAGACTGGGACTGGTGTGTGAAAAATAATACGGAAGGAGCTATTCTCGAAAATGCTTCTGATCATACTGCCCAGTTGGCTGTACAAGGACCTAAAGCCATAGCGACTTTGCAGAAGCTGACCAGTGTCGATTTGTCGTCAATTCCTTATTACGGTTTTGTTACCGGAGAAATGGCAGGAGTCAAAGAGGTGATTATTTCCAATACCGGTTATACGGGTGCCGGAGGTTTTGAATTGTATTTTTATCCGGAGTATGCCTTACAGATATGGAATGCTATTTTTGAAGCAGGCGCTGAATTCGGTATCAAACCGATTGGTCTGGGGGCCCGTGATACACTCCGTTTGGAGATGGGTTTTCCTTTGTATGGAAATGACCTGGACGACACAACCTCTCCTTTGCAGGCAGGTCTGGGCTGGATAACCAAGTTCACTGAAGGTAAAAACTTCATCGCTCGTGGCATTCTGGAAAAAGAAAAAGAAGATGGGGTTTCACGAAAGCTTTGTGGTTTTGAAATGGTCGATAAGGGCATTGCCCGTCATGGTTATGAAATTGCAAATGCACAAGGGGACATAATTGGAGTGGTGACTTCAGGAACAATCTCTCCCTGTTCTAAAAAAGGAATCGGTATGGGGTATGTAAAACCGGAATATGCCGAACCCGGAACGCCCTTGTTTATCCGTATCCGGAATAAGGACGTGGAAGCCGTTGTCGTAAAGCCTCCTTTCAGAAAATAAGACTGAAAATAAATTTTTATCGGGGAAATTCGGCTTTTTGTCGGATTTCCCCTCATTTTTAACGAAAAGCTCTTGTTTTCAATGTGTCTTCCAGTTACGTTTGCACCCAATAAAACATTTTAAAAAATCAGAAAAATGAAAAAAATTGCTATTGGTGTTATCATTATCCTTGCAGGAATATTCATGTTTACTTTCAACATCGGACTTTTGCCCTACATGTTTAAACCGATTATCTTTTCCTGGCAGATGCTGTTGATCGTTATTGGTTTCTGTATGCTGTTTGATAAAAAACAAAACAATATAGTTGCCGGAGTTTTACTTATGGCAGTTGGAGGAGCTTTCCTTTGTTCTAAACTTTTTTATCCGTTTTTTAGTCCGGATGTATTCTGGCCTTTAATGCTGATTGCCGGAGGAATCCTGTTTGTTATCCTTTCTATGCGGAAAGGTAAGAGGACGATATATTCACATTCGTACGAAAGGAATGAAAAAACAGATTTTAATTCAGCTCCTTTTACAGGTACACACACCGATGATCGGGACCTGATTATGCAACGTTTTGTTTTCTCCGGTTCCAAGGAGATTTTTTCAAGCAATGATTTCAAAGGAGCAGAGGTCGATGCTGTTTTCAGTGGAATTGAGCTTGATTTCACGCAGTGTCGTTTAGCTCCGGATTCCGGATATATTCCTATTAAAATTACGTCAATATTCAGCGGAGTTATTCTTTATCTTCCGTTGGATTGGGATATTCAGGTTCATAAGACCGGCGTTATGGGTGATTTTGTAGACAAGCGTCCTAAAAGATTCATCGAACCGGACGAAAAGAAAAAGGTAGTTCTGGAACTCAACGGCATATTAGGAGGAGGAGAAATCCGGTATTATGAATAATAATCCTTTATTGCAGAGCTATTTTTCCAGGTTTATTTATACCGGTAGTTGGATTTTACTTACCTGTATGCAAGCGGTTCTTTTGTATGTCTATACCCGTTGGAGTTGGATGTACATTGCACTGGATTCGGTAGTGTTTAATAGTCTGTATGCTGTTTTTGCAATTGCCTTATGGTATCCTGTAAGATTTAACCGGACTGCTTTGAACGGTTGGCTTTTCATTGCTTTCCACCTGCTGCTGGCAATTCTATTGCTTGTTTGTTGGCTGGGTGTCGGTTTTTTACTCATGAATTTATGTACGTTACGGGATCCGGATTATCGGGATTTCTTTTTGCATTCACTTCCTTTCCGGAGCATTACCGGAATGTTGATTTATGTTGTTACGGTGTTGGTCTATTACCTGTTGATCTATGTAGAGGAATTGAAAAAGAAAGTAGAAATTGAAACTCCTGAAAATTCACTTGTTTTATCCCGGATTGCTGTTAAGCGCAGGCAGGAAATCCGGGTGGTTCCGGTTCACGAAATTACTTACCTGGAGTCCGATGGTGATTATGTTCATTTGCATACTTCGGATGATCGCTTTTTGAAAGAAAAAACGATGAAGTATTGGGAATCTCATTTACCTGCCAACTTGTTTGTGAGGATTCACCGTTCCTATATTATCAACGTGGAATACCTGGATAGGATAGAAATTTATGAGAAAGAGAGCTATCGTGTATACCTCAAAAATAATATCTGCCTGAAAGCCAGTAGTACAGGGTATAAGTTATTAAAACAAACGGTTCAGCTTTGATCAGCTGAATGTGAGAGTTCAATAAATAAAAAACTGCCGAAGATGTTTTCTGCCTTCAACAGTTTCTTGTGAATTTAGGGCCATTCATTAAATAAAAAATTAATCCCAACCGATTCATTATGAATCAGTTGGGATTTTTCGTATCTTTGTGTGTCCCCCCGAAAAAAGGATTTCGAGACCAAAATCGGGGAAACTTAACCTAAAAGACATGCGCAAGGTACAAAAAATTTCTGATTTACAACCTACGATTGGTTTCACCGAGTTTGATATTTACCGTGATTATCGTCAAAGTTTCCTTACCAGTGAACTAGGCCGCCTCTACGATTTATTCCCATTTCTCAGTTTGGCCAGAGAGTTAGGCCTTAGGGAACATCCCCTGGGTCGGGATTCCTATTTTTCACCGGAAGGTAAAGTAGCGCTGATGGTGTTAAAATCCTATACCGGTCTTTCAGACAAGGACTTGATAGCCCAATTGAATGCGAACATCCACTACCAACTGTTTTGTGGTGTGCGAATCAATCCATTGAATCCGCTGACCAACTTTAAGATAGTGAGTGAGTTTCGATGTGAAATAGGCCGTAAGTTGGATATTGATTCTCTTCAGCAGGTACTTGCCTCCCATTGGAAGCCTTACCTGGAAAACACTTCGGTATTGATGACCGATGCCACTTGCTATGAAAGCGCTATTCGCTACCCAACTGATGTCAAGATTTTGTGGGAAGGGGTAGATTGGGTTTACCATCAGTTGAAAGTCATCATTAAGTCCCTCAAAAGTAGGATGCCCCGCAGCAAGTATGACAAACAAAACAGTCGTTACCATACCTATTGCAAGAAACGCAAACGCAGCCTGAGCGAGACCCGGATCTTGAAACGCAGCCTGATTCATTTATTAGACAAACTTATAGGGGAATTGGAAGAAACTGTTAATGAAAACCGTTCCCGTTTGGAGCTATCCGGCCGTTTTCATAATCGCTTATCAATTATCCGTAAAGTCTTACACCAACAAAGAATCCGTTTCCAGGGAGGGGAAGTCAAGGGCTTAATTGTCAGTATTGATAAAAGCTATATCCGTCCTATTGTCCGGGGCAAGGAAACCAAGCGGGTGGAGTTCGGGGTTAAGGTCAATACCATCCAGGTAGATGGCATCAATTTCATTGAACACCTGAGTTTTGATGCCTTCAATGAGGGTATCCGTATTCCTCAATGTATCAACAAACAGCAAACCCTCTTCCGCAAACGGGTTACCCATCTGGCTGCTGATAGGATTTATGCCACTAACTATAACCGGAAGTTCTGTTCAAAAAGAGCAATCACCACTTCTTTCATCCGCAAAGGACGTGCTTCAAAGGAAGAAGTTCAGGCACAACAAATGCGGAACCTGTTAAACAAAGAACGGTCTACCCGGTTGGAAGGCAGTTTTGGAACAGAAAAACAGCATTACTCCCTGGATAAAGTCAAAGCCCGAACTAAACAGACCGAAATCCTTTGGATATTCTTCGGAATACATACGGCTAATGCGGTCAGGATGATACCTAAGGTGGAAAGAGCACTGAAAAAACAAATAGCTTAACACAGGAAGACTCAAACATCAAATAATCAGCCAATCTATCCGGTTGGAGGAAAAGTTTGTGTCCTAAAATCAACAAAAAAACGAAAGCAGGAGAAGGAATGGATAAAAATCAATCAGAAATGGAAAACAGGACGCTGTAAAACAAAAAACTACCGAAAAGGGGGGCATCCTTCGGCAGTTTTTGTGTTATTTACTGAATCTCCCGAA
>JAVBKV010000041.1:0-73929 GCA_031553885.1 Bacteroidales bacterium
AAAAGTCATGAGTTAATACCGGATAATACAGACCGATAATTACCGTGATTGTTGATGCAATAGATAAGTAGTATTTGTGAGGTAAAGAGTTTGTTCTGTTCATGAAAAAATAAATGATGATAATAATGCAGATGAAAAAAGATTATATTTTAGATCCTGTGAGTTTCCTTTCATCTTGATTTTAGAATAATTTTTTAAAGTTGGTGATTTTGCATGTATGTTTGTTTTTTCGGTTACAAAAATACATACAAACTATCAATGTTCTGCAAAATATTAAAAACTAAAATCTCAATTGTTAAAAATTATAGCGCCGATTATCAGTTAATTACAAATGTTAAAAAAGCAATTTTCTCAATTCGGTCAAAAAGGCATTTTTTGTAATATGATTCATAATAGGAACGTATTTTGGAATGATCATTGAGTATTAAAAAAACGGTTATATATTAATTCAAGATAATTGTTTGTTATTGCAGAATTTGCTTTGTCCGGGACAAATAGGTTTGTTACGGTCATATCCTTATTCAGAACAAAGAAATAGGGATATCCCAGCTCTTCGGCCGGAATATTTAATGCCGGAGTATTATAAGTTATAAGGTCTTGAATGTCATATATGTATTTTGTCCTGTTAAGTATCCTATTGTTTCGATAAGCACCTAGAAAAAGCAGATTGTTTCTTCCAATAGGATCGGCCCACAAAAGAAGCATTTTTATTGAAGAATTCACACAACTTTGGCAATGCAATTCTGAGAATCTGCACACTAAGATTTGTTCTTGTCCATTTTCCCAAATATCATTAAATGAGAAAATATTTCCTAGTGAGTCTTTTAGAATAACTTCACCCAGTTTAATGCCATTATTATTGATACTTGTTATAAAGTTACTCTCATAAGCATGTAGTTTGTCTTTTTTTGAAGGATCTTGATTAAAAGTAATAGTATCCTGTTTTTTAGATTGAATAAAGTAGATCCATGTGAAAATATTGATTGCAAATAATGAAAATACGATGACAAGTAGTACTTTTTTATTCATATTTTGTTAGTTAGAAATTTTTTAATTTAAAAAATACCAGCATGGGATTATCATCTTCCGATGTATTTTTCAATATTTCCTTGTCTGTGTCCGACAAAATAGAACTCTTGTAAAGTGATGAGTCCGTTTTACCCGGAGTATGTAAAGAAACAAAATAGTTTCCTGAAGCTGCCCAAGGAATGGCTATGGAAGGTATTTCGTTTATATCGTCGTATTTAGCATACGTTCCTCCTATCATGTTTCCTGATTTTTTGTCTCTGTATATGAGGGTTTTAAGATTGATATGATCATTCATTAAGACAAAAAGATGATGAGAGCTGGTGTCTAAATACTCTCCGAGGAAGTAATAATAATCATGTTGTCCGATAGCATCAAAAAACGCATTGGAAGTACCTTTCAAATAATGTTCAGGAAGTTCTTTTTCATGGAAGTCTAATGTGTATTTTGCACGCAATCGATTGGTTTTATCAACATATTGGTAAATGGTATCTCCAAATTTCTGGGTGATATCTAAGGTATGATTATTTTTATATAAATAGTGATACCCTCCATAATTAATCTCATTGGGTAAATAAAATAATCCAACGGATTCTAATTTGAAATTTTTATCCGTTTTCAATAACGTATAGTCTTTCCAATTCTCCAAGTGTTCATTTCCTTGACGATCAAGTGTTCTGAATACATATCCATCTGAAACAGCTTCGAAATTGTAAAATCCGAAAGGTAATCTCTTCTGCTTAATAAATTCTCCATCTGGTGTGAAAAACAGCAAAAAAGAATGTACGTAAACAATCAATTCGTTGTTTTCAGAATCGAAAGAGACATCATACATTCTGGATAACTCTCCAGGACCTTGACCATACGGTATTCTCCTGATAAATTTTCCATTCCTGTCAAAAACGACCAGACCTCCACCTTTGAGCCGATCGTGAATATAAATATGGGAGTCTGTTACGAGTATTTTATAAATGATATCGAGTAAGCTTTCATCGGTAGTCTCAAGGGCCACCAGTTTAATATCTTCCACTAAGGATCCCAAATCAAAATGTTGTTTTTTAAGAAATGGATTTAAATTTATAACCTCCAACGAATCGGTGTCAATAGTTAAAATCGTGGTGCTATCTAAAGATAATGATTTTATTTCTTCTTCTGTGAAATGTGAACTTCTATTTTCATTATTTGTACAGGAAATAAGAAAAATAGCTAATGCTGTAATAATGTATTTTTGCATAATTATTTTTTGTAATCCGTTTGAAATTATCAAATTATATCAGGGAGACGCTTACTTTACTAAGCATCTCCCAAATGAAATCAACATTTTATTCTGGAACAGTTTGCATATCCATATGGACAAATGTATTCATATCTACCATCGGGGTTCGTTTGGGTGCTGCTGCCGGATACACTGCCGGAAGCACCTCCGTATGATCCGGAAGCACTACCACTGGAGCTGCTACTTGAAGGGCAGACTCTTCTTTCTTCTCGCTCATCTTTGGTAATTCCTTGAGAAAACCATTCGAAGAAAGAATTCGTTTCATGGGTTCCGGTTCCGGTTCCACTGCCGGTCCCACTTCCTGAACTATTCGTTTGTGCCAGCACCTCCAGATGCAACGTGCTTTTCGCCATCCCATAATCATCTTGTGCATACTGCAGATTAAGCGCTAATCCCAGAGCAAGAACAGACATTCCGGCCAACATTACCAATTTTTTCTTTTTCATAAATAATAAAATTTAAATTAAACATAAATGACACTTTTATGGTGCGTCTACATAATTCGTTGTTTTGTGTTGATTTTATCTTAAACTACAGGTATTATGAGTTTGGTGGAATCCATACCCAATAAGCTATCCATTGCAACTTCTGTTGTGAATAAATAATAATTCGAAGGTATATTCAGTTTCATTAATTACGGAATGGAGTTCCGGGTAAAGGGTCTGAATGTCGATTTCTTCATTTAAATATGGAATTACAATTGATATTTTTGTATCCATAAAAATAACGCTCTCATTCGTTTAGTTTTTTGTATGTTGTGTTGAATTTAGTTTCTGGTTACAAAAATAGATATAAATATCAACATACTTCAATATTTAATAAATAAATTTTAAATAATTAAGTATTTTTAGTGTTGATAGTCAGGGGGAGTATAAATGTCGAAAAAGCTATTTTCTCAAATTTAGCTAAAAAAACACTTTTTATTCCATTTTTATGTTCAAAACGGTAGCGGATAAAAATAAATTTCAATTTATTGATTAGTAGTATTTTAATTGAAAGATAGTGTTAAAAACAGGAGGATGAAACGCTTTTTTTATTTTTAGGATCTCCATTTATGTTGAAAATCTATTTGTCTGGATTATATTGCTTAATGGTTCTTTTTTTTTAGCTAAAAATTAATTTAAGTCATATTTTAATATGCCGTCTTCGTATTCACTGCTCCAGCCGTAAACCACATTGCTTTTTTCATCCACAATAAATCCTGTAGGAGATATGTCGAATGTGTAGTTTATCAGTGGCTTACCTTCATTGTCATATACTTCAAGTGTTTTTCCATCGGTACCTGCAGCCTTATTTTTTCCTAATCTTAAAAAATAAAATTTTTCTTTTCCCGGATAAGCATATAGGTAATAAATGTTTTCATTGCCGTCTGATCTTATTGCGTTGTTTTTTGGTTCTCCAACAATTGATTTTTTTAAATGAAAATCAGTACTCATAAAATCAATACGATCCTGATATAAGAAGGCGTATGCTACACTTTCATTATTAACACTTGGGAATCCATTATTAAAGTATAAAAAATCACTGTCGTGATTTTCGGTTACTTCATATTGTATTGAGTTTATTTTTCTTTCTTTTATCAAATCATACGACTCCATTGTTATTTTACGATTTTCCCCAAGGTGATAGTAAAGGATAGAATCATTTAGTATATGTAAATTACGTGCTGAAAAACTAATTTCATTAAGGGAAAAACCTGCTTCAGGAATACCTGAAGTAATATTGACTTTTTTTAATCTGTTTTTTTCATTAAATCCACATAAATAAAGATTATCTGTAGTGCTACTGCAAATATCAGGGCATACTAATTCGTTAGGGCCTTGACCTAGTGTTCCATAACTTTTAATGTATGTGAATTCGGGTAAGGAAAATACATGAAGAAATGTATCTGTATTATAGCTTGAAAAAGCTATATAATCATTTACGATTACAGCTCCGTCAGTATTCATTATTTTTTCTATGGGAATTCGTTGAGATTTAAGATGTTTCGTTTGTGGAAAGTTCTTGTTCCCTTGTTTTTCTTTACATGATACAATCAATAAAAAGGCATGTAAAATGATTGCACATGTTATAAAATACTTTGTTTTCACTTTGCGCTTTTAAGTTATAGACTCCGGGTTGAAATAGAATATTCTTTAATAATTATAACTGATTTTCTATTGTATTATTTTGTATGTATGGTTGAAAATCTGAATTTATTATTAAAAATGAACTAAATTCAATTGTTTCCCTTTCCGGTTAAAATGACTTACCACTTCCCTTCATCCCCGTAGGGGGTGAACTTAATTACTGAAAAAGCGAGGATTAATATCAATACCCGGCTCTTCATCAAGATGATAAGTTCTTCTCTAAACGAAATCGTTTTATGGTGGATTTATACAAATCTTACATTCACCCCCTGCGGGGATGTGGCGTGTGGGTGAGTATCCTTCCCGGGGGTAACACTTCGCTCACCCCCGGTTATTCAAAGTGACTCCCTTCGGGACTCTCCCCCAGGTCTTTTTTTCGCAATAAGCCCCCGTTCTCAAGATTTTTGTATCGTAATCAATAGATATTCAATAGCAGCTTTTTTATGAAAATTCAGTACGTATTTTGCATACTATTTATTTCCCTGAATTTTTCAAATAATTTTTCAGAACACGTAATTGATCCGTCTGAATTCCTTGTATCCCTTTGTCTATGGCTTTCTGCCATGTGTCCGGAGCCTCATTGTCTACGTCTAACCAAACGGAAACTCCATTTTCAACAGCAATAGCTATCAGCGATTGATCCTGCAGGTTATCCAAAACAGTGAACGGATACTGAGACAAAAAAGCAAGCAGCTCTTCTTTGCTGTTTATATTTTCGGGAGCACTTCCTATGATAGGCATATCAGGTGCATGTTCCCGCCATTCTTCATATTGCTCCTTACTGTTAACATAAACAATGATCTGTTTTCTCATTTCGTACCGGTCAATCAGTTGAAGTGTCTGATTAATATCGGCATCTTTATAATCCAGGTATATATTTATTTTTCCTTTGCACAACTTCAGTACTTCTTCAAAAGTAGGAACGTTGGATTGCTTTTTATTTCTGGCTTTTTTGTCATACACCTTCAATGAACGGATTTCTTCCCCGGTAAGGTCTTTTATCTTACCCGACCGGTCGGTCATACGATCGATGGTAGCATCATGAAGGATCACCAGTTGACCGTCTTTACTGCTCCGCAAGTCAATTTCGACATAATCCGCTCCGTTTTTTATGGCGGCCCGGTAAGCATCCGGTGTATTCTCCGGATTTTCGGCATGATCACCCCGGTGGGCAATTACAATGAATTTATTTCTGGAAACGGGTAGGGGAGCATGCGTATATTCTCCAGGGAAAAAGGCGTTGTATATATCCTCCAGGGAATGCAAAGCCCCTGCCGGAAGTTGTTTGTCAGGAAAAACGGCCAGTTCCCGGCTCGTCAGGATGGTACAACCCGACTCGTCGACGGTTACATTATCCGGACAAATCGCCTTGAAATCAAGGTTCAACCGGGAAGCCAGAAAACGATAGGCGGCACATCGTTTGTTATATCCGTAATCATGTACCTCCTCCGGGAAATAAGCATTTTCCACCTGATCAGCTTTTCCATAATACCCATAAATAGTACGGATATACGGGTATTCGACGGCATGAACTGTTCTTGTCCAGTCGTTCCCGTCGGAGATGATCAATTGGGGACGAGGTGCTGCCAGTGCTGCAATTTCCGCATTGTTAGAGGCCGGTGTACATTGGTTATGAATCGGACAACCGCTTTCACAGGGGCATCCGCCCGGGAAAAAGCAGGAAACCTGAACCGCGGGAACTGATACCGCTATGCGTTCATCCAATGCTGCGGCTAAAAAAGTCTGGGTACCGCCTCCGGAAGCTCCGGTCATGGCAATACGGGATGCATCCACATTTTTCAATGACACGAGAAAATCAACTGCTCTCAGGCTGCTCCAGGTTTGTATCGTTTGTGCCAGTCCGGTCCGATGAGCCGAGGTTCCTGTATGGTAAGCCGATTCTCCATAGGCAAACATATCATAAGCAAATACAATGGTTCCCATCCTTGCCAATGAAGCAGCCAACCGTTGATGTTCGGGTAAAAAACGGGGACAAACATCCAGTGATTCCTGTTTGCCGAAATGCCCATGAGCCAACAAAACAGCCGGACAAGATCCGTGTTTTTTAGACGGGCTGTACAGGTTTCCAATCACCCAGACCCCCGGAACACATTCAAAAGCTACGTTTTCAACCGAATAATCCGGTAAATCCGTGCGACCCGTAAACACAGGATTTAACGGGGTCTTTTCCGGCATCGGAAATAAATTCATTGCTTTAAGCAGTCCTTTCTTCAGACACTGCTTACGCGATTTCCATGCAGACAAATCCGGATATTGTTTCAATAACACCTGTAAATTGGCAGCGCCTGTTTCCGGTTCGATTTTTTTTGCATAAACCGTATCTTTCAGACTGATTTGCATTTTTTGCACATTGGATTGTGCATCACTTTCACTCCTGCCAAACAGGATAAGAAACAGGACAAACAAAGATAAACGCATGGTAATTAATTCTTTTTTATACTACGTTCAAACATAATTCTCTCGCTTTGATGGCTTAAACTCAGAACTTGGATAAAAACTCATCTAAACTATCCGATTCTTCCTGAAGATTGAACCTCTCCTTTTTCATCCGGGTCTTTCTCTTTGTAATACTGGTTTTGGAAATGCAGTAAATATCGGAAAGATCCTGCAGGGAAATGTTGATTTTCAGCAGGCAACAAAACGCAATGTCTTCTGTGGAAAGATCGGGATACGACTCTTTTAACCGGGAAACAAATCCGTCGTAAGCATCATTGACCGTTTGGATCAATTCCTCCCATTCCGACTCATCCAGGTTGATTTTTTTATTGGGTTCTTTAGCGGAATTTTTGTTTCTCTCCAATGAAGGTATTTTAACCGATAACGACATTTTACGGAACAGGGATTCACGCATCACCGCTTCTTTTTCCCTTAACCGGCTCAGTTCATTTTCCTGTTTCAACAGGAGGTTCTCATGTTCGGCCAAACGGGCCTGATTTTTCAGCAGAACTTCCCGTTGCGTCTGTTCCCGGATTCTTTTTTTCTTTTGCTCTTTCATGAAGAGAGCAATAAGTATCAGGGAAACAATAATGAAAACCAAAGCTCCGGTAAGCAGGTAGATTTCACGCTGCTTTTTGGCTAATTTTAATTCGTTATTTTCGTTCTTCAGTTTTTCTTCCTGGTATTTCTGATTAAGGAATGATGCATCTATGGAACTGTAGCTATTCTCCCATAAATCATTGGAATTCGAGCGTTTAAAATAAGCCTGTTGGAAATCGCCGGTAATTTTATACAATTCGGCTAAGAGGGCATAGGCCCGGATCGGAACGAGTTGATTTTCTGAAGATTCAGCGGCTCGTTGCAGGTAAATACGGGCCGAATCCAACTGATTGAGGGCCAGAAATACTTCTCCTTTTGTTAAGTTAAACAGGCCGATGTCTTTCCGGGAGAAACGGTTTTGGATGCTTTCTTCAGTGTGTATCAGAGCCTCTTTGTAGTTTCCCTGGTCAAGCAGTATTTGTGCGATTTCATTACTTATCTGGCTGTACGTCCGTTCCTGGAGATTGGGTATCTCCAGTATTTTCCGGTAATAAACGATTGCAGAATCGGTCTGGTTCAGTTGTGAATGGATGGATGCAGCCTGGTAAAGATAATTATACTTATCCTGATTGCCTAATTCCTGGAGAAGTCCTTTTTTACTGAAATGCAATGCTTTTTCACGGTCCTCTTTCTGCAGATAAGCATTGGCAATTGAATAATCGATAAATATTTCACTTTTTTTATCCGGAATCAGTGCATTTAATGTACGGAATTCCATTAACCGGTTAATGGTAGAGTCTGGTTGTTTCAGGAATAAATTGGCTCTCCCCGAAAAAAACAATTCCTGCATCAGAAGGGTGGTATCACCGGCATTTCTGTAATAGTTTATCGCGAGATAGCTCAGGGAGTCGGCCTGTTTCCAATGTGTATTCAGATAACCTTCGCACCAGCCTTTAAGCCGGTTGTAATCGGCCTGCTGTTTTCCTTGTAAAACCTCCGGATTTGAAATTTTTTCAAGAATCAGGGCGGTACTGTCGATATTGGTATACAAGTATCGGTCGGCTTCCGATAACAGCTCGTCAACGGATTGTTTATGACATGCCGGCAAAAGAAGTGATGCCAGCAGGACCAGGTAATTCAAAGTAATTTTTCGCCCCTGTAATGCGTGTACCTTATTCACGGATTATCCGATATACGTTTCCAGTAATTTACAATTTTCTTTCATCAACAACGTCGTCAGTCGGCAACTTGCAGGAATCAATGCCGTATCTCCCTGTTTCATTTCGATGGAATAGCCGTTGTTGTCGGTTAGTCTCAATGCTCCCTGCATGCAGATGTAAATGGTGAATGTATCCCTGTTTTCCAGATGCATGACTTCTCCTTGACCGGCTTCGATCAGATTGGTCGTAAAATACGGACAGGCGACTAACTTCTGATGTTCGCTCCTTCCGGGATAGTATTGCAGTTTGTAATCGGGATAAACCGTGTAATCGATGGCATCCTTAGCCAGTTCGGTATGTAATTCCCGTGCATTGCCCAGGGCATCTTTACGATTGTAATCGTAAATCCGGTAGGTAATGTTGGATGTTTGCTGGATTTCAGCGATAAAACATCCGGCACCGATGGCGTGTACCCGGCCTGCCGGAAGGAAAAATACATCACCGGCCTTTACCTCGTGTTTTTGTAAGGTATCGATGAAGGTATCGTTTTCCACACTTTTTACATATTCTTCCGGAGTAATCGCTTTGGAAAAACCGGAATACAAGAAGACTCCCGGTTCTGCCTGTACGATGTACCACATCTCTGTCTTTCCTTTGGAATGATGCCGTTTTTCTGCCAGTTCATCGTTGGGATGTACCTGAATCGATAAGGCTTCCCGGGCATCGATGAATTTAATGAGCAGGGGAAATGTGGTTCCAAAGCGTTCCACTACCTTTTTTCCCAGCAGTTGTTCGCCGTAACTTTCGATCAACTGTTCCAGCGATTGCCCGGCCAACTCGCCGTTGGCTACTACGGAAACATTATCCTGAACATGGGAGACTTCCCAGCTTTCGCCAACCCCTTCCTGTACCGGCGTAATTCCTTTAAACTTACAAATCTCACTCCCCCCCCAGATAACGGACTTGAGGATGGGCCTGAATATAATTGGATACAACATTAAATTAAAAAATTAAGAATTAAGAATTAAAAATTAAGAGTGAAAGCACGGCTTTCTCATTCTTAATTTTTCATTTTTCATTTTTCATTCTCTTCAGTACGATCGCTGTCCGGGCCGGCAAATAAAGTTTGAGCCATTCCTTTTTTTCTTTTTTGTACAACGGATCGGGAATTGAGAGGTGACGGATGGTTTCATCGATCAGTCCGAATCCTCCGAATTGCAGGTTGTCAGTGTTAAGAATAGTTTGGTATTCACCCGGAGGAACTAAAAACCCGAATCCGGTAAAGGATCTTTCCGGATTGAAGTTGAATGCAAAAATCAGGTCGTTTCGCCGGAAAGCCAGCACCTGATCGCCATCACTGTCCCATACTTTCTGGATTGGAGTAGCCTCAAAACGGTTGACGCTTTTGAGCAGGTGAATCATGGCTTTGTCAAAGTCCCCGAGGTAATGATATTTTAATCCCGGGTTATCAACCAGGCTCCATTGACGGCGGGCATATTTGTACGACCAGCCGTTGTCCTGCCTTGGAAAATCAATCCATTCGGGATGTCCGAATTCATTTCCCATGAAATTCAGGTATCCTCCGTTAATGGTCGAGGCGGTTATCAGACGGATCATTTTGTGCAGGGCGATTCCCCGGTCGACTGTCAGGTTCGGATCATTGACCGACATGTGCCAGTACATTTCCGAATCGATCAGCCGGAAGATAATCGTTTTATCACCGACCAGGGCCTGGTCGTGGCTTTCTGCATAACTGATCGTTTTTTCATCGCTTCGCCGGTTGGTCGTTTCCCACCAGATAGCGGAAGGATGCCAGTCCTGATCTTTCTGTTCCTTGATGGTTTTAATCCAGAAATCGGGAATGTTCATAGCCATCCGGTAATCAAAACCGTACCCGCCTTTTTCCACTGCTACGGCTAGTCCCGGCATGCCACTGACTTCTTCCGCAATGGTAATCGCATACGGATTGACTTCGTGAATCAGGCGGTTTGCCAGGGTCAGGTAACTGATGGCGTCGTGATCTTCGTTGCCGTTGTAATAATCCCCGTAGTTGGAAAAACCTTCTCCTAATCCGTGGCTGTAATAAAGCATGGAAGTAACCCCGTCGAAACGGAAACCGTCGAAATGGTATTCTTCCAGCCAGAATTTACAGTTGGACAACAAGAAGTGAAGGACTTCATTTTTTCCGTAATTGAAACACAGCGAATCCCAGGCTGGGTGTTCCCGGCGATGATCGTTATGGAAATACTGGTGGTAGGATCCGTCAAACCGTCCGAGTCCTTCGATCTCATTTTTTACAGCATGAGAATGGACAATGTCCATAATCACAGCCACTCCGTTTTCATGTGCGGCATCGATCAGTTCTTTCAACTCCTCCGGAGTGCCGAAACGGGAAGAGGCTGCAAAGAAACTGGAAACATGGTACCCGAATGAACCATAGTAGGGATGTTCCTGAATAGCCATGATCTGGATCGCATTGTATCCTTCGTTGATAATCCGGGGCAATACATTTTCCCTGAATTCCCGGTAAGATCCTACTTTTTCCTGTTCGGTCGCCATGCCGATATGGCATTCGTAAATGAGCAATGGAGCCGTATTGGGTTTAAATGCCCTGGTTCTGAATTGGTAAGGATTTTCCGGTTTCCAGACCTGAGCACAGAATATATTTGTTCTTTCGTCTTGAACGACTCTCCGGGTCCAGGCCGGAATTCGTTCGCCGGAACCACCGTCCCAGTGGACCATGAGTTTGTACAGATCTCCATGATGAATGGCTTCTTCCGGCAACCGGATCTCCCACACTCCGTTTTCCATGCGTTGGAGGCGGTAATCTTCCGTTTGCTGCCAGTTGCTGAATCCACCGATCATATAGATCGCTGTAGCGTTAGGTGCCCATTCCCTGAAAACCCATCCGTCAAGAGTCGGATGCAAACCGAAATAAAGATATCCGGATGCAAAATCACCCAGGCTTATTTTCCCTTGCTGGGTCAGTTGTTTTTCCTTGCTTAAAAAGTACTTGTAACGACCTTCAATCGCATCCCGGTAGGGTTCGAGCCAGGGGTCATCCTGTATTAACTGGAGTGGAGTCATGGGAATGAGTTATTTAGTTAGGCTTGTACTTTAACAACAATTTTTTTGACTTCGCCTTCTCCTACCAACGGAGCATGGGCGTCTTCCGGAAAGAAAATAACAAATTCTCCGGATTGAAGCGTAAAATAAGTGCTGGGTTCATCGTCAAAGAACAGAATGTCTTTTTCTTCATTGAATTCCGATTTCGGCTGAGTACATTCGGGACGGTATTTCCAACCGAAACCTTCCGCACAGGAAAGAGGAATCTGGATGTCGATGTACCGGTTGTGTACTTCGAGCTTGGCATCTTCTTTCTTTTTAAGCTGGGATTCGTTGATATTGACGATCAATGCGTCTCCGTTGACTTGCGTTTTCCCTGCAGCCAGGTTGTTGAAGTCGAGTTTTTTAATATAATCGAAAGCCTCTTTGAAATAAGGATTTACCTGTTCGTAAAGCGCTGAATGTTGAAGTGAATCGATGATCATAACATGTTGGATTTTATGTTTAAACAACAAAAGTAATAATTTTTCAGAGATTTTATTTTTTATACACAGCCACTGCTACGCGCGAATCAGCGCAACCGTAATACAGCAACCATTGTCCCTTGAAATAAACCAACCCTTCAATAAATACCGTTCCTGCCGGGTATTGTCCGCTTTTCTCAAAATCATCCTGAGGTACCAGGAAGGGTTTATCCAGCCGGGTTAAAAATTTGGCAGGATCGGCTGCATCAAAAAGAGCTTGTCCGGCACAGTAGCTGTTGGCCGTATAGTTCGGATCCCGGGTTTCTCCGGATCTGTTCTTTCCGTTGTACAACAACACGATTCCTTTGTCGGTCAGGACAGCAGGAGGCCCGCATTCCGTCAGGTCGCTATCGAAATAACCATTGCGTGGAGTAAAGGCAAATTTCAATTCATTTTTTTCGTTCAATTGAGGTGTCCAGTCGATCAGGTTGTCGGAGGTAGCCACATTCACAAATCGTTCACCCCAATACATCCAGTATTTCCCGTTGATCTTAGCGATCACCTGTTTGCCCTTGACTAATTTGGTCACAATGGATGCCGATTTAGACGCCATGTTGTAGAAACGGCCATCGTATGCTTTTGCAAAGACAGAACCATGCTTGGTCCAGTTCTTCAAATCCCTGGAAGTCGCAACCGCCAGACGGGGAGTTTTCCGGTTCCATTGGGTGTACATCATCACGTACATCCCGTCTTCCGTTACTGCAATCCGGGGATCTTCACATCCGCCGGGCCATTCCTGTTCTTTCTGGTTGTCATTGTCCGGATAAAAGACCGGAACCGGTTTGCGATCGAAATGAAGCCCATCACTTGAAGAAGCATATCCCAGACGGGAAGTCCGTTTGCCGATACCTACACCCGTCTTGTCTTCTGCACGATAGAATACAACTACTTTTCCTTTATAAATGGTTGCTCCGGGATTGAAGGTGTCGTTTGATTCCCAATCTACAGAATCGTTTGTCAATGGACAGAAAAAACGGGTTGTTGTATCCGGAGTGATGATCGGATTGATTCCGGCAGGACGGACAAAAGGTCCCAGTGCCCAATCGGTCGGCTGACAGACACTTATTCCGCATGTCGCTGCTAAAAGGAGTGTAAGAAATAGTTGCTTCATGTTTGCTTTATTGTTAGCTTAGCGACAAAGATATTAAATTAATCCGGTAAATAAGAAACAAAAGCGAAGCATTTACTGTCGGGCGACCAGGAGGCTACATTGATCGTTCCCTGTCCGCCGAACAGTTTTACTACAGTCCGGGCTTCACCACCTGCGGCCGGCATGATGCTAAGCTCCACCTGTTTCCGGGGCGGGTGATCGCCTGGCTGGACATCTCCTTTCCGGTAACTGATGAAAACGACTTTCTTTCCGTCTGGGGAGGGATGAGGAAACCAGGAATTCCGGTTTTCGTCGTGTGTCATCTGTATTTGTTCACTTCCGTCGGCTTTCATCCGCCAGACTTGCATCAGTCCGCTGCGCACGGAATTGAACCAGATATAGTTTCCGCAGGGTGAATATTCCGGTCCGTCATCTAATCCTTCAACGTCGGTAAGCCGGATTTCATTACCTCCTTCAGCAGGAATGATGTATATGTCATAATTACCCTGGCGTTCGGCACAGTAGGATAAGTATTTCCCGTCGGGCGACCAGCCGTGCAGGTAACTTGGGGCCATCGGGGTAATCAATGTCGGGGAGCCTCCTTTCAGGGGAAGGGTATAAATCCGGGATTTTCCGTCTTCTTTTGTTCCGTGGCTGATGGCAATCTTATCTCCGGAAGAAGCCAATACGTGGTCGTTATTGCAACGATCGGCAAATCCGGTGTCGATCTTTTCGTCCGATGCCGGGTTGTCAATTCTTATTTTATAAAGATGTCCCCGGCTGTTATAAATGAGAAATTTTCCATCTGTAGTCCAGTTGGGCGCTTCGATCAGGAAAGGGAATTCTTTGACAACCGTACGTTTACCGGTTTCCGTATTGTAAATCTCCAGGCGGCTGACCGGTTGGGTACGATCTTGTGCGGATACTTCCGGAACAAGCAGCGAAAATACTAGAAAAATTAAGAAAAGCTTTACGGAATTGTGCTGATACATGGTTTTTTAGTATTGGGTTAATGTAAAATCAAAGCATAAAATTAGCATCTTTTTTTATAATTAAGTACTTTTGCAATAAAAATAAAGCCAGTAAGCACTTGCCGGCTTGTAATTAGAAAGAATGAGTAAGGGAGGAAGAAGTTTTGTTTTTTACATCATTATGCTGGTTGTATCCGGCATTTTGATATACGGACTTCTTGAAATGGGTGACCGTTTTGAGGCCACTCATGCTTCTGCTTCCACCGGGAATGTACAGTATTTCCTGACCCAGGGTTTCAGTATATTTACTCATTCTTTAAAAATGAACATCCAGACTCCGGTGGCCATGTTATTGTTGCAGGTGATTTCCATTCTTTGCGTCGCCCGGATTTTTGGTTGGTTATTTGTTAAAATGAAACAACCTTCTGTCATCGGGGAAATTGTGGCCGGTATCGTGCTCGGTCCTTCCGTCCTGGCGCAGGTGATGCCCGATGTATCCGCGTTTCTTTTTACACCCGAGTCGTTAAGTAATATCAATATTCTCAGTCAGATCGGGTTGATTCTGTTTATGTTTGCGATAGGGATGGAACTGGATATTTCGGAAGTCCGGAAAAAACTCAGGGAAACGATCGTGATCAGTCATTCCAGCATGATTATTCCTTTTCTTTTTGGAATGGCTGCAGCTTATTGGACGTATCCGAAATATGCAGCTCATACCACCCCCTTTGTCTCGTATGCCCTTTTTATCGGAATTGCTATGAGTATTACTGCATTTCCTGTTCTGGCGCGGATTATTCAGGAAAAAGGATTGACCAAATCGCACCTGGGAACCTTGTCATTGGCCAGTGCCGCCAACGGGGATGTTACCGCCTGGTGCCTGTTGGCTGTGGTGATCGCAATCGCCCAGTCGGGAACCTTTGTCGGTGCTCTGTATACTGTATTGTTTGCCGCTTTGTTTCTCCTGTTCATGTTTTATATATTGAAACCCTTCCTGAATATTATAGGAAATATCTACCACAATCAGGAGGTGATTACTAAAACCATCGTAGCTTTCATGATCCTGATTCTTATTATATCAGCATACGTTACGGAAGTGTTGGGTATTCATGCATTGTTCGGCTCTTTTATTGCAGGTGTGATCATGCCTGCCAACGTGAAATTCCGGAAGATCATGACGGAAAAAGTAGAAGATGTGTCTTTGTCGCTTTTCTTACCTCTGTTTTTTGTTTCTACCGGCTTGAAAACACAAATCGGCCTGATCAGTACAAAAGAGGAGTGGCTGGTCTGTGGGATGTTTATTCTGGTGGCCGTGGTAGGAAAAGTTGTTGGAACGACGTTCCCGGCACGGATTACCGGAGAGTCATGGAAAGACAGCTGGTCAATGGGCGCTTTGATGAATACCCGGGGATTGATGGAGCTGGTAGTGTTAACTATTGGTTATGAAATGGGAATCATACCTCCGTCCATTTTTGTCATGTTGGTGCTGATGACCCTGGCTACAACGATTATGACCGGTCCTTTTTTGAATTTTATCGACTTTTGTTTTGCCAAAAAAGAGCAGCCTGTCCGGCCGGTAGTTCACAAATCCGGTGTTTTTCGTGTTCTTCTGTCTTTCGGAAGAACCGGAACCGGGAAAACCATGTTGTCAGTAGCCCACCAGGTTTTTTCCAAAGGAGAAAAGCCTTGTGAATTGACAGCTCTTCACCTTACAGTAGGAACAGAGGTGAATCCTATTCATACCGAAAATTTTGAAATAAGCAGCTTTGAGCCGATACTGGAAGAGGCTGACAGGTTGCAAATAAACATTCATACCCGTTACGATATTACGAATGATGCAGGTGCGGAAATTGTCCATATTGTCAATAATGAAAGTTTTGATTTTTTAATGGTCGGTGCAGGTATCTCAATGTCCACTCTTCCGGAAGATGTCGAAGCGACGAAACATAAATCCTGGTTTTATCCCGGTGATCTGGTAAAAGACAAAACCCAGGTTTTTATTGAGCAAACTCATGCTCCGGTAGGTATTTTTGTGAATCGGGATTTTGATCGGGCCAGCCAGGTGATTGTGATTCTGGAAAAACCGAAAGATGTATTTCTTCTTAATTATGCATCCAACCTGATTCGGTCGAATCAGGCTTCGGTTTGTTTGTTCGAAGTGGGAAATGAATTTGCCCGGAATAAAATTTCCGATAACAAGGTCCGGGAATTCCTGAATTCACATAGACAGGCAACTCTGATCTGCTTGCCGCGGCTTTCCGAGAAAATTTTACAGCAACACGACTTTATGTTGATCAGTTATCCGACCTGGATGGATATAACCGATTCGGAAAAAGAAGCTTTGCAGTCCATGCCTTCTACGCTGATCATTCATAAAAAATAAAGCGCGTTAAAATATGTTAATATGCATTTGTCTATTGCTATAATGTGTACTTTTACACTCCGTTGTTGATCCTTAAACAATCTGGCATGTTTTTTAATAAAAAATCCAACTTTTTGAAGAATAGTAAAGAGAAAAAAAATAAAAAAGACAAGTTGTTTTTTATTTTTGCAGGTTTAGTGACAGGTGTGATCCTTTCACTTTCTTTGTATCAGACTTCCGTTTATTTTTCGACGGATGAGTCGTGTATGATGTGTCATGTACACCCGCATGCAGAGGAGAGCTGGAAGCTTTCCAAACACGTGAATAATTCCAGTGGAGTGAGGGTGCATTGTGTGGATTGTCACCTGCCGCCCAAACACAATACCTGGGATCATTATTGGGCCAAGTTGCAATTGGGAGTCCGGGATGTATGGGGATACATGACCAAAGACACTGCCGATTTCGATTGGGAAACCAAATCTCAGTTGGAACATGCCGTAAAATACGTTCCCAATTCTTCCTGTAAAGAATGCCATGCTAATCTTTTCCCGGAAGGAATCAAGGACGATGGTATAACAGCCCACTTGTATTACGAAGAAAACGAAAAGGCATTGGATCTGCAATGTATCAGTTGTCATCTGGATGCTGGACACTACAATCCGAATTATCAGCACGGAAAGCTGACCGGTGTGCCGGGAATGTCTTCCCAGCCGGTGGATACCAGTCTTTATTATAAGGCTCCTGCAACAGTAACTTCTTTTGCCGACTTTAAAGAAACCATACCCGGAACTTATGTTTCCATTGAGATGAAAGCCATTCCTGGAGGAACTTTCAAAATGGGTAGTCCCGATAAAGAGCCTTTCCGTAAATCGGATGAAGGACCGGTACGGGAAGTGAAAATCAATCCGTTCTTTATGTCGGAAGTAGAAATTACCTGGGATCAGTTTTGGGCGTTTTACGCAAAAACAATGTCGGAAGGCCGCATAGCTCCGGAGATGGTTTATGAAAACAACAGCCGCTCGGATGTGGATGCAGTTTCCGGTCCGACTCCTCCGTTCGGATTCCCGGATCAGGGCTGGGGTGGTGGTGATCGTCCTGCGATTACGATGACGCATTATGCTGCGGAAACATTCTGCCTCTGGCTGTCTAAAGTGACCGGAAAGAAATACCGTTTGCCGACGGAGGCCGAATGGGAATATGCTGCTCGTGGAGGTACGGAAACCCCTTATTTCTTCGAGGGCAATCCGAAGGATTTCTCCAACGAAGGGTTCTGGAGAAAGTTCTTCAGTGCAAAAACAGAGATTATCAGCGATTATGTGATTTATGACAACGATAGTAAAAATAAAACCCAGGAACCAGGCAGTGTCAAGCCGAATCCTTTCGGATTGAAGAACATGCTAGGTAATGTCATGGAATATTGTCAGGATAAATACGATCCCGAAGCATATTCCAAAGGCGGAACTTCGGTGGAAAACCCGTTGGTTACAGAGGGCGAAGAATACGTTGTGCGTGGAGGAAATTATGTTTCGGATGCAGCTGATGTGCGTTGTGCTGCTCGGGATTATACCCGTCACGATGCCTGGTTGAAAACGGATCCGCAACAGCCTAAGAGTATCTGGTGGTATTCGGATATCCGGGGTATTGGTTTCCGTATCGTTTGCGAAAATCCGGTTCCGTGACGCTTTAGTATGAATTTATAACCATCCTCTAAATCCTTGCAGTTCAATGGTGAAAGGGGGCTAAATAAATTATTAATCATGAAAAACGAAAACAAATTCAGTCGTAGAGGTTTCTTAAAAAGCACGGCCGTAGCCGGACTTTATGGAGCGGTAGGTACGTCCGGAGCTGTTGCTGCTGCTTCGGCTTTCACTTCTTGTAAAGGTGAAGACAAAAACAAATTGGTTCCCCTGAAGCAACCGGGAGAATATTATGTGCCTGAACTGCCCGATATGGCAGCGGACGGAAAAGAATTGAGAGCCGGTGTTATCGGTTGTGGTGGCCGTGGTTCCGGGGCTGCTTTTAACTTTTTGGCTGCAGCCAATGGTCTGACGATTGTTGCGTTGGGTGATGTATTCCAGGAACGTGTCGATGGTTTGAGAAACAAATTGAAATCGGATAAAGGAATCGACATTCCGGCTGAAAAATGTTTTGTTGGTCTGGATGCTTACAAACAAGTAATCGATTCGGATGTGGACGTGATTATTGATGCAACTCCTCCTTTCTTCCGCCCTGAACATTTCCGCTATGCTGTGGAAAAAGGAAAACATTGTTTCTTAGAAAAACCAGCATGTGTGGATCCAGCTGGATACCGGGTGCTTGTAGCTGCTTCCAAACAGGCTTCTGCCAAGAATTTGTGCGTAGTTACGGGTACACAACGTCATCACCAGCGTTCTTATGTGGAAGCTTATAAAAAGGTGATGGAAGGATACATCGGTGAAATTACCGGAGGTGTTGTTTACTGGAATGGAGGTAAACTCTGGCACCGGAACCGCGAAGCCGGTTGGTCGGATGCAGACTGGATGATCAAAGACTGGGTGAACTGGAAATGGCTTTCCGGTGATCATATTGTGGAACAACATGTACACAACATAGACGTATTTACCTGGTTTACCGGACTGAAACCGGTAAAAGCAGTAGGTTTCGGTTCTCGCCAACGCCGTATAACCGGTGACCAATACGATAACTTCAGTGTTGATTTCGTAATGGATAATGGCATTCATTTACACAGTATGTGCCGCCAGATTCATGGTTGTGCAAACAATGTGAGTGAATTTTTCCAAGGTACCAAAGGATCTTTGTATACTGATGCCGGTAACCATGCCGTTATTAAAGATTTGGCCGGTAATGAAATCTGGAAATATGATTTCGATAAAGAAGAAAAAGAGAAATACAAACAAACAGACCCGTATACATTGGAACACGTGAACTGGATCAACCATATCCGTGCTAAAAAACCGATCATGCAAACTGAAGAAATTGCTATATCCAATATGGCTGCTATCATGGGACGTGAGTCGGCTTATTCCGGAGGAGAAACCAACTGGGAATCAATGACTGCTTCTACGCTGGATGTTACTCCCAAGGATCTGAATATGGGAAAAATGGACATGAGCGGATTTGTAGTGCCCGTTCCCGGAAAACCGGTTGAATAAAAAACAAGAAGGGATGATTGCATTCGCCCGGATGTAAATGACAAAAACAATTAAAAATGGAAAATAACAGGAGAAACTTTTTGAAAGCCTCCCTTTCCGGAGTTGCTTTGACAGCTTTGGGAAGCCAAGCGGCAATGGGAGCCGGTTTTTCTTCTTCGGAAGAAACGGCTGCTGCTCCGGCTAAGAAAAACGTTCCGCTGAAGATATCGTTTCAGGAAGGGACGGCTCCGGGAAAGAGCCTGGCCGAGAAATTCGATTTCATGGAAAAACATGGAATTGTTGGCTTTGAACCTGGTGGAGGAAACCTGGCTGCGCGTGTCAATGAATTCCAACAGGCTTTGCGTGGAAGAAATATCAAAGTGAGCGCTATTTGCGCCGGATTCAAGGGCTTTATCTTATCGACGGATGCAGCCATTCGCCAGCAATGTATCGATACGATGAAAGAGATACTTGCAGCTGCCGGTGAACTGGGATCTACCGGGGTAATTATCGTTCCGGCTTTCAATGGACAGGTTCCGGCAATGCCCCATACGATGGAAACCCGTAATTTTCTGTGCGAGCAATTCGGTATGTTGGGAGATTATGCTGCTCAGCATAATACCACAATTATCATGGAACCGCTCAACCGGAAAGAAGCGTTCTACCTGCGTCAGGTTGCAGATGCTGCTTCGATTTGTCGTGATATTGACAATAAAGGAGTTACCTGTCTGGGCGACTTCTGGCACATGACTTTCGAAGAAACCAGTGATTTTGCAGCTTTCCATGCTGCCGGAAAATACCTGCAACACGTGCATATCGCCAGCCGTAAACGCCGGAGCATGCCCGGGGAAGACGGTGATGCAGATAACTACGTGGACGGATTCAAAGCGCTTAAAGAATTGAATTATTCGAAATATGTCAGTTTCGAATGTGGTTGTCAGGGCGATCGTGAAGTTATTGTTCCTGCAGCTGTAAAATTGTTACGCGATCAGTGGGCTAAGGCTTAGTTGATACAAACGCCCCGTTCGTAGATTATTTTTGTGAATACCCGGCAATAGAGCTACTATTGCCGGGTATTTAATTTTGTTTGGATGAAAAGAATATTAACCCTTTTGTTTTTATCCGGAATATTGTCCGGAGTCGGGCTGTATGCCCAGCAACAAGACACAATCCTTGTCAGAGAAAAATATTTCGGGACGCCTTTACTTAAAGTACTTGGGGATTTTGATCATAAGTACGGAATCTCGAACCTGAAATATGATACTACGCTCATCAGTAATTATCTGTTTGACTACCTGTATACGGGAACTCCCCGTAAGCTGGCTTTTGAAGTGATCTTTTCACAGATCAAAGACCTGGCTTATTATGAAGATGAAGCGGGGAGCTATTGCATTGTTTTGAAAGAAAACCTGCCACGAAACCGTACCCGGATTGAGAATAAAACCTATACAGGTAAGGCGACCCGTCATAACCTGAGGGTGACCGGACGGATCAAAGACCAGTCCAATGGAGAGCCTTTGCCCTTTGCCACTGTTTATGTGGAAGGGTATAACGATATTGCGACTACAACCAATACGGACGGCTATTTTACCCTGTATAATGTTCCTTCTGATAAAGAGACTCTGCTGTTCAGTTACTTAGGATACGAGACCCAGCATTTTTATCTTTCTCCGGAAATTCCGCTGGAAAATTTATTTGTGGAATTGACACCTGCAGTAAATATGTTGAACGAAGTCGTAGTTGTCAAGGAACGGGAAGATGTGTTGAAAATACCTAAGTTATCGATCGGAGTGATCCAGACGACGGCAGCTAAAATTGCCGATCTTCCTGCATTGGGAGAAAAGGACCTTTTTCGGACGTTTCAGTTAATGCCGGGAATCGCCGGAAGCAACGAGTCGTCGGCAGGTATGTATGTCCGGGGAGGAACACCCGACCAGAATCTGGTACTGTACGACGGATTCAGCATTTATCACCAGGAACACCTCATGGGTGTATTCAGTGCGTTCAATACCAATGCAGTGAAGGACGTTCAATTGCACAAGGGCGGTTTTGACGCCAAATACGGAGGTCGTTTGTCGAGCGTTATGGAGATTGTGGGTAAAACCGGAAATGACAAGGAATTTAATATCGGAGGCGATGTCAGCTTCTTGGGAGTTAATGGCTTTATAGAGGTGCCGTTCCAGGAAAAAGGTTCCTTCTTTATTGCCGGAAGACGATCGTTCCAAAGTTTTATGTACGATAAATTCACAGATGTGTATTCGGAAAATCAGCAGATGATGTCCGGTGGACCAGGTGGAAAATTTAATCAACGGAACCAGGAAAAACCGAAGTCGTATTTTTATGACCTCAATGCCAAGCTGACCTATAATCCGACTAAAAAAGATATTTTTTCCATCAGTTTCTTCAACGGGGAAGATGACCTGGATAATTCCCGGAGCGGATTCGGCAGTTCTTTTATGGGAGGGAGTATTACGGACCAGACCAACTGGGGAAATATCGGCAGCAGTATGAAATGGTCACGAAACTGGGACAATCGTCTTTATTCCAATCTGCTGGCTTCTTTTTCTAATTATTATAGCCTGAGGAATCGCCAGAATAATTCGACAACTTCCAGCGTAGGCGGTAAAGTAGGGGTTATCTTTGACCAGAATACCAATGAGGATAATGATTTGTGGGACTATTCCCTTAAATTAGATAACGAATATAAAATCAACGGAAAAAATAAATTGGAATTCGGTTTGAATTATTCGAATTACAGAATTGATTACCGGTATTCCAAAAGCGATTCGGTCAATGTGCTGGATATGCAGAACAAGGGAAACCTGGCTTCTGCTTATGTGCAGGACCGGGTGACTCTGGGAGAAAAGTTTACGGTTTTGCCGGGTATTCGTTTTTCTTATTATGATGTGACTTCAAAGATGTATTGGGAACCTCGCTTCCAGACTTTCTACAAGTTTAACGACCAATTCAACCTCAAAGCTTCTGCCGGATATTATTATCAGTTTGTCAACCGGATTGTGAGGGAAGATATATCCGCCGGAAGCCGTGATATCTGGTTACTGTCGAATGATGAGGGGATTCCGGTGAGCAGTTCCATCCATTGGATTTTCGGAGGTAGTTATGAAACCAAAGATTTTCTGTTCGATGTCGAAGCTTATTATAAGAAGTTGAACGATCTGAGCGAGTATACCCTGAGGTTTGCCCCTTCTTTTATCGATAATACGGAATTTCAACAGTTTTTTTACAACGGTAAAGGTTATTCCCGGGGAATTGATTTTCTGGTACAGAAAAAATACGGAAAGTTAACCGGTTGGGTAGGGTACACCCTGAGCGAAACCCGGTATCATTTTCCGGTGTATGGAGACGGTTATTTTCCCGCCAATCAGGATGTAACGAATGAATTTAAAATTGTGGCGACCTATAAGCCGGTCAAAGACCTGACCTTGTCGGGAACCTGGATCTTCGCTACCGGGAAGCCCTATACGGAACCAATGGGTGCCTATACCCTGGATACACCCAATGGGGGAAACCTGAATTTCATTGTCGTCAATGGGAAAAACAATGCCCGTTATCCGAATTATCATCGCTTAGATTTATTGGCCAAGTATGATTTGTCGTTCATCAAATCGATCAAATCCAGTCTGAGCCTTTCTCTGTTCAATGTTTACGACCGGGCCAATGTCTGGTATAAGGAATACAATTACGATACCACCGACGGAGTAACTGCCACGAACGTAAATTTATTGGGTTTCACCCCCAACCTTACATTCAGCATCCAATTAAAATAAAAAAATGAAGATAATGAAACCAGCGAAAAAAACAAATAACCACTTCCCCAAATGGCCGCGTAGCGGTCAAATCTCTGTAGCCCCGGGTGAGCGCAGCGTAACCCGGGGACAAAATGGACGATATGGACAAAATGGACAACGTAGACGATTGACAATAACAACAATAATAGCATCAATCGCATTATTAATATCCGGTTGCGGAGAAGACATGATGAAATACGATGTCACATTGGATACACCGATCGTGGAAAGTTACCTGGAAGAAGGTAAAAACAGCATAACCGTGAAGGTATACAGCATGGAATATTATTCGGACGACGAATACATCCTCTCCAAGCCGGTTACAGGACTGAGTCTTCAAGTGAATGAGTCTAATTTGTCGGAAACAACTTCCGGTACTTATTCCCTGGAACTGGGAGAAACGATTTCCGGACTTCAGGATTTTGATCTGAAATTCGATTATAAAGGAAAAGCAGTGAAGGGCTCAACAACAGTCCCTCTTCCGGTGACCGGCCTGAAAGTGGAACCTGCATTCATGGAAAGAACTACTTACTATTATCCGGGTTCAGGGTCCGATACCATCGATATCACGCTTTCTTGGAATGATCCTGATCATAGTTATTATCAGGTATACATCGAGAGTCCGTCTTCTTCATCAACGATTGGCGGTGGGTTTCCCGGTGGTCAGTTCGGAAAGCGGATGATGCAGCCTTTTCAGGGAAATTCATATCAGTTGAATGCCATGGAATTCTCTTCAGTGGGAAATTATATCATTTATGTTTACCGGGTCAACAAGGATTATGTGGAGTTATACGAACGGATCAGTTCCACGGATCTGGCCAATCCGGTCAGTTTTATAGATAATGCTTTTGGGGTTTTTACATCGATGAGTGCTGCAAAAGTAGCTTTCAGGGTAACGCAGAGTGAATAATCCAGGGGATTGTTATCCATTCACATATTTTTGTTTTATTTTTGTCGACCATGGAGAAAATCAGACGAATACAGCTTTTTGAAATTTTACTTTATGCCCTGATTTTGGTGACGGTATTGAGTATTCCTTTCTTTGCAGGATCCTTCCAGCGCAGAGGGATGGAGGGCGTATTTTTTGAGTGGTCACGGGTAATCCCTTTTTTATTGGTTTTTTTAGTCAATAATTATTGGCTGGCACCCCGTTTCCTGTTCAGAGAGAAATACATGCATTACATGCTTTATTGTATCGTACTGGTTACCGTGATGGTCATTCTTTCCGATTATCTGTTTGATCTGTTCCGGATGGCGCCTCCTTTTGAAAATCTGCCGGGGGAAGAATCTTTCATTCCCGGAAAAGGAGAAATCGGTCCGGGGAATCCTCCCGATTTTCGGTCTCACGGTCCGCCGGATCATTTCCGGTTCCGGTTCAACTTCGGTCATGCCATTGTCTCTTTTTTGCTGATAGGATTCAACACCGGTATGAAAATTTTCGTGAAGTATACGGAGGATCAGATCCGTCAGTCGGAAAAGGAACGCCAGCATTTGTTTACCGAACTGGCTTTTCTGAGGTATCAGATCAGTCCTCACTTTTTCATGAATACCTTGAATAACATTCATGCCCTGGTCGATATCGATAGAGAAAGGGCTAAGGATGCCATTGTCAGGCTCTCCAAGATGATGAGGTATCTGTTGTACGAGTCGGAGCCCGAAAAAGTCTCGTTGAAAAAGGAAATTGAATTTATAGGAAGTTATATTGAACTGATGCGTCTGAGGTATGATGAAACCAATCTGGAGATTGTTTTTGAATATCCCCGGCAAACAGATGAAGTATTTGTTCCGGCATTTTTGTTCTTATCTTTCATCGAAAATGCCTTCAAGCATGGCATTCATCCGACTGACAGGTCTTTCATCCGGCTGGCTTTTGTCGTTAACGAAAAAGGACATTTACAGTTTTCAATGAAAAACAGCATTGGAAATCGCCAGGAGTCGGTAAGGGAAGCTTCCGGAATCGGTATTGAAAATATTAAAAAACGACTGGATATTTTATATAAAGATAACTACGAATTGAAAATTCAGGAAAATCCGGACGAATTTGAGGTTTTACTCCTAATTCCACAAGCATGAACACAGAAAACTCCAACCGGGAAGCAATCGTCCGGTGTTTCGCCATTGATGACGAACCCCTGGCTTTGCAGCAAATCTGCCACTATATTGAAAAAACGCCTTTTCTTCAGTTGTCGGGAAGTGCAAAGAATGCTTTTCAGGCAATGGAACAATTGGCTGATCTGGAAGTCGATTTGTTGTTTGTAGATATCAATATGCCTGGGCTGAGCGGAGTCGATTTTGTTAAAACCTTAGACAAGAGCCGTATGGTGATTTTTACTACGGCCTACAGTGAGTATGCCATCGAGGGTTTTAAAGTAGATGCTGTTGATTACCTGTTAAAACCGATCGGTTATTCTGATTTTTTGAAAGGAGTAAATAAGGCCTTGTCTGTTTTTCGTATGAAAAATCTTGTTCCGGAGACTGTTTCAGGAAATGAAGACTACCTCTTTGTAAAATCCGAGTATCGTACCATCCGTATTCCTTTTAGTGAAATCAAATACATCGAAAGCATGCGTGAATACGTTCGTATTTACCTGACGGAAGGAAAGCCCGTCATGTCTCTGTTGAGTATGAAGAGCTTAGAGGAACGGCTTCCCGAACGTCAATTCATGCGGGTGCACCGTTCGTTTATCGTTAATCTGGAGGCAGTCCGGATTGTGGAACGCAACCGCATTGTTTTTGACAAAGATGTCTTTATCCCGGTAGGAGAACAATACCGGGAGGTATTTCAGCGGTTTCTGGATAAAAATTTCCTGTAATTACTTCTGCTTTTTTCCGGACAAAACATTAAGTATAGCCTTATTTGCCGGCGTATAATCAGGGTTAAACACCCTGAACGTTCCCTTATAATCCCACGCGGTATAAGGAATGTCATATTTCTCGAAAATATGGACCATGTCCTTGTACCAGTTTTCCCTGGATCCGACCGGAGTGTTCGGATAAATGCACCCGAATTCACCACAATACAAAGGCAACCCTAATTCTTTCGCCCGGTTAACGGCAACCGCGATTTTTTGATCCAACGTGTTGATATCAAAAGTGCCAAGGGTCCAGGAAAGTCCTTTTTTCTGAGTCTCGGAAAGCTGCTTTTCATCTTCTTCCGAAATGATTCTTCCCGGGTAGTATACGGTACAGGGAATTTGTAGGTTGGGTATCCAGGAAGCTTTGTAATGGGTCAGTAGGAAAGGTTCGTAAAAGTGAAAACTGACTACCATGTTTTTATCGTTGGGCGGGAGTTTCAGGTACTTTAGAAAATCGATTCCCTGCCAGCGGTTACTTCCGATAAAAATCTTTCGTTCCGGTTCCTGTTTCCGGATCTGTGAAACCATGCGTTGAATCAGTTGGTTCCACATCTCGTGTTCAGGAGCTACCGGTTCGTTCATCAGCTCGTAAGCCAGGAATCCGTTGGGATATGGTTTTAACTCGTCGGAAAGGTCCTTCCACAGTTTCAGTAACCGTTGCTGGGAAGCTTCACTGGTAAACAGCGTATTTTCTTTTTCCGAATTGAAATGATGAGAACGGATGATATGGAGGTCGATCAATATACGCATGTTGTATTTTTTACACCAACCGATAGCTTGGTGTAATAATCCGAACGTATAAGGAATTTTTTCTCCTGCTTCCGTCCAGAGTTCCACTTCATCGATAGGCAATCGTATGTGATCAAATCCGCTTGCAGCAATTGTTTCAAAATCTTTCTCCTCTATACCCGAATAACGTTCCGGACTGCTTTCCTTCCTTCCGTTCTGAGAAAGCCAATGGCTAATATTAATTCCTCTCTTGATTTCCCAACGTGCAAAATCCCCTGATTGTCCATAAGAAAAGGAAAAAAAGCAGCAGGCCAACAAGATCCCTATTCCCCATCCCTTCATAACCCTTAATTTTTAACTTTTAATTCTTAATTCTAATGTATTATCCTGTAAGTCAGTTCTTTCAACAACTCTCCGTCGGAAGCCGAAGTATTTCCCACTCCTTTGGATTTAGCGTCGAATTGCCGGATCAGGGCAATGATATCCATAGTTTTGAATGCATTGTAATTCCGGATAGCCATCATATAATCCGTCATTTGAAAACCGAATCTCAGTCCGAGTACCTGCATCAGGTGTGATTCGGATTTATCTTTTTCAAACTGACAGATCATCAAATTAGAAAAGAAATTGAACAACACCGTCAGGGTGACGATCAGGGGATTGTTTTTCGGATTTTTCTCAAAATAAAGCGCGATCCGGTTGGCCTTAAGTACATCTTTTGCAGCCAGGGCTTTCTGAAGCTCGAAGTTGTTGAAATCCTTGCTGATCCCGATGTTTTTTTCGATCAGTTCAGGAGTGATCCGACGTTGGTTGTCCGGGAGGGCAATGCAGAGTTTGTCCAGTTCATTGGTCAGTTTACTCAGGTTGTTTCCCAGGTAGTCGGTCAGCAGTTGGGATGCTTTTCCATCGATACCTACCTGTTTATCCTGGAGGTAGGACACAACGAACTGAGGAACTTTATCTTCGTATATTTTTTTTGATTCAAACAGGATTCCGCTTTGAGCGATTTCGCCGGATAGCTTTTTCCGTCCATCCAGTTTGCCATATTTGTAATTGAGTACCAGTATGGTCGAATGTAATGGTTGCCTGACGTAATGCACCAGATCTTCGATGTTTTTCAGGTTCTGCGCTTCCTTGACGACAACCAGTTGCCGTTCCGACATCATCGGAAACCGTTTACAGGCATTGATAACTGTGGCAACATCGGTTTCCGAACCGTATACCAGGGTTTGATTGAAATCCCGCTCCGAATCATCCAGTACGTTTTCGATCAGGAGTTCGGTCAACTGGTCGATGAAGTAGGGTTCTTCTCCCTGAAACAGATAGACCGGCATGAATTTCCGTTGACGGATATTCCCTTTGATTTCCTGAAAAGTCAGTTCTCTTGCCATAATTTACCACTCAAAACGAAGGTGTTTAACCGTCTGTTTATTATCAATAATGGTTTTCAGGGACTTAATACCTATGAGAACATGTTCCTCCACAAAATTGGAGGTAACGTGCTGATCGCTTTTTTCAGTTTTGATACCGTCGGATATCATGGGCTGGTCGCTGACGAGCAATAATGCTCCGGTCGGAATGTGGTTGGCAAAACCAACGGTAAAGAGGGTCGCTGTTTCCATGTCGACACCCATAGCCCGGATTTTGCGCAGGTATTCCTTGAAGTTTTCATCGTATTCCCATACCCGGCGGTTCGTTGTGTAAACCGTTCCCGTCCAGTAGTCGCGTCCTTTGTCCCGGATGGTCGACGAAACGGCCCGGAGGAGGCTGAAAGCAGGCAGGGAGGGAACTTCCGGCGGGAAGTAGTCGTTGGAGGTACCTTCGCCTCGTATGGCAGCGATCGGCAGGATGTAATCTCCCAACGAATTGTGTTTTTTCAATCCGCCGCATTTTCCCAGGAATAAAACACCTTTGGGATTGATGGCGCTTAGCAGATCCATAACGGTGGCAGCATTGGCGCTTCCCATTCCGAAATTGATGATGGTAATACCATCGGCGCTGGCGTTAGGCATGTTCGCGTCGGCTCCTGTGATTGGTACCTGATAGTATTTCGCAAATATTTCGACGTATTTGTTGAAATTGGTCAGAAGAATGTATTCCGTAAATTCATCCAGATTCCTTTTGGTGTACCGGGGCAACCAGTTGTCGACGATTTCCTGCTTTGTTTTCATACCAGCGCGAGTATTATTGTATTTGACAAAAATACAAAAAAACGGGAATAATTTCATATTTATCCAAAGCAAAAACATCTAATTTATCTACGGATAGATTTATCCACGAATATAAAATGAGAATTAGTGCCGCATTATCCTTGAAAATACGATTTAGTGTAATTCATGAATAAATTTATTTTGTGTAAAACCTGGAGAGGGCCGGATTCCCGAAGGGAGTCAGACTCTCCCAAGTTCTTTCCTTTAATCACGATCCGGAAATTTAGAAAGGTGACCCGCTGCATAAAACAGGTGACTTAGACGAACTTTGTTTTGTGGATAAAAATCAGATTTATTTGCTCTGTGCTAAATACGGCCTTTTATTTGTATGTTCGGAAAATATATTATACGTTTGTGCTATTCTTGGGTTCATGAAATCAATACAAAAACAGACGATCCCTTAAAGAAACTGAGTATGTCCGGATTGAATCTTCCTCCTTTCCCTTTGAAAATAAGAAAACAAAACGATAAAGAGTATATCTTTGATCGCTTGAGGAAGCAATATGTCCGCCTGACACCGGAGGAATATGTCCGCCAGCACCTGGTGCATTTCCTGATCGAGCACCGGCAGTTTCCGGAAGCTTTGTTGGCTAATGAGGTGACGATCGGTCTTGGAAATCTCCGGAGGCGTTGTGATACGGTGTTGTACGATAAATTCCTTCAGCCGGTAATGATTGTCGAATGTAAGGCTCCTTCTGTCGTCATCAATCAGCAGACTTTTGATCAGATAGCGCGTTACAACATGACGTTGCAAGTCCGCTGGTTGTTGGTTACCAATGGGTTGCAGCATTACTGCTGCCGGATTGACTATGAAAAAGGGGAATATTCTTTTGAAAAAGATATTCCCCCTTATTCGGATGTGATCGGTTAAAATTTACGATCAATATTGTTGCTCCAATAACCAGGCATCCTGAAAATCCGGACTGTATTTAGATTTTACAGAATCTCTTTCCTGAGCAGCTGCAGCTTTGTCATCGAAAGAAGCAACGATAACCCGGTAATATTGCTGTTCGTTCTGTGCAATGATAACGTTGTATCCGTCTTTTTGCATCCGTGTTTTCAGGGAAAGAGCATTGGTTTTAAGTTTAAAACTGCCGATAACCACACTGAAACGTTTCAATCCGGAACCATCTACGATCGTCACTTTTTCTTTCTGAACATTGGCAGAATAAGTAGTAGTTGTAGCCGGTTTGGATTTTTCAACCGGAGTTACTTCTGTAACAGGAGCGGTTGTCGTTTCTTGCATTTCTTTTTCTTTTGCTTTTTCGTAAGCAGCCTTGTAAGCGCTTTCTTTGGATTTACAGGAACCTAAAGAGAATAAAACAGATAGTACAAGCCCGAATAACCAAATTCTAGATTTCATAATTTGTTGTGTTTTTAGTTTAAATCTGACGGCAAATATAGGCATTTATTTGTTTATGCAGAATTAAAATTTATGAAAAGTATAATTTTGAGATTGATATGATAGTGTTAATGCTTTTTTTTCCAATTTTTCAAGCCTGAAGGAGCGGAAAAGCGTGTCTTGTCCTGTAGGAGCAGGCAAGGTGTCCCATCCCAGAAAGTTCAATGAATGGTCGGTTTGCTTGTTGTTAATGGTCCGTGTTTCTGCAAGAAGTTCCAGGTCTATAGAATCTCCTCTCAGGGTATAGTATCCGAATACGGACAGAATACTGTCCTTCTCCAGGTAAACCTGATATTGGAACAGGCTTTTCTGAAAATTATAATATACGGTATCAGCATCGTTCATTTGCCATTTTCCCTGCAGATCAGCTTCGGCGCCTTCTACATCCAGAAAAATCTTGTCACAGGAAACCAGGGATAAAATCCCGGATGCAATGAAAAATAAGATAATAATGGTACATGAGTGCTTCATAACATTCCTTTGGTGCTGGGTAATTCGTAATGAAAAATATCCCGTTTGACAGCCATTTTGACAGCCCGGGCGAAAGCCTTGAATATTCCTTCGATCTTGTGATGCTCATTTTGCCCTTCGGCACGGATATTCAGATTCATCCGGGCAGCGTCACTCAGGGATTTGAAGAAGTGCAGAAACATTTCCGTGGGCATGTCTCCGACTTTTTCACGGTGAAATTCGGCATCCCAGACTAACCAGGGGCGTCCTCCGAAATCCAGGGCAACGGAACAAAGGCAGTCGTCCATGGGAAGGCAAAAACCGTAACGTTCGATCCCCCGTTTGTTCCCCAAGGTTTTTAACAATGCCTCTCCAATGGCAATTCCCGTATCTTCGATGGTATGATGCTCGTCGACCTGCAGATCGCCTTTGACACGGATGGTCAGGTCCATTCCGGCATGTTTACCGATTTGTTCCAGCATGTGATCGAAAAAATGAAGTCCGGTACTGATTGCACAGTTTCCGTTTCCATCCAGGTTGAGATCGACGTAAATATCGGTTTCTTTGGTAGCTCGTTGGATGACAGCCCTGCGTTCTTTTGCAAAAAGAAATTCGGTGATTTTATCCCAGTCGGTAGTTGCCAGTACACAGACCTCTTGCAACTCCGGTTCATTGTCCAGTAAGTTGCTTTCGTTGAGAAGAATAGCCTTACATCCCAGGTTTTGAGCCAGTTTTACGTCTGTCAGCCGGTCTCCGATAACAAACGAATGAGACAGGTCGTAATCTCCGGTCATATACTTTCCCAGCATGCCTGTGCCTGGTTTCCGGGTGGGAGCATTTTCCTCCGGAAAGGATCGGTCGACCAGGATATCATCGAATGTAATACCTTCGTTTTCAAACGCCTGGATGATCTTGTTCTGTGCCGGCCAGAATGTTTCTTCCGGAAAGGAGTCGGTGCCGAGCCCGTCTTGATTGGTTACCATGACGAATTCAAAATCCAGTTTTTTCCGGATAAAAGAGAGGTTTTGAAAAACCTTCGGATAAAACTCCAGTTTTTCAAGGCTGTCCAATTGATAATCGACCGGCGGTTCAACGACCAGGGTTCCGTCTCTGTCTATGAATAATGCTTGTTTCATTTTATTAATCTACTAACATCTCTTTTAAGATATTCTTAATTGCATTGGATGTCTCTGAATTTAGCTTACCAATGTATTGTTGTATACGGATTTTATCTATGGTTCTTATCTGGTCCAGAGCAATACTGGCTTTCTTTTTATTGAAAGAACAACTAACACGGAACGGATAAGATTTAATGGTTGTGGTAAGTGGAGCAACAATAACCGTATTTAAATGTGCATTCATCTCATTTGGGCTGACAATGACTACAGGTCTTGTTTTACTGACTTCACTGCCCACAGTTGGGTTTAAATTGACCCAATAAATTTCATATTGATTCATAGTTATTTCCAGTCTTCGAGGTTTTCATCTTCAAAAATATCCGGAATTAACAGTTGATCATCCTGTGCCTCATGCATTTCTTTAGCTGCCAAGTCCCAGCCTTGTCGGGGTGTCTTTTTTGTTAACATAATATTGGTATGGTTAATTAATTGCAGGTCAAGAACTTTTCCTACCTGTAAAGAAGCTTCTTTTACGATAGAGTTGGGAATGATAACGCCAACGGACGATCCTATTTTTACAATTCTGGCCTGCATATATTTATTTTCTGATACAAAGATAGATATTATAATATTATTATAATAACATCAGGGTGTATTTAACATTTCTAAAGCCTGGATCAGCTGCTGATTTTCCTGTCGAGTACCGACCGTAATCCGGATACAATTCCGGCATAAAGATATGGAATTTCTGTTGCGGACAATGATTCCGTTGTCAACCAGGTATTGATAAGTTGCATTGGCATCAGTTACTTCGATCAACAGAAAGTTGGCATCTGAAGGATAAATTTTTCTTACGCAGGGTAAGAGAGCCAGTGTTTTCTCCAACCGGCCGCGTTCTTCCAGTAAAATTGCCACCCAGTCCCTGATCTGTCCGTAATCTTTCAGGAGATTGAGAGCATAGTCCTGCGTTAATGCATTGACATTGTAAGGATATTTAACCTTATTGAAAAGTGCGATTATTGTTTCCGAAGCAAACGCCATACCTAAACGTATTCCCGCGCTGGCCCAGGCTTTGGAAAAAGTTTGAAGAACGATCAGGTTCGGATACCGATCCAACTCTTGCAGGAAAGACGGTTGGGAGGAAAAATCGATATACGCTTCATCGATAACGACAATTCCTTCGAACCGGTTGAGTATATCAATCATTTTATTTCTATCCAGGGAATTTCCCGAAGGATTATTCGGAGAGCAAAGAAAGATCAGTTTGGTATGGGCATCGGTTGCATTCAGCAAGGCTTCCGGATCAAAATCATAATTCTTATCCAGTAATACTTCCCGGTATTCCACATTGTTGGTCTGAGCGGCTACTTTATACATTCCGTAGGTGGGATCGATAGTTACGACATTGTCGATGCCCGGTTCACAGAAAATCCGGATAACCAGGTCGATCGGCTCGTCGCTTCCGTTACCCAGCATGATCTGCTCTTTTCGTATGCCTTTAATTGCGGCGATTTGTTCTTTGACTTTCCATTGCTTGGGATCGGGATAACGGTCGTAAGGACCGTTGAACGGATTTTCGTTGGCATCCAGGAAAACGGATGCATTTCCTTGAAATTCATCCCGGGCAGATGAATACGGCTTTAATTGCCAGATATTTTTTCTTGTCAGTCGTTCTAAATTCATAGCATTTTTATCATTTCAAAATGAGGAATACCTACTTCTGTAAATTCTGCTCCCTGGGTTATATACCCTGATTTCTGGTAGAAACCCAATGCTGTCTTCCGGGCATGCATGATGATACGGGTATAGCCTTTATTTCTGGACCAGGTTTCCGCAAAATCAAGTACTTTTTTTCCGAATCCTTGTCCCTGACAATCGTTGCGAACGGCCATCTGACGTAACTTGACCGTATTTGTATCGATTATCTTCAGGATACAACAGGCGATGGCTTCATCGTTTTTCATGCAGCCAATCAGTATATCGCCGGAATCGTTTGCCTGTTCTTCTTCCGTCAGTCTTAGTCCTATGGGGCGACGCAACACTTCGTCGCGAAGCCGGCACATGGATTCGTATTCGGAACTGCGGTAGTTGATTGTTGTTAGTATCATGGAAACTTATTGTTATTCCATTATTTACCCGATTTCAGGATTGCATTCATCGCCGGATCGATACCGTTGACATAATCGCTGAAATTATAGGTAACCTTCGAAGCTAATGCATCCACTTCCTGTTCGAATGTTTGCCGGTCCATTTGGAAGAATAAATTCTTATGCTTTTGGGGAAGTTCTTCTTTCAGAAAGGTAAGATCTTTTTTCCAATCCGATTGAGCTTTACCAATGGCAGATGATACCAAAAGCAACAAGATAAAGCAAGCGATTTTTATAAAAGGCTGTTTCATAAAGGGCTTATTTATTCGATAAAAGATTTTCTTTTCTTAAAGTAACTGCATTTTTATGACCATCCAGTTCTTCGTTGGCAGCCATAATTTCAATGGTGTCTCCCAGGTTAATGATCCCTTCCCGGGAAATTTCCTGAAAAGTAATTTTTTTGACGAAACTATCCAGGTTGACTCCACTGTATGCTTTGGCGTATCCATTGGTCGGAAGGGTATGATTGGTTCCCGAGGCGTAATCACCAGCACTTTCAGGGGTGTAGTGACCCAGGAAAACTGATCCGGCATTCGTGATTTGAACTGCAATTTCTAAGTAATCGGCAGTTTCGATGATCAGGTGCTCGGGAGCATAGTCATTAGTCATTTCGATGATTTCCTGATTGTTTTTTAAGAGGATGATTTTACTGTGTTCAAGCGCTTGCCGGGCAATGGCTTTACGGGGGAGTATGTCCAGTTGCTCTTTTACTTCTGCAATGACCTTTTCAGCCAGTGTTTCCGAAGTTGTGATAAGAATTGACTGGCTGTCGGCTCCGTGTTCCGCCTGTGAAAGCAGGTCTGCTGCAACAAAAGCAGGGTTGGCCGAGTCGTCGGCAATGACTTCCACTTCCGATGGACCGGCAGGCATGTCGATTGCTACGTCCCTGAGGCTGACCAGTTGCTTGGCGGCCATGACATACTGATTTCCGGGCCCGAATATCTTATAGACCTGGGGAATGGTTTCCGTACCGTAAGCCATAGCCGCTATGGCCTGCACTCCTCCGGCTTTGAATATCCGGTGTACACCGGCTTCCCGGGCTGCAAATAAAATGGCCGGATGTATTTTCCCTTCCTTATTCGGAGGAGAACAAAGGATGATTTCCTTGCAACCAGCAATGCGGGCGGGTGTAGCCAGCATCAGCACCGTGGAAAAAAGAGGGGCTGTTCCTCCGGGAATGTATAATCCGACTTTTTCGATACCGACCGCTTTCTGCCAGCAGACAACTCCCGGCATTGTCTCTATTTGACGGACAGGAAGTTGTTGGGCCGCATGGAATGTCTCGATGTTCTTTTGGGCGATCCGGATCGCCTGTTTGAGTTCACCGGATATCTGTTGTCCGGCCTCCTCTATTTCCCGTCCCGAAACCTCCAATGCCTGTAATTTTACCTGATCGAAGTGGTCTTCGTATTCCAATACCGCCTGATCTCCGCGCTCACGGACATCGGCGAGTATCTTACCTACAGTTTCTGTTAAGCTGCTGTTGTCGATTGCCGGCCGGGCAAGAAGCTGCTTCCATGTTTCTTTGGCCGGATATTTTATCAGTTGGATCATTGTCTAAAGGATCATTTTTTCAATGGGTATTACTAAAATTCCTTCCGCTCCGGCAGCTTTGAGTTTGCTGATGATTTCCCAGAAACGTTTTTCGCTGATTACCGAGTGGATCGAGCTCCAGCCTTCCTGTGCAAGGGGAAGTACCGTCGGGCTTTTCATTCCCGGCAGTATATCGAAAATCTCCTGTAATTTATTGTTGGGAGCGTTCAGTAATATGTATTTTTTGTCATCTGCCGTTTGAACAGCATTGATCCGGAAAACGAGTTCTTCCAGTATTTCTTTTTTCTCTTTTGTCAGGTTTTTATTTCCGATCAGTAATGCTTCCGACTGCATGACTACTTCCACTTCTTTCAAGTGGTTGCTGATCAGGGTGCTTCCTGAGCTTACAATATCGAATATAGCATCCGACAGGCCAATACCCGGAGCGATTTCCACCGAACCACTGATGACATGAATGTCGGCCTTGATAGCATTCTTTTTTAAGAAGTCGCTTAAAATGCCAGGATAAGAGGTCGCTATTTTTTTTCCGGCAAACCAATTCAGGCTGTGGTATTCTTCTTCTTTCGGTATGGCCAACGATAACCGGCATTTACTGAATCCTAACCGCTGGAGGAGGTCTGCATTCTGCTTCTTTTCGATGTATTCGTTTTCTCCTACAATTCCCAGGTCGGTCACTCCGTCGGCTACTGCCTGAGGAATGTCGTCGTCTCTGAGGAAAAGAATTTCTATCGGAAATGTTTTGGACGGAACCAATAAACTTCGCTTTCCGGAGGTCAATTTAATTCCAGCTTCGTTTAGAAGTTCCATTGTTTCTTCAAATAACCGGCCTTTGGACTGTACTGCAATTCTTAACATAACTAATTGTTTAAATAAAAAAAGCTTACCTTTTCCGGTAAGCTTTCAATTATGGTATTGTAACGTTTATTTACACAAAAAGCCCACCGGAAGTTATCCGTTGTAATGATGGGAATGATGATGTGTAAATTTGTTCATATTTTCTTTGAATATTTTACAAAGGTAAAGTAAAGATATGAATTATGCAATCAAATTAAAGAAAATATGAAACCGGGTCTTTCCATCCTCTTCTGTAGAAAAGGAAAATTTATATCCGTGGTTCATCAAAACCTCCCGGATGAACATCAATCCGATCCCTTGCCCGGTGGATTTGGTGGTGAAAAACGGAGTAAACAGCTTTTTACGGATATCCAGTGTAATTCCCGGTCCGTTGTCTTCCACTGTCACCTGCAAGGGAGAAGATTGCACTAGGATGCGTATTTCTCCGTTTTTTCCGATGGATTCGTATGCGTTTTTTATCAGGTTGATGAATACCTGTTCCAGTTGTATTCTGTCGATCACAGCAATACAGGGCATTTCCGACAGGGATATGGTTAAGCGGATGTTTCGTTTATTGCATTCCGGAATACAAAATGCATCAACCGACCGGATTACTTCATTTAGATCGACCGGAGTTAAAACAGGACGTGGAATTTTGACAACATTGGCAAAATTGGTTATGAAACGGCTCAGGTGGTTGCATCGTTCAAATGAAGCATCTACGGCGGGTAAGACATCTGCCAGTTCATTGTCCTTGTTTTGATGTAAACTATCGGAAATAACGTTAAGCGTTGAATTCACTGCTGCTACCGAATTGTTGACTTCATGTGCCATCATCCGAATGATATTCTCGTATGATTTTTTCTCTATTTTCAGAGCTTCATGAGTTAATTCTTCAATCAGGATAAAAGGGTGGGAGAAACCACGATCGATAAACGATGAGCGGATACACCGGTAAAGTGTTATACCGGAAATCCGCAAGACAACATCTTCCTGAGGTTTTAAATCAGCCATTGCTTTTCCTACTTCGATCCCCGTTTCTTCCAGCCGTTTATTTAAAACACCTTCCTGAGAATTTAGCCCCAGTAAACGCAATCCGGCAGGATTAATCTGAGTGATTCTTTCATTAAAATCCAAAATGATTAATCCTTGGGGCGAAGCATTGATCAGTAGATCCAGAAAATGATTTTGTTCCCTGACGTGTAAACGTTCTTCTTTGAGTTGCCCCAATATCCTGTTGAAGACTTCGATCAGGTGGTCTGTTTCTTTGTGTCCGACCAGGCGTAAACGGGAGGAAAAGTCCTGTTGCTTCAGTAAATCCATTCCGTCACTGATCATTTTGTAAGGTTTCAGCAACATACGGTAAAATACAATAAACAACACCACAGCAAGTAAAGTAATCCCTTCAATCAATAGAAAAAGGACAAAGTTCGTTTTTGCCAAAAGAAATCCGATGGTAGCCAGTGCCCCAAATACCAAAGTAAATAATATCCAGAAAGTTCCTTTGAGTTTCATTTTTTTCTAATTGATCTTGAAGACCTTAAGAAGATTACAGTCCAATACTGTACTTCTCCAACCGGCGATACAACGCCTGCCTGGTCAACCCCAGGGCTGCTGCTACTTTGGTATAATTATCTCCATAAAGTTCCAATGCCTTGAGAATCATATTTTTTTCCATATCTTCCAGAGGCAATACCATTTCCTGTTTTGAGACTCCGGCTTTTCCCGGAGTTAGTTCCTGTTGCTTTTTAAAATCTTCCTCGGTTATGACCGGTTTTCCTGATACCAGAATAGTCCGTTCAACCAGGTTTTTCAATTCACGTATATTACCCGGATAGGGTAGTGTTTTCAGAAATGCCAACGCATCCGGTGTTATCTCTACTGGATCTAACCCGTTTTGTTGTATTTGTTGCTGAGCGAAATGTTTAACCAGCAGCGGAATGTCTTCGGTTCGTTCCCGAAGGGCGGGTACTCGGATGGTAATCAGGTTGATCCGGTAAAACAGATCTTCCCGGAAGGCGCCATTTATCACCATTTCCGGTAAGTTCCGGTTCGTAGCGCTGATGATCCGGACATCTACCTGTTTGGGTTTACTGTCTCCCAATACTTCGAAAGTCTGGTCCTGCAATACACGGAGTAATTTAACCTGGGAGTTGAGATCCAGTTCTCCTATCTCGTCGAGGAAAATACTCCCTTTATCAGCCATTTCGAAGCGTCCCATGCGGTCGTAGCCAGCATCCGTGAAAGCGCCTTTCCTATGACCGAACATTTCACTTTCAAATAATGATTGGGAGATTCCGCCCAGGTTAACTTTGACAAAGGCATTTTTCTTTCTCTTGCTGTGAGTATGGATTGCTTCTGCGATCAGTTCTTTTCCGGTACCGCTTTCACCGGTAATCAGTACAGAGGCATTGGTGTCGGCAATCCGTGCAATGGTTTGGAAAATATGAGTTAGTAAAGGTGACTTTCCGATAATGTTATCAAACCGGATTGTTTGGTGATACTCATTTTCTTTTTTATTCAGACTGATGGCTGTTTCGACGATTTTCAATAATGCCCGGTTGTCCCAGGGTTTGGTGATAAAATCAAAAGCCCCTGCCTGTATCCCTTTGACCGCAAGATTGATGGATCCCCAGGCCGTAATCAGTATTACGGGAACTTCCGGACGAAATATCTTAACCTGACGCAGCAGAATAAGTCCTTCTTCACCGCTGGTTCCGGAAGTATAATTCATATCCATAATGATAACGTCCGGGGATTGTGCGCGCGCGCAGTTCAGGGTCTCTTCCGGATTGGAACAGGTTTGTGTTTCGTATCCGGACCGGTTGAGTACCAGGCTCAACGAAGAACGGACGGCAGCATCATCGTCGGAAATCAATATCATAATTCCTGGTTTGTTTAAGACAAATATATAACATTTATTTTAATAAGTAGTTTATCATAATTCTTGATCGTCATTGCGAGGAGGTACGACGAAGCCAATCTTTATTTTGTGATAGCATCATAATCGGTATACAATTCCTTGTGGTTTACAAAATCATACAGGGTGATGGATCGTATCCGATAATAATAGGACCACAATGAATACATCTCTTCGATGTATTTCCTGCGGGCTTCGTCTTTGGAGGACTGAGCGTCGTTGAGGTTCAATACGTCGATTTTGCCGAGAATGAATGCTTCGATGCTGGTTTCATACCGTTTCTGGGCGATCTGGTCCGTTTCGGCAGCAATGTTTAATTGTTTCGATTGATTATTGAAGTGCTCCACTTGCAGGAAAATATCCTGATTGAAGTCTATCCTTTCTTTTTCTATCCGGGATTCAACGACTTCCCGGTTGGATTCAGCCATTTTTACCTTTCCCTTTCCTTTTCCCCAATCCAGGATCGGGATCCGGACTCCCAGGTTAACTACCTGGTTACTTCTCAGGTTATCGAATATTTCGGGAATATGCGAATCTTGCCCTGATAATCCGAAAGACAAGAACAAACTGGCGTTCCACCGCTCGGATTTGGCCTGACTGACGTTTCTTGATGCTTCCAGTTGCCGCCGCCGGATTTCCTGCGTAAAAGAACTGTTTTCTAAAGCCAGGTTCAACACTTCATCGTAGTTTAACTGGAAATGATCCAGCGATTCCGGGAGGGTAGGGACCAGGGTGATGATTTCGCTATAACTCAGAAAGGATCGTAACCGGAACATACTTGCCTTCAATGAAGACCGGGCCTCGGTTACGGAAGCTTCTGCTTTCAGGTTGGATATTTTCAACTGCAACAAGTCATTTTCCGAAATCTGACCGATTTTATGCTTGGCTTCAGCAATGGTATACAGCCGTTCGGTGTTCTTCTGGTTCTGAACGGCGATATTCAGGTTCATCTCTCCAAGCAGTAAATTGAAATAATAATTAATTGCTGTTACAGTTACATTTTCCAGTTGGGAAATCAGACGGGCTTTTGCTTCTTTGTACTTGACCGGTTCGATTTTCTGCAGCCACCTGACGCGGTTAAAACCGAAGATCGGTTGTTCCAATGTAACGGCGACCGGCATGAGCATGTACTTCGTTGAGGAGCTGCTCCCGAATTGATCCAGGCGTTGCATACTACTTTCTACCGAAAGTTTTCCTCCTGTCCAGGGAATGTTCTGGTTGATGGAGAGTGCGGCATCCAGACGGCTGTAATCATTGCTTACAAACGTGTAGGTTCCATCCGTATTCTGAAATTGATTATAAGACTTGGAATAATAAGGGAGGGTTCCATCCAGTATCACTTCGGGCAGCAATTCCGCTTTGTAGGTGCGGTATTCCCAGTAGCTGGAACGAAATTCGTTTTTGGCAACCAATGCATCGACCGAATGAATGCCGCTTTCATAAATAGCCTGTTCCAGGCTGATTCGTACAGTATCCTGAGCGGATAATGAAGAAAATGAAGAAAATGAAAAGAATAAAAAGAATGAAATAAATGAACAGAAAGCAGGCGTACGCCTATCCCCCTCTGGAGGGGGCAGGGGGAGGAATCCTGATGAAAGGAATGTTTTTACATTCGATCTCAACACTTTTTTCTTTTTCTTAAACACGTTCATATTTTTTTTATTATTTTAAAGATCCTCCTCCTGCCCCCTCCGAGAGGGATAGGCGTACATCATCATTCTTTATTCGTAGTGCAGGGCTTCTGCGGGTTGGATGTCGGATCCTTTCTTCGCCGGATACCAGGTGCCTAGCCAAACAATGATCAGCATGGTGAGAAACGTGATTGCATAAACAATCCAGTTGGATGCCCGAATCCCTAATTGGGAAGCTACCCCCGTCAGTTGGATGTTGATGGCAATAATGGTTCCCGGAATGCTGGCGATAAGAAGCAGAGCAAAAGTCTCCCCAAGTAGCAAATACTGAATTTTTCTTTTACTGGAACCCACGGCGCAGCGCAGGCCGATTTCTCCGCGGCGGGCATTCGCCCGGAAGCGGAATGTGCCCAGGATACCCAAGAAAACATTGATCAGTAGAAATGAAACAATAGCAAGTGCGATTTGCATGGTTTCGTTATCCTCACGGTTGAAATCGCTTCGGAGGTCTTTGTAAGGTTTAACTCCTACCAGTTCGTAAGGACCGGCTTTCAACTGTTCTTTCATCTCTCGTTTGAATTTAGCCGGAAAGTCTTTATCTGCATCCGGTTTTACTCTTACCGAGATCGGAGTCTGTCCCTGCAGGTGAGTTAAGTAACTTTTTTGGAGTGGCCAAAAAAGAATTCGTTCGTAATTTTCATAATCGCTACGTTTCATTTTATTGACAATGCCGGCGACAGGTTCCTTAATATCTATATAAAATGTATTAAAATACTCCCATTCTTCATCCGTGACCGGTTTCTTTGATGGCCGTTTGCCGGTCGCATTCGGGTTTTCGCCTTTGCTGATCAGGTATTCCATAGACAAAATACTCTCGTCATAAAATTTATTATTTCTGTCCGGGGATACTATCACATAATCTCCGGCAACGACTTCATTCGAATCAAATGTTCTTCCTTTTTGAAATTTAATTTTGAACACATCAAAAAATTCCGGACTCACGTCCCTTTTGCTGGCAGTATAGCTGATTGAGTCTCTCAGATTCCCATTTTTATAAAAATTGCCTGTGCTATAGCTACCAGAATAAGGATAGGCGTTACTCCGGCAATAACAAGCCGTTTCTATCATCGGATTTTTTTTCGTCCGCTCAAAGATAGTTATGCCTGCATCAGCCAGTTTTTCTGAATTATAGTCATTTCTATTTATATCTTTCCGATAACTGAATTCCAACAAATACACATGGTCGATATCGAATCCGATCGGTTCAAAATAGGTTTTACTTTTTTCGTATACAAAGCCGGAACAAAACCAGAGGATACTGAATACAATGATCAGTTCGATCAATATCCAGGTATTGCTTTTACGTTCGGCCCAGATCATTTTAAAACTATGCTTTAACATGAGAATTAAGAATTAAAAATTAAGAATTAAGATTTGATGGAATCTGCAATTTTTAACCGGGAGGCTTTCCAGGCCGGAATGCCGGATGAAAGCAAATTCAGAGCCAGGCAAATCAGAAAGACATAGAGAAACACCCAGGGGGAAAGAAGGGCAGAGAGAGGAACCGTACTTTCTCCTATGAAATTATCGAATCTATTGAATGTAAACAGGCGATCTTTTAATATAATGACCACTCCATACGACAGTATCAACCCGATGATTCCTCCGATTAAAGAGGTCAACAAATTTTCATAAAGCACCTGCATTAACACGGTTCGTTTGGTTGCTCCAAAGGCTTTACGGATACCAATTTCCGACGTGCGACTGATAATCTTGAACAAACTGAATCCGGAAAGATTGATTGCCGGGATCAGTAACAGAATCGCAATAATCAGGTAATACCGGATCGTATCTTTTTTCATATCCGGATCTTTGTTGTCCATATTACCTTCTTTTACCATCAGTTCCTTACGTGAAAAAGGTCCTACGAATGAAACATCTACTTTTTCTTTTTCCGGGTTGTTACTGATTTCCCTACTCCGGACTTCTTCTTTCATACTTTTAAAATCACTCTTGCTTTTCAGTAAAAGGGTAACACTTCCCCATGCATCGTCTATTCCTTCTGTCGCTGTGTAAGGAACCCAAATCTGAGCATAAGCATTGTCACAAAGAGCGGATACATCCTCTACGATTCCACATATTCTATATTGTTTTTCATTGTACGTGAATTCTCTTCCCATGACTGATTGCCCATGGAACAATGCTTGCGCCATACTTTGGGTTACTACCGCATTCGGGAATCCGGATTGAAAATCCTCCTGAGAAAAGGGCTTCCCATCTTTAAAAGTAAGCCGGTATATTTTCCAGAAATTGGGATCAGTCTTCATCAGATCTGCTTTGATGACATCATCACTCGTCGAAACACCAATCGATTCTTTGGACCGGCTCTGAAAAGAGATACATTCCGGAGTTTTCAACTCGGATAAGAATTGCTTATACAGTCTGCTTGTAACCGGATTTATATTTGTATTACTATATTGCTTATAAAATTCTATTGTGTATTTTATATACATGGTTCTTCCCCGATTCACTTCAGGGGCAATATTGGCTGTCTTGACCTCCTGAGTGAGAATCACAACCATAATCATCGTAATGGCCAGCGCCGTTCCGAATATGCTGATGATGCTGATTACTTTGTCTTCTTTCAGCATCTGCCAGGCCTGCTTGAGATATACTTTATACATAATTTTTGAATTGAGAATTGAGAATTGAGAGTGGAGAATGAAAAGAAGATTTAACTCTCCATTCTCAACTCTCCATTCTCAACTATTATTGAACTTGTCTTCCGTCAAAAAATCGTACGATCCGCTGGGTTTGCTTCGCGATATGCTCATCATGTGTGACCATAATAATGGTGGTTCCTTCCCGGTTGAGATCGAATAATAATTCGATGATTTCCATTCCCATTTTGCTGTCGAGGTTACCTGTCGGCTCATCGGCCAGGATGATTTCCGGTTGTGCAATGATGGCGCGTGCAATGGCTACCCGTTGGCATTGTCCTCCGGAAAGCTGGGTCGGGAAATGTTTCATCCGGTGAGATAAACCCACTTTTTCCAGGACTTCTTTGGCCCGGGTAATTCGGTTTATTCCTTTTGACGAACTATATAATAAAGGCATTTGAACATTATCCAGTACATTCAGGGAAGGAATCAGGTGAAAACTCTGGAAAATAAATCCGACGGTTTTGTTCCGGAAGCCGGCTGCCGATTTATCATTCAGCTTGGATGTATCCTGTCCATTGATACTGATCTTTCCCTGGTTCGGAACATCCAGCAGTCCGACAATATTGAGCAGGGTACTCTTCCCGCAACCTGAAGGTCCCATGACAGATAAGAACTCTCCCTTGTTTATGGATAAATTCACATTTTCCAATGCGATGGTCTCGATCTCTTTGGTTCGATAGACTTTGTGTACGTTTTGTAATTCAATGATTGACATGGTTGATTAATTTTGAATTCAAAATTTATTTATTAAGTTTTATCTCTTTTTTGTCAATGTATTCGGCCGGAATGCCGGCAATAGCAACCTGTTCTCCTTCCTGGAGGCCATGGATAACTTCCACATAATCGAAATTACATTCACCGAGTTGGACCTCCCGGATCACAGCCTTGTCGCCTTTGATTACCCAGAGAGAATAGCGGTTGGGACCGGAATAATAGGACCCGTTTTTGATGCGCAATACATCATCCTTGGCGCCGATTATTACCTGTACGTCGGCTTTCAGTCCGCTGCGCAGGCTTTTGAAGTTTGCCTCTTTCAACATGACGGTAAAATTGATGGTCCCGTTTTTGGATGAAGGGATTACATTCAGGATTGTTCCTTCCAGATCCTGATCTCCGATTTTGACAATAGCTTTTCCTCCGGGTTGAATGTAGATGCCGTAACTGTCTGCTGCTTCTGCATTTACTTTGAAATGACTCAGGTCGGAGATAATAGCAATCTGCGTGCCGGCTGAGACTTGCGACCCAATATCTGTATTAACAAAGCTCAGTGTAGCATCTAAAGGGGACATTATGCGGGCATCTGCTAATAATCGCCGGGTTTCCGCCAGGGATTTGTCGAAGATACTCAGTTCTAACTGCTGTACTTTCAGATCTGCTTCCGTATTTTTACGTTCGATAACAATTTTGTTTTTTAACTGATTCAGTTCCAACTTAGCTACTTCATAATTCAGCTCTGCCTGCCGGATTTTATCGTGGGTACTGGCTCCAATACTGTCCAGGTAATATTCGTTTTTCAGTTCCGTATCCATCTGTTTGAGCTGCATTTCCTTGATTTGTTCTTGCATCAGTAATTCTGAAATGCGTCCCTGGGAATTCACCTCCAGTTGTTTCAGTTTACTTTTCTTCATTTCCTGCTCGTCAAGCCTTTGCTGGTATTCGGTTTCGATGGAAGAAAGCTCTAGCTTAAGAATCGGATCTCCTTTCTGAAGAGAGTCACCCGGGTTTTTATAGACTTCCAATATCCGGGAACTGATAGGGGCGATGATAATCTCTTCCGACATAGGCACTACTTTTCCGTTGGCATTAATAGCGACTTCTACCGTTCCTTTGTCGATTTCGGAAATGATCAGGTCTTTATGCTTGACGGATGATTTCAGGAAGTTGAAAAGAAACAGAAAGAAACAAATGACAGCCAGTCCAATGACTCCATATTTAAAAATCTGTTTCCACAGCTCTTTTTGTTTTTCTTTTAACGATATTTCCCGATCCATTTCAAGTAAGAGTTTATTAATCCATCAAAAGAACCCAATAGTTGTGCCAGATCTTTAAGTTATTGATAGGTAGTGGATAATAAAAAATAAGGCTGTCCGAATCCGGACAGCCTGTACGTTTTTGTAATTTTTTCTTCTCAAACAAAAAGCTCCGTAAACAATGAAAAAAGTTGTTGTTTGACTTGTTTGATGTCTATCGGTTTTCCCAGTTCCTTCTCCATGGAAGTTACTCCCTTATCAATAAAGCCGCAGGGATTGATCAGTTGAAAATAACTCAGATCTGTATTGACGTTTAGCGCAAACCCGTGCATGGTGACAAACCGGCTGCTTCGTACCCCAATGGCACATATTTTCCGGGTTTTTCCGGGCTTATCCGTATCGATCCATACGCCGGTAGCTCCGTCAAGCCTTTCTGCTGTAATTCCGTAAAGCTTCAATAACCGGATAATAGCTTCTTCCATCCGATGGATGTATTCTTTTAATCCCAGGTGAAAAGATTCCAGATCAAAAATGGGATAGCCGACCAGTTGACCGGGACCGTGGTAAGTGATATCGCCTCCCCGGTCGACATGAAACAACTCCACTTCTTTTTCTTTCAATAAGGTCTCTGGAAACAGCAGGTTCGAAAACATTCCGTTTTTGCCGATGGTGATTACATGCGGATGCTCACAAAAGATCAGGGTATTTGTTACCTCTTTTCCTTCTTTTTTTTGCTGAATAGCCGTTTCGAATCGTTCTTTTTGTTGTTCATAGGCTGCAGCATAAGCAATAATTTCCCAATCGGATACTATTATACTTTCCATTTTTTGTCTTTTCTTTTGGACGGATTATCTTTCTTTTCAGGCTGGTCGGATTTTCCAAAGTCTACTTTGATGATTTTGCCCATCAATGAAATGATTTTAGCCTGTCGGCGTAATAGGTACGGAGATGGTTTGGATGAATTGAACCGGACCGGATTGGGCAGGGAAGCTGCAATCAGTGCTGCTTCCTGAACGGTCAGTTGGTTTGCATGTTTCTTGAAGTGGGCGCGGGCAACGGCTTCAGCGCCGTAAATGCCATCTCCCATTTCGATGGAGTTCAGGTAAACTTCCATGATTCGTTTCTTACCCCAGACAAATTCGATGAGCACCGTGAAATAAGCTTCGAGCCCTTTCCGGATGTAGGAACGCCCTTGCCAGAGGAATACATTCTTGGCCGTTTGCTGGGAAATGGTACTGGCTCCGCGAAGCCGTTTTCCTTTGGCTGCATCCTGCTGGGCAATTTCAATTTGCTGAAAATCAAAGCCATTGTGGGCCAGAAACAAGTTGTCTTCGGAAGCGACGACTGCCTGGACCAGGTTCTGGGAAATGTCGGATAAAGGGACCCAGTTATGCCTGGTCTGTACTTTTTTACTTTCGCGGAGTTGCTCGATGTTGTTTATAAACATCGTTGGTGTGTAGTAAACCGGCACATATTTATAAAGAAGAACCAAAAACAGGCTGAGTACAAAAAGTGAAAGCAGGATGTTTCTTGTCCAGATGAATATTTTCTTTATTATTTTTTTCATAATTGGTTGACAATATGGACGGTCTGACAAGCGGTCAATGCTGCCGTTTCTGTTCTCAATCGGCTGTCACCCAGTGAGATACTTTGAAATCCAAGCGCATTGGCTTTTTTTACCTCTTCCTCGCTGAAATCTCCCTCCGGCCCAATCAGGATCAGGGCATTATTTCCTTTTTTATAAGCTTGGCTCAACAATGGTTTTTCTCCCGGATAGCAATGTGCAATGAATTTTTGTCCGTCGAAATCATGGGTAATGAATGAATCAAAATTACTCATTGTCTGAACTTCAGGTAAGGTTGCCTTGACCGATTGTTTCATGGCGGCAATCAGGATTTTTTCGATCCGTTCCGTTTTAATCTCTTTTCTTTCGGAGAAGCGGCAATTCAGAAAACTAATCTTGTTTATTCCTATTTCCGTCACTTTCTCGGCGAACCACTCTGTCCGGTCCATGTTTTTTGTCGGAGCGAGGGCAATTTGAATCCGGTTTACCCAGGGAAGCGGTTGGTCGATTGTTTTCGTAAGTTCTATCCGGCAATGTTTCGGGTGAGGATCTGTGATTGTTGCCTGAAAAAAATGCCCTTTACCGTCGACCAGATGAATGGAATCCCCGGCAGACATGCGTAACACGCGGATGCAGTGTTGACTTTCTGCTTCCGGTAGTTCAGGATTCGTTGTTATATCAGGGGTGTAGAACAGGAACATTGTAGCTGAAAATTTCCACAAAGATATTGTTTTTTGTCCATGAAACAAAAAAAGGCCGCCTCGGAGAGGTAGCCTTTTCAATGCTTTGTCTGCAGTTGAAATTACTGAGCAGCGGGAGCTTCAGCAGGAGCTTCAGTAGCAGTAGAATCCGGAGTAGCAACTTCTTCTTGGACAGGAGCAGCAACTTCTTCAGTAGCAGGAGCTTCTGCTTCAGCAGGAGTTTCTTGAGTTTTGCCTGAGCATGCACTAAATGCAACAGCTGCAACAAATGCAGCAAATAAAACTAACTTTTTCATTTTCTTGATAATTAAAACGGTTTATAACTTTGCCTGAAAATTTCCTTAGAAATCCGCTGCAAATTTATGAATAAATTTTATATGTTACATAACATATTTCATCTTTTTTTTGATTTTTTTTTTGTAATTTTCAGATTGAATTATACAAGTACCGTTTAATACTCTTCTTGGGTGTTTTTTCAAACTCCATCGGGTAAAGCTGAATGTCTGCTATTTTTTCATAAGAAGCCACCATGTTATTCAGGGTAACCTTATTTTCTTCCATGATCAGGGGAAGATTTTCGCTTGAAATACCGGTTCCGTCTACTGCTTCGTAGTCCGGATATACTAAAGCCACCAATCGCCCGTTTCTTTCTACTATTAAGCTTTCCATAACAAACGGCAGATTGTTGAGTTTGGCCTCGATTTCTTCCGGGTAAACATTCTGTCCATTGGCTCCGAGGATCATGCTTTTGGAACGTCCGCGAATGAAAACGTTATAATCCTTATCGATTGTCCCCAGGTCGCCGGTTTTCAACCAGCCATCTTCAGTAAAAGCGTCGCGGGTTGCATCTTCATTTTTAAAATAACCGGCCATTACATTTTCTCCTCTCACCTGGATTTCTCCGGCAATGTTGTAAGGATCTTCGGAATCGATTCTTATTTCCATACAATTCAAGACCTTACCACAGGAATGAGGAACATAGTTCTGATAAAGAGAAAAGCTGATCAGGGGGGCACATTCGGTCATCCCATAGCCCACAGAAATCGGGAACTTGATTTTATGGAGAAAGTCTTCTACTTCTTTATTCAGCGGTGCTCCACCTATGATTACCTGGGAAAAACGTCCACCGAAAGCGTCTGTTAATTTTTTTCGTACCTGGGTGTATATTTGTGTGTCCAGGAACGGTATGTTCAATGCCCAGCGCATCGACCATTTGCCGAGTGAAGGGAGGATCATTTTTTTATAGATCTTTTCCAGGATAAGAGGAACGGCAATAACCAATGCCGGTTTGATTTCCTCAAAAGCCTTCAGTAAAATCTTAGGAGAAGGCGTTTTTCCTAGCAAAGTGATATGACATCCTTCAGATAAAGCGTATAAAAATTCGAAGGCGGATCCGTAGGTATGGGCCAGGGGTAAAAAAGAAAGCATCTTGGATCCGGCTTTCAGTGCGATTTCTTCATGTGCAAATACCAGGTTTCCGGCTAAATTGTTTCCGGTAATCATTACTCCTTTGCTGAATCCGGTAGTGCCGGACGTATAATTCAACACAATGACTTTTTCATTGGAAAGTTCGGTATAAAGAATATCATTGGGAGAAATTCCTTTGGGATATTTAGCTGCAAACTTACCATCCAGGTTGGCCAGGAGGTTGTTGAATTCTTCTCCGTCACGCTGGTGGAGCAAACGAAAATCCGTGAGGGAAAATGCGCCACGCAGTTCATCCATTTTCTCTTCTTCCAGGTTGTCCCAGATCGTATCTGAAGAAAACAGCAGGGAGGACTCGGAATGATTAACAATGTGATGAACATCATTGGGATTGAAATCCTGCAAAATGGGGACAATGATAGCTCCGTAAGTGACAGATGCCAGGTAGGCAATGCACCAGCGGCTGTTGTTTTTTCCGATCAGAGCAATTTTGTCTCCCCTTCTGATCCTGCACTCCTGAAAAAGGATATGCAGTTTTTCAATTTCTTTGGCAACTTCACCATAAGTAAAGTTTGTATCCTCTGCATAATCGCTTAAAGCCGGCAAGTTCCAGTTTTTTTTGAAACTTTGCTCAAAAATTTTGATGAAATTTTCCTGGATCATAGCACAAATTGTGTTGTTTTGTGCAAAAATACATACAAAAAGTTTATTCGCAAAGAAAGAGTGGTTCAATTCTGTGTTTTTTGTAACTTTGCAGGAAATTTTTTTAAAACAAACGGATGATCGATTCAACCTTATTTGAAAATAAAAAGGCCGCTTATTTTACCCTGGGCTGTAAACTCAACTTTGCTGAAACATCTACGATCGGTAAAAAGCTTGCAGAGCAGGGGGTGAGAAAGATTCGTCCGGGAGAACAGGCGGATATTTGTGTGATCAATACCTGTTCGGTAACCGAGTTGGCTGATAAAAAATGCAGGCAGGCCATCCGTCGCTTCACGAAAGCCCATCCGGGTGCGTTTGTTGTGGTGACTGGTTGTTATGCTCAACTGAAACCCGAAGATGTACTTGGTATTGAAGGTGTGGATCTGGTATTGGGTGCCGATCAGAAAATGGATGTGACGGAATACCTGACGAAAGCCGGAATGAAAAAAAAGAACGAAGGGAAAATCGACGTTTCGCCGGTCAAAGATATCCGGACGTTTCATTTTTCCTGTTCGAAAGACGACCGTACCCGCCATTTCCTGAAAGTGCAGGACGGTTGTGACTACTATTGTACCTATTGTACCATTCCTTTTGCACGGGGAAGAAGCCGCAATGGAAGTATCAGGGAACTGGTTGCCATGGCTGAAAAGGCCGGAAAAGAGGGTGGAAAGGAAATTGTGCTGACCGGTGTGAACATCGGTGATTTCGGTAAAACGACCGGTGAGAGTTTCTTCGACCTGGTACGGGCGCTCGACGAAGTGGAAACAATCGATCGCTTCCGTATTTCATCTATTGAACCCAATCTCCTGACCGACGAGATCCTGGAATTTGTAGCCTGTTCCCGGCGTTTTGCCCCTCATTTTCATATTCCGCTTCAATCCGGGTCGGATGATGTACTCCGCCTGATGCGCAGAAAATACGATACAGCTCTTTTTGCCTCTAAAATTCATACCATTAAAAAATGGATGCCGGATGCATTTGTCGGGGTCGATGTGATCGTAGGAGTGAGAGGGGAAACGGATGACTATTTTGAAAATGCAAAGCGTTTCATCGAGCAATTACCGGTAAGCCAGTTACATGTTTTTTCTTATTCGGAACGTCCGGGAACAAAAGCATTGGAAATTGATCATGTGGTGGACCCGAGAAAAAAACAGGAGCGCAGTAAGCAACTGCTGGAGCTTTCCGAGCAGAAATGGAAAGCATTCTATTGGTCCCAGGTAGGAACTACTCACCCGGTTCTGTTCGAGCATACGAAACGGGGAAAAAAGATGCATGGTTTTACCGAGAATTATATCAAAGTGGAAGCTGATTACGATGAGGCCCTGATCAACCGGTTGTGTTCGGTGGTTTTGGGAGATTTTAATGCCGAACAAACGGCGTTGATTGCTGGTTATGAGTAAAATATTGTATTATTTTATATATGCTTTCGGGTGGATTCACGCTGTATTTCCGCTGAAATTCCTCTACTTTCTTTCGGATATGCTGTATTTTCCGGTGTATTACCTGGTTCGCTACAGAAGAAAAATGGTCCGGCGGAATTTAACAAACGCCTTTCCGGATAAAAGCAAAAAAGAAATACTGAAAATAGAAAAAGCATTTTACCACCATTTTTGCGATTATATTTTCGAAACGATTAAAATGCTGCATATTTCCGACGAGGAAATGAAAAGGCGTTTTGTTTTTAAGAACATAGAATTGATCCGGGAATGTTTGAATAAAAAGCAGTCCTGTCTGCTGCTGCTGGGACATTATGGTAACTGGGAATGGGTTACTTCCATTATGTTGTGGGTAGAAAATCCGGATACTGTGATCGGAGAAATATACCGGCCGTTGAAAAACAAGGCTTTTGATGCATTTTTTCACAAGCTGAGAAGTCGTTTTCATTCTGTGGGAATTGCCAAGAATGATACCCTGCGTGAGATTGTTAAAATCAGAAGAACCGGAAAAACAATGCTGCTCGGTTTCATCTCTGACCAGAAACCATCGATACGGAACATCCATTACTGGACTCCGTTTTTGAATCAGGAAACTGCAGTACTGACCGGAGCAGAGCGGATTGCCGGACAAATCGGAGCAATGGTAACCTACCTGGATGTCGTTCAGGTGAAACGGGGGTATTACGAAGCCGAAATCAGATTGGTTGCGGATAACCCTGCAGAAACAGCAGAATTCGAAATTACGGAAAGATATATCCGAATGATGGAAACGACCATCCTGCGTAATCCTTCCGGTTGGTTGTGGACACATAATCGCTGGAAACATAAAAAAGAGCATTTGGCATGAAAAAAACAGCTGTCGTTATCCTGAATTGGAACGGAAAATCTTTATTAAAGCAGTTTTTACCGGCGTTGCTGGCACATACACCGGAAGATCGTGCTGAGATTATAATTGCCGATAACGGATCGACAGACGACTCGTTGCCTTTCCTTCGTGAAACTTATCCGGATATCCGTTGCATTCTATTGGACCGGAATTATGGTTTTGCGGAAGGGTATAACCGGGCGTTGGACTTGCTGGATAATGAATATGTCGTTTTGCTGAACTCGGATGTGGAAGTCAGTCCGGGCTGGTTGACTACGGCCACGGATTACCTGGATAACCATCCGGATGTTGTGGCGCTTCAACCTAAATTATTGGCCCAGAAGGATAAAACTTCATTTGAATATGCCGGAGCCTGTGGTGGATACATGGATTGGTTAGGCTATCCTTTTTGCCGGGGACGGATTTTATCTGTGGTAGAAAAAGACCGTGGACAATATGATGATCCGGTTGAAGTACTTTGGGCGAGTGGAGCCTGCATGTTTATCCGTTTGAAAGAATACAAGGAAGCCGGAGGATTGGATGCATATTTCTTTGCTCATCAGGAAGAAATCGACCTTTGCTGGCGCCTGGTGTCCCGGGGAAAGAAAATTGTCTGCCTGCCTTCATCGGTAGTGTACCATGTCGGTGGTGCTACACTAGCCATGGAGCATCCCCGGAAAACCTACCTCAATTTCCGGAACAACCTGTTGATGGTTTATAAGAATATGCCTGACAACTATTATAAACGGGTTATGCTTGTTCGCTTCCTGCTGGACTACCTGGCAGCTTTGCAGTTTTTAGTAAAAGGGTATCCGGCGAATGCTCATTCGGTATGGAAAGCCCGGAGGGATTTTAATGTTCAGAAAAAAGAGTACAGGAAAATACGCCGGGAGAACCAGGCATTGGCCTCTCCCGGATTACCGGCCACCATGTTCTGCAAGAGCCTGGTTTGGAATTTTTATCTGAGAAATAAGAAAACGTTTAACGAATATATATGAAAATCAATACTGATAATGGCCCGGAACCAATACCTTCCACTGGGAAGTGGGAGGATACAACCGGTTTGGGTACAGACGGACGAATCGAATCTTCCGGGCAGGTTTGTGTGGAGGGGGCCCGTGTTCACAACCTGAAAAACATCGATGTGACAATTCCCCGTAACCGGTTTACCGTCATTACGGGATTGAGTGGGAGCGGAAAATCCTCATTGGCTTTCGATACCATTTTTGCAGAGGGACAACGACGGTACATCGAAACTTTTTCGGCTTATGCCCGTTCTTTTCTCGGAAACCTGGAGCGTCCGGATGTGGATAAAATCACCGGATTAAGTCCCGTGATCTCCATTGAGCAGAAAACGACCAACCGGAGTCCGCGTTCAACGGTCGGGACTACCACCGAGATTTACGATTTCTTTCGTTTGCTGTATGCCCGGGCAGGGGAAGCTTATTCCTACCTGACAGGAGAAAAAATGGTCAAATATACGGAGGAGCAGGTGCTGGACCTGATTATGAACCGGTACGAAGGAAAGAAAGTTTATCTCCTGGCTCCGGTAGTGCGCAACCGGAAAGGTCATTATAAAGAATTGTTTGAACAGTTGCGGAAAAAAGGATTCCTGAATGTTCGGATTGATGGTGAATTGAGGGAAATTATTCCGGGATTGAAACTGGATCGTTACAAAAACCACTCGGTGGAAGTGGTTGTTGACAAACTCATTGTTGCTTCCAAGGATCTCAAACGGATTAAACAAAGTGTAAGAACGGCAATGCGGCAGGGTGATGGATTACTAATTGTCCTGGACCTGGAAACCAACGAAATACGCCATTTCAGCAGGAGGTTGATGTGTCCGTCTACCGGACTTTCTTACAGTGATCCGGCTCCTCATAATTTTTCGTTCAATTCGCCTCAGGGAGCTTGTCCGAAATGCAAGGGATTAGGTGTGGTGAATCAATTCGATATGCAGAAAATCATTCCGAATCCGGACCTGAGTATCTATCAGGGAGGGATAGCTCCGCTTGGTAAATATCGGAATGTGTTGATATTCTGGCAGGTGGAGGCAATTTGTGAAAAATACGGAACAACCATTAAGACTCCATTGAAAGACGTGCCCGAAGAAGCCCTGGATGAGATCCTGAACGGAACGGAAGAACGGTTGCAGATAAAAAACGAATCGTTGGGAAATTCGAATTATTTCCTTTCTTTCGAAGGAGTAACTAAATATATTTCGATTCAGCAGGAGTCGGATACTTCGATGGCTGCTCAAAAATGGGCCGATCAGTTTATACGGACGGCAGTTTGTCCGGAATGTAAGGGACAACGATTGAACCAGGAAGCGCTTCATTATTACATTCATGATAAAAATATTGCCGAAATTTCGGCCCTGGATATTTCCGAATTGGATACATGGGTGAATGGATTGGAGCCTTTTTTGAGTGATACGCAAAAGCAGATCGCCGTAGAAATATTAAAAGAAATCCGTTCCCGGATCCGGTTCCTGCTGGATGTGGGACTGGATTATCTTTCCCTGAACCGTTCTTCGGTTGGTCTTTCCGGTGGTGAAAGCCAACGGATCCGGTTGGCAACACAAATCGGTTCGCAACTGGTTAATGTGTTATACATCCTCGATGAACCGAGTATCGGACTTCATCAGCGCGATAATGTGCGCCTGATCGATTCGCTGAAGCAACTTCGTGATACCGGTAATTCGGTGATTGTGGTGGAACACGACAAAGACATGATGCTGAACGCCGATTATGTAGTGGACCTGGGGCCCCGGGCCGGTAGGCTGGGAGGGAAGGTCGTTTTTTCCGGAACCCCATCTGAGATGCTGAAAGCAGATACTCTGACCTCAGCCTACCTGAATGGAACGGAAGAGATCCATGTTCCTGAAAAGAGACGACCGGGCAATGGAAAGGAAATTGTGCTCAAAAGGGCTTCCGGTAATAATCTCAAGCAGGTAACCGCCCGTTTTCCCCTGGGAATGTTTATTTGTGTGACGGGAGTTTCCGGAAGTGGAAAGTCCTCGTTGATCAATGATACTCTTCATCCGATTCTGAGTACCAAATTATATCGTTCGTTGCAGGATCCATTGCCTTATGAAGCGATCGAAGGGATCGAACATATCGATAAAGTGGTGGATGTCGATCAATCGCCTATCGGTCGGACACCACGTTCTAATCCGGCTACCTATACGGGAGTGTTTTCCGATATTCGTAATCTCTTTGTAGAATTACCCGAATCCAAAATGCGGGGCTATAAACCCGGAAGGTTTTCGTTCAATGTGGCGGGCGGCCGTTGTGAAACCTGTGGAGGAAATGGTTATAAATCCATTGAAATGAATTTCCTTCCTGATGTGATGGTCCCTTGTGAGGATTGTCAGGGCAAACGCTACAACCGGGAAACGCTCGAAGTTCGTTTTAAAGGAAAATCCATTGCCGATGTCTTAGACATGACGATCAATATGGCTGTGGAGTTTTTCGAAAATGTGCCGAATATCCTGCATAAAATCAAGGTGCTTCAGGATGTGGGACTGGGGTATATCCGCCTGGGACAATCGTCGACAACGCTTTCGGGAGGAGAAAGCCAACGGGTGAAGTTAGCCACTGAATTGTCCAAACGGGATACGGGAAAGACTCTGTATATCCTGGACGAGCCAACCACCGGTCTTCATTTTGAAGATATCAAGGTGCTGCTGGGAGTGATCAACCGCCTGGTGGATAAAGGCAATACGATGATTGTCATCGAACACAACCTGGATGTGATCAAATGTGCGGATTACATTATCGATATGGGACCTGAAGGTGGAAAGGGAGGCGGTGAGATTTTGTTTGCCGGGACTCCCGAAAAACTGATCCGTTCGCAAAAAGGGTATACCTCTTCATTTTTGGCTCAGGAATTGAAGGGGAAAAAGTAGTTTATCTTCTTCCGCCACCACCACTTCCTCCGCGGTTGCCGCCACCTCCGGGAAAATTTCCACCTCCGGAAGGTTGAAAATTACGGAATTCCCGGTTTTCACTTCCGGATCCTCTTCCTTTCCGGCCTCCCATTTCCCGGAGACGTAAGGAGAATGTGACCAGTACATAACCGGTAAGGGAATTATATTCGTTGTCTTCGATGTAAGATGCCGTAACGTCCCGGCTGATGCTTTTATTTTGTTGCAGAATATCGACCCAACGGAGCGAAACGGACAACTGTCTTCTTTTTACCATAAACAGCTTGTTGATATCCAGGTTCCACAATACTTCATCGAGGTTATATCCGGTCGAGAGACCCCGGTTGGCCCGGTAGTTGATGTCTGTTGAAAACTTCCAGTCTTTAGGCAGGGAAATGGTGGTGTTGTAAGCAACTCCGAAGTTTGTGTTAACAGTACTTGATCTTCCTTCCAGGGTATTCTGGGTATTTGAATAACTGATATTACCTCTCAGTTGTCCGTAAAAAATGTCGTTGATATAGCTGAGACTGAGATTTTCCCTCAGGTTGGTAGTCCCTGAAACATTCCGTTCACTTTGTTTCTTTACCATAACAAAACCGATCTGATTCCGGTAATTAAAAGCTGAATTCGTACTGAGCCTGAATCTGTTTTTAAATCCGAAAGGCATGTTGTACATGACGTTGAACGATGAATTCCAAGATCCGTTTTCATTGATGGGTTTTGTATATTGAATTCCGGTTATTTCTTCGTAATCGGTAAAATTGATAATTTCATTCATGGTGAATGAAAAATTAGCATTGATATTCAGGGACCGTTGTTTTTCCCGGTGATAATTACTGTATTCCAGCGACATATTGTTGGAGAAGGATGGGAGCAGATCCGGATTTCCGCTCCGGATGCGCAACGGGTTGGTATTGTCTACCGTCGGATCCAGTTGAGTAACACTGGGTTGCCGGGTACTTCCCGAATAGTTGAATGAGAGTGTGTTTCTTGGAGCGAAATTATAACGAAAACGACCCTGGGGAGAAAAATTGATGACTTTTCGTCCTTTGATCTTATTCAGGATGGAGTCGTTGCCATTTACATTCCCATCTTTGATGAAACTGGTACTTTGTGTGTAGGAAGGTATTACATTCAATCCGATGTTATAATAGAACTTTTCCTGATTGGAGTTGAAAGAAACTCCTACCCGCTGATTGACGTAATTATTATCCAGACTCTTGCTGTAATCCGGATTCAGGAGGGTGTAAGTCCCGGTTTCCGGATCGTAATCGTAGGTTTCTTTTATGTTGGTGGTCTGATTGTTGTTGATGCTGTATGAGAACTGCAAGGTATTACGGTATCCCCAGACAGGCTCTGCAAAAGTAAGCCGGATTCCGTAGTTATTTTGTTGGGTGTTTGTTTCCGATTCCTGGTTGAACTGCTTGTTTCTGTCGGGTTGCAAAAAGAACTGACTGAGTGATTGGTTGGTGCCGTTTCCATCACTTCTGTTTAATCCGAAGTCACCGACTACGCTGAATCTTCGGCCTCTTTTGTCAAATTTGTGGGCATAAGTAAGGGAGAAATTGGTGTTCCACGAATCTGAACTGTTGCTCCCTTTTCTTTCGCTTTGATTTACTTTCGTAGAATCGGCATCTCCGGCCAGAGTCGATTGGAGTGATTCGCTCCGTGAAGCTGCTTTATTGTATGAAATTCCTACTTCGAATGTAAAGGTGTTGAATGTATCCGGTGTGAATTCCAGGGTTGTATTGAAATTAACATTGTTGGAAAAATTACGGTTTTCACTGAGGTTTCGGGAATAGGACACACTGTCGACCAGAATATTTTGCCTGAATCGTTTACTTTTGGATAAAGCATCTGCATACCGGTAGGATACACTACCTGACGCCTTGTATTTTTTATCCTGCATTTTGTAGAGATTGATCCCGGCAGAGACTGCATCGGTGATTCCGTTACCACCACCTCCGCCACCTCTTCCTCCTCCATCATTGATATTGTTGGCATTGAGGACCAATGAAAGGTTGTCTCCTTCCCGGAACCGGCTGATCATGGCGTTGCTTGCATAGCGGGCTGATTCGTTGTTCGGGTTATCCGTCAGGGCTCCTCCTCCTACATTGGCATTACCCATCCAGCCCTGGTTCATTCCTTTTTTTATAGCAATATTGATAATGGTTTCTTTTTCCCCGTCATCGATTCCGGTTCGCTCGGCCTGGTCAGTTTTTTTATCGATAACCTGTATTTTGTCGATGATGTCGGTGGTAATGTTCTTGGTAGCCATTTTCAGGTCTTTGCCGAAAAACTCTTTCCCGTCTACCAATACTTTTTTTACATCTTTCCCGGCTGCTTTGATGTTCCCGTTAACGTCCACCTCTACACCGTCAAGTCGTTTTAAGAGGTCTTCTGCTACGGCATTCTGATCCATCCGGTAAGCATCCGCATTGTATTCGATCGTATCGGTTTTGACCACCATTTCCGGTGGTATGGCTGTTACTGTTACTTCGGATAATTCGAGTGAAGCCATTCCCATCTGAATTTTTCCCATGGTGATACTTTTCTCCTTGAACATTTCGCTGGAGATTGTCCGGGAAACAGGGTTATACCCCAGGAAAGTAACGGAAAGCAAGTAATTTCCCTGTTTTACAGAAGGGAGAATAAAATTTCCTTTCGCATCACTGGTGGCACCGGTGACAATAGTACTGTCTTTGGAATTGAGCAGGGAAATATTAGCTCCGATGACTGGTACTTCTTTTCTTATGGTATCTCCTGTCGCTTCTGTTTTTTCTTCCAATTCGAAGAGATTTCCCCGGATTTCAGTCGTGGGGGGTGTTTGTTGTTTGTTTTCAACCGTCTGTGTTTTAGATGGTTGTATGAATATAAATAAGAAAAAACAGAGGGTTAGGGTAAATTTATCAAACATAAGGATTTAGATAATAAGGAACTTTACATGCAAAACTTCTATAAAAAGACTATCAAAAAGCACATTCGTTTAAATGCAATTTGATTTTTTTACAAATATTTTTCAAAATTAACCCTCCGGAAGGAGGAGTTAAGAATTAAGAGTTAAGAATGAGGACTTGTTATCAGGCGTAAGCCTATCCCCCGCTGGAGGGGGCAGGGGGAGGATTAGTACCCTTGAAAATTCCAGTCCGAATAAATATTCCGAATAAATTCTTAACTCTTAATTTTTAATTGCCTAAGGGCGATCTTCGATTCTTAATTCCCAGTGATCCTCCCCCTGCCCCCTCCAGCGGGGGATAGGCTTACGCCTGATTACAATTCTTAATAACTCCTCATTTTATCATTTCAAACCCTGTATATGGAACCAGGGCTTTAGGAATACGGATTCCTTCGGGAGTCTGATTGTTTTCGAGCAAGGCGGCTACGATTCGGGGAAGAGCCATGGCGCTTCCGTTCAGCGTGTGGCACAGTTGTGTTTTTTTCTCTTCATCCCGGTAGCGGCATTTCAGGCGGTTGGTCTGATAACTTTCAAAGTTGGAGACCGAGCTGACTTCCAACCAGCGTTCCTGAGCGGCTGAATAAACTTCAAAGTCAAAAGTCAGAGCGGAGGTAAAACTCATATCTCCACCGCAGAGGCGTAAGATTCTCCAGGGAAGTTCCAGCTTTTCTACCAATGATTGAACGTAGTCGACCATTTCCTTCAGGGATTGATAAGAATGTTCCGGTTTGTCGATCCGTACGATTTCTACTTTGTCGAACTGGTGCAGGCGGTTCAGTCCCCTTACGTCTTTTCCGTACGAACCGGCTTCTCTCCGGAAACAGGCGGAATAAGCGGTATTCATAACCGGCAGGTCTTTTTCTTCCAGTATTACATCCCGGTAAATATTGGTTACGGGGACTTCAGCAGTAGGGATCAGGTATAAATCATCCAGTCCGCAATGGTACATCTGACCTTCCTTGTCAGGAAGTTGTCCGGTTCCGTATCCGGAGTCAGCATTAACTACATACGGAGGCTGTATTTCCAGGTATCCGGCATCCCTGGCATTATCCAAAAAGAAATTGATCAGGGCACGTTGCAGACGGGCACCTTTTCCTTTGTATACAGGGAATCCCGCTCCGGAAATTTTTACTCCCAGTTCAAAATCAATTAAGTCGTATTTTTTTGCCAGGTCCCAATGAGGTACGGCATTTTCGGGTAGTGTTGGAATAACACCTCCCTGTTTTTCGATCACATTGTCTTCAGCAACCCTTCCTTCCGGGACTTCATCAGCAGGAAGGTTCGGAATCTGGCAGAGCAATTCAACCAGTAATTTCTCTGCTTCTTTCATGTCCGCTTCCAGTTGCTTGTTTCCTTCTTTTATGGAAGCAACCTGATTACGTGCGGTTTCAGCTTCTTCCTTTTTCCCTTCTTTCATCAGTTGTCCAATGGACTTGGATAATTGGTTCAGTTCGGATAAGTTTTTATCTGATTGTGTTTGTGCGGTCTTTCTTTTTTTGTCCGTTTCAATGACCCGGGCAATGATTTCTTTTCCGTCGTAATGTTTTTTAGCCAGACGACTGATAACTTCTTCCGTATTTTCGGTAATTACTTTAAGCGTGAGCATGATTGTCTGAATTTGATATTTTAATCCGCAAAGTTAGTACAATTTTTTGATACATTCTCTATTAAAATAAAGTCCCTTCGAGACATCCGATGTGACATCCGACGATTAGTTAAAATGAGTTAATTTTTAAATCTTGATCGGGAGTTTAAGAAAGAGCCCTGTACTACTTAGTATGTAAAGCAAACCGTTTTTTTTAATGATGGAATTAATTAAAAAGGCAGCAGATTCTTAAACCTTCTAATTGTTGATAATGAAAAAGATAACTTTTTTCGGCTTCATTTTATTTTTCTTTTTGATCATGTCGGTTCAGTCCCGGGCACAGGATAAAATGCAATGGTGGCGAGAAGCTCGCTTTGGTATGTTTATTCATTGGGGGATTTATGCCGTTTACGGAAATGTTTACGAGGGAATCGATGTCCGGGGGCAGCAGATTAGTGATTCCCAGTCATCTTCCGGATATCCTTCCGAATGGATTATGCATCGGTTGGGAATTCCGCGAAGGGTTTACCGGGAAGCAGCTAAAGAATTCGATGCAAAAGATTATGATCCCAAACAATGGGTCGAACTGGTTAAAAATGCGGGAATGAAATACATAATCATTACTGCGAAACATCATGATGGTTTTTGTCTTTTTGATTCGAAATACACGGATTGGGATGCCGTTGATGCTTCTCCGGCAAAACGGGATTTATTAAAACCCCTGGTGGATGAAGCGAAAAAAGCCGGATTGAAGATCGGGTTTTATTATTCCCAGAATCTGGATTGGATGCATGAAGGGGGAATGGCGGAGATTCCTGAACTGCTATGGAAACCATATTCGGAAGAACAGGTTCAAAAGTATGTGAATGAATTGGTTATTCCTCATATCAATGAATTGGGGAATAATTATGATATCGATTTATTCTGGTATGATATTCCCGGAGTAAATCCGGATGCTGCATTGGCTCAGAATATTCATCAAACATTACTGAATACAAAAGCGGGAAGTACCGGAAAGCTGGTTATTAATGACCGGCTTGGTGGCGGTTTTGAAGGTGATTTTGTCACCGTGGAAACAGATACTCCTGATATTCCCTACAATGGTTTTGATAAGCCGACCGATTGGGAATCATGTGCTTCACTGACTAATTCGTGGGGGTATGATGAAACCCCGGAAGATACGTGGAAATCTCCGGTTTATGTCATTAGCCGATTATTGGAACTGACAAGCAAGGGTGGTAATTTCTTATTGAATATGCCTCCCGATAAACATGGTAATTTTCCGGAGTTTGGAGTCCGGACATTGAAAGGTGTAGCAGATTGGATGAAGAAATATGGGAATTCGGTTTACGGAACGGTTCAGAATGAATTGTTGAATCCTTTTCAATATGGATATGTAACACAAAAAAAACAGGATGGCGGATCCGTAAATCTGTATCTTCATGTTTCGTCCGGTTATTGGCCGAATTACAGGACGATTAGTTTGGATGGCGTGATGGAATTGCCGCAAAAGGCGGTTCTTTTCAGTACAGATCAAACGATTCCGGCGAGGTTGACGGCTACCGGGCTCGAACTGGAGCTTCCATTCAAACTGCCGGATCCGTATTATTCGACAATTGATCTTTCGTTTCGTAAAATGCCACAACAAATTCCTGCATCTTCTTCAAATGAAAATAATGAAATTGTATTGACTCCTTATCAGGCAGTTACTAGTTATAATATATGCAAAGATTATATTCCATATACATTTAAATGGTGGTATAATATTCACGCTGAAGCCCGCTGGAAAGTGTTTCTCGAGCCGGGAACTTATACCCTTAGTGCAGAACTATCTTCTTATAATGCAGGACAACTGATTTTTAAATTCGATGGGCAGGATTATAGAGGAGATTATCCCAAAACCAGCACTGGTGGGTCAACTGTTGATGAAAATATGAACAATTACATTACGTTGGACTATCCGGAAATTAAAATAGAGGTAAAAAACAGGTCTTATCACACGTTGTATATAAGCAGAGTAGATGACCCGGGAAATTTTAATATCATCCAATTGAGAAAGGTCGTTCTGACAAAAGATTCTGCCAGCGGCGGTATTGATATCATAGAGAATCCCTTCCTGAAGGTTTACCCTAATCCGGCAAGCGATTTTATTAGTATAGAAACCGATAAAATTCAGCGAATTGAGATTTTAGATCTGAAGGGTCATGTTCTTAAACGTTTTGATTCAAACTATTATGACAGGATTGATATATCTTCTTTCCCTTCTGGAGTTTATTTGATAAAAGGAAAATCCAGGGTGCAAAAATTGTTGGTTCAGTGAAGCATTATTTACACGATACCTGAAGTTGAATGAGGATGTTGTCCGCGTAGCTGTTGACGGTGGCTGTGCGGGTGTTTGGGGTATTTCAAAAAGCAAAAATGTTAATTTTAATTGTTGATTTGAAATAAAAATAGAGAATAAGGTTGCAATAATTTTAATATATATATATTTGTGTGTTATTATGTTCTTTTTTTGAAAGGCTGGGGGGTGCCGGATGTGTTTTTATGAGTGGATGTTGATTCTGCAGCGTGTGAGTTTTATCAATAATATAAGAGAGTTGATTCATTCAATTATTTTTATTGTTAATTAAAAAATCAGATAACTCTAAAACTTTTTAATCGTTGGTAATGAAAAAAATAATTCTTTTTCTTCTCGCCGTTTCAGGCGTATTTACTTGTTATGCACAAGATTTCATTGTTAAAGCGGAGAATGATACGGTTCGTTGTAAAATTCTGGATGTGAACGAAGATGCCGTCATGTATCAAACCCTAAACAACGGTGTTACGGAAAAACATACATTGTCCCGTAAATACATTGTTTCTTATACTATGGGTGATGGTGGCGCCGATGCAGCAGTTGATGGAATTGATAAAAAAACAACGGTTGGATCTTTTCGCCTGGCTGTTGCCGGTGGTTATGCCGGGCGGCTTGGACAATTACAAAAAACGAACAATCCTAATCTGGATCGTATTTCAGATGATTTGACTAAAGGCTATTCACTGAATGCGGAGTTTCAATATTATTTCAATGAGATATATGGGATTGCATTAAATCTCAATTATGTACATAGTTCTGGCAAAGGACAGAACGTTAATATCCCGAATTTTGGAAGTGTGGCAGATTACAGGGAGACGCAGAAAATCTTTTTTGTCGGCCCTGCTTTTGCTATTCGGTACGATACGAAAAACTGGCTCATAACTTCTTCGATCGGTTTGGGTCCCTTGTTTTTCACAGACAGGATGTGGATGGATCAGCAGGAAATCCAAGGTACAGCTACTACGTTCGGAATGAATCTGGGCGTTGGGGCGGAATATAAGTTATCCAGGCAGTGGGCTGCCGGATTAAAGCTTTCCATGACCAGTGGAACCATTGATTCGATCAATGTCGAAGGAACCAAAGTTTCGTTTGATGATAAGATGAGTTTGTCTAGCTGGATGATTGCTGCGTATATCAGTTTCCGAACAAAATAGCCTTGATTAATTTAACCCCTATATTTTTTATAACCTCTTAAATGTTTTATAACCCAATGAAAACAAGATCATTATTTGTGATGCTGTTAATTGCATGCCTTTTCGTTTCATGTAAACCTGCTCAGAAAATAGTCTATAATACAGCTAACCTGGAGCCCTATCCCGAATCTGTGAGTGTTAGCATTTCTATTCAGCCTTTTGAAGATATTCGTTCCGAATCCGAAATTAATCAGGCCCTGATGCAGGCTAAAGACATTGAACAAAAGATCAATGGTCAAAAAAGCTGCATTAATGCAGAGAAGCTCTATAAAATTCCGGTCGGTTTGCAAATGGCGGATATATTTGCCAGTCATTTGACTCATAAAAATTATTTTTCATCAGTCCTGGTAAACCAAAAAGAAAATACCGATTATTACATTACCGCTAAAATCAAGCATTTCTACGGGGTTCAAAAATTTTCGAATAAAGCGGTGGTAGGAGCCAGTTTCGGATTGATAGGAGCATTGGCTACTTCCAATTTAAAGACGGATGCTACTATTATTATTGAACTATCTGATATTTGCCTGTATGATAAAAACAATAACCAGCTGGCTAAAGTAGGAGACTTCAAAAAAGAATATACCGGAGAATTTCCCGTGGATGCCCATTGTTATTGTATCTACCAGAACATCAATCAAAAACTGATGGAGTTTAACGAAGATCTTGGTAAAACACTTTTCCTTGAATTAAAGAAACAAAAATGATCCGGATGGTCAAAAATAAAACAGGGTGTGCCGAAATCGACACACCCTGTTGATAAGTATAGAAGTATAGGTTATGCTTCTGCTATCGGCTCAATAGAAACATAAGACCGATCGTCTTTTTTTCTTCTGAAAACCACTTTTCCGTCAACTAATGCAAACAACGTATGATCTCTTCCCATACCTACGTTTTCACCCGGGTGATGTTCTGTGCCTCTTTGACGAATAATAATATTTCCGGCTTTACAAACTTCACCACCGAAAATTTTGACGCCTAACCGTTTACTGTGCGATTCGCGTCCGTTCTTCGAACTACCGACTCCTTTTTTATGTGCCATTTTTCTAAGATTTTACGAATTAAACGAATTAAGCGATAACTTCTTTAACCAATACATGAGAGAATTGTTGGCGGTGACCGTTCAGTTTACGGTGTCCTTTTCTTCTCTTTTTGTGGAAAACCAGAACTTTGTCTCCTTTTACGTGATCCAATACTTCCACGACTACTTTAGCGCCTTCGATTACCGGAGCGCCAACGGTTACAGTACCATTGTTGTCTGCCAGCAGGACTTTCGCAAATTCCACTGTAGCGCCCTGGTCTGCGTTGATGCGATGAACAAACAATTTCTGATCTTTCTCTACTTTGAATTGTTGTCCTTGAATGTCTACAATTACGTACATCTGTTTTTTATTTACAGGTTACCTCCCGGGGGTGGATTGAGTTATACAATCACTTGAACTACCCTCTGCAGAATTTCAGGGTGCAAAGGTAATAATTTGTTTTGTATTATGCAAATGGAAACAGTTTTTTGTCAAATGATAATGGAAGTTGATTGATTACTTTCATCACATTTCATAGAGATTAATCTTCTAAGTCGAACAAAAACAAACAATATTCCGAAGAAAATGATAACTTTGTCGGATTAATCTACTAAAAGAAAACAGAATGAACAACCAGCAGCAAGACAACAACGGCATTCAAATAGAATTGACTGAAGATATCGCTCAGGGAACCTATTCCAATCTGGCTATTATAGCGCATTCCACTTCCGAATTTGTGGTGGATTTTGTACGGATAGTACCCGGTGTTCCCAAGGCCAAAGTAAAATCCCGTATTATTCTGACCCCGGAACATACCAAGCGGTTGATGATGGCGCTGATCGATAATGTAAAGAAATACGAAGCCCAGTTCGGAGAAATCAACATTCACGGACAGGAAATGGTTCCTCCGTTTATGGGACCGGTCGGGGAGGCATAATGTCCGCAAAGCGGACAAATATCAATAGCCATGGGTTTTAACCCATGGAAAAAGAACGAAATAAATGAAAATAATGAAATTCGGCGGAACATCCGTAGGTTCCGTCAGTAGTATTTTAGAAGTAAAAAGAATAGTGGAATCGGTCGGGGAGCCGGTGATTGTCGTTGTTTCCGCCCTGGGTGGGATTACCGATAAGCTGATTTATACATCGCAGTTGGCTTCGCAAGGGGATTACACATACGAAAAGGAATACAACGAAATTGTCGGCCGGCATATCGAGATGGTGGAAGGTGTAATTAACCATCCGACCCTGCGGAATGAAGTCCTGAAAGGGGTGGTCGGTCTGCTGGATGAATTGGGAAATATATTCAAGGGTGTTTTCCTGATCCGTGATCTTTCCCAGAAAACATCTGATATTATCGTTAGTTACGGGGAACGGCTTTCTTCGCTTATTGTCAGCCATGTAATCGAAGATGCCCGTTTTTTTGATTCCCGTACTTTTATCAAGACGGAGAAGCAGTTTCAGAAACACATTGTTAATTTTGAAACGACTAACCGCCTGATACAGGAGCAATTTTCCACCTTGCCTCCCGTGGCTCTGGTTCCCGGTTTTATATCATCGAGTAAAGAAACCGGTGTCGTGACAAATCTAGGGCGTGGCGGGTCGGATTATACAGCTGCTATTCTGGCTTCGGCCCTGAATGCTTCGGTGCTTGAAATATGGACCGATGTAGACGGATTCATGACAGCTGATCCCAGGATAATCAGCTCGGCTTATGTGATTGACAAGCTGAGTTATATCGAAGCCATGGAATTATCTAATTTTGGAGCCAAGGTGATTTATCCTCCTACGATTTTTCCGGCCTATCATAAAAATATTCCGATTCTTATCAAGAACACTTTCAACCCGGATGCTCCCGGTACCTTGATTACCAAAGAAAAAAGCAACGGTGGAAAGTCGATCAAAGGAATTTCATCGATCGATGATACCTGTCTGATTACCGTTCAGGGATTGGGGATGGTAGGAGTAATCGGTGTCAATTACCGGATTTTCCGCGCTTTGGCAAAAAACGGAATCAGCGTGTTTATGGTATCTCAGGCTTCTTCCGAGAATACGACTTCTTTTGCAGTCCGTAATGCCGATGCGGATTTATCGGTAAAAGTGCTGCAGAATGAATTTTCATTGGAAATAGCTCAGGGTGAAATCAACGATATCAAGCCAGAGAAAGACCTGGCTACGGTAGCTATTGTCGGAGAAAATATGAAAAGGACACCGGGAATAGCCGGTCGCCTGTTCGGTACGCTCGGACGAAGTGGCATCAGTGTAATTGCTTGTGCACAGGGAGCCTCGGAAACCAATATTTCTTTTGTTATCAAGAAAAAACACCTGAGAAAAGCCCTTAACTCCATCCACGATTCATTTTTCCTGTCGGAATACCAGGTATTGAATATTTTCCTTACCGGTATCGGAACGGTAGGAAAGAACCTGCTGGAACAGATCCGTATGCAACAACCCCAGTTGATAACTCAAAATGCATTGAAAATCAGGGTGGTGGGAATTGCAAATTCCAAACGGGCTGTTTTTGACCGTCAGGGAATCGATCTGGCCAATTACAGGGAAATCCTGAAGACAGAAGGAAAAGATTCTTCTCCGGAACTTCTGTACAAGGAGATCGAAGAAATGAATATTTTTAATTCGGTGTTTGTGGATTGTACGGCCAGTGCGGCAATTGCAGGTTTGTATAAAGACCTGCTGTCACATAACGTTTCTGTGGTAACAGCCAATAAAATAGCCTCTTCTTCCGATTACAAAGATTATGCGGAGCTGAAGGCCATTTCCCGTAAATTTGGAATCAAGTATTTGTTTGAGACCAATGTGGGAGCGGGTTTGCCCATTATCAATACGATGAACGCCCTGATCAACAGCGGCGATAAAATATTGAAATTACAATCGGTACTTTCAGGGACCCTGAATTTTATATTCAACACCATCAGTGCCGAAATTCCGTTGAGTAAAGCCATCAAAATGGCTCAGGAGGCGGGTTATTCCGAACCGGATCCACGGGTAGACCTGAGTGGAACGGATGTGGTCCGTAAATTGGTTATCCTTTCCCGGGAAGCGGGTTATCCGATCGAACAAGCTGAAGTTAAGAAGAATTTGTTTATTCCGGATCGTTTTTTTAAGGGTTCTCTGGAGGATTTCTGGAAAACGATTCCCGAACTGGATGCCGAATTTGAAGCAAAGAGGAAGCAGTTGGAGTCGGAAGGTAAAAAATACCGCTTTGTGGCCCGGATGGACGAAGGCGCCTGTGAAGTCGGTTTGCAGGCCGTCGACAGAAGCCATCCTTTTTATGAGCTGGAAGGAAGCAACAATATCATTATGATAAGTACTGAGCGGTATAATGAATATCCCATGATCATTAAAGGATATGGGGCAGGAGCCAGTGTAACGGCCGCAGGGGTGTTTGCCGATATTATCAGTATTGCGAATATCCGGTAATTTTGAAAATGAAAATAATCGAGTACCTTTGTCTTTAAATGGAATAGTTGAGGTTTTATGGCGAAAATAGATGTTCAGCAAATCAAGCAACGCTTTGGAATAATAGGTAACAGTCCCCTGCTCGACAGGGAGATTGAAAAAGCATTGCTGATCGCTCCTACAGACCTGACTGTGCTTATCATCGGAGAGAGCGGGGTCGGGAAGGAGGTCTTTCCACAGATGATTCACCAGAATAGTGTCCGTAAGCATGGACAATATATAGCGGTAAACTGTGGCGCCATTCCGGAAGGTACTATTGATTCCGAACTTTTCGGTCATGAAAAAGGATCCTTTACCGGAGCTTTATCTGAGCGGAAGGGCTATTTCGAGGTGGCCGACGGAGGAACTATTTTTCTGGATGAAGTCGGTGAACTGCCTATGGCTACCCAGGCGCGACTACTGCGTGTATTGGAATACGGCGAGTTTTTGAAAGTGGGTTCTTCCAAAGTTCAGAAAACAGACGTGCGGATTGTGGCTGCTACCAATGTGGATCTGATCAAAGCCATTCGTAACGGTAAATTCAGGGAGGATTTGTATTATCGTCTGAACACGGTTCCAATCCAGATTCCGCCGTTGAGAGAACGGAAAGAAGATACCTTGCTGTTGTTCCGGAAATTTGCTTCCGATTTTGCCGAAAAATACCGGATGCCGGCTGTCTACCTGGCTGATGATGCTAAAAGTGTATTGCTTAACTACCGCTGGCCGGGCAATATCCGTGAGTTGAAAAATATAACCGAACGGATGTCTATCATCGAACAGAACCGGGAGATCTCAGCCCAGACGCTTAAAAGTTACCTGACCAATCCGGATATAGAACGGCTACCGGCATTGTTTCATTCGGATGCCGAACAAAAAACATTCGGAAGTGAAAGGGAAATTTTATACCAGGTGCTCTTCGATATGAAAAAGGATGTCAATGAATTGAAGAAGCTGGTTCATGATATCATGTCGGGAAACTTATCTGTTCCGGCAGAAACAACTCCGGTTTACCCGGTTGTAAAATCTCCGGAAATTTCAGTTATTCAACATCCGGTAAAAACGGATAGCTGTGATCTTGACTCTGACGAAAAAGAGGAACCGGTTCCTTATGCTGATGAATATGAAGATGAAACCCTGTCATTGGAAGAAGTTGAAAAAGAAATGATACGGAAAGCCCTGGAACGTCATAACGGCAAGCGGAGAGGAGCAGCCCAGGACCTGAAAATTTCGGAGAGGACTTTGTACCGAAAAATCAAGGAATACCAGTTGGAGTAGATGAGGAATGAAAAAAAATCGTATTACTATATGTCCGCGGAGTGGGCAAATATATGTAACCACGGTAAGCCCGTGGAAGATGAAAAAATGAAAAAAAATCGTATTACTATATGTCCGCGGAGTGGGCAAATATATGTAACCACGGGTGTAAGCCCGTGGATGATGAAGGTAATGAAGTGGGGGGCGCTTGGTGTGTTGCTGCTCGTGTGGTCCTGTTCGGTTTCTTACAAGCTGGATGGGGCTTCTATTAACTATGACCTGGTAAAGACTATTCAGATCCGGGATTTCCCTAATCGTGCTCCTTTGGTGTATCCTCCTTTGTCCCAGGTTTTTGATCGTGCCCTTAGGGATCGTTATATCGAACAGACCCGGTTGAAAGCAGTTTCCAATAATGCGGATATCAATCTTGAAGGTGAAATTACGGGATATGACATTTCCAATACAGCCATCACAGCGGATGCCTATGCTTCGAAGACGAGGCTGACTATCACCGTAAAAGTTCGTTATATCAATAATAAGAACCCCAAAGAAAATGTGGACCAGTCATTTTCTGCATTTCAGGAATACGACAGTACAAAATCACTGGATGAGGTTCAGGACCAGTTGATTAAACTAATTACGACAGACCTGGTGGATATGATTTTCAATGCAACAGTGGCTAACTGGTAATGAGGGCGGAGGAAATTATATCATTGTTATCCGACCCTGCATCTCCGGATCCGCAGGTATTGATGCACCTGGAAAACCTGGTAAAAGAATATCCTTTTTTTCAGACCGCTCATTTATTGTATACGCTGAGCCTGCATGCCTGTAAAGATACGCGCTTTCAGCCTGCATTGAAGAGGACGGCCTGTTATGCCGGCGATCGGAAAAAGCTTTTCTGGAAAATCGAAGGCGGATTTTTTTCTTCTTTCCCGATCGAACGACTGGAAGAAACGGATGAGCCTGAAGCCGATTCACCTTTTGATCTGATCGATTTTTTCCTGACGGAAAAAAATGCACAGTTTCAGCAACAGGTCTCCACTTCCAGCGGATTGACTGGTAACGACGAGGTTTCTTCGGATTACATGTCTTTTTTACTTTCCGAGGAATCCCGGAAACAAGAGGTGGAAATAATACCTTTGCAGCACCAGGAAACGATCGATAAGTTCCTGGAAGAAGATAAACGGGCACCCATCCGGTTCGAATGGAAAGATACGGAACCCGGAAAAGAATCGCTTCCGCCTGACTGGGAGGCGGTTGAAACCGAAAGTTTTTTTTCTGAGACATTAGCTAAAATATACCTGAAGCAGAAAAAATATGAGCGGGCATTGGAAATAATTCGAAAATTAAACTTGGTATATCCGGAAAAAAACATTTACTTTGCAGACCAAATTCGATTTTTGGAAAAATTGATTACTAACACAAAAAAAACAGAATAAAAAATGTACGTATTTATTTCAGTATTAATTGTAATTGTCGCCATTCTTTTAGTACTTATTGTTCTGATTCAGAACTCTAAAGGAGGCGGATTGGCTTCCGGTTTCTCTTCTTCCAATCAGGTGATGGGTGTTCGTAAAACTACGGACTTCCTGGAAAAGGCTACCTGGTACCTGGCCGGAACAATGGTTGTATTGTGTATTGGAGCATCTATCTTTTTGCCCCGTCACACAAAATCTAACGATTCTGAAATTAAGGATGCTATTCAAAATGCAGTTCCGGCTGTCGATCCGAACGCAGTAGCTCCTTTTGGAACAGCTGTTCCTTCGGAAGAACAATCTACAGAGCAACAACCTGCTCAAGAACAATCGACACCCGAACAGAAACCAGCGGAATAACCGATATTCTGATCAAATAAGAATAAAAAACGGGACTGTCTCAAAAAATAACATTTTGAGACAGTCTTTGTTTTAAAAGGATAAATTCTTGCTGAATGTTGGATTGAATTAAATATAAAATTCTATTTTTGTAAACTCGATTAAAAATCATCTATTTATTATAATAAGAATACCATGAAAGAAAACATTTTTGAATTAACTAATGAAGAATTGAAAGCGATTGCAACGAGTCTTCAGTTGAAAATCGAAGAAGGTCTGAAAAAAGACGGACAGGAAATTTTAGACCTGCCTACTCACATTAATCCGAAAGAAGACATTCCTGATGGAAAGGTACTGGCGCTAGACTGGGGTGGAACAAACTTCCGGGCGGCTATTGTCGAATTCAAAGGAAAGGAAGCTTCTGTCATAGAAAGCAAAAACATAAAGTTATCATCCAAGGAAACTACCGGTTTTAATCAGAGCAAGTTGTTCGGAGCAATGGCCGGTCTGATCAGCCAGCTTAAAAATTTAGATAAAACCGTGACCCAAATCGGTTATTGTTTCTCTTATCCGGCGAAACCGGAACTCGACGGAGATGCCACTCTTCTTCGTTGGACCAAAGGAATCGATATCCCCGATATGATCGGACAACCGATAGGAAAAAACCTGGTGGAGTTTTTGAATAACTACAAAGGAATTGAAGCTAATTTCAAGGAAGTGAAGGTGATAAACGATACGGTTGCCTGTCTGTTTGCCGGTTTGACACGCATTGTTTCCGGTACGGGTTATATCGGTTTGATCGTGGGTACGGGTACTAACATGGCTGCCTTGATGCACCTGGATAAAATTGAGAAATTAGGTAACAAAACTACCGGATTAATCCCAGTAAACCTGGAATCAGGTAATTTTTGTCCTCCTTACCTGACTACTATCGACCGTCTGGTAGACGCCATATCCAACAACAAAGGAAGCCAACGCTTTGAAAAAGCCATTTCCGGAGGTTATCTGGGTGAAATTTTCAAAACCGTATTTTCCTGCCATAAAATCAAGTATGATTTTGATGCCCGTGATCTGACAACGATTATCAATCATCCGGATGAAAGCCCGGAAGAATACGTCAGCGTGGCCCGCTGGATTTATGTGAGATCCGCCCATCTGGTAGCAGCTTCCATCATTGGTTTAGCTCAGGTGCTGGTTGCTCATGATCCTACTGTTAAAAATATATTGTTGACTGCAGACGGAAGCCTTTACTGGAGTGATGACTACAATGAACTGGTAGCTGCAAAAATGAAAGAATTAATGCCGGAAGTGAAAATTACTATTGGTAAGGAAATGGCAGAACCCAACCTCATCGGGTCGGCTATTGCGGCGCTCTCTTGATAGAACTAAAAACTAAGAACTAAGAGTTATTCTTTGTGCGAAGCCCAACTCTTAGTTCTTAGTTTTTAGTTCTTAGGCTCATTCGCTCAATAAAAAAAACAATCCCAACCGATTCATTATGAATTAGTTGGAATTTTTCGTATCTTTGTTTGTCCCCCGATAATAGGGTTTCGAGGCCAAAAACGGGGAAATCACGCTAAAAAATACAGCAT
>JAVBKV010000063.1:0-16938 GCA_031553885.1 Bacteroidales bacterium
TGCATAAACTTTACACTTGTAATGAGAGATTATTCCACAGATGTATTTTTCTACAAGATCTTTCCGGTCGGCATTGATTTGTGCATTACGGTTTTTTACAGCAAAAATGATTTGTAAAAAATGTTGGGAATAGGTATTGGCTATGGTGTTTTGTGTTTTGATTAAGAATGGACGACAAATGTATAAATTATTTTGAAATAATGAAGGTTTCGCTGCTCTGCAGCTCTGTCTGGCTTGTGTTGCGTCCTTTCCTTTCCGGGGGCTCGCTTGCGCTTCGAACCCCGGCTATGAAGATGTTGGCGCCCTGCGCCGAAAGGGGCGAATGATTCCTGTACAGTTAGCTCCCTTCAAAGACGGTAAGCTGAGCTATTGTGCTTTCTGGGTTACGCCCGTGATTATTGGCTCCGCCGAATGTTGTTCCAAATTGAATCCCTTCAGGATACACCTAGGTTAAACATCCGATATTCATATTATTTTATAAAAAAATGTCCAAAAAATTTGGAGATCAAAAAATCATTCTTACATTTGTGGTGTATTAGAGATATAGTACACTAATAAATTAAATAATTATGATTGCCATTTCAAATCTTTGTTTCACTTACAGTAAAAAGCAAAGCCTGTTTGATGAATTGAGCCTGACCCTTTCTCCGGGTCGTATCTACGGTTTACTTGGAAAGAACGGCACCGGTAAAACGACCCTGCTCAACCTGATGGCAGGTATGCTTTTCCCTCAGGAAGGAAAAATCGAAATTCAGGGAAAGATCCCTGCCCGAAGACAGGTTGGGTTCCTTCAGGAGTTTTTCTTACTTCCCGAGGAGTTTTATGTTCCGGAGGTAAATCCCCGGGAGTATGCAAAGCTATATGCTTCGTTCTATCCTGCTTTCAGCAGTGAGCAGTACAACCAGTACCTGAAAGAATTGGAAGTGGATCCTAAGCACAAGTTGAATAAAATGTCGATGGGACAACGCAAAAAAGCCTTCATTGCCTTCGCTTTGGCTTGTAATACCCGTGTTTTACTGATGGACGAGCCAACCAACGGACTGGACATTCCTTCCAAAACACAATTCCGCCGGCTACTGGCATCCGTAGCTACGGAAGATCGTTACCTGATCATCTCCACACATCAGGTACGGGACCTGGAAAACCTGATCGACTCGGTCGTTATCCTGGAAAATCACCGGATTGTTTTCAACCACAACCTGGACGAAGTCGCTTCCCGCTTAAGTTTTGTCGCCTACAACGACTCGGAAAAACCAACCGGTTATCTGTACGACGAACCGGGAGTACTGGGAGGAAAAGTCATTGTAAGGAACACATCGGAAACCCCATCCCGCATCGACATGGAATTACTCTTCAATGCAATTGTTGCCGGAAAAAATGGTATTCCGGAATTATTCACTCCAACTAAATAACAGATCGATTATGAACATGACATTTAATATACAGCGTTTTACCAGGCTATTCATAAATGAATGGCTGATAAACAAGAAAAAACTGGCTTTGTTCTGGGGAGGAATGGTTGCATTCCCTGCCTTATTTTTTATGCTGACTGCAGTTTCTAAAACAGCCGTTATTTCAATACTCGGTTTTTCATTCTTTTTTACATTGGTTATGATATTTCAGGCCTTGATCATATCGGTCCATTACCATGACCTTACTTCTAAAAACCAGACTCAGTCTTTATTGCTGTTGCCCGCGTCACAAACAGAGAAATTCATGGCTAAATTTATAAACTGTGCCGTTATCTTTCCTTTACTGGCGCTGTGTTATATCTGGATTATGATGCAAGTAACAGATCTTTACAACGATTGGGCCAAGCTTACTTTCAATCTGGGAAAACCAGAAAACGATTGGCTCAGGCAAATCGTTGAGTTTGATATGATCTGGATCTCTTTGATCTGTGCCTGGATTTTCAACATTGCTATATTCCTCTGGGGCGCCCATACTTTTAAAAAATGGATAATTGTCAAAACCTTTCTGTTCTGGCTAATATTCACTCTTTTATTGATACCTATTACCGGATGTATTTATGCATTGATGAGCGGACATTTCCCAAAAGTTTATATTCCATTCATTATCAATGATCAGGTAGGACCAGATTACAATTGGAACTTTAGTTACAGTGTGTTGTTTCAAAATCCGTTTCTCTATCATTGGATTTCAGTTATCATAAGTCTTTTATTGATAATTATTGCACGGGTTAAGTATAACGAAAAAACAGTATAATTATGCAATTCACAGATTCACAAGCCATTTATCTTCAAATCGCTGGTTTTATCGAAGAGAAGATATTACGAAAAGAATGGAAGGCGGAAGAACGTATACCGTCTGTCAGGGACATGGCTGTGGCAATGGAGGTCAACCCCAATACGGTGGTAAGGACGTATGAATTGCTTCAGCAGAAAGAGATCATTTACAACAAAAGAGGAATCGGCTATTTCGTTTCGGGAAACGCCCTGGAACAGGTATTGAATGAACAACGGAAGTATTTCACTGACCAGGAACTGCCCCGTTTTTTCAAAACCATTTCCCTGCTCCGGTTTTCCATGGACGAAATCAATTCTTTGTATCAATCTTATATCCAGCAAACTCATGAAAAAGATGAAACTATCCAATAAACTGTTTATCCTGATTCCCGTTATTCTCCTGGGAATAATCACCTACCAATGCTATATCACAAAGAAGGTGATCCCGGACATGGCAACATTATACGGAAAAACCCCAAGTGCGGAACTTTATCAGACAATCGAGGGGTTGAACTCGTACAAGAAACTTTCTCCCGGTTCGTTTTCTTCCATTGTTACAGAGGGTGTCTATGTCAATATTATAAAAGGGGAACGGTTTGAAGTTTTTTATAGTCCGTATTTCAACTTGGAGGTGAAGAAGGAAGGAGACAAGTTAAAGATAAAAAATAAAGCTGTAGAGAAACGCTATATTTCAGATGTCAGGAGTTGTCCGGTCTTCGTTTTTATGCCTGAAGAGCCGGATTCCATAACGGTATACAATAACAGGACAATGATGTTGCATTTTTATGTACAAGGATTCTCAGGAGCAAAAACCCAATTCTATTTTCAGCCCTTCAATACATCCGATTATGTACTGAGCCCGGAGGTTCCTCTTTATCTCTATACGGACATGCAGGAGTTGAACATCAGAATGTATGGAAACACATTAAGAGTTATTCCCTTATTAAAAGATTCCAACAGCAGCCTCAAAGAAATGAACCTCAATGTGCATGCAGAATCGAGCAACTTTACTTTCTTTGGATATAATAAATTGGAGGAACTCAATGCAGACATACATATCAATTCCAGCAATATCAACCTGGAAGTTCCTGAAATAAAGCATATTGAAACAATAAAACTGCAGGGCATTATCAAAGAAGATAATCAAAATTGGATTGGAGAACGGAATTATTCAGAAAAACTGTTATTTTCTCAGTGCGATTCCCTTATCGTGGATTTAAGAAATCTCCCGGGAAACTATCAGCTTGAATTTGCCGCCGATACCTCCGGGATCAAGTACAAATCAATTCAAGTCGACGAATAGGTCACGACACCACCGTTTCGACCCTGCAATCCTCGACATACCAGAGATAAGCCTCTATACCGGGATAATTCATTTGCCGTAAAAGAGCTACATATTCTTGAATTTGCTTCCTGTGCGCCGGCCGGACCTCACCGAATTTGTAATCGATAATAATCGTCGATTCATCGGAGAGTAAGACCCGGTCGGGCCGCATAGAGGTCAGTTCTCCATCCGTTTCCAACAATACCGTACATTCCCGGTAACTTTTGTACCGGCCCGAAAACCACTCATCCACTCCGGATTCAGATATGGCCCGGTGAATTTTATTGATGTAAATCTGCTTTTCTTCCGGGAGGATCAATCCTTCAAACAGCAACCGGTCGACCGAGCGATCAATATCTCCGGTCGTTTCGATACGGGAAAACAAATCATGCATTACATTTCCGTAAGCCACATAACTTTCCTTCGAAGGAGCTTCCGGATGAACGAATTCCCGCGATTTATTGGATTGCTTGAATATGGATTTCCCGGCCTGAAAAGGCTTGGAAACAAAAGGAGCAACCAAGGACGGGAGTGTTTGTTTCAGGGGATTATCCGATGATCCGGCTGCTTCCGGAATACGGGTATCCAGCAGGCCTTTTTCAAAACGTCCGTTTTCTTCGTCGTAACGGCCTTCTAATTCCGGAATGGAAAACTGCAATAAATCGGAAACAGTCTTGATATCATCGATCGATTCCAGTTTTTTCTTTTGCTTTGCCCATATCATCAGGTTATGCTCCGCCCGGGTAAATGCCACATACAGAATGTTCAGGTTATCCATCCAGGACTGGCAGGTTTCTTCTTCGTATTCCCCGGAGAAAACCGTATTGTTCATTGACTGGCTGTACTTCACCGGGAGGAGTTCCAGGTCGTACAATCCGGATTTTGGGGTACACCAGACGATTGGATTCCTTTCAGGAAACAGATCCCAGTCACAGAAAGGAAGCAAGACAGTATGAAACTGTAAGCCTTTGGACTTATGAATGGTCATGGCCCGGACACCTTCCACGGCAGTTCCGGACGGAACGGATTTGTATTGCAGTTCATCGTTCCAAAATACAAGGAAAGCTGGGATATCGGCCGGATTATCGTTCAGGTAATTGCCGACTGCATCATAAAAAGCAAACAGGTAGCCGGATTGGCCGGAGATTTGGTCTAACTCGAGCATACGGAAAAGGTGGCCGATCAGTTCGAAAAGGGGCATTTGTCCCAAATCAGATTCTCTTAACGATAGTTCCGGGGTTAGACTCAATCCTCCCCCTGCCCCCTCCAGAGGGGGATAGCTGACGCCGGCAACCTCCTGCTCCTGCTGAGTGCGTAAGCCTATCCCCCTCTGGAGGGGGCAGGGAGAGGATTGTTGAAATTTACCAGAATGTTCAGAATCCCCGAATTTCCCAGACTGCCGGATCTCTTGTTGTGCCTGCACAAAAAACTCCAACTGCGCCCGATGTACCGGATTCTCCGGATCGGCAATCACCCTCAAAGCCTCTATAATGATCCGTATCGCCGGGGAAGAATTCAATTGAAAAGCCTCGTTCGATACCACACTGAGGTAATGAGCAGCCGCCAACCCGGGATAATCGGATTTACGTGAAGCCAAATACTCCGCAAGCTGAATAATGCTTTTATTGGTCCGGGTAAGAATACATATCTCATGAGCAGGAATACCGCTTTCCTGTAACAGCCTCAACTGTTCGAACAACCGTTCGGGAACCAGATCGTTGTACTTAGCCTCTTCCGTTTTGTCCGGGACGAAATCGATGGAAACAAACCCGGCGTTCGTTGTCTTCTTTGTTTGCTGAACCACATCCGCCGGATCGTAAGTCGCAATGAAAGGAGACAAATTACCGCTTTCAAAAAGAGAAAAATACTTTTCATTCAGGAGTTGGGCGGCATGTGTAAAGAAATGATTGTTGAAATCAATGACCTCCTTTTCACTCCGGTAATTGAATCCCAGGGTCTTTGCCGAAGCATGCAGCTCGTTCTCCACCTGATTCAATATGCGCCAGTCTCCGTTTCTCCACCGGTAAATGGACTGCTTGACATCTCCCACGATCAGACTGAAGTAGTTGTTTGCCAGAATATTGGAAAGCAATGCCTTAAAATTACTCCATTGCAGACGGGAGGTATCCTGAAACTCATCGATCATGACATGCCGGATTTCGGCTCCTATTTTTTCATAAATAAACGGAGCATCCGACCCGTCGATCATCCGGTTGAGAAAAAGAGCGGTATCAGCCAGCATGAAACGGTTATTCTCTGCATTCTGCTCTCCGATTTCCCGGGTAATGTCCCAGATCAATCCCAACTGATGGATATTCCGGGTAATCATCCGGGAAGTATTGTATTTCCGTAGGATATCCAGGGTCTGATTCAGTAAGGGCATGAAGTTCAATGCAGCCAGGGAAATGATTTCATTTTTCCGTTTGCTTTTACTTGCCGGCCATTTTTCAGCATCTGTACAACAATCTTCAATAGTACTTCCCCTTTTGGCACCCACGAAATCGCCTTCCGCCAGTTTCTTAAAATAATTGATTACCGTTCCCTTTCGGCTGAAATCGTCCAATTCCAGTTGGTATTGTATCATTTGAGTATTTACTTCCGACCAGGCTTTCTGAAAAAATGCCTTGCAATCTTTCTGTATACGAACATGCTGCGTTTTTAATTCAGTGAATATCTTCGGATTATTTTCCAATTGTTTTTTAAGCACCTGCTCATGTTCCTGGAAATATTCATCGAAAATACAACGACTGAAATTCAGGATTTCCCGGTCGATCCTCCAGTTACCGCCCTCATCCAGTTTATCTTCGATATATGTGGTCAGCCACTCCAGAATCTGAGGATTCTCATTGGCCTTTTCAATCATGGAACGGACAGCCTCCGCCAGCACTTTCGAGCTGTTCATCTCCAGATTGAACCGGGAACCCTTTCCTAATTCACGGGCCAGGTTCCGTAGTATTTTCTGAAAAAAACTGTCGATGGTAGTAATATACAACCGGCTGTAATCGTGCAGAATGGCATGCAGGACCTTTTTAGCCTTTTCCTGAATGAGAATCCGGCTCATCGGTCGCTTATCCTCCAGCAATTTTTCCCGGATATCTTTCATAAAGCCCTCCGAATCCTGGCATCCGAAAGCTAAACCATACAGTTCAGCCAGGATACGCTCCTTCATTTCTCCGGTCGCATCTTTAGTAAAGGTAACGGCCAGAATGTGACGATAAGCCTCTTCCGAAGGGGAGAGCAGCAACTGCTTGATGTATTCCTGCGCGAGGGTATACGTCTTCCCCGAACCGGCCGATGCTTTGTATATTTTTAATTCAGACATGAAATTGCAAATCAGAAATTATACGCTAAGATACGAAAAGTTTTTTCATCCTAAAATTTCGCATTCAGCTGAAGTCCTAAGGCCCCAGGTTGAATGACCGGACTGACAATGATGTATTTACCGAAACGATCATTGGCTTTATCCGTAAGGTAGTTCCGTACCGGAAAGTAAATGAGGTAGGCTAACTCTGTTCCCAGGATGGCAAAACCGGCACCGGCAACCACATCGCAAACCCAGTGACGGTTATGGATCACCCGGGCAGCCCCGACCAGGGTAGCCAGGGTATAACCCGAATACGCCATCCATTTGTTGGAATCCTTGAATTCCTTATAAATCATGTGGGCTCCCACAAAAGCGACTGCCGTATGTCCGGACGGGAAAGAGTATTTTCCTCCATCGGGACGGTCCTCTTTCCACCATTCTTTAAGTCCCCGGACCGGTATAGCCGTAATCCCACCCGAAATTGCCATGAGAAAAACCTGATCCACCGGATGGTGTTTTTCATCCCCGAAAGCATCGAGGACAAACAAGCCCGGAGCAACGCAATACTGGGCAATATCGTCGAAAGGATTGTAAGACGGCTGACTGTTGGAACGATGAATATCGATAAAATCATTATTCATCTTCGTCTGTGAAGCAATCGTTCCGGCAGCAATCAGAACGGCCGGAATAACCAGGTTCTTAAGTTCAGGCTTATATTCAACGGGAGGAATATAAAACCGCCGGATGGCCATTTCCGGCCGGTTATTCAAAACCAATTCCCTCATTTCCATGGCAATTAAACTCAAATCCTCACCGACCGGAATAGTTGTTTCGACCTTAACCTCCGGGAAAGACAACTTTTGAAGAGGATGGGGTCTCTTCTGATCCGGGATAGAGACCACATCAGTTTGGGTTGGAGTAAATGGTTTCTTCACCGGTTTTTCCTCTTGTTTTTTTTCAACCAGAGGCTCTTCTTTTCCAACTACAAAAGAAAAAGAAGGAAGAAGATACCGATTCAACGAAAATGATATAAACAAGAACAGCAAGACCCATAAGATCCTGCCGGTTCCTGAAATATTCCATACTGATTTTTTATTTATCTTCGTTGTACCCAACTACCAAACCAAGCAATGACAATGAAACAAATCAACGGAAGAACAAAAGATACCCGTACAGAAGAAAGAAATTCGAACCAAACGGCTTTATCAATCAACAATCCCTGCATCGGAGGCATCAGACAGCCGCCGCCTATAGCCAGAATCAATCCGGCTGATCCAAGTTTGGCATCGTCGCCCAGTCCTTTCAGCGCTATACCGTAAATGGTGGGAAACATTAACGACATACAAGCCGATATGGCAACCAGGCAATACAAGCCAGGCATACCGTGAATAAAAATGGTTCCCAACGTAAAGATAATACCTCCGATTGCCAGGCACATCAATAATAGGCTCGGCTTGATATATTTCAACAAATACGTACAGACAAAACGACTGCACACAAAAATACCCATCGCAATCATATTATACCCCTGGGCATCGGCTTTACTCATTCCCAGCTCTGCCTCCGCATATTGAATGATAAACGTCCAGACCATGATCTGCACTCCTACATAAAATGCCTGCGCAAGAACGGAAAATAAATAACGCCGGTTTTTGAATAGTCTCGTGAATGTAGGACCTATATTCAGGGATCCTTTTGTTTTAGGAGCATCTTCGGGAAGTCTGGATAACGCAAAAATAACAAAGAAACCCAATACGACTAATCCTAGCATCAGATAGGGTCCGCTAACCACACCCAGATCGCTTTTCTGCATTTCCATAAAAGCCGAAGGATCGGTAGTCTGCAACACTTCCCTTTCTGCTTCCGTAGCTGTATTCAAACGGGAAAGAATAAACTCTTTGGCAACCAGCATCCCTGTCAGTGAACCGATCGGATTGAAAGCCTGTGAAAAATTAAGCCTTCGTGTAGCGGTTTCTTCCGCGCCCATGGAAAGAATGTACGGATTAGAAGTAGTCTCCAGAAAAGCCAATCCACAGGTCATTACGAAATAGGCAATAAGAAAAGCCCAGAAAGCCATGGCAGTACCGGCAGGGATAAACAACAGGCAGCCGAGTGAGTATAATCCGAGACCGACTAATATTCCCTTTTTGTAATTGAATTTAGTAACAAAAATAGCAGCCGGAATGGCCATAAAACAATATCCGCCATAAAAAGCGAACTGAACCAGCGAACTTTCAAAATTGGAGATTAACAAGATATTCTTGAAGGCCGCCACCATCGGATTGGTGATATCATTGGCAAAGCCCCATAAAGCAAAAAGTGACGTGACCAGAATAAAGGGAAATAGCATCGATTTGGCTATCACCGGAACTTTTTGTTTATCCATACTAGTATTTTATACAAAATTGAGGCCGCATCAAAAATCCGATAGTTATAAAAAACAAATCGTTGATGCAGCCTCAAGGTGTTTAATCATTATTTGTATAATGGTCCGTAAGTCTGACAAGCCCGGTAATCGGCTCCTTCTTTATCCATGCCAAAAGCATTCCATACAGCAGGGCGGAAAATATCCTTTTCTTCCACGTTGTGCATACACACCGGAATACGCAGCATGGAAGCCAGCGTAATCAGGTCGGCGCCGATATGACCATAACTGATCGATCCGTGATTAGCACCCCAGGTATTCATTACGGAATAGACATCCTTGAAGTTATCGGTGTCGTTCAACCGAGGAGCAAACCAGGTCGTCGGCCAGCCTTTATCGGTACGGTCATCCAGTATCTTATGAGCTGCCGGGTCCAGTTCGACGGTCCATCCTTCTGCAATCTGCAAAACAGGACCCAGTCCCTTGATCAGGTTCAGCCGAACCATGGTACACGGCATTCCGCCACGGGTTAAAAATTTAGAAGAATAACCGCCGCCACGGAAATATTCACGATTAGCAGGCACCCAGGTAGTAGCATCCAGGCAGTCCTGCGCTTCTTCCTTGGAAATTTCCCAGAAAGGCTTCATAACCGGATTACCGTCTTTATCGCTTTGACGGGCCGATCCATCCAATGTGGCAGCTCCGGAATTAATCAGGTGAATGATTCCGTTGGCCGCTTTTCCCTGTAATTTTTTTCCGGTCACTCTTTCTACGGCTTCCGGACTCCAGTAGGTACGGACATCAGCAAAAATCTGGGCCGTATTCGTCAATAAATGTCCGAACAACATAACGGTTCCGTTCAGGGCGTCGTTTTCAGTAGCAAACACATACGGTTGACGAATTCCCGTCCAGTCGAAAGAGGAATTCAAAATCGCCTCGGTGAAATCACCGTTGGGATAGAAATCCGTCCATTGACGTTGCCCCTGGAAACCGGCTGCAATCGCATTGTGTCCCAAAGCCTCTTCTCCGAATCCCATCTCTTTTAATTTCGGGTTACCGATCATCAGATCACGGGCAATCAAAGTCATTTTGACAATGAATTCCCAGTCGGCATCCTTACCGGCACGGTCTTTCTGCAAATCAGGGCGATTACATACATCGACTCCTTCTTTACAATTCGCTTTAGCCCAAGCCAAGGCTTTTTCAAATTCTTCTTTATCGTAAATGCCCAAGGTCATACGGCGGATGATTTCCACTTCATCGATGCCTTCGCAACGCATTCCCAAATAATCTTCAAAGAAATCGGGATTCACAATCGAACCGGCAATACCCATACAAACCGCACCGATGGACAGGTAAGATTTACCCCTCATGGTGACTACAGCCAAAGCGGCCTTAGCAAAACGAAGCAGCTTTTCCGTTACATCGGCAGGAATCTCCGTTGTGCCGGCCTCCTGTACGTCATGTCCGTAAATACCGAAAGCGGGCAAACCTTTCTGAGCGTGAGCAGCCAATACGGCAGCTAAGTATACAGCTCCAGGGCGTTCGGTTCCGTTAAATCCCCACACGGCTTTAATGGTATGCGGTTCCATATCCATCGTTTCACTGCCGTAACACCAGCAGGGAGTAACCGTAATTGTGATGCCTACATTTTCCTTTTTGAATTTCTCGGCACAAGCCGCACTCTCAGCCACCCGGCCGATAGTCGTATCGGCAACGATACACTGCACCGAAGTTCCGTCGGGATATTTCAAGGTAGAAGTCAGCAATTCAACCACACTTTTAGCCATATTCATGGTTTGTTGTTCGAGGGATTCTCGTATGCCGCCCATGCGTCCATCAATTACAGGACGGATTCCGATTTTAGGCCATTCGCCTTTGAGTCTTTGCGTTTTCATATCCGGGTATTATTTGTATATAAGTTAAACGATTTAGCTTTTATTGTATCAAAGAAACAAAGGTAGTGATATTTTTTATAAAAGAAAAGTTTTGGAGAGAGAACTACAAAATTATTCAAAGTAGATGACGACTGAAAAAATCCAATTTAATACATTGAATGTAACATACAGAAAAATTATGGAGAACTTAATTTTTTGTGTATAGTATTATAGATTTCGCCTGCTAGATATTGAGCCTTTAATAAATTTTCCTCTGAAATGTCATTTTTAACTTTTAGAAAAGTTCCACCAAAACATTCAATAAACGATAATTCCAAATAAATTTCATCCATAGAAAACGTCAATATACCTGAATTCCAAAAAGGAGGCTGATAATCAAAAATAACAACCTCACTTCTATACTTAAGATATTCAACGGCTATTCTAAAAGAATCAACCCTATTGGGATTATCATCTAAAATAAATATTTTATATCCATCAAAAAAATATTCATTCATTATAAACCCATTTTAATTTATTGGGATTTTAAAAAATTGATCTACATCACTTCTACCTTTCATAGACCCTTCTATAATTTTATTATAATCTCCCCTATAGTGACTATATACTGCTTCCCATGTCATATTTATTTCTTTTGTATTTAGAAATTCAGCTATATCAGCATCCTTCATTGCATTTCTCGCATTCATTCTTATTTCATTTCGCATATTAAAAGCTTGTTTAGCTTGCTGTTCCAGTGGTTTTGTTTTATCCAACAAATCCTTAATTTTTGCTTTTCGCCAAGAATACCATACTCTTGCTTCGTAAAGAGTAAGACTTCTATATTCTGGGATCAAAGATAATCTTAATTTTACTGACAACTCCGATAAATTTGAGGCCTCTTGAATTTCTTTGGTAGCTAATGCTAGCCTCTGAGCAAAACCTATTTCATCATCAACAAGTATTAGTATATCATTTAAATTATCTTTCGAAAGATTTGATAACCCATTCTTATTCGCCCATGAAACAAAATTATCAATTTTTATTTTATCATTAGATGATGTCCTTAATAAATTCCAATTTTCTTCACATTTTTTCAAATTTTCAAGCTCTTTTTTGGAAAGTTTTTTATTTTTTAGACTTGCATTTGCATTTACATAATATGATTCTAATTGGGGAGAAAGACTTTTTCCTTCTTTTAATGCCAATTGAGATGACGGTGGTAGTTTTTTATAATAGTCATGTCCTTTTCTGCTGATACTAACCCCTCCCTTGGTTAATCCTATAAGAAGCATTGCTTCATTATATAATTCAATATAATCATATAAATTATCCTCAGGTTTGACAACATCAATGTCTTTTATAGTATTCCCAATAGCCCCAGCAACTTCAATCATCGCCCAAATTCGAGGACCCCATGTTGCTGCCTTTAAAAGGCTTCCTATTCCTGAGAAAAAAGATATTACATCAAAAGTTAATAATCCCTGCTTTTTAATGATATCTACAAATTCTTTATCTTCGATAAAATCTAAAAAAAATGCAGGAACAACACATATTTCTCCATTTTTATCGTAAACTACCGCTCCATCAATCGCTGTTTGCACGACTGATATGTTACTTTTAGCTGGGATAATAAAAACAGGAGCAAGCAACGACAACTCACATATACTCTCTGATTCCTTACTAGTTCCACTATAAGGTTGCAGGCCAACATCAAGGCGTAACCGCTCTACAAATATTTTAACTCGTTTAGATTCTTTGTCGATTATGCCTTTATGTTTAAAATCTCCAATCTTAGCATCTAAATACAAATATTGTCCCCAAAAGCGAGAATCTTCTTGATCCATAATAATTTTAGGCTCCCAAAAATGTTGACACTTAGCATACATCCTCAGCAGAGTTTCAACAAAAGAAGAATAATTGTTTCCATCAAAAAGATTAACAGAATAATCGTCAATTTTTTTTATTAAATGGTATAGAGTAGCATTATTTGCATATAATTTTTCAAGAAAAACATATGTTAAAGAGTCTTTCTGTTCAATATGTTTTATTATACGTAAAATAGCTTGCTCAGACTTTTCCCCAATTATATTTTGTTGTGATATATTTTTAAAAATATCAAATGGATACTTTTCTAAATGCTCAGACAAAGATTCTTCACATGCCGTATTTACTAGCTCAACAAGATCATTTATTTCAATACTTAAAGGTTGAACTATTGCAAATCGATTCAATTTCTCCAAGTCTTTTTGAAAACTCCATTCGGAACACACTCCTCTATTTATTTCTTTGAAAAAATAATCTTCTTCTGTTTTTAGCACATACCCAACTATATCATTCAATGAATATGTTTGATTTCCTTCTTTCCAACATATAATTCTTATATCCTCACCCTGAGGTAATCCCTTAAACTCTTCTAATTCTGATGATTTCTTTTGCTTGGGAAGTATATACTGAGCATCATTAATAAACAACCTAGTATCTCCGATTATTTCATTACCAACTCTAAGATAAACAGGGTTTGTTCTATATTGACCTATTGAAAATAATTTCTGATAAAATTTATGTCCTGTTGAATTCTTTGCATATTTTTCGATTTCCCCATAGAGCGACAAATTAGGAATTCTTCCTTGAACCGTAATATAACCGATTGGATTTTTCTTTCCTTGTAAATCCGTAGTTACAATGAAAGATCCTTCTGGAATTCTTTCATTTATTAAAAATGAGAAATCTTCATCAACCGATTGTTGAGATAATAAGTATTTATTATCATTAATGGTTGTTATAATGGTATCTCCTTTTTTATAAACCGGCTTTTCTTGATAATAACCAATACAAATCTTTGGGATATCTTCTATCTCCTGTTCATATTCTATATCCTCAGACAATTCGTTTGCTCTAGTTTCTATTGTTACCCTATTGTCGACTACAGGCGGTGAAGGGACCTCATATTCAGTTAATTCTTCAAAATTGGTCCTATATCGTGCAATTTCAGGGACATTCCGTTCTAACCATTCTTGATTCACAAGCTCAAATATTTTCTGCAGCTCTGTATTATATAAAAAAGGAGAGTATTTTTCACCTGTTTTTATTGTATTATACTCAGCTAAAGAGACACACCTACAAGTTGATTGATATTTTTTCAATCGAACTCCTGCAGTTATAGTTGATCCTGTTATGGTTTTTCCATTTTCTGCATCAACATTATCAAGCATTTTATTTACTTGGTCAAAACTTTCTTGTCTTTTTCTATCCTTTTCCCGTTTTTCCCTTTCACACTCTTCTTTTGAATTGAAAGTATTTATTTTAATTCCCAAGTCATGCAAAATATATTGTTGAGAAAAAATAAAATTCGAGTTAATAAAAATCAGGATAACAATAAAACTATATTTCATATCCAAATGCATATATTAAGATTTTTTCTTTTTACTTTCTTTATCATGCTTTTCTTTTAACTTCAACTCTTCTTTCTCTTGTTTTGTCAGTTTCTTTTTCTTCTCTTTGAGCTTTTCACAACTTTTCGTCGATATATTAACTCCTGGATAATAATGATTCAAAAGATTTTTATACATTCTAGTATTCCAACCTTTCGGATTACGCATCATTTTTTCACTTCCCGAATTAGAAAGATAAGAAGAAAAAAGATATACCCCCGATCGATAAGTTTCTAATACCATCATGCCACCTCCAATTGCATAGCCATCAAGAGCTATAAATCCAGCTGAAAGCGTAATATATCCCAAATGCTTAAAAATATTTCCTGTTTTAGACCAATTATTCCACTTAGTAAATCCGATTTGCTTGACCTCAGACTTTGTATGATCTTTATTTTGTATTCGTTTATTTTTACGGCCAAGCATTATGAATGTCATATCTTTGGGTACTTTATAAAAATCACAATGTATAGTATCAATAATTACACTTCCTCTTTTTTCCTTAGGATTCGCAATAATTTCCATACAAACCGCATACATTGTTGAATCTGAAGTTAGTCTAATAAAAAATTCTTCTTCAGTTTTTTCAATACCAGCTTTAGATATATCTTTCATCAGTTGTTCTTCGAGCTGACCATGAAGTTTATAATCAATCTCTCTCTGTTGTTGAAAATAATCTTCGGGGAGGTTACTAACATCTTGATTTGTAACAACCTTATAATAAGCAGGATTACTTAAATCCACCAATAAATGTTTGAGATAATAATCTGATTGGGAAGGCTTAACTGTTTTATTTCTATTAAACCGAAAAACCAACGAACCATCATCGAGCAATTTGGGACATATTACTTGGCTTGGTGTTTCATCTGAAAATCTCTGACTGGCAGGATGGAGTTCAATGAGAAGTAATTTAGATATTGTATCATTCTTAACATTGAATATCCATTGGGGCACCATACGGTCTTTTGATGCATTACCTGAAACCCACATCCCTTCATATAGATTTAATAATTTATTATATTTCTCATAGTTTGAAATTTGGCTCTCTAATGATATTTTTTTCTCTAATATCCCCATTCTTATCTGCAATGTCTCATAATATTTTGTTGAATCTTTCTCTCCTTTCGGATATTGTTTTGACTTTATTTTATATAGACTTAAATATTTATCAAATGCATCTATTGAAAGACCAAATTTATTAATATCAAGGGTTGCATCTCCATATTTATTCCACAATCGACCAACTTCAAAATATACTTTATAAAATGACGTATCTACCTCTACTATTTCATTATACGCAGCTATTGCTGAATCGAATCTTCCATCTCTTTCATACTGACCCGCTTTTTCTAACAATTTTTTCGAAACTTCTCTTATTTCTCTTTTTGACAAAACAGATGGTAATTCTTCTACATATTCTCTTTGCTCAATTGCAAGTAAAGATATAGTATCATTATTAACAGCATACTCCTCAGCTCTTTTTTCTTGACTTGAACTATAGGTAGAATCATTCTTTTGAGAAAAATCTTGCATCTTCTCTAAATCAAGAATTAGATTTTTTATATTTTTTGAATATTTAGACTTAGGTTTTAGCTCCAAATATTTTTTATAAAAACTCACAGACAATTCTAAATTCTGATACTCTCCTGTTATAGAATAAAGAGTACCTAAAGCCAAACACGATTCTTCATTACTTGAATCTATCTGAATAATTCTTTCATATATTTCAATAGCATCCCCTATTCGGTACTCTTTTTGAGCCTTCTTAGCCTCAGAAAGCATTTTGGAATAATCTTTGCTTACCTCTTGACAATTAGCATCTATAAACGGAATAAGAAAAAGGAAAGCCAATTTCACAATAATAATACTTTTCATAATAAAACAGTTAAGAGTTAACATTATATAATTAAAATTTCATTCTAAAACAAACACATCATTAATAACATAAATATTTTATATATCAACCTAATACTTCCTCCAAAATATATCAACATAATTATTTTTCATTCAGATTCATTTATTTTGCAAATAAACTCAATAAATTAAACCACTCCTACCCAATTTCCAAAACGGAAACCGATTCTGTCCAAATGGTATATTTCAATACCCGACTTTTTTTTATTTAAAATTTATTACTACCTTTCCGGCTCGATAGATAAGAATATTAATTACCGGAAGCACGATAAGAGTCAAATGGTTCATCTCGATAGCAATTTAAGGCCTCCAAGTTCCAAACAAGGCATTTAAAATAGGCTCATTCGCTCAATAAAAAAGACAATCCCAACCGATTCATTATGAATTAGTTGGGATTTTGTGTATCTTTGTTTGTCCCCCGATAATAGGGTTTCGAGGCCAAAAACGGGGAAATCACGCTAAAAAATACAGCAT
>JAVBKV010000068.1:0-8499 GCA_031553885.1 Bacteroidales bacterium
TGCTTAATATCAATATCGTCGCTACAGGCACACGCTATTGCCGCGAGCAATAGCGTGTATAAAAAGTATGATAAGAACTTTCTCATTTTAATTTGTCTTTAATTTGTTGAATTTCTAATTGATTATAAACTTGATTCCTGCTCCAATTTCCGTGTGGAACAGGTTTATGGAAGAACCGCCCAGAATACGTTCCCGGACGCTGAGCAACAACACTACACAGTCGGATAGATACGTTTCAATCTCGAATGTTACCGCACCACCGTACAAGAAATTGTCATCGCTCATAATGGAAGAACCGTCAAAAAGCAGGGATTCACCCCAATTCACCGTTTCATATCCCGCCATTGCTGATGCCCCGACAGAGAAGAAAAATATTTTGTTGGGGTCGCTCAGGAATTTGTAATAATATCCTCCCTCCAGTGTGAATTGGGCGGTAGGTATCAACTCTGTTTTATACAGGTGGGATTTTTGAAGATACTCGCCACCGAATACCCAGCGGTTGCCGCTTTTGGTGTATGTCGAGAGGGCAACACCACCGGAAAAGGCTTGCTTGTCACCTTTTTCTAAATTAAATCCGTCCACTGCGCTCGCTGTAAACTGGATTCCTTTTTGAACCGGCAAGTAACGCTGTGCGTGTGTCTGCCCGATAAGGGCAAGGCACAATGTTATAAATAAGATTATCCGCTTCATATATTACTGTACTTTTAGTTCGTTGATTTGTCTAGCACGGATAATGTCTTCGTTCTCAACGGTAAAAGTCTGGTTCCTGCCACCATTCTTTTCAAAGACTTCGATAATCAGCAGCTTGTCAGCAGGAATAGTGATTTTATCGAATGCAAAAACCGTCCGTTCCGTTGAGTTGGCGACAACCGTTGTAATAAAGTTGTAAGCGCGAAGCGGATAAATAACCGTTTCCTGAATAGCAGTACGTTTCGTCAATTTCTTATCGACGATTTTCATACGCACAAAATCAATTTCGAACGCTACGTTCGTTGAATTCTTAATCTGCGTGTGTAGGTACAACAGGTTGTTATGCGAATAAATGCCCTTCAGCGTATATTGGATTCCGAAACGTTTTCCACCGATATGTTTGATGTGCCGTTTGTCATCGGTATAAATAGCACGGTTGATAAGATACACGACACGGGGCGATTCACTTCCGAGTTCCTTCAGGTAGATATCGAACGAATTGTTCGGTCGGTTGGTGGCTATGCCGTCGTGCATGAAGTCGCGCATCTCGATATTGAGTTTTTCCGGTTCGTCTGCATATTTTACATTGAAAGTATAGTAGCTTCCTTCATCCGTGATGACGGCAAGGTTGGTTTCCGTTTCAAATCCCCTAACGGAAGCTTTCACCCGTAGGATATTTTCCGAACTTCCTGCTTTCCCGGCAATGATATTCGAAGACCCCAAGTCCACGTAACGGATACAGGACGGAAAGATAATATGCACCGTTTTGTCGAAAGTCACTTCCAACCCATATGGAGGAATCATGCGATCGAAGGTTATCTTCTTTGTCAATCCTGAAACAAATAAATTGAAATTCTATAAGGATAATCCCGACCAAAGTCAGGTCGTTACTCCCTCTAACGAACATCGTCAACAGGTAGCTGCCAACAACGAGGGGAAGAAAAGCGAAGCCAACAAACACATCGACGAATCTTTCAAAAAGGGGCAGAATAATCCGACTGAAAAACAGCAGGAAAAGAAAGAAGAAAAACAAGAACTACCTAAAAAAACCAGAGGTAGGAAAATGTAATCCGGAAAAGAAACGGAAATAATTTATAACTTTGCCACTGAAAATTTCTGGTTCATTGCTTGGATTATTCCATCCCTTGAATTCGGATATTTTTTAGTGGGGAGCCTCGGTGGGAACCGGGGCTCTGTTGTTTACACCTTTCTGTCCATTATTGTCAGAGCCATTTTCTATGGCTTTTATTTTGTATGTCAAAGTGTCTACCTTTTTATCAAAGATAGATTGATTCGCTATTATTTGCTCAATTTCTACTTTTTGTTCATTGAATTTTGGAAGAGTTTTATCCGTTTTAAAAAAAGGGATAGCTCCTAAAACTATAGATATTAATCCCAATATTATGCCAACAGAAAGTGCTAACCATGCAATATTCACTGATATTTTTGAACTTTCAAAATTATAATCATGGAGTATTTTAGATTCGATAAGTTTTATATTCTCTAATGTATTTTCTATATTGAAAGCTATCTTTGACAAGTCAGATTCGTTTACTCCATTTTCTCTTTTTTCTGAAACATTTTCAGAGATACAAACCTGTTGTCCTGCTTTACATAAAGTGTTATATTTAGATTTATTCAAAGAATTATAGTATAATTCTTCACCTCTGGCTTTGGTACATAAACGAATAATTTCTTTGTATGATTTTGTTGAAACAAAAAAGGCATTTTTGGGAGATTGTTTTGTTACTTTTAATCCTTCATAAGCAAAGCGCAATTGGTGTAAATAAGCAGAGAATTTTTCCTGGTAATTCTTAAGATAATGTATAAGAGCTTCATTATTTTGTGTTCTAATTTGCGGCTTCTTTTTACTACAATATGGTGTTAGGTGGGCATCTTCTTCAGGGTCATGATGCTCATGAACATGATAAAACTCTTTAACAATATGATAGATTGCATATTGGACTTCTTCTCCTACAAGCGGATTTTTTTCTCCATTAATTTCGTACTCATAGAGAAACAAACCATTGCTGCTAGATTCTATAAGAGTTAGAATAACATTATGCTTATCATCAACTGATGTAATGACAACGTTTTCTTTTTCATCCAGCTTGACTTTGACTTTGTGCGGTTTATTTTCGATATCAGAAATATCAACTTCTTTTTCATGAAGACCAGATGTTGGTACTAATCTTTTATGGAATGCCGTGGGTATCCATAAAACACAATAAATAATCATAATGTTTTTATCAAATACCTAATGCATAATGACAAAAATAACCTTTCATCTTGTCAATAAAGCTAGGAGTTCCATAAATAGAATTGTAAAAAGAACGAGCAGATTTTGAAATCTTCCACGTTTCAATTTCAGAAGTTACCCCCCTTTTAATAAAACCAACAAGTTCAAATTCTCTGATTGTCTTTTCGTCGATATTCTTTTTTAATTCATCTATAGAACCACTTCCTTTTGTGCAGATGAAATTCAAAGCTTGCTGTTGAGCATTAGCTCCTTGATTTAGCCTTTTGCTTGACATTGTTATTCGATTTGAGATTATATTTTAGCTCTATAACGTCATAAACTACTTGCAAAAATAATAAAAAAATCAATACAATATTTTTTTCAAGTTAAATAAAGTTAAAAAACTTGCACGTGATTTATTTAAATTAAAACATTAATTTTCAGTAATTTGTTCATTATTTTTTATTTTTGTTTCAGCTAAAATACGGAAGATATGAATCATTCATCTGACCTCATCATATAACTCGGGAATATTTTTCCATTCTGGTTCAACCATGTAAGGCTATATATTTCCCAACTGATATTCTGAATATAATCTTCCACATTTTCAACTTCGCCTTTAATCCGGTCATATTCAATGCCGGGATAAAACTTACCTTCATTGAAAAAATTCTCCATATGAAGACGTTCTCCTATCCTTGGCAAAAATGGGAAATTCCATTCACAACGATAGCAACCTACTTCTCCCCTTTGGGATATTAATGTAAATTCCAGTTCCATAGTATCATTCTTTTAGATTTGACATCACCTTTATTTATATCTTGAAATAGTCATAAACACAAAGGTCAAATTTAAGAATAACTTCCATCGGGTAAACACACAATTGAAATTTTTAAAATCAACTTTTATCCGGGCGTTTCCTTTCAGGCCGGGCTTTCTGTTTCAAATCCTCGCTGCACTTCGGGTTTTACACGCCAATCCCTAACGCGAATATTTACCGATGTAAATAATCAGTATGCTTTAGAGGAAGAATTTTTCCTTTGTTTCCCTCCCATAACCGTTCCTCCAAATTTTCATTAAAGCAAGCCATCACATTCAGTCATTTTGTTTTTCGGGCAAAGGTATGGACGTGCTTAATGACGGACAGTAAAGCTCAGGCCTGACGGTTTACGGAATAATCTCCACACCTCACTTGCTTTCGGGTAGTATTTTTCCCTAAAAGCTTGACTATCCTGAAGCACTATCCCTTTTGTGGCCCTTGAAACAAAAACGACCGATGCGACGGATGACGCAAGAAAAAAAAAGTCACGGTTATAATATAATATAATCAATGAAAAAAGAAGAAAGAATATGAATAGTTGGGGAGTTTGTATGTGATTTGTATGTTCTAAAAATAAAAAGCAGTTACAACGAAAGTTGTAACTGCCTGATTTTCTTTGCTCTCCCTCTTGGACTTGAACCAAGGACCCTCTGATTAACAGTCAGATGCTCTAACCAACTGAGCTAAGGAAGAATTTTCAAATTTTTGATACAAATGCGGTGCAAAGGTAATGACTTTTTCTCAAAATGCAATATCTTTGCGAGAAATTTTTAGAAAGAAAATGAAAATATTAGGAATGGGAAATGCGCTGGTTGATGTACTCGCCACGCTGAAAAATGATAATTTATTGAAAGAATTAAACTTACCGAAAGGGAGTATGCAATTGATCGATGCAGGCATGCGTAATACAATCTTTGAGAAAATCAAGGGATTGGATACTGGAATCGCATCCGGAGGCTCTGCCGGCAACACCATTCTTGCATTGGCAAAAATGGGTCAACAGTCCGGATTCATAGGGAAAGTGGGAGACGACGATTACGGCCGGTTTTATATGGACGCCATCCAATCGGCCGGAGTAAAATCCCACCTGATTACCAAACAAGCACCTTCGGGAACTGCGATGACATTGATCTCTCCGGATGGAGAACGCACATTCGGCACCTACCTGGGAGTGGCTGCCGAATTAACTGCCGAAGAAATACAGGCCGAAACATTCCGTCCTTATAATTACTTTTACATTGAAGGATACCTGGTTCAAAATTACCATCTGATCGAAACTGCTGTATCTGTAGCCAAATCAATGGGTATTGGTGTTGCCATCGACCTGGCCAGTTATAATATCGTGGAAGAAAACCGGGAATTCCTGATGAAATTAATCGATCAATACGTAGACATCGTTTTTGCAAATGAAGAGGAAGCCAAAGCGTTGACAGGTACCGATGCAGAAAAAGCCGTCCGGATACTGGCTGCGCAGACCCAGATTGCAGTGGTAAAAGTCGGAGCAGAAGGTTCCTGGATTATGCAGGGTGAAAATCTGATCCATGTGCCTGTTGCCAAAATACAGCCGGTAGACGCCACCGCAGCAGGAGATTTCTATGCAGCCGGTTTTTTATACGGAATGGCCAATCAGGTTTCATTGGAACAATGTGCCCGTCTGGGCTCCTTATTGGCAGGCAACGTTATTCAGGTAATCGGAACCAAGCTACCGGAAGAGTCCTGGTCACAAATTCGGCTAAAAGCAGGAGAAATATTGAACGAATCCGCTCAATAATTGTTATCTTTACGTTCCCAATTGAAACTTAACAAGCAAAATATGCGTTTCAGAACTGTTTTATTAGGCCTTACAATCAGTTGTAACTGCTTTTTTCTACAAGCCCAGCTTACTGAAAAAGATCATTTTGAGATCAGTAAAAACCTGGATATATTTAATTCGCTGTTCAAAGAACTGAACATGTTCTATGTAGACTCATTGAACTCGGAAGAAATGATCCAGCAGAATATCAACGGGATGTTGAGGCGGCTGGACCCTTATACGGAGTACATTCCGGAAGATAAAATGTCCGATTTTCAATTCCTTACCACCGGTGAATATGCCGGAATCGGTTCCATAATTTCTGCCAGAGGCGGTAAGGTAATCATTACCGATCCATACGAAGGCATGCCGGCTGCTCTTGCCGGTCTGCAGGCGGGCGACGAGTTGCTGGAAATCGATGGAATAAGCCTGAAAGACAAAACTACAACTTTTGCCAGCGAACGCCTGAAAGGACAACCCAGCACCAAGGTTAAGATCAAATACCAACGATTGGGAGTTTCTAAACCAACGGTAGTGGAAATTACCCGAAAAAGAATTTATATCAATCCTGTCATTTATTACAACATGATGCAGAACAACACCGGCTATATTTACCTCTCCGATTTTACAGCCCAATGCTCACAGGAAGTAAAAGCGGCTTTCGATGATCTAAAAAAGAAAGGGGCAACATCCCTGATTTTTGACATCCGGGATAATGGAGGTGGTGTTGTGGAGGATGCACTGGAAATCCTCAATATGTTTGTCCCTAAAGGAGAACTCCTGCTTTCGATGAAAGGAAAAAATAAACAGATGGACCGTACCTACCGGGCAACCCAGCAACCGATCGACGAAAACATTCCGATCGTCGTTCTGGTGAACAGCAATTCGGCTTCGGCTTCCGAAATCGTAGCCGGAACCTTGCAGGATTTAGACCGTGCTGTAGTGGTGGGAACCCGCACATACGGTAAAGGACTGGTACAAGCTCCCCGTCAATTACCCTACAACGGTAGCCTGAAGGTAACAACTTCCAAATACTACATCCCCAGCGGACGCTGCATTCAGGCCATCGACTATGCCCATCGCAATCCCGATGGAAGCGTTGCTCACATTCCGGATAGCCTGACCTCGGTTTTTCAGACATCCAAGGGTCGTCCGGTAAGAGACGGAGGTGGAATCAATCCTGATTTCATTGTTGAACAACCTAAAATTCCGAATATCGCCTATTACCTGAGAATGGAGTCTATTTTCTTTGATTTTGTGAATCAATGGAGAATAAAGCATCCTCAGATAGAATCTCCGGCTACCTTCGTCCTGAAAGATGAAGATTACACAACATTCAAGGATTTTGTAAAATCAAAAGATTTCAAATACGACCGTCAGAGCGAGAAAGCTCTTGAAACCTTGAAAGAAATCATGGAATTTGAAGATTACCTGAATACAGCATCCGAAGAGTTTACTGCATTGGAAAACAAGCTGAAGCCCGATTTGGACAGGGACCTGAACTTATATAAAAAGGAATTGTCCTTTTTCCTGACTCAGGAAATTATGAAACAATATTATTACGACAAAGGTCAACTGATTTATTCTCTCAGAGAAGACACCGATCTGGACAAAGCCCTGGAAGTCCTGAAAAACAAGGATACTTATTCGAAAACACTGGCTTCTCCCAGTCAGGGAACAAAATAACCCCTCTGTTCTGTTTACGAAAATACCGAAAAAAGGCTGTACACATGCAGCGTTTTTTCGGTATTTTCGTTTCATAGATATAAATCTCTAAAATGAATCGTATGATGAAAAAATCTAAGTTTCTGGTGTTTATTTCAGTTTTTGCAGCTACTTTTATCCTCAGTTCCTGCAGCAAAGACGATCTCCTGACGTCTTCCTACAATGATCCTACGATCTATTCATCTTCTAATGAGTCTTTATTTTCAGAGATAATCTTTTTTATTAAACCGTATATAAACCAGGATGGAGAAAGGAAATACATTGTATCCGACAGCTTATACAACGTATCGATCAAGATTAATAACAGTGTCCGGATAACATCCAATTCATACCAGTTGGACACATTACATTTAGATGATAAGGAAACGGTTGGCATGTATCGTACCACAACAGAACGCATTCATTATCCGGTTGTGATGAGTGTCCAACTCATGCCCGACAGTTTCACGAATGCCGGAGAGTATTCTGATCTGCTGAATAATTATTTTACGCTTTCTCCGGGTGCTTATATCTGCCAGATAGAATCTTTTGATATCAAAACAACAGAAGGAAATTTCCGGAAAATACATACTCCATCCTTGTCTGTTCCATTGATTGTGGAAGCAAATACCGTGAGTGCTAACCTTGGAGAAATCGAAGTAATCATTAAATAACAGAAAAGATGAACTCAAAAATAATATCATCCCTACTCCTATCCGCGTTGTTTTTATTTGTATCCTGTAAACCCAAAGAAGCTTATTTAGAGGTGACCAACAAGGTACATAATGTCAAGTTGGAAAATATCTCCTACTGCGGATTCTGGCTGGGTAATTCCCTTCTGCCCGGCGAATCAACGAAGAAAATGTTATTTTCAGATGACATGGACGATGTTTCGTTTCCCATGTCGGGACCTATCCGTTTTTACATGGTCAGAGGAGAAAACCGGGTATTGTTACAAACAAAAGAAAACTATGAATTAAATACCGACCAACACTTAGTAATCGAAATCACGGATGAAACAGAAGTAATTAATCCGATGAATTGACGGAAAAACGATTTTTTATTGTCTTGAAAGGCCAATTCGCTAAAAGACCAATAAAATAGTCGAAAAATGAGCAATAGATTCATCATTCATGCTTTTTTTTCGACTATTTCTGTTTTCAGGTTATTACATTCCTTTTATCTCCCTTTTTTTGCATACTTTAGGCTGTAGCTAATGCCGATTAGCTATATCGTGTATTCATTCCAGCTGTT
>JAVBKV010000024.1:0-77967 GCA_031553885.1 Bacteroidales bacterium
CATGCTGTATTTTTTAGCGTGATTTCCCCGTTTTTGGCCTCGAAACCCTATTATCGGGGGACAAACAAAGATACACAAAATCCCAACTAATTCATAATGAATCGGTTGGGATTGTCTTTTTTATTGAGCGAATGAGCCTAATTAACACTTGAATCAAAAATGATCAGAACACAGCTCTGATTTTTTTTATTTGATCAAACCGCTCACGTAGTTTTTTATCCTGACGTGCTACCTGGAGATTATAACTGACCTGTAATCGTAACAATAAGTCAGCATTAATTCCCAAAGCAGCTTCCATTAATAATGCAAAATCGGTGGATACAGGACGCTTGGCATTCAATATTTCATTCAATGCCGTATAAGATATTCCATATCTTTGAGCAAATACCTTTTGCTGAATATGTCGGCATTCCAGTTCTTCTTTCAGGAGCTCACCCGGATGATATGGACGAAAAGGATATCCTAAATTTCCCATAACATTACGATTTATAATGATTTGTAATATCAGTTAATGAACAAACTTCAACAATGAATTTATCATCAGCGTTTGCTATTTTCCGGAATTCAAGGCGATACTGGTCATTTATCCGAAGTGACGACAATCCTTTTTTATTACCTGATAATCTTTCATAACACAATGAACGATATTGAAACAGATCTTCGATACGCTGTGCTTCATCCAATACCCTGATACATTTCAAATATCCATTGATTATTGGTGGTTGAAAACGATGCTTTTTATCACCTGTTTTACCTGTATTATACAATTCCTGCAAATACTTTTTCTCAAACCTGATTTCCATAATTCATGTTTTGATCACAACAAAGGTACTATTTTATTTTTAAAAATTCGCAAAAAATGCGAATTTTAACCATCATTCAAATTCTACAACCGTAATTCCAGCTCCTCCGAATTGTACATGTTCATCCTGAAACCGCCGGATACCCGGAATCATTTTCAGGTAATCACGGATAATCTGGCGCAACACGCCGGTACCCGTTCCATGCAGGATACGAACGCGTCCCACATTGCACTGGATCGCATCATCGACGTAATAAGTAACTGCTTGCAAGGCCTCATCCGCCCGCATTCCCCGGACATCGATCTCAGGTTTGAAATGCAGTTTCTTTTCGGACATGGTGTCGGAACTGTTGGCTGATATCACCGACACTCCGGAAGTTTCTTTTTTCAACTGATTGTTACTGACTTTCTCCAATTGATCCAGTTTCAGTGTGGATTTAATGGTCCCGAAAGCAACTACTACGGTTTTATTTTTTTTCTCCAGCACTTCTCCTGTCGAGCGTTGCCCTTTGATCCGTACTGCATCACCAACTTCTATAATTTCCGGATTGAAAGCTGGTTGAACAGACGATTTTTTAAGTTTTTTACGGGATTCCCGTTCTTTTATTTTATCAATTTTACGGGCAATTTTATCATCCACAGGTAAGTTTGTATTCAATGTATCCTTAAAAGCCTCCAATCCTTTCCGGATTTCTTTAGTTTTCTCCTTTTCCGCCTGGGCCTCTTTGATTTCCCGGATGGTATTTTCAATTCTGGCATTGGCTTCTGCCAGTATGCGCTCAGCATCGCTTTTTGCTTTGGACATAATTTCCTTGCGCTGGCTCTCCAGTTGTTGTAAGTCCGTTTGATAGCGGGCCGTCAACTCTTCCAGTTTCTTTTCCTGCTGACGTACATTCTGACGCTTGGATTCCCAGTAACGCTTGTCCCTCACTATATCCTGAAGGTATTTATCCATATCGATGTAGTCCTGCCCGACTTTATCGGAAGCATCTGCAATCACATCCTCCGGCAAACCGATCTTCCGTGCGATTTCCACAGCAAACGAACTACCGGGATTACCAATGGAAAGTTTAAACAACGGTTGCATTTCATGACGGTCGTACAACATAGCTCCGTTGATAACTCCCTCATGGTCTTCGGCATAATGTTTCAGGTTCTGGTAGTGCGTTGTTATCACCCCATAACTGTGTTTACGGTTGAAACGATCCAGCAAAGCCTCTGCAATGGCCCCTCCGATCTGAGGCTCGGTTCCGCTACCAAACTCATCGATCAATATCAGGGACTTCGGGTTACAGTTCCGGACAAAAAATTTCATATTCGTCAAATGCGAACTGTAGGTGCTTAAATCGTTTTCGATGGATTGTTCATCCCCTATATCAATAAAAACATCGTTGAAAATACCGGTTTTGGATCGCTCGCTCAACGGGATCAGCATTCCGCATTGCAACATGTACTGCAGCAATCCTACTGTTTTGAGACAGACAGATTTACCTCCGGCATTAGGACCTGAAATAAGCAATAACCGCCCTTTCTCGGCACTCAACTCAATATCCAGGGGAACTACCGTTTTATTTTGTTTTCTATGGGATAAATACAACAAGGGGTGAATCGCCCGGATCCAGTCCAGTTGCTGTTTATCCTCAATAACAGGGAGAATGGCCTCAATATCCAATGCAAACAATGCTTTGGCCCTTATAAAATCGATCTCCGCCATGAATTGGTACGAATGTATGATCTCCGGAATCTCCGGGCGCATCTGATTTGTAAAAGCCGTCAGGATGCGGACAATTTCCCGTTTTTCCTCGCTTTCCAGTTCACGGATCTTATTATTAGCCTCCACTACCTCGGCCGGTTCGATAAATACGGTTTTACCGGAAGCTGATTCATCATGTACAATTCCTTTCAGTTTCCGCTTGAATGCAGGAGAGATGGGAATAACCAACCGCCCGTCACGCATGGTCGGAGCTACATCTTTATCCACTAAACCTTCTGTCTGAGCTGAACGCAGGATGCTTTGCAAGGTCTTGGAAATACTTCCCATCGTCTGAGTCAATTCTTTGCGGATACGGCTCAACTCAGGAGATGCATTGTCCTTTACCCGGCCAAATTTATCCAAAATGGCATCGATCTGACGGATTAATTGCGGAAAAGCGCTTACATCGGCCGCCAATTCCTGCAAATGTGGATAAGCACTACTTTCTTCCTCCTGCTTGAGTTGAAAAAAACGAACAATTTCGTTGATGGTCTCCAATGATCGACGAATATCGAACAATTCCCTTTCCAACAAATAAGTCCCTTCAATCCGTATTTTTTTCAACGATTCCCGGACATCAAAAAAATAGTTGGACGGAAAATTGTCCTCTTCCTGAATGATCCGGATAAACTCATGAGTACGGTAAAGCTGTGTCCGGATCCATTCGTAATTATCCGAAAAAGCCACCTCTTCTACTTTTTCTTCACCCAATGCACAAAGACACTTGGCCGTAACCAAGTGTCTTATTTTATCGAAACCGATTTTTATTTCAAAATTCTCAGGATAAATCATAACAATTTTCTAAATATCTTTGGAGAATTATCTGCCTGCAAAAGCCTTATCTCTCTAAAAGGGCCATCGACAGAAACTGACTCCGATTAAAAGGGATATGAGCCTGGTGTAACAATGATACAGAGGTCCCGGATTCCCTTGCGAAACGATGTTCCAACGTACCAGCACGATCTACTGATACAAACAATAACCTGACATCGTCAGGAACATTTTCTCCTTTTTTCTGTACTAAAATAACCGACCGGATTTCCATCTCAGGAAACCAGTTTATATAATCCGAACTCAGGCAAACGGCAGACAAACGATTCCCGGAATAATAATTAATAGCACCGGCCTCTCCGTAATTATCACAAAGAATCAATGTATATTTCCGTTCGGCGACAGGAAGTTTATTCCATACCGACTCTACCAGTAGTGTCAGATCTTTCCAGCCGACCATATCTGCATAGTCCTGAGGTAAAGAATGCTCTTTTCCATCCTCCCAGGAAAGTTGACCCGTATCTCTATATAGCCGGACGATACGCGAATCTGCCTGGATCTCTTCCGGAAAATAAACCGGGCAGATAACAGGCACATAGAAGATCCCTGCAACCCATATAAAAGCAACTGCTCCCGGTCTGAACACCGGCCTCCATCTGTTGGCAGTCACTCGTTCGATATATACCGAACCGAATGCAAACAACACCGGATAAAGCCCGAGGGTATAATACGCTTTTCCTTTCAGGAATATAAACAATGCCATGGTGAAAAGATAAGCCAGTCCGATAATCCTGAACCTGTTAAAGGGCTTATAAAAAATCATCCCGATAAATGAAAACAGGATAACAAACAACGAAGGAATAAAAAACACCACCTGTTCGACAATGATCGAAATCCGCCCCACATGTACCAGTTGGCTTGACGACAATTCCTTCATGTGTTGCGCCACAGGGAAATCATGCCTGAACTGCCAGATAAGATTGGGTAATATCATCAACACAATCAGCCCTATAGCATAATAGAACGATTTGTTTTTAAAAACTGAACGATGCCCGGTCAACAGCAAGGCCGGCAACAAGCCTGCCAATAGAAATATAATGTTATACTTATTGAGAAATCCGATGGCAAATCCGAAAGCAAACCAATAAAGCCATATACTTTTTCCCGAGCAGATAAACCGGATCACACAGTAAAACAGAAAAGTCCAGCAAAGGATATCCAGCGAATTAGGCTGATAAAGCGTATTGATACGCAGGTATACCGAACAGAGTACAGCAGAAGCACCCAGGATACGGGCAAAGAGACCACCTTCCAGTGCTTCTATACTCTTCCATACCAACAGAATCGTCAACGCTCCGAATAATGCAGGAAAAAACTTAACCCAGAATACATCGTTTCCCATCCAATAAATCAGGGAAGAAATCCACGATGTTACCGGCGGGACTGAAGTAAATCCCCATGCCAGATGGTGTGCCTGGTCCAAATGTAAAAATTCATCCCGGTGAAGCTCATAACCGGACGCGATCATCCTGTATTGCAATACCATCTTCAAAATAATGAAGCAGGCCAGCAACAGATTATTTTTTACGGTTTGTTTCATACTTTCTTTCCCACCAAACAGGAAAATTACATCAGGATGCCGCAATATCTTTTCCTGCTTTCAGTGCTTTCAGATTGACAGCCACAATCTCTTCTCCTTTTCGTCCGAAAATAGAGCGGATTCCTTCTTCCAGTTTTGAAAACTCAATACCAATATAAGGCGAAGCAGCCCCCAACATAACGATATTGCTGGAACGACCGGATCCCAAATCCTTAGCAATCTGCTCCACATCGATGATCACTTTATTCGGCAACGCCTCATACGCTTTCATGACCACATCCATTTCCGGATAATTGGGTATATTTTCAAACGGACCGGAATGAGTTACCACCCAGCCGTCCTTTTTCAGATAAGGCAGGTAACGCAAGGCCTCCATGGGTTCCAGAGAAATAATCACATCCGCCGAGCCCAGCGGAATAAGGTCGGAAGCGACCGGCTGATTGCTGATCCGCAGGTGCGACTGCACATCCCCACCCCGCTGACTCATACCGTGTACTTCGGATTGTTTCATATACAGGCCGTCCTGAATAGCAGCTTCTCCGATCACCGCTGCAATAGAGAGAATCCCTTGTCCTCCGACTCCCGCAAGTATTATATCTGTTTTCATTTTTTTCATTTCTTTCTATGGGTTGCACCTTTTCACCATCCACGGGTTTACACCCGTGGTTACTGATAGTTGTCCGCTCTGAGGACAGGTGGCAGGTGCAATTCCTTTCATTTTTTCATTTCTTTTATTTTCTCGCAGACTTTGCTTTCCTCGCAAATGTCTGAATACATTCCCGGCAGGGAACGATTACCGAAAGCCCCGGATAATTGATCTCTTCCCGGATCATAGCTTTCATTTCTTCGTAATTTTTTTTGTGGGGTACAATTTCCCGCAAATGCGACGAATCTACACCGATTCCTTTACAAATATCATGGATACGACCTGTTCCGGCCGAATCCTGACCTCCTGTCATCCCGGTTGTCTCATTGTCCGAAATAATAATCAACACATTTGCATTGGCATTGACGCAATCCAGTAAACCGGTCATTCCGGAATGAGTAAATGTCGAATCTCCGATCACTGCTACCGAAGGGAAAATTCCCGCATCAGCAGCTCCTTTGGCCATAGTAATTGAAGCACCCATATCGATACAGGTATCGATGGCGCGGAAAGGAGGCAAAGCTCCCAGTGTATAACATCCGATATCACTGAAAACCTTCGGACTTTCATATTCTTTCAACACATCATTCAAAGCCTGATACACATCCCGGTGACCGCAACCCTGGCACAGGGCAGGAGGACGCATTTCCACTACTTCCGGAACCGGATAATAAGATTGAACCGGCATGCCCAGCGCTTTTCTTACTTTATCCGGATTCAACTCTCCGTCACGTTGAAGGGTCCCATCCAAACGACCGCGGACTTTTACTCCAATACCCAGGTAACCTTTGATTTGTTCTTCCACTACCGGGAAACCATCTTCCAGTACCAGGATCTCGTCGCACTCGTCGACCAACCGTTCCAATTGTTTTTTAGGCAAGGGATACTGGCTGACCTTCAATACCGGATATTCAAAATCTCCGGGATAATTTTCTTTCAGGTAATTAAACCCGATTCCACAGGCGACTATCCCTGTTTTTTTATTGGGAGCATCGAAATATTGATTGTAAGGAGATTCCTCGGAGGCCCGGAGAAACTCTTCCTGTTTTTCGATCAATACTTTATATCGTTTACGGGCATTAGCCGGAAGCAGCACAAAACGCAAACGTCCGTCTTCCGGAGTATGCAATGTATTTTCAACTTTCCGTTCCCGGGTAACAACTCCGGAACGAGAATGGGCCATACGGGTGGTAATCCTCAATAAAACCGGATAACCTAATTTTTCGGAAAGTTCGTAACCATCATACACCATATCGTATGCTTCCTGCTGATTGGATGGTTCAAATACCGGTAACATGGCAAAATTACCATACACCCGGTTATCCTGCTCATTCTGGGATGAATGCATCGAAGGATCATCAGCCGTAACAATAATCATTCCTCCGTTAATCCCCGACATGGCAATATTCATGAAAGCATCGGCAGCGACGTTCAATCCGACATGCTTCATACAGGAAAGGGTTCTTTTTCCGGCATACGACATACCTAAAGCCGTTTCCAGGGCAGTCTTTTCATTGCAACACCACCGGGAATGAATTCCTCTTTCTTTGGCTATGGGAGAAGATTGAATAAACTCGGTTATTTCAGTAGAAGGAGTTCCGGGATACGAATAAACACCCGACAACCCGGCGTCTATGGCAGCTTGTGCAATGGCCTCGTCGCCCAGGAATAAATGTTTTTCCATGTTTATATTTTTCTAATTTTGACAGGTAAATTGTGATTGTAAGGTCAAAGGTAATGATTTTCCGTATTCATCACACATCCAGGATCAGTATTATTTATTTTTTCTGGACAAAAAGAAACCCCGGATCTTTTTTAATACAAAAGCAAGGATCACCGGCTTGGCGCCCTTAAATAAAAAAGGAAGGATCTCAATTACCTGATCAATCATTGTTCCTGCTTTGGAAGATTGTACCGCAACCTGAGAATGACGATCCGGACGACGATCACTTCCTCCTCCTAAAAAAACAGGGAGCAGCCCCTGCAAAAAAGGAGGCATCTTCGACTGCGCAGCCGTTAATGCCGAATTTACCAGCAATGATCCAATGTTGTTTTGCAAATAATCAAAATGTTCATCCAAAGCATGAACATGAACATCCGCTTCTGCCTTCAGCCGGATTTTACGAAGCTGAAGTTTTTCCAGTTCTGTTATTTTATGAATCTTCCCGTTCATCTCCATCATCATTTTTCGTTAACTCGGTTAAAAACAAATCGACAAGCCAGGCTTGTATGGATTTTCGTTGAAATAAAAGGACGGCAAACATCAGCAGATACAACAAAGCAATCAGCCCCATACCTGCAGCATTACTACCCAGGCACTCCCCTAAAAACATTCCCAGCGCCAGAAATAAAAACAACACTGCAAAAAAGACGACCAGCAGTAGAATCAGTCCAAATAAAAGAACAGAGGATGTGATGCTTGTTTTTTCATACACATCCAGCCGGAAAATTTTTAGCTTCAGATTGACCAAAGCCATAACTTCCCTCTTTATATCCGAAAAGAGAGATCCCAAATTTTTATCTTTTTCCATGGAACCCAATTATTTAGTCTGCGACCCGGGTATCTTTTGCCCTGGAAATAGCTGTGTGAGCAATGGTATTCACCTTATCGACAGCCAGATCCAACTCTTCGATACCCTGAGAAATCGCGTCTCCGATTTTCTGCTTGGCTTTACCCACTGCTTCCCCGATTTCTTCCAGAAATTCGTCTTTCTTTCCCGAAGCTAAAAAGGCTCCTACAGCCGCTCCTACAGCCGCTCCAATAATCAAGCCCAAAATTAATTTAGAATTGTCCGATTTCATACAAACATATTTTTAAAGGTGTACTTTCTTCTTTTCAAACAAATTTACCTCGCATTATGTTTGTCAAAAATAAGTCTTTTTTAAATGAAATGCTTAATTTTGCATGCAAATTCTTAATTTATGCACGAAAAAATTATTATCCTTGATTTTGGTTCTCAAACGACCCAACTCATCGGCCGGCGATTGCGAGAACTTAACACCTACTGTGAGATTGTCCCTTATAACAAGTTTCCTGAAAACGACCAGTACGTCAAAGGAATAATCCTATCCGGAAGTCCTTTCTCGGTCAACGATGCAGGAGCCTTTAAACCGGACTTGTCATCCATACGCGGAAAGTATCCCATCCTGGGTATTTGCTACGGCGCCCAGTATTTAGCATTTTCTTCCGGCGGAAAAGTAGAAAAAGGAGACTCCCGGGAATACGGACGGGCTATTCTGACTTCCGTATGTAACCAGGATCCTTTGATGAAAGGAGTCAAAGAAAAATCGCAGGTCTGGATGTCACATGGGGATACAATCACTACGATTCCTGAAAATTTCAAGATTATTGCCGAAACAGCCGATGTAAAAGCTACGGCTTATAAAATTGAAGGAGAGGAAACCTGGGGAGTACAATTCCATCCGGAAGTATTCCATACCGAATGTGGAACTGCTATATTAGATAATTTTTTATCCATCTGCGGTAAAACAAAAGACTGGACACCGGCTTCTTTTATTGAAACAACAGTAGCGGAATTGAAAGAACAATTAGGTGATGATCATGTCATCCTGGCCTTATCCGGAGGAGTTGATTCCTCTGTAACCGCCGTTTTGTTGCATAAAGCCATCGGTAAAAACCTGACCTGTATCTTTGTCGATCACGGTTTACTGAGGAAAAATGAATTCGAAAATGTCCTGAAAGATTATGAACATCTGGGTTTGAATGTCAAAGGGATAGATGCTAAAGAACGTTTTTACAAAGCGCTGGACGGAGTAACCGATCCGGAGAAAAAGCGGAAAATCATCGGCAAGGGATTCATCGATGTTTTTGAGGAAGAAGCCAATACATTGAAAGACGCCAAATGGCTGGGACAGGGAACCATTTATCCCGACATCATCGAATCGCTTTCCATTACCGGCACAGTAATCAAATCCCACCACAATGTAGGTGGACTTCCCGAAAAAATGAACCTGAAACTGGTAGAGCCGCTCCGTCTGTTATTCAAAGACGAAGTGAGAAAAGTAGGACGCGAACTCGGTATGATGCCTCACCTCATCAACCGCCATCCGTTCCCCGGACCGGGATTGGGAGTACGGATCCTGGGAGCTATTACTCCGGAGAAAGTACGGATCCTACAGGATGCGGATGCTATCTTCATCAATGAACTACGTGCCTGGGACCTGTACGACAAAGTATGGCAGGCCGGTGCAATCCTGTTGCCCGTCCAATCGGTCGGTGTTATGGGAGATGAACGTACCTATGAAAATGCTGTGGCTTTACGTGCCGTAACATCTACGGATGCCATGACTGCCGATTGGGCCCGTTTGCCTTACGAATTCATGGCCAAAGTTTCCAATGAAATCATCAACAAAGTACGTGGCGTAAACCGGGTCGTTTACGACATCAGTTCCAAACCGCCCGCAACGATCGAGTGGGAATAATCAAGAATAATTGACAACCATCAAAAACCCTATTTTAAGCTAAACAATTTAGTTCAAAATAGGGTTTTTAATAATCAATGAAACATAAAAGGATACTTATACTGATCTTATTTGTCGTCATTTGTCATTCTTTTTTGCATGCGCAAGAAAATGACAGCATCCCTTATCAGTTTACAGACTCAATTGTTGTCAACCCCAAACATCACAACAAAACGATTGAAATCCTTGGAGTTGCTATTCCCGTATCCATGATTACTTACGGTATTATATCATTGGAAAGCGGAGGTACCCGAAGCCTGGACTATTCAACCCGAAATGAACTACTGGAAGATCATTCCATGTGGTACAATGGCTGGGACAACTATTTCCAATTCTCACCTGCTGTTGCCGCTTTTGGAATGAAGCTGTGCGGAGTGGAAAGTACCCACAAATTATCAGATATGTTCATTCTTTATGCCTTGAGCAATGCCCTGGAATCAGGAGCCGTCTATACAACAAAGCATTATACTTCACGAAGAAGACCCGATGACTCAAACGGCAAATCATTTCCTTCCGGACACACAGCAACCGCATTCGTTTCAGCCGAATTTCTTCATCAGGAGTACAAAGACAAATCCGTCTGGATCAGCATCGGAGGTTACGGAATGGCTACCATGATCGGAGTTTCCCGGATATATAACAACAAGCACTGGGTAAGTGATGTAGTTGCCGGAGCCGGAATCGGTATTTTATCTACTAAAATTGTTTATTGGACTTACCCTTATATTCAAAAAGCGTTCAGCAAAAAAGATAAAAAGCAACAGGTCCTCATCTTTCCTGGCTACAACGACCGGAATTTCAATCTGAACCTCTCTTATACTTTTTAAAAAAACCTATCTTTGCACCGGAAACTAAAAAAATCAATACAAAATGGAAATACTGAAATTTCTTCCCTCTCCTCGGCCTGCCCTGAAAGCGGCTTTATTCGATTTCGACGGAACCCTTTCTACCTTGCGGTATGGATGGGAAGAGATCATGGAACCGATGATGATCGAATTTATCACCGGAGGATCGGAATATGATGAATCCTTGATAAGAAAAGTTAAAAATTACATTGACCAGTCTACCGGAATCCAGACTTATTATCAGATGGAATGGCTAGCTAATGAGGTCCGATCAACAGGCCTGAATCCAGGTGCCAGTACTGACCCGTGGTGGTATAAGGATGAATACAACCGTCGGCTGATGAACAACGTGGCACAAAGACGGGAAGATATCCTTACCGGTAAAATTCCGGCCGAAGAATTCCTGATCAAGGGCAGCCGGGAATTATTGCAAATGCTGGTAGAAAAGGGAATAGAGATCTATGTCGCCAGTGGTACCGATCATGAAGATGTGAATGAGGAAGCAAGAATACTCGGTCTTGATCATTTTTTCAAAGAAATATCCGGGGCTCCTTCCCGTAAAGCTGATTGTTCGAAAGAAGCTGTTATCCGGAAATTAATTAACGACAGAAAACTGAACGGGAGTGAATTAGTGGTGTTCGGCGACGGAAAAGTGGAAATTCGTCTGGGCAGTGAAGTTCATGCCATTACCGTAGGAGTTGCAAGTAATGAAGCACAACGGTATGGGATCAATCCCGTTAAAAGAGAAAGACTGATTCCGGCCGGAGCAAACCTGATCGTCGGAGATTTTATCGAAGCAAACAAAATCATGGATTTTATTATTAATTAATTTTTATGGACGAAAATATCAAGATAGCAGGTCAGCTGGATTTTTCAAAAATCCGCACTTTTCCCGTCAAAGACAGGTATAATCTGGTAACGATCGACAATATGAGACGCCCGGGATTTGATGCTGTTACTCCCTGGGATCATCCGGATTTCAATGAGTTAGTGGAACGGATCATCCTTGCAAGACGTAATAATCGCCCGGTAATTCTGTCCATGGGAGCCCATGTGATCAAGAACCGGCTTTCGGGTTACCTGATCGAACTGATCAAACGAGGTTTCATTACACATATTGCAGGTAACGGAGCCGGAAGTATCCACGACTTCGAACTGGGTTTCAACGGAGGGACTTCGGAAGACGTGCCTACTGCCATTGAAGACGGATCGTTCGGTATGTGGGAAGAAACCGGAGACTGGATGAACGAGGCTCTGCAGAGAGGTGCCCGGGAAGGATTGGGTTATGGGGAGAGTCTGGCCGTTTATATAGACCGCTATCCAGACCGTTTTCCCTATAAAAACGACTGTGTTTTGTATCAGGCCTATAAATACGGCGTTCCAGCGACCTATCATATTGCCTTGGGAACGGATATTATTCATCAGCATCCTTCAGTTGATTTTGCCGCTATCGGAGCATGCAGCGGTGTGGATTTCCATAAGATATGCTATTCGGTATCGCAAATGGACGGAGGGGTGTTTCTGAACTTCGGGTCGGGAGTCATAGGGCCGGAAGTATTTCTGAAAGCCTTATCCATAGCAAGGAATCTGGGTTATGATGTTTACAGGATAACAACTGCTAATTTTGACCTGATCGATCTTGGAGATTACCGGAGTAAGATAGGTTATGAAGATCCGGATTATTATTACCGGCCACGTAAAAATATTGTTAACCGTCCGACCAGTATGGGAGGAAAAGGCTGGCATTTCTGTGTAGATCACCAGATAAGTATCCCTAATTTATTCAATAAGCTGACAGCTATAGTACCACAACTATAAAAACACATTTATTTACGTATGAAACGAAGCATGTACATTCATGTATACTATAAGTAAATGAACATGCGAGTTCCATACGACCGATTTAATAAAAATAAAATATGTACGTATGAAATTATTCGGAAAACTCAGTGAAATCCAGTTGGAAGAAATACTGACTAAAGTCGGGAAAGCCAACGTAGGGATGATCGGCGACCTCTGTTTAGACATCTATTGGAAAGCCGATATGACCCGCAGTGAATTATCCCGTGAAACGCCTCATTTTCCTTTACCCATAGTCGAAGAACGCATGTCGCCCGGTGGGGGAGGAAACCTGGCAGCGAATATAGCAGCCCTACGTCCCGCAAAAATTAAAGCTATCGGAGTTGTGGGAGACGACTGGAGAGGAAAAGCATTGCTGAGGGAACTGGAAAACAGAGGTATTGATGATTCCAATATTGTTATATGCAGGGATGTCATGACTAATACCTATTGTAAACCCATCCGCATGGGTATTTCGGATGTGGAATACGAAGATCCGAGACTGGATTTCTGTAACTATCGGGGTTTACCCGGAAGTGCGGAAAAAATGTTGCTCGATAATCTTGACAGGACAGTGAAAGATCTGGATGTACTGTGTGTTACCGATCAGTTTATCTTCGGATGTATTACACCTGCTGTCAGGAAAAAGCTTATACAATATGCTGCAGAAGGATTAACCGTCATTGTAGACAGTCGCGATAAAATGCCGGAATATAGGGGAGTCATTATGAAACCCAACGAAATAGAAGCCTGGAGGATCGTTCAGGACACAAACTTACCTCCGGCAGACAACCTGGAACAGTATGTGGAAATAGCCGGTAAATTAGCCCGGATCAACAGAGCTCCTGTCTGTATGACCATAGGCCCGAAAGGATGTCTTTATTCCGACGGACAAACCATAACACATGTATCTGCTTATGCCGTCGAACCGCCTATCGATATCGTCGGGGCGGGAGATACCTTCCTGGCGGCATTCGGAACGGCAATAGCTGCCGGAATAGATCCGGTAATGGCTGCTTCATTCGGGAATCTGGCGTCAAGTATTACGATCAAAAAGATAGGAACGACGGGAACTTCTTCACAAGAGGAGTTACGAAAGGCACTGAAAGCCAATGTTTAGTCACCGGCTTCCGATCAATAGTCATTTCTTCGATTTTATATTTGCTGAATTTTCCTTAATACGGAATTTTACTATCTTTTTAATTAAAGTCACAGGAAGCTTTTTGTTCAGGGGAAAACGAATTGTTCCACCGGAAGTTTTATAGTCCATGAGTTCTTTGTTGGAAACCGTTAGCCGGATGATGGAACGGACTAACATTAAAACGACGCAGGTATATACCAAGATAACAAAGGAAAAATCAACCAAACAACATCCCTATATTGGATAACTTTATGCCAATAAAATCATTTATCTTTGTAAAAATAATATGCAAAGATATGGTTGGCAAAATATTAAACGAGAGATATTGCCAAAGTTGTGGAATACCTTTGGATAAAGTCGAACTCAGTGTGATGTTTTATAATCCGGAGAACAATGGATATTGTCTGTGTTGTTGGAAAAATGAAGAATACAAGGCTGATAGAACAATGTCAGAAATGGTCGAAATCTGGATAGCTAATACTGATTGGTATAATAGTTTAGTAGGGACAGACTATACACCTGAAGAGCTTAGGCAAGTATTTATGGAAAGGCTTCCTACGCTCAACAGGTGGAAACAAAAGGCAGAAACACAAAATATTCATGAAGAGACAATTGGCAGAATAACAAACTATATCCAAGAACACCTTTTTGAGAAATTGGAGATGGACGAATTAATATTAATGAGCCGGCTATCTAAATACCATTTTCGCGAAGTATTCAAGAAAGTTACAGGTGAAAATATAGCAAGCTACATTCAGCGACTACGAATCGAACAAATTGCAAATCTCCTATTATCAACAGAAATGACGCTTGAACAAATCGCCAGGCAAACAAATTATCAAACTAAAAACAGTCTATCCAAAGCATTCAAGAAACATTTCGGAATCTCTACTACAGAATATAAAAAACAGAAGGAACAACCCTTACTTAATATAAATATTTCTGACTTTATATATGAGATAAAGTCAATTTGCAATTTATATGTTCTTTATGTAGAAGTGGGCGATTCGTATAAAAACAAAAGTAGGTATCGTGCTAAATGGAGTCAGATTTTCAACTACATGAATGAATTAGGAATTGAAAAAGATAAATTACGTTTAGTAAGTATCAGCTTAGACGATCCGTTAATTACCCCTACAAGTCAATGTAGGTTCTATATAGGAGCAATGATCCCTAACCATGTTTCAGTAGGATCTAAATATAAAACGATGCAATTGCCTGACGGAAAATATGCTGTATTTAAGCATGTTGGATGTTTATCAGACTTACATGTAATGTATCGTGAAATTTATGAAAACTGGCTACCTCAAAGCGGATATTACGCCAATGGCACAATTAGTTTTGAAAGCTATCTAGTTTCTCCTATTGAATCTAATATCAACGAGATAACCACTGAAATTTATATACCTGTAAAGAAGCTTAAATAAATTATGATATGGAAGGAAAAGATAAGATAATACCCAAAGACGAAAACCTTATTTCATATTGCGGTTTATACTGTGGGGCTTGCCCTACATATATTGGAGGGAAATGCGAAGGTTGTAAAGGTAGCTCTCCGTTGTGTGCTGTAGGATACCCATACATGTAAAGTAAGACCCTGTTGTATGGAGAATAATTATTTTTCTTGTGCGGACTGTAAAAAATTTACCTCAGTAGAATTGTGCAAAAAATTCAATCCATTGTCAATAAAGGTTGGAGAATATATTTCCTGCACCAGTCGACAAAAGTCTATCGAAATGATAAAAGATAAGGGTTTAGCTGTTTTTGTTGAATACATGGTCAGTAAAGAATGGGTTACAATAAAAACAAAAGATAATTTCTTAAATAAAAAATTGGGAAAAAAGAAAGGATCGTAATATGGCCGAAATAAAATTAAAAAATAAAGAAATTTTTCCTTCGGATGAAGTGTTGGCAACTATTTTAGGAGAAAGTTTTGTAGCCTTTAAATGCTTAAACGATGCATTCTCGTTACATGAAATTATCCCGGAATGGAATTATTATAGAGATGGAAATGCCTGGTTATGTAAAATGTTATTCAAAAAGAAGAATTTAGGTTGGATTTCTGTTTGCGACGGATATTTTAATATAACATGCTACTTCACGGAAAAGTATATTGAGAAAATAGAAGGTTCGGCTATTTCGCAAAGCACCAAAGAAGCCTTTTACAGAGCCAAACCATGCGGGAGATTAATTCCAATGACTATTCTAGTCCATAATAATCAACTTCCAGAGGATGTAGTAATTATGGTATTATTTAAAAAAGGATTGAAATAAGATGATTATTCTGCAATGAGGTATTATCTTTGCCAATATGAAACTAAAAGATTAGCTCTTCAAAAATTTCATTCTAATGATTTAATGATTAAAACATAAAAAATTATGTCAGAATTATTTTTTTTACACGTAACAAAAGAAATCAGAGAGATTATAGAAATAGAAGAAGCTTATTTAAATTCATTGGATAAAGATTCTATTTCGAATAAATTTAATTGTCAAAACCGCTCAATCAAGCAGATTGTCGGACACATGATTGATTCTGCCACTAACAATCTTCATCGTATCGTTCATCTGCAATACAATGAAACACCTCTCATTTTTCCGAATTATTCGACTAATGGAAATAACGACCGATGGATTGCCATACAAAACTTTCAGGAAGAAAACTGGCACCTGTTAGTACAATTATGGAAATACAGCAATTTACACATAATCCATGTAATAGAACATGTCAATTTAAATAAAATGGATAACAAATGGATCGCCTCTCCAACAGAAGAAGTAAGCTTAAAAGATATGATTCTGGATTATCCCCGACATTTGAAGCTACATATTAATGAGATTCATGAACTATATAACAGCTAGTTGAAAGGAATTTTACGTCTTGTTCTTTTCAATATACTCCGTCGGATTACAACCATATTTATTGGAAAATGCCCGGTAAAAACTGGCCCGGTTGGTATAGCCTGATTTGAAAACGATTTCGTCGATTGTGAATTTTGATTTCAATAAAAGATTCTCGGCGACGGTTAATTTCCCGTCACTTATTATTTCATGAAGGGTTTTATCCGTCGCTTCTTTCACCTTACGATACAGACTTCGCGTACTCGTGCCTAGTTCGGAGGCAATAAAATCGGGTGACAGATTCTCGTTCGTTATGTTTTTATTGATTATCGAATACAGTTTTTTCAAAAATCTCCGATGCTCCGAGTGTTGTAGTTTGCCCATAGTGAGCTCATAAGCACTCATCGGAGAAGAAAAATAATCTTTCAAATCCTCTTTTCGACCCAACAGCCGGTTTATTGCAGATTTCAGATACAAATTGTCAAAAGGCTTGGTAATATACAATTCAGCTCCCGCATTAATTGCCTGTGTCTGTACTTTTGTATCGTGTGCTGCCGAAACGATAATCAATGGAATATGTGACGTAGTTTTGTTGGATTTTAACATTTCAGCAAGTTTTATTCCGTCGATCTCATCCATCATTACATCGCAAAGTATTATATCGGTATGATTGGCCGATAAGATATCCTTGGCCGTTTTGGAATCATTTACCGGCAATACATTAAAATCGGGTGTAAGTACATCACAAATAAACCAAAGCATTTCGGGATCATCATCAATAATAGCAACCGTTTTCCGTTCTTCTTTATATTCATATTTGGTTTGAGGCAATACAAACTGGGGAATAACGACACCCCGAAATAAATGATTATTGCGGTTATCGGCATATTCTGCCTGTAAAAAAGGCAGGTTAACAATAAATGAAGTAGAATCGTCAGGAATACTCTCAACTCCGATTTCACCATCCAAAAGCTTAACCATACTTGCCGTTATTGCAAGCCCCAGCCCGGTTTGTTTCCAATCATCATGTTTCCGGTTATCCAATACCGTAAATTTATCGAATATGGTTGATGCTTCTGCTTCGGATATTCCCTTACCTTTATTTGTCACCTTTATTTTGAGGTTATCTTCAACAACCTGAATCTCTACTTCAGCAGGTCCTCCATTTGAATATTTGATGGCATTTGAAATTAAATTGATAAGTATGGTTGTCAAAAAACCTTCATCGGAATTCCAGTTAATACCGGCAAAGTATTGTTTTTTTATGACGATTCCGGTTCCGGAGGTATTTATCTGAAAAGCATCAATAATGCGATCGGCCATATCCGAAACATTCAGCCTCCTGATAACCGGTTGTTTATACCCGGATTCCATTTGTTTAAAACTCATCAGATCATCTATTAATGAGTTCAGACGCTTAACATTACGATCAATTATTCCGGCATATCTTGTAACTGAAGGACTTACGTTTTTTTGCTCCATTATCAAGTTGCAGGGCCCTGATATCAACGTAAGCGGAGTACAAAACTCATGAGCCATATCAGTAAAAAAATCCAACTTAGCTTCGTAAAGCTCTTCTTTTCGGCGTTGCCCGGCCTTTATAGCTTCTTCTTCCAATTGTTTAAGCTTGCGTTTCGACATTGTCAGATAGGTTAAGTATACGATCAAGATCGCAACTAACAGGTACATAATATATGCATACGGACTAAAATACCAGGGAGGTAAAACAATGATTACAATACTTTTAGCATAACTCTCCTTATCAAGCATTTTGTTATAATACTTCACATAAAGAGTATAGGTGCCGGACGTAATATCAGTAAATGAAACGGTACCCGAATTACCGTTATCGACCCATTGTCCGTTTTCACCTATTTTGTAATAATAATTGTAGTTGTAACCGTTGATATAGTCCAACGCATTAAAAGTTACCGATAAAAAATTCTCATTGGACTTAAATACCAGATTTCCGGCTTGCTCAAAATCCTTTATGTTTTTATCAATACCGAACACACGGAGTTTCTCTAAAAACAATGTCGGTATATAGTCCATTGCCTCGTCATAATCATTGTATTTTACAGTTGTAAAACCGTTAATACCACCAAAGAACAACGTAGAAGTCGGCTTATCCCTATATGACGAACCATTACAGTACTCTGTAACCGTAAGGCCATATCCGGTATCGAAATACTGAAATGTACCCAACCCGGTATTGTAAAGGGCTAACCCATTATCAGAACTTAACCAGTAATCTTTCCAGGATCCATGTACAATATCCTTAGTCGTTGTATAATTTAGTTGATTCGCATTATCACCGGTAAATAGATATGTCCCAAAATCAGTTGAGATCATAAACCCCGAATTGTCAATGGGTTCAATCTGATTAATCGAATTCAGATTTTCAAAAACCGGTTTAATACCATTGCCGGTAAACTCAAAAACACCTGATCCTTTATTTACGAAAAACAGCTGGTTGTCTTGTTTCTTTATGGATAAAAATCGATTGGAGGCTTCATCCCCGTTGTTTAATGAATAAAGTCGAATATCGGACAATTCAGGAAGTTCGTTTTTAAATGCGAGTGACACTTTCACCATTCCTCTTTCGTAACATGCAATCCATAAAATAGAATCCAGTTCACATATCGCATAAATAGTATGAATAGAATTCGTTATCTTATGTATGGTCTTATCTTTGTTTGAGTAAAAAGCCAAACCGGATTTACAACCGATCCAAATCCCGTATTTTGATTTTTCAAGTGAATATATGGTATTATCATACAACCCATTACCGGTTGTTATCAGCTGTGTGCCGGTTATTTCATTTTCAGCATTAAAACCAGGAATGGTTATAATACCACTTCCATCCGTTCCGAGCCAAAGGGTTTTATCATCATTAGGGCAAATTGCCGTTATAGATTTTGACACGGAAGGACAAAAATCCCGCAAAAGACTAGATTTTATAGTATACTGATCATAAGACAACGTAAAAAGCCCTTCACCTGAAGTTCCTATCCAGATCAGATCCTGAAACCGATCTTTCAACAAACAATTGATTCCGTCCTTTAATAGAACCATAACTGACTGACCGTCTTTAATTTTATAAAGTCCGGTTTCCGTACCAAAATAAAACTCGTTTTTAAAAACAATACCGGCTGTCAACATTCCTTTCCCGACAAGAGCTTGTTTAAATCGGCTATAAACACAGGTTTATTAGTTGGGCTTAGTTCAATTAGCCTGTATTCGTCATCAATAACATAAATACGGTTTTCACTCTCAAAGCAAAACAAAACAGTTGAACCTACTTGTATAGTTGAGTTTTCTTCCAGGTTCACAATACCATGACTATAAATAACATTGAATTCTCTTATAATTCCGTTCCTGGTCACAATACGAAGGATTCCATTATCCACTTTAACAAATTTGATATTATTCGAAAATAAATCGGAAACGATTATATTGTCAAATCCTTTTTGTTGAACTGTTTTATAATAAACAGAACCGTTTCCCTGAATGACAAAAACAGTTCCCTTGCTGTCGGATACTGCAAATGAAGTATTTCCGAACATATCAAAATTCGAAATCAAGTCGGTTTCGGAATTATACAATTTCAATCCGTATAGTGTTTCGGCGATAATTTCACCTGTTACAATTCCCGTGATATTTTTTACGCCGTTCAGTCCTGCTATTTGTACCGCTCCTTTTCCGTCGAACCGGCTTACCCCGGTATTTGTTCCTACCCAAATCATTCCCCGGGTATCCTGAAATACTGAATTTATAACACTCCCGCTTATGCCGGTCCCTGACTTGCGCAAATTAAAAGCATACGAATTCAATGACAATAAGCAAAAGCAAACACATATAGTACAATATCTTTTCATATTGATTTGAAACAAGCCATGCAAATGTATAAAAATTATGCCAAATCTATCTCATTTTATGCCAATTTGAATTTTATCTATCCACATACTTTCTCAGTAATTTCAGGCTTTATACATTTGCGCCAACAAAATAAAATTTTAATAAACATGAATCGGATCATTTATATAGTAGCCTGTTTAATGTTTTTTGCCTGCACCGGTAAAAACAATAAAACAAACTCCTCATACAACTCTCCGGAATATACCATAACAGAATCTGCAGATGTCAACCTTTCATCATTCAATACAGACGAAGACGGATTCATTGTATTGTTTGACGGTCAAACAACTGCCGGTTGGCGAGGTTATGGTAAAAACTATCTACCGAACAAGTGGGAGGTAACAACCAATTGTTTAATACTAAATCAAAAAGGAAAAGAAGGCGGAGATATTATATTTAATTACAAGTTCCGTAATTTCGAGCTGAAGCTTGAATGGAAAGTTTCAAAAGCAGGAAATTCGGGAATTTTTTATCTGGCAAGAGAAGTTAAATCAAAAGATCCGGTAAGCGGAGAATATAAATTACAGTCTATTTTTATTTCGGCACCTGAGTATCAGATTTTAGACAACGACAACCATCCTGATGCCAAACTCGGTAAAAACGGAAATCGCAAAGCAGGATCACTATATGACATGATTGCTGCTGAACCACAAACAGCCAAACCCTACGGCGAGTGGAACCGGACTCGTATCATAGTCGACAATGGAATTGTAACCCATTGGTTAAATGACATTAAGGTGGTGGAATACTCATTTAAGGGGCAACAATGGATCGATTTACTTCAATCGGGTAAATTCGGTCAAACCAAATGGCCGCTGGCTTTTGAACTTATGAAGGATTGTGGCGGAAAAAACCACGAAGGATATATCGGATTGCAAGACCATGGAGATAATGTATCATTCAGAAATATAAGAATCAAATTGATAAATTGAGTTGAAAACTATCACATCAGACATACATACACACCCTTATAAATAATCACTCTTAAAATCTTTAATTATTAACATCATGAAAAACGTATTATTAATTCTGTGCTTATTCTTTTCGGCAAATGCGATGTCACAATATTCGCTTAAAGGGAAAGTAACAGACCATGACTCGGAAGAAATTATTAAGTTTTGCAACATAGATGTCCTTCAAAACGATAAATTCATCAAAGGAACCGTTACCGACGAGGCAGGTACATTTAAATTGGAAGGTATTCCATCCGGGGAATATCAGATTCAGATTAAAATGATAAGTTATACAGCATTTAAAAAAGAGATTAAAGTTTCGAATAACACAGATTTAGGAGAAATAAAGCTTTCTCCTGAAGCTTTCGAACTTGCCGGAGTTAAAGTAGTAAGAGAAAAGCAACAGGTAATTTACAAACTTGACAAAAAAATTATATCGGCAAATAACGATATAATTGCCGGAGGAGGAGGTACGGCAACCGACATCCTCTCAAAGGTTCCGTCTATTCGCGTTGACCCTGAGGGTAATGTATCGTTTCGAGGCAGTTCAAGTTTTCTTGTTCAGGTCAACGGAAAACCGAGTATGTTCAATGCCTCTCAGGCTTTACAACAAATACCTGTAAGCCAAATAGAAAACATTGAAATAATCACCACCCCATCAGCAAGAAATCAAAGTGACGGTGAAGCTGGCATTATCAATATCATTACCAAACAACAATATGGAGAGGGAATCTCAGGTGCCGTAAACGCTTTCGGAAGTAGCTACGGATCACGCGGAGTTGATTTTATGCTAAATAAACAATCCGGAGAACACAGGTTTAAATTCGGAGGATCTTACGGACAACGTTTCCGCAAGAGCGATTTCGAGCAGGAAAAAACAACAATAGTAGCCGACACAACCATAACATCACACTCTGAAGGGCCACGTCAGGGCGAGTTCTATAATTACATTCTTCAAGCCGGTTGGCAATTGACAAAAAAACAAACCGATTATTATATCGAATTAACCGGAGGTTATGAAGGACGAACAGCTCAAGGCGATTTGCAATATTCAGAAAAAGTAAAACGTCCCGATAACCCTTCGGTAAACAATAACTATAACAGTAAAGACCACTACGACCTTCATGAAACGTTAATTGCGGGAAGTATGGGATTTAATCACAAATTTCATAATGACGGTCATACCTTAAAAGGACATTTTTATTTAAAATACGGGGGCAATGCACTGGAAAGATTTGAAAGTGACCTGTTCGATAACTCCGGTATACGCACACAAGGACACCGGGCCGATGAAGCTGAACACCGGTGGACAGTTGACGGAAGATTGGACTATACGTTGCCATACAGCAGTTCGGGACGAATCGAGAGCGGCTATCAGTATTTTTCATACCTTGAAGACGGCGATTACACAATGGAGTATTGGAACCCCTCAACGTCTCACTTCTATTTTCGTGACGATATTTACAATACATTTTATTTTCAACGAGGCATAAACACCCTGTATTTATTAGCCAATCAAGGTGCAGGAAAATTCGAATTCCAGGCCGGTATACGTGCCGAACATACCCATCAGGTATTGCGCAGCTCTAAGGATTGGGCCAACCGGACACAAGATCGTCTGGAGTTTTTCCCTTCGGCACATGTTGGTTTTAACCTGGACGAGTCAGCAACTTTTACAGCGGGATACAGCAGGAGAACGAATCGTCCTGAGTTGTTTTTTATGGAGCCCTACATCACTTTCAGGGATTATTACACTGCTGAAATAGGAAATCCCGATATAAGACCGGAGTATATCAATTCGTACGAACTTGCTTTTAAGAAAAATATCGGGGAACATACCTTGCAGGTTGCCTTGTTCCACCGCAGCCGAACCGACAAAATAGAGCGCTTGAGGGTACCTTACGAAGCGGGTATAACGCTCGACTCGATGGCAAACGTCGGCAACGATTATTCATCAGGAGCTGAATTTAGTTTAAATATCAAGCCTTATCAAATCTGGAATTTGATGCTGAATGGTAATGCTTATTATTACGAAGTTAAGAACAAACTGGATTTGGGTGGACGTAACGAATCGAGCGTAAACTACGGATTGTCACTAAACAATAATTTTCGTCTCCTAAAAAATACCACCATACAACTCGATGGAACTTTCATCGGCCCTACGGTTCGTACACAAGGCCGCCAGGAAGGTTTTTTCTATGCCGACTTCGGGATGCGCCAACAATTCTTCGACGGCAAACTAACTGCCGGACTTTCATTCCGCAACTTCCTTAATACGGCAACATACAAGAGCAATATAGACACCTATAATTTGGTATCGCATACCACAATTATACCGAAATATCCCTTAATAACGTTGAATGTAGGCTATACCTTCAATAATTTTAAACAACGCACCAAAGGTCGGGAAGGTAGTGATTTTTTTGAAGGAACAAATTATTAAACGGTTACCGGATGAAATCACCTATCCATACAAACTGTTTCTTCAAACGACTTAAACTCTGATTTTGACAATCCAGGAACTTCAAACGACAACCCTGCAATTATTTTTTTTAAGCATCGTTTTTCAGTCTTTACTTTGCTGCCAGTTACTTATTAATTAAAACGTAAAGATATGAAAACATCCATTTTATTTTCGGTATTATTAATCGTTTTTTCGATTAATACAACAAATGCACAAAAGGTAAACGGAACAAATTACCTGAACCGCTTACCAAATGACATTACGCTTGACAAATCAATCGTTCGCTCCTATCACATGACCACGGATTATTATGATTTCAACCTGAAGCAGGATTTTATAAGGAAAACGAGAATCAAGGGTATACTGACTTATGAGGGCGATTCGGCTCAATGGAGAGACGTATACGTATCGGGTTCAAAGAAATTAGATGCTGAGTTTTATGTAGGTAGTAAGCTGAGTTTTATGCAGAATTTTAGATACCAGCCGAATGAAAATATCCTGAGTGCCGACTTTTTTAAGAATAATTTACCGGAGGCAGATCCTTCGATTATGAATTTAATTTGGGATGCACTTGGTTTTGATGCCCTTGCCTACTCTTGCTGGGATTCATTAAATCTTAATGAAGAATTTCGGGCAAAAAGTATGAATTTTGAGTTCAAAATGGCGGATATCGGAACCTTTGAAAATAAAGATATCCGGATTACCTGGTTAGGGATTACAAAGATTAATAATAAAATATGTGCAATTCTAAAATATGCAGTCATGAATAACCCCTTGGATATAGAATATGAAAATATGTCGATGAGCGGACGAAGTCATTATTGGGGGGAAATATATGTTTCATTGTCGGATAAACAAATCGAATACGCCAACCTGACAGAAGATGTACTTACTGATGTAAAGATAAAAGGTCAGGAAAATAATATGTTAGGATATACAATAAGATACATCACTTTGTCAAAAGTTAATCATTAAATTTGTAGATCATGAAAAAGAATAAAAAAACAATAGCATTAGCATTAGCATTTGTTGCCGCATTACTGTTCAGCTCCGGGTTTAGTATGATCATCAGTTTGTCGGATAATCGGAATCCATTGGATATTACCACAGTAGTATTTGGAATAACAAATTTACTTTCTGTTTTGAGCATCGGTTATCTTTTTATTAAGATACTCAGTAGTAATGAAAAAAAGTCGATAGCACAGTTAAAAAAGAGACTTATTCCTTCATTTGTATTTTCTCTCTTTGCCACTGTATTTATCGCACTTTCTTTCTATTATTTGGCTAATTACGCAATATTTAGAATTAAAGGATGGGATATGGAAAATTTCACAAGTAGAATAGGGCCGGGAGCTATTATATCCCTTTCAGTTGGGTTATTTGTCTGTTGCATCGTATTCTTTTACTCGGCATGGCGCCAAGCCATCGACCGGGAACAAAAACTAAGGGAAGAAAATCTGAAATATCAATATCGAACCCTTAAAACTCAGGTCAATCCGCACTTCCTGTTCAACAGCCTGAACACGCTTTCCGAGCTCGTATATGTGGATGCAAAAAGAGCAGACAACTATATACAAAAACTGGCAGAAATATACCGGTATATTTTAGACAATGAAGAAACGGAATTTGTACGATTGAGTAAGGAAATTGAGTTTGTTCAACACTATTTTGAACTGCAAAAAGAACGTAACGATAACAAGATCCTATTAAATTTGGACATAAAAAATGCGGATAAGTTTAAAGTAATACCGGTCTCTTTGCAGATATTGGTGGAAAATGCGATAAAACACAACTCCGCTTCAACAGAAAAACCTTTATTAATCCAAATTCGGGATGAAACAGGCTATATTGTGGTTGCAAACAACATACAGCGTAAAAATATATTAAACAATTCATCCGGAAGCGGTTTGCCCAATTTAAAAGAAAGAGTAAAGCTAATTACCGGCAAGGAGATTGTTATTGATCAGGAGAATAATCAATTTGTAGTCAAAATCCCTTTAGTTCAACTATAGAATGAAAGTATTAATAGTAGAAGACGAACATCCGGCATCGCAAAAACTCATCCGAATATTAAAAGAAATTGACTCGACAATCGAAGTAGTTGAAGTACTACGATCTGTCGAGCAAACAATCAATTGGCTCTCTGAACATCCTAGCCCAGAACTGATCTTTATGGATATTCAACTTGAAGATGGGCTTTGCTTTGATATTTTTGAAAACTACAGGATAAATACTCCTGTGATTTTCACTACAGCTTATGATGAATATGCACTCAAAGCATTCAAGGTGAATAGTGTCGATTATTTGTTAAAGCCAATCGAAATGAATGAATTGAAGAATGCTATTCATAAATTCAATACGATACACAATGCTAAAACCGATTATTCAAGACTCGAATCTGTCATTCAACAATTACAACCGCAACAGAAGGAACGGTTTCTGATAAAAATCGGGGAACATTATAAATCAATACCAACTTCCAATGTATATTGTTTTTATATCAATGAGCGGTGTACTTTTCTTTTTACGGATACAGCTAAAAATTATCCACTCGATTATTCCCTGGATCAAATAGAGCAATGGATTGACTCCAACTTATTTTTCCGGATTAACCGTAACTTTATCATTAACTTTTATGCGATCCGGGATATTATTGCTTATTCTTCAAACAGGTTAAAAATAGTCCTTACGAATTGGACTGAAAAAGAAGAAATTTTAGTGAGTCGGGAGCGTGTCGCATATTTCAAAAAATGGATGAACAGGTAATAAAAAAGATCCTTTGTTTTTACATTCAGTAGTCACAAAGGATCTTTTTTTATTTTGCCGGATTAAATCCGTTATCTAGCTTATTTTCTTTATTTCTGCTGCCAATGCTTCGGCTTCTTCCATGCTTGGCGCTTCCGTATAAATCCGGATGATAGGTTCCGTATTGGATCTTCTCAAATGTACCCATTTGTCCGGAAAATCAATTTTCACACCATCGATATCATTGATCGGATAGGCTGCATATTTCTGCTTAATGGAAGCCAGGATACCATCGATATCTGTATCCGGAGTCAATTCCATTTTTTGCTTGGCCATATAATAAGTCGGATAAGTAGCTCTCAATTCACTTACTTTTTTACCGGATTTCGCCAGGTATGTCAGAAAGAGTCCGATACCTACCAATGCATCCCGTCCGTAATGACTGGCCGGATAAATCACGCCTCCGTTACCCTCTCCACCGAAAATAGCTCCGGTAGCTTTCATTTTCTCAACTACGTTAACCTCTCCTACTGCCGATGCAGCATACGTACAACCGTATTTTTCGGTTATATCACGCAAGGCACGGGTGGAACTGAGGTTGGACACCGTATTGCCCGGAGTATGTTGCAAAATATAATCGGCAATAGCAACCAATGTATACTCCTCTCCGAACATGGCTCCATCTTCACAAATGATTGCCAGACGATCTACATCCGGATCGACTACAAAGCCGGCATCCACTTTCGACTGACGGATTACACCGGCAATTTCCGTTAAATGCTCCGGCAAAGGCTCCGGATTATGAGCAAAATGTCCCGTTGGATCACAGTTAATCCCTATGATATTTTTCACCCCTAAAGCCTCTAATAACGCAGGTATCGCAATACCACCCACGGAATTCACACAATCAATCGCCACAGAAAAACCAGCCTTGCGAATGGCTTCTGCATCTACCAGATCCAGACTAAGCACATGCTCCACATGCCTGGAAGTATAAGTATCGTCGGACCTTACTTTGCCTAATTGATCTACTTCCGCAAAGCAAAAATCCTCGGATTCGGCTATTCTCAGTATCTCATTTCCTTCTGCTGCGTTCAGGAATTCCCCTTTCTCATTGAGCAACTTCAATGCATTCCATTGCTTGGGGTTATGGCTGGCAGTCAGAATAATTCCTCCTGCCGCTTTTTCCATGGTTACTGCTAATTCGGTAGTCGGAGTAGTCGCCAGACCGATATCTACCACATCAAATCCCATACCTGTCAGGGTACCAACAACCAAACTACGAACCATTTCTCCCGAAAGACGGGCATCCCGGCCCACCACTATGGTTCTTGACGCAACGTTACGGGTACGGATCAAGGTAGCATAAGCTGCTGTGAATTTTACAACATCAAGGGGACTTAAACCCTCTCCTGCTTTTCCTCCTATCGTACCGCGAATACCGGATATAGATTTAATCAATGACATAGCAACTAAGATTTAATAAAAACGATATTTGAGATTTTTATAATATACCGGACGGAAAGAAGAATTATCATCGGAACTTCCCAATGCGGAAGGAATAATCAGGTCGACAATGGCCTCCTCTCCCACATAAGACAACGGAATAACCCATCCCGTGCAACCATACGTTCCATAACTGTAGGAGTTTCCATAGATAATTTCAAACGGATCCCGTGTCGGATAACTATAAGTGGTTGTATCGGATTTGAAATAAGAAACTCCTCCGTAGCGTATCAGTACGGTTTCTAAGGCCTTAACCCGGGTACCATTTCCTGAATCGACCACATGCATATACAGTCCTTCGCTGGTTTTGAAAAATTCTTTTTCTTTAAAAACACCATCTTTCGGATACTCTTTCAAAATCACAAGATCATTTCTATTAATGAACCGGTCGATGGCTTTCTTTTCTTCTTTCAGATACTCCTGCGCAGTTTTCTGGCTATCACAGGAAATACTTCCGAGAACAACACCCGCAAACGCCAGAACAAAAAATATTATTTTTTTCATACGTACATTTCTTATTTTTTATTAAATTGGTTGTATGGAATTGCAAAGCAATCGACCTGGTTCAACTCGCATGTTCATAATCATTAGCGTATAAGGTACATGCTTCGTTTCATACAGATAGTTAATTTTCCGGGGACAAAGTTAATGAAACTCTTTGTAAACATATGTTTTTTCTTCATTCAAGTTCTTATCTTTCCTTAATTTTTTAATAATAAATCCTTATAGCGGGGCAATACTTCTTCGAATAAGGCAACTGCATCTTCGATTTTTCCATAAAATTCACCTCCTGAAGCATTCAGATGACCTCCACCACCAAAATTTTCCGAAGCAAACTGATTACAGGGAAAATTTCCTTTGGAACGAAATGAAATTTTCACCAGGTCTTTATCTTCCCGGATAAATACAGAAAAAACAATATCTTCAATGGTCAACGGAATATTTACAAAACCCTCTGTATCTCCTTTTTTGGAATTGAATTTATATTGCTCTTCTTTAGACATAACAAGCAGAGCTGTTTTTAACTCACTGAAAACCTTCATTTTCTGATACAAAATAAAACCCATCATCCGGACCCTGTTTTCAGTGTAAGTATTGTATACCTGAGAATATATCCAGTCTTTATCAATCCCTTTCCTGAGAAGCTCTCCGATGATATAATAAATTTCCGGATTATTGGAATTATAAGTAAATGCTCCCGTATCGGTCATCATCCCAGTATAAATACTCTCAGCGCAAGACTTATTGATATATTCAAAAAATCCCATCCGGCAAATAAAGCGGAAGACCATTTCCGAAGTAGAAGAAATTTGCGGATAAGACATAGTTACATTACAAAAACCGCCAGGATCCAGGTGATGATCGATCATCACTTTTTTCCCGTTGGCCTGTTCAACGCAAGGGCCTAAGCGATCGATCCGTTTGAGAACGTTAAAATCCAGGCAAAAAATCAATTCGGCAGCCGCAATCGTTTCCTCTGCAATAGCACTGTATTTCTCATGAATAATGATATCATGAGCCCCTTTCATCCACTTCAAAAAATCAGGAAATTCATTGGGGACTATCACATTAACCTGCTTACCCATTTCCTGCAGGAAATGATACAGGCCCAGTGATGAACCAATGGCATCCCCATCAGGAGAAACATGCGTAACAATCACTATCCTATCGGCATAACCCACATATTTTTTTGCTTTCTGTATGCTTTCTTCTGCTATAATTTTCGTAATCATTATTTCTTTTTTAAACGGAACAAAGGTAGTAAAATACCCGAAATAGTACAAGTAATAAAAGCAAGTATAGGTATACTACCCGTTTTTTCATGAACAGTTGCGCTACAACAAGAAAAAACACATACATCAGACAGGCATCCCCGATACCCATCTCCAATCCGGTCAATGTACCATACGGCATCCGCTGCAGGACTTCCACTCCGGAAATAAAAAACAATAACATCCGGTTGACCGGCAAAAAGAGTATGGAAACCGACGGAAAAACACTGAACGCCAATAACGATACGGGTATCAGAATCATTAAGATTCCTACCAGAGGAATAACAAATAAATTGGTAATTAAGAAAGTAAGCGGAAATTGATGAAAATAATAAATACTTACCGGCAAGGTTCCTATCTGAGCAGATGTCGACACGCAGCAAAGATCCCAGCAATACTTGACAATCCGTTGACGTATACTGTATAAATTTACCAGTAGCGGATTAATGATTATAATTCCCAGAACGGCCATAAAACTGAGCTGAAATCCGACATCAAACAATGATAGCGGATTATATAATAACATAAAAAAGGCAGAGGCCCCGACAGTATTGAATGTCAACGGACGCCTGGACAACGCCTCGCCAATCCCGACAACACTAATCATAAGCGTGGCCCGGACAACCGATGGAGAAAGTCCCGTCAGAAAGGCAAACCACCACATAAACAGAACTATGACCAGCTGTCTGAATATCCGGACATGAGTACCCTGTCCCCAAAAAGAAAGTAAAAAATAAAGAACTCCATACAAAATGGCCGTATGCATCCCGCTGACGGACAAAACATGAGACGCTCCTGTAGCTGAAAAACTCATCAGCAAATCGTTATCCATATCGTTGCGGTAACCCAACAACATAGCAGCTGCTACCTGGCAGTTTTTTTCCTCCGGTATCATTCGTTGTAAGCGAACCAATAAAAATCGCTGACAGGACAAAGCCAGAAAGCGAAGCTCATCCCATCCCGATACTGCAACAGTATCTTTCTGCCAATACCTCTGCGGTACATACCCTGTAGCCGCCACACCCTGTTTACGCAGAAATGCCGGATAGTCAAACGGGATATCCCCGGAGAGTTGCCTGGGCTTATCCAGCCGGGCCCTCAGCCGGATACAGTCTCCGGCAACCAATTGATCGGCCAGGCTATCCTGCGCCAGATAAAGAATAATATTTTTATCAATCACTTCCAAACAAGAGTCGTCGTCCGTCGCCAGGATGCATGCTTTACACATCCGGCTTCTGGGTTTCCGGGACGGTTCATCCGTTATCCGGACCTGATAAGTATGTTCACCGGGAATCTGATTCCAATCAGATTGCAGAAAAGCATACCGGGTCAGAAAAGCAGCTCCGAAAAAACTTAAAAAAAGAATACTCCCGCCAAACAGCCAGCGAAAAGAATATTGATGATTGATCCCGGGTATAAGGGATATTAAAAGGAGTAAGCATGACAGCAACACTCCATAAAGGGAAATGGAGGCTATATCTTTATAATATTGAACAGTAATACCGGCTACAAAAAATAATGTCAGCCTGAGAAAAGGCGAACGGCGTAAGGTTTGGTACATTAAGAATTAAGAATTAAGAGTTAAGAGTTAAGAGTTAAGAGTTAAGAGTTAAAAATTAAGGATTTAAGGTTAAGGAATGGGAGATAAAGTTTTTAGTTGGCGGATTGTGGCTTGGGGATCCGGAGAATTAAAGACATAATTACCGGCAACCAGGACATCGGCTCCGGCTTTTATAAGCTCCAGGCCGGTCTCTAAATTGACTCCGCCGTCTACTTCGATGAGAGTATTCAGATTTTTCCTGACAATCATTTGTTTCAGGCGAACTATTTTGTCTATGGAATGATGGATAAACTGTTGTCCGCCAAACCCGGGATTTACGGACATAATCAATACCATATCCACATCCTGAATAATATCCTCCAACACTTCTACCGGGGTGTGCGGATTCAAGGTAACTCCGGCTTTCATTCCGGCCTCCTTGATTGCTCCAATCGTACGATGTAAATGTGTACAGGCCTCGTAATGCACATTCATCAGGTAAGCGCCCAAATCCCGGACTTCCGGAATAAACTTCTGGGGCTCTACAATCATCAGATGCACATCCAACGGTTTGGTACAAACTTTGGCAACATGCTTTATCACTGGAAATCCAAAGGAAATATTCGGGACAAAAACTCCGTCCATTACATCCAAATGCAACCAGTCAGCTTCACTCCGGTTGATCATTTCAATGTCACGTTCCAGATGCAGAAAATCTGCCGACAATAATGAAGGGGCTATCAGAAAAGACATAGCTTATAAGTTTTAGACAAAGTTAAGATTTTTATTTAAAATGGAGAGTTGAGAATGGAGAATGGAGAATTAAAAACGAAAATAACTCTCAATTCTCCATTCTCAACTCTCAATTCAGAACCAATCCCGATAAGCTCTCGGGCAACTTTTTTTCCACATGATAAGAGCATGCAAACTGCAATATCAAAGATAAGGTTTGCTTCTTCGGATTATAATATTTCCGGACATTTTCTTTTTTCATCGCTCTGCAAAAATCATCGGCATTATTCGGTGTAGACATTTGATGCATAGGCATATTTAAATTATTGTTTATACATACAAAACGTACACCACTCCAATATATTGCACGCAAATAAAAAAAGTTTTAGTCCATAGTCAAAATCATATTTTTTTCTTCAGCCAGACGACGCATATTCAATATAGCATAGCGCATACGTCCCAACGCCGTATTAATACTGACTCCCGTAATATCGGCAATCTCTTTAAAACTTAAATCCTGATAATAACGCAGGATCAAGACCTCCTTCTGATTATCAGGAAGGCATTCGATCAATTTTCTGACATCCAGCATAATCTGATCTTTTACGATCATATCTTCTACCGTTCCGTCAGAAAGTTTGGCGTTGTTGAACAAATCCACATCACATTCATCGTTTGAAACGGTCTGTTCATTTTTTTCCTGGCGATAATTATCAATAATCAGATTATGAGCTATACGACTGAGCCATGCACGGAATTTACCATTCTCTGTATAGCGGCCTTGTTTGATAGTCACAATTGCCTTCACAAAAGTTTCCTGGAAGATGTCTTCTGCCAACTCCCTGTTTCGAATGATAAAATAGATGTAAGAATAAAGACTACTTCTATGACGGTTCAATAGAACATCAAAAGCGGAATTATTGCCTTGTGCATAAACAACGACCAATTCTTCATCAGTCATCTTTTTTAATTGTACCATTACTTTTATCTTAAAAATTCAAGAGTAATGTTGTGCTATAGGCAATTCATTTTAACGGTAAGACATTTGTTATCGTTGCAAAGTAAATAAGAAAAAACCAGGAATCCAACTATTTTTTAATGATTTTTACAAAACGTGTGTTATATGAAACAAAATACCGTGTTTTGAAGGACAAAACACGGTATTGCACTAATTATTTACATGAACTAAAACTTATAACCTACTGTCAACAGGCCTTTATAAGTATTATTTTTTAATTTCGCCGGAGTTGAATCAACAACTATCCTTCCATTTCCATCGAGAAATTTTGTAAAGTAATACAGATCGTCGGTTTGACTTCTCCAGACAAAAGCTAAATCCGCATAAAAATGGGGAGTAAACCGGTAACCCACCCCCCAGGTCAGGTGATTAACATCTCCCTCAATTGTATAATGAGGAATCGTACCCGGAGGTGTTACTTCGGTATTCCCATCTTTCATTTGTTTCGTATAAGGATTTTGCATCCAGGCATAACCCAAGCGGGCAGAAAACTGCGGAGTAACACGGTACTCCAAACCGGCTCTCAGCGTTGAGGCCACCTTAAAATCCTGATCGACATAATCATTAACCCACTGCACATTATAACCATCCTCATCTTTTGTATTCATTGCCGTGTAATCTTTGATCTCATAATCGAGGCTGACAACTGCCTGAGATCCTAAGATAGCTGCAGCACTGAACACCCAGCTGTAAGGCGTCTGGAATTTATAATCATTATGAGGAGGAGGATCCCCTCCGGGAGTCCAGGCACGGGTCGTAACCACATCCGGTCCATCCACATATTCAAATATCGTATTGGCTGAAAAATAATCCGTCATGGAAGTATACCATGTCGGAGAATGGTAAGCTACTCCCACTCGCAACGCATCTACCGGACGAAAAATAGCCCCGACAGAAACCTGGTAACCGGAACCATCCGTTTCCAATTGATTATAAAAGTCATAACCTTCATTTTTTCCTGTATTGAAATTTTCCGTATAAGCAGAACTCATGGAGTAATACATATCGGTCAAAGAAAAAGTCAAACCCAAATACAGTTTATCCGAAATATTAGTTCCGGCTGTAAAATCATACGATTCGACATAGCCCCTTTCAGAAACGGAAAGGAGAGGATTAAGGGTATACCCCTGAATCCGGGGAACATATTGATCGGTAGTCCCGTTGACCTGGGCAATCAGATCACCCTGAAATCCCAGAATACTCATCCAGGGAAGCCCCGACCAGTAAGGATCATAACTATCCGTCGACTCTAAGCGGGTGCTACTTGTTCCGTTGGTTAGCTTGGCAATCAAATCCGTCAATGAGGATCCCATATTCTGTCCCGATGCCGTATATTGACGATCAAAATTCTTCAGTCGATTGTACGAAAAACCAAAGTTAACACTCTGAACACCATCACTTCCTGTAGGAAAATAACCCATGTAAGACAAGTTATCAAAGTTAAATTTGAATTTACTCTGTTCGTGTTTGGTCCCCATCCAATTGGTACTAATATCTGTGGAAGTAAAATTCATACTCGCCACTATTTCGGAAGAACGATAAACACCGATTCCCGCAGGATTTATAGCAACTCCTGTTACGTCACCACCCAAGGCACCGAACGCACCTCCCATGGCTTGCCCACGGGCGGTTCCCGTTAAATCGTTACGAGACATACGCAAGGCATCGATTTCACCTTGTCCGAAAGAACATATACACACACTAAGTGCGATCAATAAGAATAGATTACGTTTCATAAAGTTTAGTTTTTAGTTAATCACCCGGGATCTTACCTTCTTCCACCTCCACCGGAAGAACGGGAACTAGAACTTCCGCCTCCACTGCTACTTCCGGAAGAACGGGAGCTTGAGCTTCCACCTCCACTACTTCCTGATGAGTAACTGCTACCTCCACTACTACCGGAAGAATAGCTACTGGAAGAAGACGAAGAACGACCGCTGCTGTAAGTCGAGCCGCTCGAACTCCCACTATTATAAGACCTTGAAGAAGAACCACTGTAAGAGCTTCCTGAAGAACTACTCGAACGTGTTGTTCCCTCATAATTATAGTTGGATGATGAACCGTTGTTACTATTCGAACTTATGGTTCTTGTACGGGTTGTAACTCCGGATGAACTACTACGTCCGGAAACCGCTTCCTGACCGCTTTCCGTATTCCGGCGAACCGTACGGGTAGTTGTTCCCGGATCTGAAGAAGTAGATCTGCGTGTTGTTGTACGGTATTGGGAATCATCGGAAGAAGTCCTCGTAGATGTTGAATATTCGGAAGACCTGCCGCTGGAAGTTCTGCCGGAAACAGAAGAACCCCTTGTTGTAGAAGACCTACCGCTGGTATAACCATCAGAAGAGCGTCCTGAGCCATAATCAGCTGAACGTCCTGCAGAATACCTCGAACTACGGCCACTACTGTAAGTGCTGCTGCGTCCTCCGGGATAATAATTATGCGAACGGGATCCGGCATAATAACCGTCGTAATAGCCATAACTGTATCCCCCCCAGCCTCCACCGTAATAACACCAGGGATCATACCAGGGTGAATACCATCCGGTATACCAAGGAGAGTACCATCCGGTATACCAGGGTGAATACCAGCGAGAACCCCAATACCATGAAGAGCCCCAACCACCGTAATACCACGGATCGTACCAGCCATAATAACCTGATCCATAGCCTCCGTTGAAATTAATAGTCAAGGAAGAATTAGAAGCCGGTTGTTCCTCGAAATCCAGTTCATATCCGTTACCATCATAGTAAATATTGACGTTATCGGCACCTACGATAGTAATTTTGGATGGATCATGAAACTTAACAATCCGTTGGGTATATTCACCCTCCACATATTCTACAACCGAATCTTCGGGAACTATTTCTTCTTCTACATAAAGAGTATCGTTGATGTACCTCCTGTTGTATTCATCAATGTCACGATCACTACTAACCGTCGCTGCCACAACAACAGGTTTTGCTTCTTTCTGAGGTTCGGATTTTTTTACTTCTTTCTGAGGTTCGGATTTTTTGCTCTTGGTTGAGTAATATACATCATCTGTAAATCCCTCATCCTGAGCTACAATCGAAAATGCCAAAGAAAGCATCACTAACAAAGAACACCATTTGACAGTTTTCATAGTTTTAATCTCCTATTTATTTTGTAAAACAATTAGTATATTAGCTGTAAGTTAGACGAATCAAACCGGTTTTCGTTTAAACAAAACACAAGTCTTTTCAATACAAAAATATAAAAAATTGCAAACGCTGCAAGGAGATGAGAAATATTTAACTTATTTTACATTATAACCTACGGAATAAAATACATTATCTTCATATATCTGTTTCGGATACAGTACTATGAATGATATCCAAATGCTCTTTGATTTTTCCAGCCCAGGAAGCTCTTTTTAGTTGCCATTTTTGAAATTGCTCGTTCGTAAGTACAGCTTTCAACCCGGAAATTTTAGCCTCGAAAGCTTCCACCCATCCGGTTTTCTCGGAAATAAAATTTTCCATTTTTTTTGCGTAATCCAGGTTTATCTCCTTTACTTTTTGTTTTTGTTTTCCATTCAAAGAAAGATCGGCAGTCATGACTTCCGTTTGATTATCAGCCAACTCTTCCGGAGTCGGCTTAATAACAACCGGAGTCTGGGCCGTCAGTGAAAAAGAAAACATCCAGCACACAAGGAGATAAAGTCCTTTTACGAACATCGTTTTCATTGATAATTTAATTAAGTGATACAATCGTCGTTTTTTTATCTACAATCAATAGAACAGAGAATCGGTTATCGATGTTGATTAAAAAAAGTTATTTATAATGTAAAGTCCATAAGATAATCAGACAGTGTTTCCACCTACATTCTTTTTGTATACCTTTGCACTATGAAACAATGGAAATTAACGGATTGGTTGCCCACTACCAAAAAAGAAACCGAACTGAGAGGCTGGGATGAACTGGATGTAATTTTTTTCACAGGAGATGCATACGTGGATCATCCTTCCTTCGGAGCGGCGGTAATCGGGAGAACCCTGGAAGCGATGGGACTGAAAGTTGCAATTGTACCCCAACCCAACTGGAGGGATGACGGGCGTGATTTCAAAAAACTGGGAAAACCCAGGCTTTTCTTTGCTGTCTCTGCCGGAGCTATGGACTCCATGATCAATAAATATACAGCCAACAAACGACTCCGATCGGAAGATGCTTACACACCGGATGCCAGGACGGATATGCGCCCGGAATATCCGACCATTGTATATACCAGGTTTCTTAAGCAGTTCTTTCCGGACACTCCGATCGTAATCGGAGGTATTGAAGCTTCCCTGCGCCGATTATCCCACTACGACTACTGGCAGGACAAACTTTTACCCGGAATACTGGCACAATCTGAAGCCGACTTGCTGATTTACGGCATGGGAGAAAAACCGGTACGGGCATTGGTTGAGGGGATGAAAAATCAGAAAGAGGTCAAAGAACTGACCCATATCCCTCAAACCGTATTCAAGACTACATTCATAGAGCCGGCTGATAACGATATCCTGTTGTTTTCATACGAAGAATGCTTGAAGGATAAAAAGAAACAGGCTCAAAATTTCCGTCACATCGAAGAGGAATCGAATAAATACAACGCTTCCCGTCTAATACAACCAACAGGGAATCAATATATGGTTGTCAACCCTCCTTATCCTCCTCTGACTACAGAAGAAATAGATGTGGTTTACGATTTACCCTACACCCGCCTGCCCCATCCGAAATACAAGGAAAAAAGGATTCCTGCCTACGAAATGATCCGGCACTCGATTACTATTCACAGGGGATGTTTCGGAGGATGTGCATTCTGCACCATATCGGCTCATCAGGGAAAATTCATTGCTTCCCGCTCTGTAAAATCCATATTAAAAGAGGTCAGGCAGATAACTGAAATGCCGGATTTCAAAGGATACCTGAGCGATCTGGGAGGGCCATCGGCCAATATGTACCGCATGCAGGGAAAAGACCTGAAAATATGCAGCAAGTGTGCAAAACCGTCCTGCATCTACCCCAAAATATGCCCGAACCTGAATGCCGACCATCAGCCTTTGCTGGAACTTTACCGGGCAGTAGACCAGGTTCCCGGAATAAAGAAATCATTCATCGGCAGTGGAATCCGTTACGACATGCTGCTCCACTCCTACCCGGACGGCAAATTGAACCGGGCTGCCGGAGATTACACCAAAGAACTGATCGTCAATCATGTATCCGGAAGGTTAAAGGTAGCTCCGGAACATACTTCCTCTGAGGTACTGAATTATATCCGCAAGCCTTCGTTCGATTCTTTTTATCAGTTCAAAAGAATTTTCGATAAGATTAATAAAGATTACGACCTGAATCAGCAGTTGATCCCTTATTTCATCAGTTCACACCCGGGCTGTACCGAAACGGATATGGCCGAACTGGCTGTTGTTTCAAAGTCACTGAATTTCCAATTGGAACAGGTTCAGGATTTTACTCCCACTCCAATGACCCTATCTACTGAAATCTATTACAGCGGATATCATCCTTATTCGCTCAAGCCTGTATTCACTCCACGCAGCCGGGAAGAAAAACTCAATCAACGACAGTATTTCTTCTGGTACGACAGGGAATACAAGCAACCCATTATCCGTTCGCTCAATCGGTTGAAACGTCCAGATCTGATAAAAAAACTGTATTCGTAATTATTTTTTTCCCCGGATTTCAACCCGGCGGATTTTTCCGCTGATTGTTTTGGGAAGTTCTTCCACAAACTCGATGATCCGCGGGTATTTATAAGGAGCTGTAACCGTTTTGACATGCTCCTGTATTTCCTTTATCAATGCATCTCCGGCTTTATCCTTATAGTTCGGAGCCAATACGATAGTAGCCTTGACCACCTGTCCCCGCACTTCATCCGGTACTCCGGTAATGGCACATTCCACAACTGCAGGATGCGTCATGAGGGCACTTTCCACCTCAAACGGGCCAATGCGGTACCCTGAGCTTTTAATCACATCATCATTACGCCCGACAAACCAGTAATAACCGTCTTCGTCCCGCCAGGCAATATCTCCGGTATGATACACATTGTCATAATACACATTTTCCGTAAGCTCGGGATCACGGTAATACCCCATAAACAATCCTACCGGCCTTCCTTTATCAGTACGGAAAATAATTTCTCCCTGTTCTCCGTCTTCCGCTGTACGTCCGTCAGCTGTTATCAGGTCCATATCGTAGGCCGGACTTGGCATTCCCATAGAGCCGGGCCGGGGTTCCATCCAGGGAAAAGTTGCGATTGTCACGGTTGTTTCCGTTTGGCCGAAACCTTCCATCAGTTTAATGCCGGTTGCTTTGTAAAAAGCCTGATATACCGAAGGGTTCAGAGGCTCTCCTGCTATGGTGCAGTACTTCAGTGATGACAGGTCGTAGTTGGCTATATCTTCCCTGATCATGAAACGGAATACAGTCGGAGGCGCACAAAACGATGTAACTTTATAATCCTGAATAATCTGTAGCAAATCGGCTGGGGTGAATTTCTCGTGATCATAGACAAATACACAAGCCCCCACGATCCACTGCCCGTAAATTTTACCCCAGGCCGCTTTGGCCCATCCTGTATCTGCTAAAGTCAGGTGCAGGCTGTCTTCTTTCAGATTATGCCAGTAACCCGCTGTTACAATATGCCCTAACGGATAGGTAAAATTATGAATTACCATTTTGGGATTTCCTGTTGTTCCGGAAGTAAAATACAGCAGGAAAATGTCTTCGTTTGTATTTACGTTCTCCGGTTTTACAAACGGCGGAGCCTGCTCCAATCCTTGTTGAAAATCTTTCCAGCCTTCAGGTACCAACGGGCCGATCGAAATGCAATGATTGACGGAAGGAGATTCCGGTAGTGCATCGTTGATATGACCGATTATCTCCTCTTCCCCCACACTGATAATCGCCTTGATATCAGCCGCATTACAACGATATATAATATCTTTTTTAGTTAGCAGGTGTGTGGCAGGAATAGCCACAGCTCCGATTTTATGCAGACCGAGAATGGCAAACCAATACTGATAACGACGCTTAAGAATCAGCATAACCATATCTCCTTTTCCAATCCCCAGGGATTGAAAAAAAGATGCTGCAGCATCACTCCTGGCTTTTAATTCGGCAAAAGTAAAATCGATGTGTTCGCCTTTATCGTTGGTCCAGCAAAGCGCTTTTTTATCCGGTGCCTGCCGGGCCCACTCATCTACGATGTCATAAGCAAAATTAAAATGATCCGGAACCTGCATCCGGAAATTTGCTTTAAAATCAGCCTGATCGGCAAATTTTGTCTGGGGAATATATTTTTCTACCATTATTTTATAATATAATTGCTAAAAATTTAACCGGCTTTCCATCCAGGGCTTTCATCCCGTGAGGACAGGAAGAATCAAAGTAAATGCTATCGCCTTCCGCAAGGATCAGGTCTTTATCATTGATACGGAATTGCAAACGACCTTCCAGCACATAATTGAATTCCTGACCGGTATGCGCGTTCAGGTAAATGGGATTCTCGTTTGGCTCGACAGTCACTTCAAACGGTTCGGCTTTCGGATTTTTGAAACCACTGGCCAGTGCCTGATATTTGTAGGCTTTTGTTCGCTCTACGGAAATTCCTTTACCATAACGAGTCAGGTAATACGATTTCATCCGCGGCTCATCTCCCGAAATCAGTGTGGAAGTGTCGACTCCCAGGTTTTGAGCCACATCGAACAAATAACTCATCGGGATATCGATATCACCCGACTCATACAACTCTATATCTTCGGCCGACTTTCCGCAGTGTGCAGCCATTTCTTCAAAAGAAAGATCCAGCGACTCGCGTAAACCTTTCAGCCGTTCTGCTATTTGCTTAATTTGCTCATTCATAATCATATTATTAAATTCATAGATTCAAACTTTACCGGGCTGTAATATGAAAACACGCCTGCTTCTTCTCATGTTTAACGTAACAGGCATTTTCTTTCTTTAAATCCCTCAAAACAGAAGCAAGTACCATTTTTAATTGCTCGGGAGACAGATCCGTTTTGCTCCGGTCGTCTTTTTTAAAACGTTTCCAGGATATATCAATAGTCGTTGCATACATGTGAGCGGAATTCTTGGATGAGTTTCCGTTCCTTTTCCTTAATTGCCCAATATCGTCCCTTGTCCGGGTAATACTGGTAATAATCAGTTTATAACGCGGAGCATTAAGACTCTGAAGCGAATCTGCAAAATTGTCTCCTATCCTGTTTAGCAACTTTGCAGCCTGAGGTACCAAATAAGGAATGGAGTGAGTCAGATCTTCAATCTCGTATACTCCATTGGATTCTATTTTTTTAAGTTTTCCTTTTTTTTGTTCTGCTTCATCCCGGTTAGCTACTGGATCGATTCCGATCTTTTGAGCAGTTTCCAGGTGTAAATCATTCAAGTCGTTGAAATCGCGATTGTAACTTCCCAGGTAACGAATCGGTTTTACTTCTTTTTCACCACAAGACGAAAAAAGCAAAAATACAAAAGAAACAACAATGAGACATTTATAAGGTAAAACCTTCATGAATAGCAGAATTAAAAAAATTTAGATGCAAAAGTATCAATTATCTTTCATTCATACAACCGATGATTTCAATTTATTATTTACTTTTGTGCTTGTAAATTTAAAAACAAAAAATAAACGGCGAATGATAGAAAGAGTGATAATCCTGGACGGTGCTGATCCTGTTATTTTTTTCGGAACCAATAATTCCAATATTCAACTGATTAAGTCATTGTACCCCAAATTACGGATCGTAGCCCGGGGCAATGTAATGAAAGTAATCGGTGATGAATTGGAACTGGTTGCTTTTGAAGAAAAAATCCGGGAACTGGAAAAACACACACAGGAGTACAACTTATTGAATGAAGAAATCATTCTGAAAATCATCAAGGGAGGGAATGAAAACGGAAGCATGCCCAAACAGGACAACCTGATTATTTATGGCATGAACGGGAAACCCATCATTGCCCGAACCGAAAATCAACAAAAACTAGTTGAAGCTTTTGACAAAAACGATATGCTTTTTGCTATCGGCCCGGCAGGTTCCGGAAAAACATATACGGCAATTGCACTGGCAGTCAAAGCATTAAAAAACAAAGAAGTCCGGAAAATCATTCTGAGCCGGCCGGCCGTGGAAGCAGGCGAAAAACTGGGATTTCTTCCCGGAGATATGAAAGAAAAGATCGATCCATACCTGCAACCGCTGTACGATGCACTGGAAGACATGATTCCTGTGGCAAAACTGAAGGAACATCTGGAAAACAAAGTCATCCAGATCGCCCCACTGGCCTTTATGCGGGGACGTACTCTGAGCGATGCGGTTATCATCCTGGACGAAGCCCAGAATACCACTACGCATCAGATCAAAATGTTCCTGACCCGGATGGGAATGAATGCCAAAATGATTATTACAGGAGATATCACCCAGATAGACCTCCCTCCCTCTCAAACCTCGGGATTGATTCATGCCATGCACATCCTGAAACATGTACCCGGAATCGGACATATCGAATTCAATAAAAAAGATATAGTCCGACATAAATTGGTGCAACGAATCGTGGAAGCCTATGAAAAACATGAAGGGGATGAAAGAAATGAGAGGAATGAAAAAAAATCGAGCCTACCGCATGTCCGCGGAGCGGACAAATCTATGTAGCCACGGGTATTAACCCGTGGAAAATAAAAAATAAATGAATTGTCAATTTTTTTATATATGAAGAATACATTAACAAGAACAGATTTTCAGTTTCCGGGTCAAACCAACGTATACCACGGAAAAGTGAGGGATGTATACAGCATTGGAAAAGATACGCTGGTTATGATTGCAACTGACCGTATATCTGCATTCGATGTTATTTTACCTCAGGGAATTCCCTATAAAGGACAAGTGCTGAATCAAATTGCTTCCAAGTTTCTGGATGCAACTGCAGACATTGTTCCGAACTGGAAAATCGCGTCACCCGATCCTATGGTAACCGTGGGCCTGCGTTGCGAACCGTATAAAGTTGAAATGGTAATACGAGGTTACCTGACCGGAAGCGCCTGGCGGGAATACAAATCCGGTGCACGTACTCTTTGCGGCGTAACATTGCCCGATGGGATGAAAGAAAACCAACGGTTTCCCGAACCGATTATTACTCCTACGACAAAAGCCGACGAAGGCCACGATGAAAATATCTCGAAAGAAGAAATCATCGCCCAGGGGTTGGTAGGTAAAGAGGAATACGAACAACTGGAAAAATATACCCAAGCATTGTTTCAACGCGGAACAGAAATGGCGGCTCAAAAAGGATTGATTTTAGTGGATACCAAGTATGAATTCGGGAAAAAAGATGAAAAAATTTACCTGATTGACGAAATCCACACACCGGACTCTTCCCGTTATTTTTATGCTGAAGGTTATCTGGAGCGGTTCGAAAAAGGAGAAGAGCAAAAACAACTCTCCAAGGAATTTGTACGCAAATGGTTAATGGAAAACGGATTCCAGGGAAAAGAAGGTCAACAGGTTCCTGAAATGACGGAAATTTATTGCAACAGTGTTTCGGAACGATACATTGAATTGTATGAAAACATTACCGGAGAAACGTTTGTAAAAGCAGACATCTCAGATGTTCCGGGAAGAATTGAAAAGAATATACTGGCATTTCTGGAAAAATAAACGAGAGATCCAAATGTCGAATCCTTATACAACAATACGTCCCTACAACGATTCCGAAAAGAAAAGTGTACAGGTCGAGCGTATGTTCGACGAAATCGCGGAAAACTACGATACATTGAATCATACCTTGTCGCTGGGTATCGACCGAGGGTGGAGGAAGAAAGGTATTCTTTCCCTGCAGGATATCTGTCCGAAAAAAATACTGGATATCGCCACCGGAACCGGCGACCTGGCAATCGATGCTTATCAACGGTTGAAACCGGATTCCATTCTGGGCATTGACATTTCAGAGGGGATGATGGAAATCGGACGAAAGAAAACAGCCCATCTGGGACTTTCCGGTCAGATTACATTTGACAAGCAGGATTGCACCTGCCTGGAATTACAAGATAATTCTTTCGATGCAGCCATGGTTGCCTTTGGTATCCGGAATTTTGAAGACCTGGATAAAGGACTGCAGGAAATTATCCGGGTATTGAAACCCGGTGGTAAACTGATGATTCTGGAGCTTTCCACTCCGGAGTCTTTTCCTATGAAACAAGCGTATTGGCTGTATTCCAAAATAATAATTCCGGGCATCGGACGTATTATTTCGAAAAGTAAAACGGCTTACCATTATCTTCCCAGGTCTATTGCCGCTTTTCCTCAGGGAAAAGTCATGATGGAAATCCTACGTAAAAACGGATTCGAAAACATTGTCTGGAAAAAATACACGTTTGGTATTTGTTCCATGTATTTAGGTACAAAATAAACAGGAGTATCCAGTTCATTTTTTCTTTTCCGGTGGTGCCACGAACTGAACATAATACCAATAGGTGTCCTGGTATTTTTGCAAAGCGTTTTTGGCTCCATGCGGATTACCATTAAAACTATTCTGTATTTTATTGAAATCCTGAAACTCTTTTATAGTCTCCAATCTGAATTTGTAATTTTTCAGTTCCTGATCTTTTAAGTCGGTAATGGCCAGCAATGCAGCCTCTTCGTATAACCGGGGCAACACATCGGTCTGAGGAGAAACTATTTGCTTAAAAATGGTAGCAAATTTACCAAGTTCACGATCCAGCAACACTCCACAAAGGATGTAGTCCAATGCTCTCAGGTTAGAAGGATCGATATCAATAACTCTTGCCATGTCCGACAGAAAGGGACGTCCTCCAATAAAGAAGTTGTTTCCTCCAAATTCCGGTTGTTCCAATGGTTCGCTTTTCTTTAGATTTTCAATTTCTTTATACCTCGACATTACCCAATCTCCATATAAGGTAGCATCACTCAGAATACTCAGGTACTTTTCAGCCAACCGATAGTCTTGCTTCCGGATATGAGCATCGATCAGGCTTTTTAACGTCCGGAAATCCGCACTCCAGGGAGTCATGGAAGCAGCTTCCAGGTTCCAACGGATCACTTCATTTTCAATACCCAATGCCTGATAAAGTTCACTGCCCCAAACCAATGTAAGGTAATTCAACGAGTGAGTAAGATAAAAACAAGACGATTCGTTGACTGGAAATTCCATTAAACTTTCAGGCAACAAGTCCAGTTTGGCCAATGCTAATGTCGCCATGTACTGGCCTTCCTTTATGTTTTTTACCGATTCAAACCGTTCAAGTGCCTTTCGTTCCTCATCGTGCCGGATTTCATAGTCCATCGCTAATAATTGCTCATACTCTTTTTTATACGAATGATGGAATAAATAATACCCGGAGCCCAGAATCAAGCATACATTCAGCACATAGACAAATACAGATTTTTTTGTTGTCCATTTTCCGGGTATGGCCGCATACGCCATCAATAACAATGCATAACCATAAGTTATACACATTAAATATTTCTGAAAGGAATCAAAATAAATCCCATAAAATGCATATCTCCGGTTTCCGTGAATCAGTGCGACAACATGTTCCCAAATCCAGGGCAAGCAGAGAGGAAGAACAATCCAAAGCGGAATAATGAAAAAACGGATCTTTCCACGTCCTTTCCAACATTCATATACAATAAATGTGGCATATAAAAACAGAACGCCTCCGGATGGTAACAAAAGGAAAATCAACGGAAGGACTGCTGTAAAGAAGAGGTATCTTAAATTTTGTTTGTTAAAATAAACATATAAATAAACACAGGCAAAAAAGCATACCACACATATAGATTCCGCCACGGTGAAAACATAGCTGCATTGCAATGCAAAAAGAAATAATGCAGGAAGAATACGAAATACAGCCCAACTATCGCCGGGGAGCAACCGGTTCACAATTCCTCTTACACACCCTAATAGTATCACCAGAAATAAGACTTGTAAAACAGCTCCTGTTACCGGCCATTGGTAAAACTGAGTCAAAAAAGATCCGATATAACCCGACAAGCCACCGGGTTGTTCCAACGATTGTTTAAAATAATCGGTCGTTTGCACAAAAAATCCGGACTCTTCCAAGTACAGAAGATGATACCGGTAAGAAACAAACCAAAAAACGAAACAAAGAGGAAACAGTACGAATACGATGTTTTTCGGATTTTGTATAAACGACTTATAGCGATTCATGGATTTTCATTGTTGGGATTGATTGGCAATTTGCTCGATCTGATAAGGAGTTACCTGTGTTTCTCCGTTAGTAAACTCCGGTATATTGTACGACTTCAGAAAACGGGTATAAAACCGGGGATCTTTTTGAGGCAGAACAAAAGGCTTATGTATTTTACCTTCCTTATCAAAAAAGGACAGATAAAAGCGCGTATAACGTCCATCTGTTCGGCGACTGCTGAATATCACCCATCGCCCGTTGGAAGACCAGGAATGATAGCTTTCCACATCCGGACTGTTTACCGGATCCATATCTACTTCCCTACCGGAAACCAGGTCTATCATTTTCAGATCGGCTTCCTTGTGCCAGATAGGAAAGGTTCCGCAATCTGCCAACGTATAAAGCAGGTAGCGTCCATCCGGTGAAATACGTGGAAAACTAGCGCTTTTTCCGGATTCTTTTTCATTGAAAACGGTTTCCAGCGAATCACCCAAAACACCTGTAGACGGATCGAAGGAAATCCGGTAAATACCGTACTTCAGGTCTTTGTACTCAAACGGCATATCCTTTGATTCTGCACGACACATATACAACTGTTTTCCATCCGGAGACCAGGCCGGAAATGTTTCCCACCATACCTTTTCATTAAACCGGTCGTCAACCAGTACTTTTTTATTCCGGACATCGTAAAAAATCAGGTCTGAGGCCCGATCATAGACTTCAACCTTCTGATCCTGAAAGGCATAAAAAGACTGATTGGTCGTATTGGTAGAAAAAACGATGTAATTTCCGGAAGGATGCCACATCGGATAAGTCCCGTTTCCTATCGTCTTAGGCGTGGAAAGAGAAACCATTTCCAACTTGTTATCTTCGGCAATAAGGGTTCCTCCTCCTTTTTTACGTACATGAAGCATAAAACGGTTGGGATCGTATTGATGAAAAGAATGGCAATTGACACAGCCTTTATCCAACCGGGAATTATGTACAATGACTTTCTCTTCGAACGATGTCAGATCCCGCTGATAAATCCCCATCTCGTTCCACAATTCATACCCCGGTTCGATCAGCCGGTAAGTAATATGAGAATCGACGGCCTCCTCTGAAACCTGAATTTCAAAAGGATCGTAGACCCGCCATTCTTGTTGATTTCCGGAACAAACAAAAAGTTGTATTTTTATCGTTTTCCCTTTCTGTCCGGCCAACATTTTTTTCCACTTCCTTTCCGGAATACGGATCTCATTTTTTCCTTTTACGGACAGCAGTTCGACATCTCCGGAAAGGAAACGGGCATAACACTGCTTTGCTCCCTTCACTTCAAAATTCAAGGGTGCTATATTATATGGTATAACAATACCCGTATAATCAGGGAAAATATCCGGAAGACCGGAGACCTGGCTGGCATTTCGGTAAGGATCACTGCATCCGAAAATAAGTAAAAAACAAATCGTCAAAAAAAACGGAAATTTCATTATACAATTATCTGGTGTGTTATCAGGTTAACAACGGACAAAATTCTATACAATATTAATCAGATTTCAGCAGGTACACAAATTTCAAGGAAACAATTTAAAAAAAAGGCTGTCTCACAATGTGAAGTGAGACAGCCTCCTCTCAATAAAAACATACTATTATTTCATAACGACTTTTTCAGTTTTGGTTTCACCATTATTCACTTTAACCGTTACGATGTAAGCTCCAGGAGCTACCGTCAGCTCTTTGCTGTATTGCAAAACACCCGGAAGCGTTTCCGCAACGATCCTGATTCCTTGTATGTTTGTAATTTGAATTTCAACTATTTCCCGATCGGATACGGCATGCAGGACATGATCCTTAGCATAGATCCGAACCTGAGCCTGATCGATATCGTCCATACCTGTCACCACATTCTTAATAATCAGCTCAAAACGATCCGCCAAGTTACCGGACTGATTCCTGAATGTGTAAGAATCCTGTTGAAGCAAATCAATTGTACGGCCCAGTTCCTTGTCTTTCAACTGCAGGCTTTCAACCGGAAGGTTCGATACATTTTCAAAACTCAAGGTGAATTCCTCTGATGAATTTGAACGGATACCTAACGGAATGACAGTTTCTCTTCCCGATAAATACAGGATCTCTTTCTTCTGATCCTGGTGTAACAGATAAACCTGAGGCATACCCGGAACATCATTCGAGAACATACGATCGATGCTCTTTCTTTCCATCGGATTACTGAATCCCAACACAGCACGGCTCGAACCGATTGCATTCGTGGCGCGGACAGTCAGAAGATCAGTTGCAGCCGATGATTTCAATTGAAGGGATGCATTCGTGGCACGGGTGATAGACATCGCCTTCGTAAAGATCAACCCGGTCTCTTTCGGATCACCGGCACCCTCTACCGGCTGGACAAAGATTGCCTGTAAGGGCGCTACGACATCGTAATCTGCATCTCCCGGTGATTGGGTTTCAAACAGTCCATTCTTATACAATCGATAAGTATCACTGACTAACCGGCTTGAGTTCACAGACATAAATTCCCCAATATTCAAACTGGAAATAAACGGGTTACCAACCATCACTTCGTTAGTACCATCTGCAGGAACCGAGATCACAAAATTCTCGACAGGAACATCGTTTGTACCTTCAAAAATAAAACGGTAAGACTGGTGAGTACGCGAATGAGTATCATGATAATCTGATAGATTCGCCATACGAAGATCTTTATCGTAGTAGTAGTGATAATGGCTGGTTCCCGTTAACGGATTAGATGCTGTCTTCGCAAACCAGTGCAAACGGTGGGCCTTACCTGGAAGTGTACTTCCCAGCGGCTCAATTTTAGATTCTATCTCGTCCGGACCTTCGAAGTAAGGTAATACAAGACAACCATTCAATGCATTCAGGTTTGTATGGTTACTCATACCTGCGACAGATGCGTCGTACCCATAAGACTTCAGACTGATTGCATAGTTCATATTGGCACCCACTTTAAGATTCATCTTACCGTTCGGCAAGTACCAACTTCCGCTCAAACCTGTATCTCCACCAGCTCCAGCATTACGGGATGTTTTAAACCCTTGCTGCAACATTTTCGGGAAGCCTCCCAATGAAAAGTCACCGGTTACGATTTCTTTCAACGGAGCAGCCATCGCATAATAACGATCGCGGGCCAAAAATGATGCAGAATGAGTTCCAACAGCTTCCGAACTGGCATCACCACAAGCAAACAATGTCTTGTCGGCCTGAATGTTACGTCCGAAATTATAATGAACAAAGGCTCGGTTATAATCCAAGTAATGCGGTTTAGCCACTTCACCTCCGAAGTGATAAATGATATCCGAACAACAAGGAGTTCCTTTTCCTTCATTGTATGGAAGCCTGTTCGCAGCGCCATCGAACAGGCCAGCCAATGTGCTGCGATCTGTCGTCGAAGATTCCAGTGAAGGATATTTATTGGCATTACCCGGGATATGAACAACGGTACATTTCCAGGGGACGCAATCGAATCCGAATGGAGATCCGTCTTCTTTCACCCAGTTGGCAGGATTATTCCAGTTGTTGTCAGCAGCAGTCTTTTTCCAGTACATCAGGTTCGGTACGAATGTAGCTGTTGCCTGATAAAAGTCCGGGAATACATGTTCTCCACCTTCAATCTTGGAATAATGAACTTTCACCCAACGTCTTTCAACTCCGTAACCGTTTCTGCTTACATCAAGCGTATACAAATGGCTGGCATCTCCCGTTGCTGCAGTTGTACCGGTAGCATCGTTGTACCAGTAGAAAGTAACCCGGTTAATAGCCGACGGATTGGCCTTCATTATCGTATTAGCCGGAACTCCTTCACAAATCCGTACATGCTGAGGATCCAGAATTACAACATACACAGTTGCCTTATCTGTCACTTTTTCTCCGGTCGGATTTCCCGGATCTACCGGATAGGAAATTTCATATTCGAAGTCATCTACACCTGTCCATGGTTCTTCTCCCGAAACAGGATCGGTCGGATCATAAGTAAACGTACCATCCGGGTTCTTGGTAACAGTTCCATGTCCCGGATCTTTCAGCGTATTTCCGCCCGATCCGTCAGGAATGGTTACAGTCACTGTATGTCCGTTCGGATCGTCATTATCCAGAACCGGAATTACCACATCTTCGCCGGGTTTGGTAATTGCATAATCATTTACGGCATCGATATCGACCGGAGCACTTGTAACAGTAATGGTCACAGTAGCTTCGGTAGTAGTACCTCCTTCCACTGTCACCCGGTACCTGAACGAGTAAGTACCAACAGCAGCCGGAGTATAAGTAAAGTATCCGTTATTATCCAATGTACCGATGAAAGCAGAAACCGTTCCTCCTGCCGTACCGGAACCCGAGCCGGCAATAAAATCAACGGCGGTTACCGTTTTACTGCATAATACATCGTTAGGTAAAACATTTATATTCACCGGAAGCCCCAGAACCGTAGACCTAGAATCATCGATCGCCTTGATTACATCGATAGTTACTTCAGCAGGAGTACTTACATAACCGCCGCTTCCATCGGAAACAGTTACGGTATACGTATACGTATACGTTCCCGGATCATTTGTTCCTGGAGTATAAGTGATCGTATTATCTCCATTAACAGTAGTCGCACCTTTGGATGGAGGTGTAGTTACCACAACCGATGTTGGTGTTTTACCACACAAAACATCATTGGTAAGCACCGCGATTGTTTTCGGTGTTTCCGTATTGGTAATACCATAATCCGGTTGAGCTTCGATCACATCGATAGTAACAACAGCATCCGTATAAGAGGATCCTCCTTGTTCATTCGGAACAGTTACCCTGTAAGTAAACGTATAAGTTCCAGGGAAGTCCGGATCCGGAGTATATATAAACGTATTTCCGGCAGCAGGAGTTACGGATCCTTTGGCAGGGCCAGAAACAACTGTCACAGAGGCGGGTGTCTTACCACCCAGGTCATCATTAGTTAATACAGGAATATTAATTGCAGTAGTAGTATTGGTAACCCTTGAATCCGGCTCCGCTTTAATCACGGTAATCGTTACGGTAGCATCGGAAGTTTTAGTACCTCCAAGACCATCAGGAACTGTCAGACGATACGTAAAGGTATGTGTTCCGTGGAAAGTTGCAGTCGGCTGATAACTAATCGTATTATCATTGTTGATGGTAATGGTTCCCTTGGTAAGATCCGCACCGGAGACATAGGTAACGGACCCGTTAGATGGGTTATATCCGGTTTCTCCTTTATTATCGTTATTCAATACCGGAATGGTAACCGGAGACTGATAGCTGGCCACGGCAGCATCCGGATTTGCCTGGATACACCGTTCTACACTAAAAGTAACTTTAACACGAGGAGACAACAATTCAGTATGACCATTTTCCGAATCATAGAAAGAACCTTCTGCCCAGTAATCGACAGATCCGATTGTAGCTGTAGACAAACCCGACAATTGATTTCCGGTAGCTAAAGAAGAACCTCCACTTGCATTTGCATACCATTTATAAGTCACGTCCGTTATCGCTGTCATACTTATACTATTGCCTGATGAAGCATTCCAGCAAACCGTTGCAGGATTTGGACCATGGACAACTATATAAAGCCGGGCCGCATTGGTCATATTGGTTGTTGCTCCTCCATCGTTAGAACAAGTTACCTGATAATCCACATAAGCCACACCAGTAGTAGTTCCTGCTGTATAATTAATGGTTTTATTTGTATTATCCACTGTTACAGATCCACCAAGCAGAGAAGTGTTAACAATTGTAATTGTTCCATTCGACGGAAGATAAGGAGATAATCCATCATTACCAAGAACAGATACATTTACTGTTTTTCCCTTCTCAACTGATGAATAATCATTTTCAGCCGTGAGAATCAGATAATCTTCCACCTCTCCGTTTGTAGCCAAACCAGCCGGTTCATTGATCGATATATTATCTGTAGTCAACCGCAATCGCATGTAATAAGAAGCGCCTAAAGGCATACTGCTTTTCTTTCCGCTCCAGTAAATGGTCGAATACGAGCCTGAAGCTGAAGTCGTAGTGATTGTTTGTATATTGGTGGAAGCTTCTGATGGATCAAACACACCATTATTGTTAAAATCAATCCAGCCAACTAATTTTGCCGGCGTATCCCCTGTATTGACAATGTTTACCGTTACCTCAATATTAGTTCCATTATAACGGATATATCCCATATTATTAGGAGGTAATACTGATCTGGAAACAAGCAAATTAGCACCAATTCCATCGTCATTTTTCGCAGTGTTGGCATATAGGGTTTGGTTGGGTGTGGCTTGTATTTTATTCGAAGCCAGACCATTTATACGCAAACAATCGTAAATGGTATGAGCTGCAAGTCCAAAAGACGATTTTGCATCTCCATAGCTATAGTTCTGAGCATCTATACAAGCAGCGTTAATACAATATTTACCGACAAAACTCTGAGATGTATTTCCATCTCCCGACAATTTCGGTTTGGTAGTCCCTGAATTAGAAGTACCTCCATTCGGATCCACATTGAACAGAGACGAATTATAACTACCGGCCAGTAAAACACTACCATCGGTAGTACTAGCCGTCATTGCATCAATGGATTCATTTCCACTTCCGGAAAAAATAATAATCCTCCACAAATATCCATCTGTATCATAAACAGCATAAAATCCATCACCATCAGATCCAGTCGAAGTCTGACTATTAACAGCTCCCCTAGGATTAAAATTTACCGTACCTTTAAAATTCCCAGTCACATAAATCCGGTCGTCATAGCGCTGAATGGAAGTGATTCTACTGGTCGAATTATCACTTGTACTACCATTCATACCTCCATTTCCAATTTGAAAACTCCACTGAATATCCAAATTCGTATTAAATTTCATAAGTACGGCTTTGTGAGCTTTCACTGCAGAATAAAAATTGCTTCCAGCACCATAAGTTGCCAAACCCTGAATATTATTTGCATTATGCTTTATATTGAAACCTGCATATAAATTGGAGTTATCATCCGTTGCCATAACAGGTACCGGAGTATCCGAATTATCCCAACCAACAAGAACTTGCCTCGTGTAATGAGCTGCAGCATTAGGTATAGGAGTACTTGCCCTTACAATGTATGATGTAAAATTCGGATTTGCATCCGTTCCGGATTCTCTTCTCAGAAAAACCAAATAAGCCCCGGAAGGAGCGACTATCTGATCCCAAACAGCATTGTAAGTTGACCAAGAACAAGAAGCATTATTTGGCCAGTTACCTGCCCCGGAAACATTTCTTGAATCAAAAACATAATATCCTTCATTAGCATCGGATATTCTGGCTCCACTGGCCTGATTATACCTGACATGATATGAATTCCTTCCACTGGCATTGGGTGTTCCAGAGTTATAACTTGCAGTACCTACGTAAGTCAATCCTTTATAATTCCAATGGAAATAACTTCTCAATACATCACCACTGTTGGCTATCTGTAACTTATTACCTTCAGTCAAACCTTTATCCGCATCATAACTTTGTATTGTTCCGTTAGCATTCAATTGGAAATATCCTCCTGTTCCTTTATAGTCATTAGCATCTGTGCAGGTAGCTGTTCCATTCGAATTTCCTTGATAAGTAAAATTTGTAGTACCTACTGGTGTATAGGCTCCATTATGAGTGGCTCCCACTGCATAAAACGTCAAAGGACACTGGTGTATACCTAGGTTTGTATTAGTTACAAGCGCTACCTTTCCTGTAGTTCCAATCGGAACTGCCGTAATATTCAAATCCAGATTTCCTGCAGTCGCATTATCCGTATAAAAATAGGAACGCCACTGAAAAATTCCATTTGCATCGAATTTCACAATATACGACCCTCTGTTTCGAGCGTCAACACCCACATTAGTGTTAGGTGCAAGAGTTGTTGTTTCAGAAATCATCACCCCTATATCCGCAACTGTCAATGGGTTACAAACTTCTCCGCCAAAGTTCACCTTTCCCGAAAAAACGCCGGTAACATATATATTGCCATTGCTATCGGCAAATACATCCCGAACTTTTGACCAGCCCTGAGATCCGGAAAAAGCCGTCTTTTTCGCCCACTTTTCATACAAATTGTAGTAGGGCTGTGCACTTACCGTAGATCCTGCCAGATAAAAGAAGGATACTACAACCGCACATAACAAATGCCTCCAGTACAGGAAAGTCATCTTGTTTTTCATTTTGTTAGTAATCATATTCATTATTTATTGATAATTTGTTTCAAAGACAATTCCCATTAATTATTAGGACACATTACTTTTGCTGTGTTTTTGCCTTTTATAGAAAGCATAACCCACAACTCCGGCAATCAGAATCCATATCGCACTCTGAACAGGAGTTTCTTCTTCCGGCTCCGGAAGACCTCCGATAGAACTTCCCCCATCATCGTCGCCACGAAATGCTATGATTTCATTCCCTGCAGCCTGTCCATTTCCCGTCTCTCCTGAAAGAGGGAATTCAGAAGATAAATTTCCCCGAAAAAGGTCGTTGTTCTTCATATACTCCTGAGAAGGCATCTGAGAGTTATTATCTCCCGGTCCCTGTGAGGCAAAAATGCACATTTCTCCATGCAGCATAAAAAGAAGAAGAAGCCCTCCTCCAAGCCAATGTCTGTACTTGTTTTTCATTTTCAAATTTTTGTTTTAAATTATTATATTGTAGTATGTGTAAGTGACAAGAAATACATTCCACCTTTATCCCGGTTTTCTTTTATCTGCCCGGTTATTACATACATCTTACAATCTTCACATTGAAATGAATCAACACTTTTTTCAACTTTCACAAGTTGGCTAAAGTTAAAGAAAGGCAGATATATAAAAAACCGGGAAAAGGTAGGAATGAAAAACAAAGAAAACCTTTTTGAACAGAATCTGTTCAAAAAGGTTCCCATCTGAATTATAAATAATTTATTATAAGAAGTTAATGCGTACGAAAGCCAGGCGCACTTCTCTAATATAAACAGAGAGACAATCAAATTTAACGCATTAAATCCGGTCGCCTTTTGATTATTAATCAAAAGAGAATATAAAGTCATGTAGAATTATTATATGTATGTTTGTATGCATAAATTATACTATAAAAATCATGCCAAAAAAATTAATATTGTATAAATTTATGACTATCAATATATTCAAAAAAAGTAAATCTTTGTTTAAGATTTTTAATTGAGATTTTTTCCACACTCTTTTTAACGGCCTTTAAACGTTTCAACTTTTTCCGTTTTTTCTTCTGAATTTATTTTTCTTACGTACTATCCGGATAAAATTTATTTATATCTTTGCCTTTCGTTTCAGAAGAGGTTTAGATTTTATGGACAAATACGGATTGATTGGTTATCCTTTGAAGCACTCATTTTCCAGGGGCTTTTTTAATGAAAAATTTGCCGCAGAAAATATCGATGCGGAATATGTTAATTTTGAAATACCCTCTATTGAGGAGTTTCAACATATTATAAAAGAAAATCCTAACCTGAAAGGGTTAAACGTAACCATTCCTTATAAAGAACAGGTAATTCCCCTGTTGGACGAACTGGGAGAGAACGCCAGGGAAGTAGGAGCTGTAAATGTAATTAAGATAGTCAGGAACAAGGGAAAAATCAGATTACACGGATACAATTCCGATGTTATAGGATTCAAGGAATCGATCGAACCGCTGGTTCACGGACAACACCACCAACGCGCTCTGATTTTGGGTACCGGAGGATCAGCGAAAGCCGTTTTCCAGGGACTGAAACAATTGGGATTAGAATCTATTTTCGTATCCCGGACAAAAGCAGACGGAGTACTCACCTATGCAGACTTAAGTCCGGAAGTCATGCAGGTTTATACAGTAATTGTGAACTGCACTCCGGTGGGAATGTACCCTCATGTAGATGTTTGCCCCGACATTCCTTACGAATGGTTGACTGATAAACATTTGTTGTATGATTTACTCTACAACCCGGATGAAACCCTGTTTATGAGAAAAGGAAAGGAAATGGGCGCCACGGTTAAAAATGGACTCGAAATGCTTTTACTACAAGCTTTTGTATCCTGGGAGTTCTGGCAATCGATACGCCCGTAACAAGGATGTAAACTTAACAGAATATACAATATGACGGTTACACGCTTTGGAGTTTCGTTGGAGCAGGACTTACTGGAATCGCTGGATGAGTTTGTCCAGGACAATTCTTTTTCCAATCGCTCCCAAGCCATTCGTTTTCTCATCGAAAAGAATACGGCGGAAAGAAAGTGGCTTTGTAACCGAAATGTGGCAGGAGCCGTTGTATTGGTATACGACAGCGAAAAGAACGATGTAGCCTCCCGGATACTGGAAATTCAACAGGCACATGCATCACAGGTTCTATCTACTCAACGATTTTTTTTAAAAAGCAACCGTTGCCTCGAAGTCGTTACTGTAAAAGGTGAGGCTCAGGAACTGACTCATTTTTCTGAAGAACTGATTGCCCTGAAAGGAATCAGACACGGAAAATTAATAATGAGCCGGGCGGATTAAATTTTTTTACTCAATTGGTGTTACGATTATGAAAAAAAGTGTTACTATTTATTTGTTTTGCATATCTTTATTCACTCAGTCCGGCATATTCAGCCTTTATGCACAAAAGGATCATTTATCAACGGATACTGTACCCCTGAACGAGGTGGTGATTTCAGGAACCCGAACCATCACAAACCGGAACCAGGTCCCTGCCACGATATCGGTTGTAACAAAAGAGGAGTTGGACGAAAGCAGTGAATCGGCTATCCTGCCGGTTTTGTCCGAACGCATACCGGGTTTATTTGTTACCGAAAGAGGAGTTACCGGCTTTGGATTATCATCCGGCTCGGCAGGGACTGTCAACATTCACGGAGTAGGCGGAGGAAATAAAGTATTGATGATGTTTGACGGACAGCCTCAATGGGCCGGAATATTCGGACACCACTTGCCGGACACCTATGTAACCTCGGATGCGGAACGGGTGGAAGTAATCCGGGGCCCTGCTTCCCTGCTCTACGGATCGAATGCAATGGGTGGAGTAATTAACATCATTACCCAAAAAGCGAAAGAAGATGGTTTTCATGGTCGCGGACGCCTGCTTTACGGTTCTTACAACACCCAGAAATACATGTTGAACGCCGGAGGAAAAAAAGGTAAATTCAATGGATATGCATCGATCAATCACGATCGTACCGACGGACAGCGTCCTCACTCCGAATTTTACATTACAAACGGGTACACTAAACTCGGTTATGATTTCTCTTCCCATTGGAATGTTTCCGGAAATATAATCCTGGCTAAATTCGAGTCGAATAATCCGGGAACCATACAAAACCCGATGAACGAAAACTGGGCGGAAGCTTTGCGGGGAACGTATTCTTTATCCCTCCAGAACTCTTACGAGAAGGCAAACGGAGCCATACAGGCATTTTACAATTTTGGTAATCACAAAATCAACGACGGATACAAAAACGGAGAACCACCGCTCGACTACCTGTTCCGTTCGGATGATTACAATGCAGGAGCCGCTCTATACGAATCTTTCCATTTGTTTACGGGGAATCAGATTACAGCCGGAGTCGACTTCAAGCAATGGGGAGGACGTGCCTGGAATGCGTACACCGACGGGAGTAAAAAAGAAATCATTGATACACATGTTGATGAATGTGCTGTATATGGACTTGTACAACAAACACTCGTTGAAAAACTAACCCTGAATGCCGGCATCCGGTTGGAGATGAACGAGGAATACGGAAACGAATGGGTACCTCAGGCAGGAGTTGCTTATCGTTTTTCCGACCGGACCGTATTAAAGGCTTCCGCTTCCAAGGGATTCCGGAGTCCGAATATCAGAGAATTATACATGTTTACCCCGGTTAATAACCCTGACCTGAAACCCGAAAAAATGAACAATTACGATTTTTCCTACCTGCAGAAGCTGTTGGATAATAAACTTGAAATCGAGTTGACTGCTTATTTTGCAAAAGGGAAAGACATGATTGCTATGACCCGTATCGATGGTAAACCCAAGAACATCAATACAGGAGCATTTATCAACAAAGGTTTTGATGTAGCCGCTTCTTATGCTCTGCTTCCTGAATTGAAATTATCGGGCAACTACAGTTTTCTGGACTCGGATATACAGATAACCGGAGCGCCCAAACACCAGGCTTTTTTCAATGTTCTCTGGAAAAAAGAACCGTTTTCTTTCGCATGTAGCTATCAATACGTAAGCGGATTATATACAACGGACTATAACCTACCGGTAGCGAATCCCCTGACGGAAAGTTATGGATTACTAAGCGCCAAAGCGTCGTACCAACCCGTAAAATGGATCTCCTTCTTTATTAACGGAGAAAACCTGACGGATACTTCTTACGAAATGTATACCGGATACCCTATGCCGGGAATTGTTGTGATGGGTGGAATTGATTTCAGGTTCTGATTCCGGTCATTCTTTCATTTTGCTGTAATACCTCGGCTGGTATTCCGGCAAAAGTTCCGGATGAAAAATCCAAACCAAATCCTTAAGCAGGTACTCCGGATGAATGGGTAATTCCTCATAATACGGAACCTTACCGGTATTACAAGTGTATACATTTTTCTTTTTATAAGCTTCGAAAAAGGTATAAGGCTGGTAATTAGCAGCTAATTCACTATATGTCATATCATTCGATTGATTATATTTAATAAGCCAGCAGTCTGCCTTTTCGGCTCTTTCCAGTACGGTTTCAAAAGAGAGGGAAACAGACCCGGTCGTAGTGTCACTTTCCCAACAATAACTGGCACCGGCATCCTTCAATAAATAAGCCATATAGCTTTTTCCTCCCGGCATATACCAGATACTTCCGTAACGCATCTCAGTAAAAACAGAAGGTCTATATTGTACCGATCCTGCCAATGTTTTCAATTGATCATACGAATCGACTGTCGACCGGAAAAGCGAATCTGCACGGTCTTCCTCCCCCATAAACAAGCCATGAAAACGTATCCATTCAGCCCTTCCCAACGGAGTAGACTCCATATAATCCACACATTCGATCATGGGGATCCCGGTTTTACCTACTTGTCCGTAGCCGGCATCCGTCAACGGGGAAGAAAAGATCGCTTCCGGACCGGCCATAATGATTTTTTCGACATCCGGGTCAGAAGCCTGCCCCAGGTCCAGAATCGTTCCGTTCTTCACTCCTTCACGAATAAACGGAAGGCCAATGTATTGCGATTCACACACTCCGGTAATGGCTGTACGGCAACCCAATTCGGACAATACGCTGCACGAGACGGATGAATAAATAGCCACACGTTCCAGAGGAGTCCGGATAAGAGTTCCTTCAGGAAGATTTTCCGGTAACTTTTCTTTCTTGTCGACCAGGATATAACGTTGTAGTATTTTTCCGGGAGACCAGGGATTGAATACGGTAATTTCGGTGTAACCGACAGCCTGGTTAACTTGAAATCCCTGGGCATATTGTATATAGGATCGGCTGGCCGGACTTGAAGCCTCCTTCCTGGAAGAAGGCTTGCAAGAGGCCACAGCGAACAAAATGACAAACAGAAAAGCCCAATTTATTTTTGATTTTCGTTTGTAAGCAATCATATTATTCACATCTGAAAAGTATACTCGGACAAAGAATTAATAAAAAATGAATTGACAAGGGTTAAGCCCGACGTCCAATGTTTTCTTTTTCTTACCATCCGTTCCGAAAACATGTACGGTTCCTGGGTTGGAATAGTCTGTATCACCGATATAAACTTCTTTTGTATCCGGGTTTACACCAATAGCATAAGGAGTTTTAATCGTTGTTCCGTCGGTAATAACCGGATCGGAAGTCAAACTTTCTGTCTTGATATTATACACACCAAAAGTAAACTTCGCAGTCCAATTGTCTTCTTTATCATAAGTAACTGAATAAAAATAACAAAGATCGCCCAATATAGTAAAATTGGCAGCCGGAGCCTCTTGGATATCCGTTACTTTGCCGGTCTTTGTTTCCACCCGTTGGAATCCGGCCGGAACATCATCATAATTTCCCCTGTAGGTCAGGTAAATATCCCCGTAAGAATCCGCCATTACCAGTTCCGGATTAATTCCCACGGTAATTGACTTTTCCTTTTTAAAAGCAGCGATATCCACGACATCCAATGTTTTTCCAAATCCGGCCTTATTATAGGCATCACTGATTGCCACATATAATTTACCGTTAACCGCAGCAATTCCTTCCGGACTGGCTCCTACCGGAGTAGACTCTTCTACCCGAAGAGCAGTTGTATCCAAACGGATCACATTTCCGTCGTAAGTCGATGCATATACCTTGCCACCGTAAGAAGTTAAGTGACGGGGCTTACGGGGTTCATGATTGTCATCTTCCAGTGCAATCCGTTGAATCAAAGCTTTCGTCTGAACATTCAATACCGTGATATTTGCAGAACCAGACATCGCTATATATAATTTTTTTCCGTAAACCATCATATCCTGACCCAGATCCCCCAGGCCTCCTTTCATCAAGTCAAAAGTAGTCTCATCAGTATTATAATCCAGGAAAGAAAGTCCTGCATTACTTCTTCCATCCCCACCCTGATTCAGAATAAATACTCCGTTTTCCCCGGAAGGAATAACAGGATCCGGAGCTGGATCATCGTCTTCACATGCAGTAAAAACGGCAGAAACAAACAGACAGAAAAAACTCCATTTCAAAAAACCAACAATCATTTTCATAATCAATTAATATAAAAAATTAATATATAAATTTCACTCCAAATCGAAAAGAGCGTCCGGGCATCGGATAAGAACGGACAACAGTATATTGCTCGTCCATCAGGTTAAGACACTCAGCAGAAAAAGAAATCCGGTTGTTCTTCCAATCGAACGTCCGGCTCAGCGAAATACCCTGATCCAGGTAAGGATCCAGCCGGTACTCCGAACGGTTGAGCAGTTCATAGTATCGTTTTCCACAATACAACAACGTATAATTCACCTGAACCCAGGGTGTTTCCAAACTAACCCGCCCCGAACCCGAATGATGCGGCGTATAAGGCAGTTGCTGGTTGTATGTCTTGGACTGAGAATCCGTCTTATCCACAACCTGCTGATAAGTATACGTTCCGTCGACCTGCCACAACAATTTTCCGGTACGCGCCTGCAATTCGGCATTCAGGTCAACACCCCTGATTTCGACCCTCCCATAATTCTGCACCGACCAGACGAACATGCTCCGGGTGGGCAAAGCGATAATCTTGTTTTCGATCCGGTTCAGGTATGCATCCGCCGAAAATGAGAAACAAGGGAATAAGTTGCCGAATGCATAAACCCAGGTTAGTCCCAGGTCATACTGGCTCGCATTTTCCGGTTTCAGTTTACTGGAATATTTGGAAAAATAAAGATCTCCGAATGTAGCTAACCGAAATGTATTTTTATAGTACCCCCGAAATCTCAGCGAAGAATCATCCAGTGGTTTTAGCGAAAAACCGACATAGGGAGACAGGTGATTCTGGCTTCCCGGATCAGTTGCTTTTTTCGCATGATCGTCTGTGTAATTATTCAACAGGCTGGCCATTACCGTCAGCCTGTTACGTTCATATTTTCCGGAAAAAGCGCTGAGCCAGGTAATCCGGGAAGGATATACGCAGTCGGAAAGATCACTGGCCAGGTTCCCAAAAGATCCGTCATTCGCCCAGGAAAAGGAGAGAAAATCATTGACTTTCCAGCGAATCGTGGCATTTGCATAATATTCCCGTTGAAAAAAGACATTCTCCAACACATAACTATTGGTAATGTTTTCATAATCGATATGGGAATAGCCGAACCGGGCATTAGCCTGAAAATCGATCCGGTCATTCAATGATTGGGTATAATTACCCTGGGTAAAAAAGTTACGATCATGAGTTCTTTCCCCAGAATACGAAGTATACATAATCGCCGGTCCGGACAATCCCCGATCCGAATCATAATAATACGTCTTAAAGAAAAGTTTACCTCCGTTACGAAATCGTCCGGAAAGGTTAGCCTCCATTTTCCAGGTATCCACATCAGAATTGTTTCTATTTTTAACGGCGCTTGAATCTTTGGAATAGTCGTAATACTCGGTAAAGGGATAATTTCCCTTTGTTTTTACCCATTCCACAGAAGCATTCATTGAGAACGTCCGGCTCAATACCTTTCCGAACAAAACAGAAGGATTGATCAAGCCGAAAGATCCGGCCTTGAAAGATGTTTTCAATTCCGTCTTCTTCAGGTCCGCAGGTGACAACAAACGGTTCACGATATTCAACACCCCGGCAGACGACTGTACCCGGGCAGTTTGAAAAATATCATCACTTTCTCCGATCGTCAGACTAACCATATCGACATTTTCAAGAGAAAAACGGCCCAGATCCATTTGACCGGTCTGGTAGTCAAAGGCGGCAATGCCATCGTATGACACGTTTGTATAATTAGCTCCCAGACTACGGATGGAAACCGTTTTCAGACCTCCCACTCCACCAAAATCTTTCACCTGCACTCCGGAAAAATACTTTATAACATCAGAAACCTGGAATGCATTTATTTTTTCAAGATCCTCACCCTGTAAGACCTGTAAAGGGGATGTAGTCCGGGAAACAGCAGGTTTTGCAGTTCCGGTAACGAATACCTCATTTAACCTTTTTCCAGAAATCGTATCCGTAATTTGCTGAGCCCAAATCCTTTCGCCACACAGGCAACCTATCAGAAGCACAGCTAGGACACAAACCAGGCGCAATCCTCCAGCCCCCTTTCGCAAGGGGGAAGGACGACGCACGCCTGTGTAAAACGTATAACGCCAAACACACGACGTATATGTAACACCAAATAATTTCAAACGGAATAACATAAAGCCTATTAATTGGGGTAAATACCAAACAATTCCGGCAAGTACGGTAAAAACGAATGTAAACGAACGAAGCGTTCCAGACGTTTCACAGCTCTTTCCTCGAAAGCTTTTGAAACAAACATAAATGCATGATGGCAGGTCTTCTGACTTACTCCGGTTTTGCACGCCTTCCCGAAACTAATGGAAAATGGAGAGTGGAGAGTGGAAAATGATAAATTGCGAAATAATCATTCTCAATTCTCAATTCTCAATTCTCAATTCTTCAGTGGCTTGAGTTTTGTGCAAAACTTATGAAAGAGCTCACAGCAGCGGGACTGTCCGGGATTTACACCCGGTTCCCTTTTAATCTTTTCCCTGCAAACGAGAGAAAAAGAACCATTGCGAGGACAAAGGTAGAATATTGATCGGTAATATCAAAATAAAACAAATGAAGTTCTTTGTTAAATCATTCACATTGAGAATAATAAAAAAAAAAATATTTTCCAGGTGCAATAAAACGGTTATAAAGCAGCAATCCGATGATGGTCAATCCTCCGATCCCGGCAAATATCAACCAAAAAACAGCCGGTTGTTGAAGATTTCCGACAAAATGCACGTATAACTTGGCTCCTAAAATGCCTCCTACTCCACTTCCGATTACCCCATACAAGAAAGAGTACCCCAGGTATAACGCTTTTTTGTCTTCAGGAGCTATAAGCCCCACATAAGAAAGAAACTTGGGATGAGCAGTCATTTCACCCAATGTAAAAACAACAATTCCGGATATCAGCACCCAAATACCGGAGGAAAAAGAAAGAATAACCATACCCAGCGATCCGAAAGCAATACCGGTAATCATGGTCGGCAAAGCTTTGAAATTTTTAACTATAGACGACACCAGAAACTGAAGGCATATAATTACTCCGGCATTAATCACGGTGATGTGCTCCACATCAAATTTCCACTGAGGATGTTCGACAAACAGAGAAAGAAAGCGGTTTACCTGTACATTCAAAGGAGTAGCATCCACATAATCATTTACATACCAAAGCACAGAATCAAACATCTGAAAATACAGAATCCAGAACATGGAATAAATAACGATCATCAAGACAAAACGAAAATCTTTCAGCACCATCACGGCGCCCATCAATACCTCTCCCAGGGATTTGGTTGTTTTCGGTTTGTCAGGTTCCTTATAAAGAAAAATATTCAGGAAAAGCAAAGAACCGGTAGCAATAGCTGCCATGTAAAAAATATAGCTGTACGATATTCCTTTCAAAACAGGAACCAATATTAAAGGAAAAATAAATGCGCCCAGATTAATCGCCCAATAAAAAATCCCGAAACCCAGGGAAGAGTTTTTTTCATTAGTCGTTCTCGCAATGGTTCCGGAAATCAGCGGTTTAAAAAATCCGGCACCGATATTCATCAGTAACAAGCTGGCAAATACAGATTCATAGCCAGTACTTCTTCCGGAAAGATAATAGCCGATGCTCATTACCACAAAAGCAAACATCAACAATTTACGATAGCCATAACGATCGGCAATAGCACCGGATAAAATCGGAAGCAAATACAACAAGGGCTTGGTTACACTACTGATCAATCCGGCCTGCTCAAAACTGACTCCCAGCCCTCCTTTATCCGGATCGTTAACCAGGTATACGGAGAGAATGGACATCAGGCCGTAATAGGAACCCCGCTCGAAGAATTCCATAATGATAACAACCCAATAATTCAATGGAAAAGAACGAATTCCCTCAAGCGCTTTTTTTTCTTTTTTCATCGGTCGTATAAGTGAAACATCCGGTCCATCAATTGCCATTTTTCAGAAGAAACGGCATCCTTAGCTGCTTGCTGAAAAACAGAAACAAAAGCTTCCCATTCAGCCTGGCGGGGTAATCGGGCTAATTTTTCAAAAGCCACCTCCCATTCGAAATCAAGAGGAGTTTCCACAATCATAAAAAGCCGTGGACCAATAATGTAAATTTCCATTTCCAAAATACCTACGGAACGTATACCCGTTCCTATCTCAGGCCAGAAATGTTCTTTGTCGTGGCATTTCAGGTACTGCGTTATCAACTCCGGATTGTCTTTCAGGTCCAATGTCTGGCAATATCTCTTAACCGGTATTTCGTATTTTTTTTGCTTGTAACCGGTTGATCGGGTTTCCATTTTCAGTAATTTTTACGGTTTCACTTCGGTTTTTCTTCAATTCTTCTTTAAAGTCCTTAATGACTTTAAAATTTCTCTTGAGACCCCAAATTTATTTTGCAACTTTTTCCAATCGTTTCATAATAGAGAAAATGAAAATAGCTGACAAAATACAGCAAATGATAAAAATACCCCACAACATATAAATATCAGTTCGTTTCCATAACGCACTACCGATAAATAATAATTTATTACCGGTAGCAGTAGCTAATAGCCAGCCGCTTTGCATCAGACCCTGGAAACGTGGAGGAGCTACTTTGGAAACAAAAGAAAGTCCCATCGGACTGAGGAATAACTCTGCGATTGTCAGTACCAGGTAAGTACTCATCAACCAATAAGGACTAATTCTCAGGGTTTCGGCGATAGCATTACCGTACAAATCCTTAGGAGAAGGTAGTCCAATAGAAGGGAATAAGACAAATACAAATCCGATGGCAGCGATGATCATCCCAATGCCGATTTTTTTAGGCGTGGAGGGTTCAATTCCTTTTTTGTTCAACCATTCGAAAGCTCCCATGACCAATGGAGTCAAAGCTACAATAAATAAGGGATTAAACGATTGAAAAACTTCAGGACCAATTGGATTTAAATCTTTATAACTGCTTACAAAATAATAACAACCATAACCGGCAGCAATGAAAAATACACCTCCAAAAATCCGGGAAATAGGATTACTATCAGGTTTGATCAATAAAATAGCTCCAACAATCGTGATGATAACACAAAGAATAGATTCCAAATTAAAAAACAGATTGGTAATCGGCATCACTTCCTTGGCTATATAATCCCGAGCAAAAAAGGTCAGAGTTAATCCGTTTTGATGGAAAGACATCCAGAAGAAAATAACTACAATAAAAACCAAGATCAAGGCAGAAACCCGAGGTCTCTCTTCTTCGGTGGATATTTGAAACATCAAGGCAACAAAAGCGACAAACAAGCCGACAGCTAAGCCTAAGGGCAGGTACCCGAAAAAAGAAAAAATCAGGGCGGTAACTCCCATTAACCCCAGGGATACAATGACCGATTTAGGGCTAAAACTAATGTCTGATTTCTTTTTTGTTTCTCTTTTCTCCTGTTTTTCCATTGCCGTTTTTTTGTCAACAGAAGGCAAAGAACGGTTAAATATCAAGTAAATAACTAAAGAGACAATCATGGCTCCAGCCGCAATTCCAAAAGCCCAGTTATACCCTTCTGAAAAAATATTCAGGTATTGATTGGCAAATGTTGTTAAATCACCGACAGAAGATCCGCTGACTTTGTTTGCCAATTCCTGTAATTGAGTGGTATCAGCTAAGTTTCCATTCAGAAAATTATGGCAGAGAGAAGGAAGACTGGCATCATGCTCGAACCCCTTGCTTTTCAACCACCAGTCCCGGACTCCGGCCGCTACATAAGGAGCAAAAAAAGCACCTATATTGATTCCCATGTAAAAAATCATGAAAGCATTATCCCTGAGTTTAGCATACTTTTCATCATCATACAACTGACCTACAACCGCTTGCAGGTTTCCTTTGAAAAGACCGTTCCCCAAAGCAATAATCAATAATGCACCCAAGGAAGTATATAATGAAATGTCAGGAACAGCAATCAGGCAATATCCGGCAAACATAATGATTTGCCCTACCAGAATAACCGTTTTGTATTTTTTTGTCCAATCGGCCAATATGCCACCAACAAGAGCAAGCGCATAAATCGCAAAATAAAACCAGCTGTAATAGTCTCCGGCAAGTTCTTCATCAAGACCATAACGGGCTTGCAGAAACAAAACCAATATGGCCATCATTGTATAAAACCCAAAACGCTCCCCCATATTCGTAAAGAAAGCAACAAATAATCCTTTAGGATGATTTTTAAACATAAGTTTGTGGTATTAGTTAATATTAATGAAAGATTCTTTCCGACAAAGATAAAAAAAGAAATGTTACCTTTGCACTGTTTTTACTTTTAATAGGCATAAAAATGGATAAAAAAACAAAGGCTTTCCTTTTTGATCTGGACGGAGTTATCATTGATACAGAACCTCAATACGATATTTTCTGGAAAAAAACCGGTGAAGATTACAACCTGGGAATTGAACATTTTGAACAGGCAGTAAAAGGAATCACACTTCCCAACATCATTCGACGCTTCTTTTCTCACCTGCCTCAGGAAGAAACGGAAAAAATCATGGCTGCTAACCATGCTTTCGAGTTGGAAATGGATATGGAACCGATTCCCGGCTCGATGGAGTTTCTGGAATCGCTGAAAAAAGAAGGGGTAAAAATGGGATTGGTAACCAGTTCCGATGATGCAAAACTGGAGATTGTATTTAACCGGTTACCGTTGAAGCAATTTTTCGGCACTATCGTATCGTCTGACCGGATTACAGAGGGAAAACCTCACCCGATGTGTTATTTACTGGCTGCGCAGGACCTAGGTACTTCACCCGAAGATTGTATTGTTTTTGAAGATTCTTTCAATGGCATCCGTTCCGGGAATTCGGCAGGAATGAAAGTAATCGGACTGTCGACAACCAATCCGGCGGAGAGTATCAGAGAACTGGTCAACCAGGTGATCCCGGATTTTCAATCGACAAATTGGAAAGATCTATTATAAAAAATTGAGGCTGTACTTCAAGTAAATCTTTAGGTACAGCCTCAATGCATGCTTTATGCAGAAAGTGACTCGTCTTTCATGTCCAACTCGTTTTTCTCTCCGTCAAAAAATTTGAATTCAAGAAATCCGAGGCTTTGATCGGCGATCACGCTAAGTCCCATGGAATATTTGAATTTCCATTTCCATTTCAGGGAATAAAATCCCTGATTAATAAATGCTGCAATGTATGGATGTACAAAGAGCTTGATTTTCTTCACTTTTAATTTTTCCACAATATAACCGATTTTACTTTCCAGGTTATCGGTAAATAAGATTGATGGTTGTATTTCTCCTTTTCCAAAACAAGTAGGACAGGTTTCGGCGGTTTTGAAGTCCAATGCAGGACGAACCCTCTGCCGGGTAATTTGCATCAAACCGAATTTGCTGACCTGCAGAATATTATGCTTTGCTCTGTCGTTAGACATAATCTCCCGCATGTGATCAAATAATTTCTGGCGATTTTCCGTTTCATGCATATCGATAAAATCGATCACAATAATCCCTCCCATATCGCGCAGGCGAAGTTGGCGGGCAACTTCGTCAGCAGCCGCCAGATTCACGTCAATTGCAGTATTTTCCTGTCCGGTACTTGATTTTGAACGGTTACCACTGTTGACGTCAATGACATGCATGGCTTCCGTATGTTCAATGATCAGGTAGGCTCCGCTTTTAAAGGTAACCGTTTTCCCGAAACCGGATTTGATTTGTTTGGTTATTCCGAAATTATCAAAAATAGGAAGTTCTCCGTTATACAGCTCGACAATTTTCGAACGATCAGGAGCAATAAGACTGACATAATCGGATACCTCATTATAAACATCGGCTTCATTGATATGAATGTGCTGGAAAGAAGGATTAAAAACATCCCTCAGTAGAGCCACAGTTCTTCCTGTCTCTTCGTAAATAAGGGATGGCACCTTGGCTTTAAGAAGTTTAGCCATATTGTCATCCCAACGCTTGATTAATGTTTTCAGCTCGGTATCCAGTTCCGCTACCCTTTTCCCTTCGGCGGACGTGCGTACGATAACGCCGAAACTTTTAGGTTTAATGCTTAGAATTAACTGTTTCAACCGGGCCCGTTCTTCGCCGGATTTAATTTTCTGGGAAACGGATACTTTTTCTCCGAAAGGAATAACCACCAGGTATCTTCCGGCAAAAGAAACCTCAGAAGTCAGGCGGGGACCCTTTGTCGAGATGGGTTCTTTCGCGATCTGAACCAATACCTCTTCGCCTTGTTTCAATACATCAGTAATACTTCCTTCTTTGCTGATTTCCGGCAAATGTCCGATTTTGCTGATGAGAGGTAGTTTTTTTTTGTCTGCAAAAGTCGTTTTCAGAAATTTTTGCAGCATGTTGAAATTAGGACCTAAGTCCTGGTAGTGAAGAAATGCATCTTTTTTATATCCAACATCAATAAATGCAGCATTCAGCCCCGGCATCAGTTTTTTTACCTTGCCGATGTAAATGTCCCCTACGGAAAAAGAAATGCTGCGTCCTTCTTTCTGGATTTCCACCAGTTTTTTATCTTCAAGGACAGCAATCGAGATTTCGGTAGGTTGAACGTCAATTACTAATTCGCTAATCACAATGATGTTGTTTTATAAAGTAAAATAATTTAAAAAACGAAGAAAACGAAAACATGAAAGGATCTCATTATTTTCATTTTTTCATTCTTTCATTTAAATATAAAGGTTAAATGCGCTAATTACTGCACGTTTAACCTTTTATATTTAAGCTTCAGCAAAAAACAGATTTATTTTTTCTTTTTATGTCTGTTCTTTCTCAGTCTTTTTTTGCGCTTGTGCGTAGACATTTTATGTCTTTTTCTTTTTTTTCCGCTTGGCATTGTTGTTTATTTTTTCGTTAATAATTATACGGGTATACAAAGAATTACTTCTTTCCTTGCAAATTGTTTCTCAATTTTTCAGCAAAATACTGAGAAGGTTTAAATGTAGGAACAAAGCGCTCGGGAATAATGATTGTAGTGTCGTTCTGAATATCACGAGCAGCTTTAGCAGCTCTTTTCTTAACAACGAAAGATCCAAATCCACGCAAATAAACGTTCTCCCCATTGTTCATAGAATTCATTACTTCATCCATGAAACCTTCTACAGATGCAAGAACAGTTGCTCTGTCAATACCTGTGCTCTTAGAAATAGCACTTACAATATCTGCTTTTGTCATGATTATAAATAATTTAAATGATAATAGTCTTTTTTCGGACTGCAAATATACGTCTTTTATTCTTGATTATAAAAAGTTTTCTCAATGATTTTTTTCAAAAACATTTCATAACCCTCAGAATCTATGTACTTTTGCATTTGAAATGGAAAGAAACAATTTTATAGGTAACCGTCTTATCGAGTGGTACCTTATTCATAAAAGGGATTTACCCTGGCGTAATACCAGGGATCCTTATAAAGTCTGGATATCTGAAATCATTCTTCAGCAAACACGTGTAAACCAAGGATTTGAATATTACAATCGATTTATCGAACGCTTTCCGGATGTCGGTTCGTTGGCGGATGCAGACGAGCAGGAAGTATTGAAATACTGGCAGGGACTGGGGTATTATTCCCGTGCACGAAACCTGCACGAAACTTCCCGGATGATCAGAAATAATTATTCCGGCATTTTTCCTCCGCATTATGAATCGCTCCTGAAACTGAAAGGTGTGGGTGAATATACGGCGGCGGCTATCGCTTCTTTTTCCTGGAACCTGCCTCATCCGGTAGTGGATGGAAATGTATTCCGGTTTCTGTCCCGGATGTTTGCCGTCAACACTCCTATAGACACACCAAAAGGAAAGAAGGTTTTTACCGAACTAGCCGGAGAACTGATGGATCCTGACCGTCCGGGCCTTTTTAATCAGGCTATCATGGAATTCGGAGCCCTGCAATGCGTCCCCGTCTCACCCGATTGTTCTTCCTGTCCGTTTGAGACTCAGTGTATGGCCAATGCGTCTTCCTCGATTTCCGTTTATCCTGTAAAACAGAACAAAACAAAAACCCAGGAGCGGTACTTCTATTATTTCCATATTTGCAACGGGAATTATACCTATCTGAACCAACGGAAAGGAAAAGGAATCTGGCAGCACTTATATGAATTTCCTATGGTCGAATCAGACATTCCTCTTTCCTGGAAGGAATTATCGGATTCACCAGCTTTCAAACAACTTTTCCCATCGTCGGAAAATATTGATTTCAAGCTGATTATCGATCAGAAAAAGCACATACTTTCTCACCGGATCTTATACGTGGATTTTTACCAGGTTCTCCTGCCGTCGGAGTCAAACCTGACTTTCCCGTATCTGAAAATCAGGAAAGATGAAATAGATCATTATCCGACACATCGCTTGATGCAATTTTATTTGGAGAAATAATTATTTATCTCTACTTTTGAACCGAATCTTAACTTTTAAAATTGTGTATTATGTCTGTTAACAAAGTTATTCTTGTAGGAAATGTAGGAAAAGACCCTGAAGTAAGGTATTTTGACAACGGAGGTGCCGTTGCTAATTTTTCATTGGCCACGACTGAGAAAGGCTATACTGCTGCCAACGGAACTCAGGTTCCCGACCGTACAGAATGGCATAATGTCGTTTTGTGGCGTGGTTTAGCCGAAATCGCAGAAAAGTATGTACGTAAAGGATCCAAGTTGTATATCGAAGGAAAGATACGTACCCGTTCGTATGATGATTCAGCGGGAAACAAACGCTATATTACTGAAATTTGGGGAGATAATATGGAACTACTCGACCGGAAGCCGGAAGGCCAGCCGGCAACACCATTTCCCCAGCCTCCTGCTCAGGAAACGGCAACGCCGCAACCGTCATTTGCAAATCCTCAAACACCGGCATCATCGCAACCTTTTGAAGAAAACGATGACAAAGACGATTTGCCGTTCTAGGAATTAAATTAAAAATGAAAAATTAAGATTTAAAAATGAAAACCAATGGAATATTTCTTTCACTCTTAAATTTTTAAATTTTAATTTTTCATTTTTAATTCATATTGTCAAACTAAATTGTTTCATTTTGGACTCAGATTATTTTTTATCTTTATTAGTAAATATTCTTATCTTACTTATTCTGGCAGGAGCCATTACGGCTTTTGTTATCCTGTTTTTCCGAAAGAAAAGAAAGGGACTGTCTGCAACCGGGGAACTATCTAAAGTCCTGGATTTTTCTTCCGACGAAAATACGGAAGAAAAAGAAATGCTGGAAGGCATTGTCCGGTTATACAGAAAAACAGCAGCGGAAATCATGACCTCCCGTCTTGACATTGCCTGTATCAACATTACATCCGGATTCAAAGATGTCATCGGCTTTATTGTTGAAGTCGGCTACTCCCGGATTCCGGTATATACAGATGATCAGGATAATATTAAAGGAATCCTGTATGTCAAAGACCTGCTTCCTCACCTCAACAAGCCGGGAGATTTTGCATGGCAACGACTGATCCGTCCGGCTTTCTTTGTTCCGGGAACAAAAAAAATCGATGATCTGCTGGAAGAATTCAGAAGCAATAAGATACACCTGGCCATCGTAGTGGATGAATTCGGTGGCACCTCCGGGATTGTGACTCTGGAAGACATACTGGAAGAAATTGTCGGTGAAATCAGTGATGAATACGACGAAGACGACACGCAATTCATCCAGTTAAACGACGGGTCTTTTATCTTTGATGCACGGATTGTTCTGTCTGATTTCTTTCAGGCAACGGGAATTTCCTCCAAAGCATTTGGCAAATTAACGGAAGATGCCGACACATTGGCCGGATTGATTCTGGAAATCAAAGGGGACTTCCCTGAAAAAAGAGAAATTATTCCTTACGAAAATTATACGTTCCAGGTACTGGAAATCAACAAGCACAGAATTCTTAAAGTCAAATTTATAGCAGATAGCACTCCTGCCGATAAAAAAGAAAAAGAAACAATATGAAACTGGGGCGTACTATTGTATGGATGTGTATCCTATTCCTCATCATCGAAGTTACGGGGTGTTCTGATTATTCACCCAAACCCAGGGGATATTTCCGGATCGAACTGCCGGAGAAAAGCTATCGGCAGTTATCCGCTTATCCGGAATTTTCATTCGATATCCCGTCCGGTTCAATCATAGAACCTGTACCGGATAGCACCGGAGGAGAATGGTTTAACATCGTATATCCGGACCTGGATGCAAAAATTTACTGTGGCTATCTGCCTATTACTGCTTCCGGATTCAAAGAAACGGCGGAAGACAACTACAGATTTGTATACGGTCATGCCATCAAAGCGGATGCGATCGAAGTACAACCCTATACATGCCCAGAACAAAACGTTTACGGACTTGTTTATGACATAAAAGGAAATGTCGCCACTCCGGTTCAGTTTATACTGACGGATAGTGTGCGTTCTTTTTTCCGGGGATCGCTCTATTTCAATTGTACTCCGAATCGGGATTCCATAGCACCGGTAGTGAACTACATCCGGGAGGACATCCGGTTATTGATGGAAAGTTTCCGCTGGAAAAATTGATATTTAATTGGTATGACATACATTATGGAAAGCGTCAAAGAAAAAATCGATTTCTTAAGAACCGAACTGGAAAAGCATAATTACAACTATTATGTCCTTTCCAAACCTGAGATAAGCGACTTCGAATTCGACAGGATGATGAAAGAATTACAAGAACTGGAAGCAAATCATCCGGAATTTTTTGATCCGAATTCGCCAACACAACGGGTCGGCAGCGACATCAATAAAAATTTCGTCCAGGTAGAACATCAATATCCGATGCTTTCCCTCTCCAATACTTATTCAGAAGAAGAGGTTTCCGACTTTTACAACCGTGTACAGAAAGCATTGAACGAGCCTTTTGAACTGGTTTGTGAATTGAAATACGACGGCACTTCTATTTCCCTGATTTATGAAGATGGAGCCTTACAACGGGCCATTACCCGCGGCGACGGAACAAAAGGCGACGATGTTACGGCCAATGTTCGTACCATTTATAATATCCCTCTGAAATTAAGGGGAAACGATTATCCGGAACTGTTTGAAATCCGGGGAGAGATTCTGATGCCCTGGGATGTATTCGATGCCTTGAATAAAGAGCGGGAAGAGCAGGAAGAACCTTTGTTTGCCAATCCCCGGAATGCAGCTTCAGGAACATTGAAGTTACAGAATCCTTCCATCGTGGCTTCCCGGAAGTTGGACTCATACCTGTATTACCTGCTGGGAGAAAATCTGCCGGAAGACGGTCATTATGAGAACCTGCAAAAAGCTAGGTCCTGGGGGTTCAAAATATCGGATGCAACCCGGAAATGTAAAAACCTGGATGAAGTGTTTCATTTCATCCGTTATTGGGATGCTGAACGAAAAAATTTACCTGTCGCTACAGATGGAATTGTACTAAAAGTCAATTCGTTGAGACAACAAAAAAACCTCGGCTTTACTTCCAAATCTCCCCGTTGGGCGATTGCGTACAAATTTCAGGCTGAAAAAGCGCTTACCCGGTTGAATTCTGTGGATTTTCAGGTAGGAAGAACCGGAACAATAACTCCGGTGGCAAACCTGGAACCGGTTCAATTGTCGGGAACATTAGTAAAAAGAGCATCTTTACACAATGCGGATATCATCGAATCCCTCGATCTGCATTTCGGAGATATGGTTTATGTAGAAAAGGGAGGTGAAATCATTCCTAAAATAACAGGAGTGGATAAAGAAGCCCGTTTCCTTATCGGAGACAAAGTGCGGTTTATCACCCATTGTCCCGAGTGCGGAACACCCCTTGTCAGGGTACCCGGAGAAGCAGCATTTTACTGTCCGAACGAAAATGAATGTGAACCGCAGATCAAAGGGAAAATAGAACATTTTGTCAGCCGGAGAGCCATGGATATCAATGCCGGAAGCGAAACGGTGGAACATTTTTACAAAGCCGGACTGGTCCGGAATGTAGCCGACTTGTATAACCTCAATATCCAGGACATCATGCACCTGGAACGCTGGGGAGAAAAAAGTGCCCGTAATTTCTTAGAAAGCATCCGGGAGTCAAAAAAAGTGCCCTTCGAACGGGTATTATATGCATTGGGTATCCGGTTTGTAGGGGAAACTGTTGCCAAACGGCTGGTTTACGCATTTCATTCGATCGATGCACTGGCCTCAGCTACCTGGGATAAACTGGTTGAAGTCGATGAAATCGGTGACCGGATCGCACAAAGTGTCGTTCGTTATTTTGCCGTAGACTCCAACAGACAATTGATCGAACGGTTAAAGGCAGCCGGAGTTCTATTCGCCATGGATGAAAGAATACTCTCAGAACGGACAACAAAATTAGTCGGATTGACGTTCGTAATAAGCGGGACATTCAACCGACACTCCCGGGACGAATATAAAGCGCTCATCGAGAAAAACGGAGGAAAAAATGTCGGGTCTGTTTCCGCTAAAACCGATTACATCCTGGCCGGAGAAAATATGGGTCCGGCAAAGCTGGAAAAAGCACAAAAACTGGGAGTTAAAATAATCGGAGAAGACGATTTTTTAGAAATGATTTAAAAACGATACAACTATGTTTGATTTTATATTAAAAAACCGGATTAAAAGGATCTGTAAAAACAACAGTGCCCGCCAGAAGGTTTTTCGCAGTCTAAGCGAAATAAAAACCGTTGTAGTTGTATTCGAGACATCTGACTATGAGGCCTCAGATGCTTTTATCGAACAATTGGAAAAAATGGGTAAACAAGTGAAAGCCTACGCTTTCAGATCCAAAAACGATCAGTACGATTATACGGAAACTCCCTATAAAATCATTAATCTGAAAGAAGACACTGACTGGTTGGGAAGTCCCTGGGCTGATCTGGTCAGCAGCCTCGACGAAAAATCCTTTGATCTGCTCATCGATCTGACCATCAAAGAAAACCTGACCCTGGAATACCTGGTTGCATATTGGGACATTCCTCTGAAAACCGGATTCAAAAAGAACAATCTTCCTTTGTATGACCTGGCTATTTCCCATTTGCCGGGAGATAAAGGTTCGGAAGCACAAGAGCTGGGTGCACAAATTCTGTATTACCTGAATACCATTCATTCAAAAATTACAGGATAAAAGCAATCATTATTTTTCATTCTTTCCATTTTTTTCATTCTTTTCATTTTTTGTTGTACTTTTGTCTATCATTTTTAAATCCTCATGGGACAAATCAATCTAAAAGGAATGGGAGTGGCGCTGATCACTCCATTTAAAGAAGACGAAAACGTAGATTTCAATGCTTTGGCAAAGGTTGTCGACTATCAGTTGCAGAACGGAACCGATTACCTGGTCGTGTTGGGAACAACCGCTGAAACTCCGACTTTGACTCCGGAAGAACAATCTGAAATTATACAATTGGTAGTGAGCAAGGTGAAAGGACGAATTCCAATCGTCCTGGGAGTGGGAGGAAATAATACAAGAGCTGTTGTTCACAAACTGAAGCACGATGATTTCTCTGGTATTGATGCCATATTGTCTGTTGTCCCTTACTATAACAAACCTTCTCAGGAAGGCATTTACCAACACTATAAAGCTATTGCCGAAGCAACTTCGTTGCCGGTGATCCTGTATAATGTGCCGGGAAGAACCGGAGTCAACATGACTGCTGCAACAACCTTACGGGTAGCCCGGGATTTTGAAAATGTAGTTGCCATCAAGGAAGCTTCCGGAAATATCACCCAGATGGATGATATTATTAAAAATAAACCCCGTAATTTTGAAGTGATCTCGGGCGACGACGGAATCACATTTCCTCTGATCACCCTGGGTGCTGTAGGTGTTATTTCCGTTATAGGAAACGCTTTCCCAAAAGAATTCAGCCGGATGGTCCGCCTGGCACTGGCTGGTGATTATGCCAATGCACTGACCATCCATCACAGTTTTACGGAGCTTTTTGAACTGTTGTTTGTTGATGGTAATCCGGCAGGAGTAAAAAGTATGCTGAACATGATGGGGTACATCGAAAATGTACTCCGGTTACCTTTAGTACCGACACGCATCACTACATACGAAAAAATCCGGGATGTATTAAGGGAGCTTAATATCAAGTGTTGATGATCTCTCCTGAGGAATTAAAAAAGCTAGCGCAAAAAAACGCTCCGGTATTCAAAAAATACTATCAGAAAAATAAAAAAAAACTGGAGAAGATGGACGATGAAATCCATTCTCTCCATGATGAAATAACGGCTCAAACCGATTGTTTGCAATGTGCAAATTGTTGCCAGAACCTGGGACCAGCGCTGTATGACCGGGACATTGAACGCATCGCACAGGCCTTACGGATCAAGCCTTCCGAAGTAGTAGATCGTTATTTACGCATCGACGAAGACAAAGACTATGTATTCCGGTCCATGCCCTGCCCTTTTCTGATGCCGGACAATTATTGTTCAATTTACGAATATCGACCCAAGGCCTGCAGGGAATATCCTCACACCGACCGGAAAAAATTCTACCAGATCTACCCGTTAACCATTAAAAATGCAGAAACCTGTCCGGTTGCCTACCGGGTACTGCAGGAACTCTCCGGAATAGACAGAAAATAAAAATCCGGGCTGAAGCAAACTCCAACCCGGATCATATCTTATCTCCTAAGGCCAATTCGCTAAAAGACCAATAAAATAGTCGAAAAAAGAGCAATAGATTCATCATTCATGCTTTTTTTTCGACTATTTCTGTTTTCAGGTTATTACATTCCTTTTATCTCCCTTTTTTTGCATACTTTAGGCTGTA
>JAVBKV010000075.1:0-17575 GCA_031553885.1 Bacteroidales bacterium
TACAGCCTAAAGTATGCAAAAAAAGGGAGATAAAAGGAATGTAATAACCTGAAAACAGAAATAGTCGAAAAAAAAGCATGAATGATGAATCTATTGCTCTTTTTTCGACTATTTTATTGGTCTTTTAGCGAATTGGCCTTAAAAGTTGGTTTTATGTACAAACCAACTTTTAATTCTTAACTCTTAACTTATTTCGTTGCCGCCATTACTCCTTTGAAGTAACCGATGGATTCGGCAAGTCCGGCTAACGGATCCTGCATGTCTTTTTCAAATTCCAGGCTGCAGGCGCCGGAGTATTTTACTTTGCGGAGCATACGTATGAAAGCCGGAATGTCGATAATGCCACGGCCGATTTCGCAGGTACTTCCCTTTTTACTGGCTTCAGTAACATCCTTGATGTGGATGTCAAATACACGTTTGTGGTATTTTTCCAAGTCCTTTACAGGATCAAAGCCTGCACGGGTATCGTGACCGATGTCCAGACACATACCAATGCGGGGATCCAGGTCTTTTACGTGATCGATTACATCTTTGGCAGTTGGAAATGTTTTGATGTCAGGTCCATGGATGTGGATAGCATAGTGGTAATCGTATTCTTTGACTTTTTTGTCTACATAAGGGAGCAATTCGTATTCAGGTACCCCGACGATCAGTTTAACACCGACTCGTTTGGCGTATTCGAACGCATTGTCTATCTCCTTTTCGGATTTCATGTAGATAGGTCCAACCCCATAACCGGTGACTCCATAGCTTGCCATTTTAGCGTGAAATGCAGCGATTTCTTCATCCGTACTTTTGAAAGGCAGGTGGAAATCTTTGATACACATGTAGTGCAGGTCCATCCGTTTCAGCATTTTCAACGAATCATCGAGATTAAATTTGGCAAAACTATAACCAGCCATGGATAACTTAAATAAGTCTTCTTTCTGTTCTCCTTTCTTAGTCGTAGCGGCAGCGTTTGCGAACACGCTCCCTCCACTGAGAAAAGCAGGTGCTACGCCTGTTGCCAACAAGCCGGTACCTGCCATTTTGAAGAACTGTCTTCTTGATGTTTTCATGTTTTTTAAGAGTTAAATCATTGTTTCTATATTCCACACAAAAGCATGCAAGCCTTGTGCTTCGGTTTCCATATCTATTTCATGGAGGGCCTTCAATAAGGGTTCTACTTTTTCATCCGGAACCATGGTGATGATGGCGGAATTCAGGGTCGGCCACGCATGGTTTCCGTAATGAGGCTCTCCCCGCTGGGTTCCCCGGCCTTGTACCTCATCCCACATGGAAAACCCACGGATACTCATTTTGTCGAATAAGTTGAGTAACCGGTCTTTATATGCCTGATTGTATGGTATAAATACTGCTTTCATATTGTTGTTTTCTATTTTTCTGTTACTAGAATTACAAGTTGCAGGTTATAGATGCAAACAGGAATAAAATGCAAATATAACCTGTAACTTGTAAATAAAAATTTATTTTGCGTATAATTTTTTGAATTTTTTTCTTTTTCTCTTTACACCATTCGCTCCGAAAATGGAATAGAGTGCCGGAACATAGATCAGGGTAAGTACGGTTGACAATGTCAATCCCCCTACGATGGCGATACCCATCGGCTGCCACATCTCGGATCCGGTTCCCCGTGGAATAGCCATCGGGATCATACCGAGTACGGTAGTCGCAGTTGTCATCAGGATCGGACGTAACCTGGATTCTCCGGCTGAAATTACGGCTTTATCGATCGACATACCACGTTCCCGGTTCAGGTTGATGTAGTCGATCAACACAATACCGTTTTTCACTACAATACCGATCAACATAACCAATCCGATCATAGCCATCAAACTCATCGGCTGGCCCGTCATTAACAGGGCAAACAGTACTCCAGATAAACCGAAGCAGAGCGATAATACAATGATAAAAGGATATGTCAACGACTCGAACTGGGCAGCCATCACAATGTAAACCAGGATGACGCAGAGTACCATCAGCAATCCGAGGTCGCTGTTCGTTTCCTGTTGATCTTCGTATGATCCACCGATGTTGATTCCTATTTCAGAAGGAATTTTACCTTCTGCATTCATTTTGTCAATGACCACATTGATATCTGCGACGACCTCACTCAAAGCCGCACCGTACAGGGATCCCTGCACTTTGACTACCCGTTGACGGTTTTCCCTGTCAATTTGAGGAAGTGAACTTTTTTCGATCACCTTACCTAGTTCGCGTACTTTAATCGGTACTCCGGCATTGTTAAAAACAGATATATCCTCGATTGTTTCTATGGATTGACGGTATTTTTCGGCATATTGAACAACGATGTCATATTCATCACCTTCTTCGCGGTACTTGGAGGTAACCAAGCCATTGATCCGGTTACGGATGAAATTAGCCGCAGTAGCTGAATTCAATCCGTTTTCTGCTAATTTTTCCCGGTCGAATTCCACCTGGTATTCTGTCCGGTAATCCTGACGACTGATGACCAGGTCTCTCAATCCTTTGACATCGGACAGGCGGTGTTTCATTTCGTCGGCGATCCGGTCGGTGACATCCAGGTCGTAACCGTATATTTCCACATCGACCGTGCTGGCTCCCGTACCCATCATACCTCCGTTACCACCGGGGGTAACTGTAAATTTATACAGTTCGGGAATGTTAGCCAGGTCTTTCCGGAATTCATCGGAAATATCGTAAATTGAACGATCCCGGGTATCCGGTTCCGTACAACGGAAACGAACCGTGATCAGGTTGGTTGCATTGGCCTGCATTGCAGCCCAGGTGTTGTTTTCATCGGCTTGTCCGACAGAAAAGCTTCGTACCCTGACTTCCGGATATTTTACTTTGACAATGCTGTCGATCCGCAAGGCCATGTTACGGGATACCTCGTTACGCGTTCCTGTAGGAAGATAAATTTCTGCTGTAATCATACTGTTATCTGATGCCGGCATAAAGTCAAACTTCAGAAACATTACGGACAGAACGATGGAAATGGCGAAGATAGAAAATGTCGCAACTAGGGTTTTTTTCCGGTTTCTTACGGCTAAGTTTACCATTTTAGCATAGAAAACATCCAGCTTGTCCAGTGAGCGTTGTATCGGAGCATACAAGCGGTCGAATACCTTACCCTGGGTATTGGTCAACCTCAGCAACTGAGCACACAACATAGGAGTGAGTGTCAACGCTACCACAATGGAGGTTGTAATCATAATCGTTACCATCCATCCCAATTGCCCGAACATCACACCGGCCAATCCGGTTACCATGGTCAACGGGAAGAATACGGCAATGATTGTCAGGGTAGAAGCCATTACAGCTACGGCAACCTCGTTGGTTCCATATACGGCTGCTTCCTTAGGCTTACTTCCACGCTCAATGTGGGTCGTAATATTTTCAAGAACCACAATTGCGTCGTCGACCACCATCCCAATTGCAATGGAGAGTGACGACAATGAAATAATATTGAGTGTACCATCTACTCCCATCAGATATACAAATGAGACAACCAGGGAGATCGGAATACTCAGAATAATGATGAAGGTAGCCCTCCAGCGCCCTAAGAAGAACAATACCACAATGATAACAAAAAGACCTGCCAACAGGATAGTCTCTGTTAATGAGTCGATGGATTGCTTGATAAAATCGGAGGTGTCCATTACCATGGATAGTTCAATGTCGGGAGGTAGTGTTTTCTGCAGTTCCGGCATGATTTCATTTACCTTCTGGGCAATGGATACCGTATTGGCTCCTGACTGTTTCTGAACAACAATGGTTGCTCCTTTTACTCCGTTGGTATAGGCTTCCTGAATACGGGATTGAATGGTGTCGCTAACGGTTGCCACATCCCGCAGGTAAACGTTTTTTCCTGCGTTACTTCCGATAACGATTCCCATCAGTTGGTCGCTTTCCTTAAATTCCCCTTCTACCCGTAAGGCGTATGTTTCCGACCCGATATCAAAACTACCGGCCGGTACGTTCAGGTTTTCCGTTTGTATTACATTTGCAATTTGTTCTACCGTTAAATGATATGCTTCCAGTTTTTCAGGAGAAACGTTGACCTGGATCTGTCGCTGAGGAGCCCCGGCAATGGTAACAGCCCCGACTCCGGATACCCGGTTCAATGGATTGGCAATTTTATCATCCAATATCTTGTACAATGCATTCACGCTTTCCTTGGCCGTTGCCGAATAGATAACGACAGGAATCATATCCATGCTGAACTTGAAAATGATTGGGTTACTGATTTCCTCGGGCAATTGTGATTTTACCATATCCAGCTTATCGCGGACATCGTTGGTTGCCGTATTGATATCTGTTCCGTAATTGAATTCAAGAGTAACAAGCGACATATTATCCTTGGATTGCGAAGTAATTTTTTTCAAATTTTCGCAGGTATTCAGCACGTCTTCAATCGGACGTGTTACGTTGGTTTCAATATCCGAAGCACTCGCTCCGGCGTATGCTGTAATAACCGACAACTGGTTGGTCTCAATGTCCGGAAATAAGTCGACCGGCAAACGGGAGAGTGAAAATAACCCGATGATCGCTACTCCGACGAAGATCAATGCTGTAGTTACAGGCTTTTTTACTGCTGTTGAATATAATGACATACTTGATAAATTAAGAATTAAGAATTAAGAATTAAAAATGAGAACAAATCTTCTTCCTTTTTTAATTTTTAATTATTCATTTTCATTCTTTCACGATTTCTACTTTAGTTCCGTCGATCAGGCGGGTTTGCCCGGCAGTAACGACCTGGTCACCTTCTTTGATTCCGGAGAGGATTTCGTATTTGTCGGCCAGGTGTTGTCCCAATTCGACTTTGTTGTATTTGGCTACGCCATCCACAACGGTAAATACATATTTATCATTAGCTCCGGCTTGCTTTTGAACGGCATTATCCGGAATGATCACGCTTTTTCCTGTTCCGAAGTTCAATGTAACGCGGGCGTACATTCCCGGACGTACACGCATGTTGGTGTTATTGATCGCTACTTCCACTCCGAACGTGTGAGTACTTTCATCGACTGTCGGATACACCAGGCTGACTTTTCCCGAAAATAATTCATCTCCGTATACATCTAATTTGATGTCGACCGGCATACCGAGTTTTACTTGTGTAAAGTTGGATTCGGATACATTGATGATGGCTTTCAACGGATTCAGTTGTTGTACGGTCAGAATCGGTTTGGCTGTATATACGTCCCCATTGTCGTAATTACGATCGGTGATGATTCCATCGATCGGACTTCTTAACTTGGTATTTTCTTCCAGGTTATCGATAGCCGATTTCAGAACGTCGATCTGTGTTTTGATCTGATCTACTTGTTGTTGGGCGATACCTCCAACCTTTAGCAATTCTTCATACCGTTGGTAGTCCTTTTGCAGGTTCGCCAACTGTACATTCTGTTGTTGCAGGGAGTGGGACTCCATTTGTACCAACAATTGTCCTTTTTTAACCCGGTCTCCGACTTCGACAAATATCTTCTCGATCCGTCCGGGGATAGAAGGAGTGATCTGGTTGATGACTTCGGCTTTTACATTGGCCGTATAGGTAGCTAATCTCTCTACATCCTGGAGTTGCGCAGTAGTGGCCGTTATTTTTACTTTTTCCGCTTCCTGCTTTTTCTCTTCTTTATTTCCTCCGCAGGAAACAAGAATTCCTAATCCCAGGAGAGGTAATAGCTTGAATAGTTGATTTGTTTTCATATTCTATAAGTTTATTGTTTTCTTTTTAAGTAAATTAAGGCTGAATGTCAACTCCCAGGGTTTTATCCAGATCCGCTTTGGCCGACAGGTAGTTGTATATGGCCTGATTGAAAGCCAGACTTGCCTGTGTATGAGACAGCTCTGCGTCATTCAGTTCCAGCAGGGTCCCCATTCCCGTATCGTACCGTTTCTGAGAGATTACATATCCCTTCTGAGCCTGCTTGACCGCATCTTTGGTGGAGATAACCTGTTCCACAGAGCTGGTCATATTATTGATGCTGTTGTTAACTCCCAACTTAAGATTCCTGACGATGTCTTCCCGTTGCAATTCCATTTGTTGAAGGGAAATACGGGTTTGTTTGATGTCCGAACGCTTTTTGAAGCCATCAAAAATAGGGATTGAAACTGTCAATCCGACAGTAGAATAGGGATTCCAACGGTAGTCTCCGAACTTGAAGTCGTTGTTCATGGACATGTACATGTAATTTCCACTGATTACTACACTGGGTAAGTATTGTGCTTTATAAAGTTCCAGTGTTTTTTGAAGTTGTTGGTTTTGCAGGTCGAATTGTTTCAATTCGGTATTGTTGACAAGTGAAGTATCCACTTTCATAATGTCTGCATATAAGCTTTCTTCGTAATCTTTCAAACTTCCGGATGCTGTGATCGGAGTGTCCATGTCGATACCCATCAATGCTTTCAGGGACAACGTAGCCAGGCTAAGTGCATTTTCCGCCTGCACCATGTTCGGTTTTACGTTTTTAACCCGGACATCGGCCCGGATCAGGTCAAACTCGGAAGTCAGTCCCTGGTCGTATTTATTTTTGATGTCTTTGTAGTTGAGAATGGCATTATCATAACTTTCTTTGAATACGTTGTATGAATCCTGCGCAAGCAATACGCTGTAAAAGGCTTTTCGTACGGAATTAACCATATTGATCCGGGAAGCGTGTGCCTGTTCTACCGTTAATTCAACGTCCAGGCTGTTGATTTGAAGACTCTTCCAAAGAGTGGGAACAACCACCGGCCAATTCAGGTTGAATCCTCCCGACCAGTTGTTATCCCGGCCTACCTCAATGCCATCGCCGGACGTATCCGGAATTTTGGCCGACTCGGCTGCAATCGCTTTGTTCAGATCTCCTTTTTGATAAGTAGTAGGATCATTAGCTTCAAAAACATCTTCAATTCCGTTGATAATAGGCGACATCGAACTGGCCATATCAAACGCTCCATCCATATACATGACTTGCTTTTTGATGGTTCGTGTGTATTGGCCGACCGCATCTATCTGAGGATACAAAGCCGATTGTGCAGATTTTTTGGCATACTTTTTCTTTTGGATTTCCATGTCTGCGATTTTTACCGTCGGATTGCTGCTCAAGGCGATTTCAATTGTCTTTTCCAGCGACAGTTCCAGTGGTGCTTGTGTTTGTTGGGCATATCCCATCCATGGGAGAATTATTGTCAATAGCCCGATAACCATCTTTTTACTAATACCTGCATTCATAGTTTATTATTTAATTTCTTCTTTGTTGTTGTATTTTGCTATGTATTCATCAATTTTTTCATTTCCTTTCTGGGTGGCGATTCCCCGGGTAAAAGTCAGTATAATTGCGGAAACAAATTGCTCGATTGAATATTTTTCCGTGGGAATAAAATCTCCTTCTATGAGCATTTTGAATTGTGCTTTCAACAACCAGATGACGATTTCAAAATTGACATCGCTTCGCATCAGTCCCTCTTCTTCACCTTTCTTAAAAAGCGGAATAAAGGCAAATGCTTCTTCTTTTTGTTTTTCTTCTATAATTTTATAGAGACGGGGATGATATTTGCGTAAATCATGAACGACCGACCGGTTCATTTTTTGGGAATCGTTGAGATTTTTTGCATAGATGCGCATCATGGCGTCGATGGCGTCTTTTGATTCATTGATTAATAGTTGACTTTCTTCATCTGCTTTAACAATACTGCATTCCAGGCATTCCCTGAGTAACTCCTCCTTGTCGCAGAACACTTCGTAGAGCGTCCGTTTGGATATTCCCAGGTGGCTGGCAATATCCGACATAGTTATACTTTTGATTCCCTTCTGAAAAAAAAGCTTGGTTGATTCTTCGACAATTCTGTTTCTTAAAACCATTACTTTGCGGTGAAAATTGGGTGCAAAGGAAGTGAAAACTTTTGAAACAAAAAAAGTTTTCTTGTTTTATTTTTGTTAAAATAAAAAAGGCGCCTTCAGAAATTCAAGGCGCCTTTTCGTAAGGTGTGAGTTATCGTTTATTCGGATATTACTTCAAAAGGTATTTCAACAGCAACTTCCTTGTGTAATTTCAAGGTAGCTTTGTAAGCGCCTACTTCTTTAACTGAATCTTTGATAATGATTGTCTTTCTGTCTACTTCAAAACCCAATTTAGCCAGTGCATCTGCAATCTGGATGTTGGTTACCGAGCCGAAAATAGTACCGGAAGAACTGGTTTTTGCTCCGATAGTCAGGGCAATTCCTTCCAGTTTACCAGCCAATGCTTGTGCATCCGCTTTGATTTTTTCCAGCTTGTGAGCGCGTTGACGTAGGTTTTCAGCCAGTACTTTTTTTGCTGATTCAGAAGCAATTACTGCTTTTTTCTGCGGGATCAGGTAATTTCTTCCGTATCCGCTTTTTACATTTACGATATCGTCCTTGTAACCAAGGTTAATGACGTCTTCTTTTAATATTACTTGCATAATTGTTTCCTCCTTTTTTTATTTCATCAAATCGGTTACATAAGGAAGTAAAGCCAGGTGACGGGCTCTCTTCACAGCCTGAGCGATACGGCGTTGGAATTTCCAGGAAGTACCGGTGATACGACGGGGAAGAATTTTTCCCTGTTCGTTCAGGAATTTTTTCAGGAATTCAGGATCTTTGTAATCGATGAACCGGATACCACTTTTTTTGAAGCGGCAATATTTTTTCTTCTTAACGTCTACAGTGGGAGGGGTTAAGTAACGGATTTCTGAATTGTTGTTTGCTGCCATGATTTAGTTCTCCTTTACAGTTTCTTTGTTTTTGTTTCTTCTCTTAGCTGCATATTCTGCAAAATCTCTCTCCTGGCGGAAAGTCAGGAAGCGGATTACTCTTTCGTCGCGACGGAATTGAGTTTCCAGCTTGGCGATAACAGGAGCTTCTGCTTTGAATTCCAACAATTGATAAAATCCAGTGGATTTTTTTTGAATGGGATACGCTAATTTACGTAAGCCCCAATTCTCTTCATTCACAATTTCAGCACCTTCTTCGGTGAGAATTGTTTTGAATTTTTCGACCGCTTCCTTCATCTGTGCATCAGACAAAACGGGAGTCAAAATGAAAACGGTTTCGTAATTGTTCATAAAACTTAATTAATATTAGTTCGTAAAAATTGTATTTGGAGGCGCAAAGGTAGTGTTTTTTATTTAAACTTCAATCAAAAGAGAGGTAATATTTTATTCTTTCCAGGTCGTAGGCTGAAAATTCTTCCAATAAGCTCAGCTCAGAAAGGTCTTTCAGTTTTCCTTTCTTCTTTCTGAGTTCGACAATGGCTTTAGCCTGATAGAAATTGATATAGGGATGCGACTTTAGACGTTCCACGGAGCTCTGATTGACCGGAATCCGACGGAGGGAATCGGCAGATATGCTGAAAAAGGGATGTATCTTTTCGTAGAGTTCTTCATACATACCATAGACTTCCTTCAGTTGCTCGACGGAATAATATCCTCCAAGCAATTGACGATAGTTGAGAATGCGTGTTGCATAGGATTTCCCGATTCCGGGAATCCGTGTCAGTTCAGTAGTGTCAATCCGGTTGATCTGAACGATTGTTCCCGGATTGTATTTTTCTGTAGGTACGTATGTTTTTCGAACGGTATCCCGGGGCTGTTGATAATACGTCCTTTTTTCAGGAACTTCCTTCCGGCGCTGTTGATACGATTTCTTACGGGATGGATCTTCCTGATAATACGTTCTTTCTTCAGTATTCGGAGAGGAACGGGAATCTGTTGTTTGTGATCCTGAAACTTCTGTCCGGACTTGAAATTCTGGTACGATTGCCTTTGATGGCTTTGAAGAAAAGAAGAATTTGCCGGAAAAAATACCGGCGATAAGCACTGTCAGGATGAGAATACCCTGTTTCTCCCGTTGGGTGAAGTAAAAAAAATCTTTCCACATAGTTAGGTTTTTTAAATTTGAATTCTGAATCGGAGATCGGCATTAGCCAATTATTAAGGTCTTAAATCAATTCAAAATTATTTAATAATTATCCCATCATTCATGTGAATAGTCCGGTCGGTTAATGAGGCCAGGTGTTCATCATGAGTGACGATAACAAAGGTTTGATTAAATTCTTTTCTTAAATCGAAAAATAACTGATGCAATTCGTTTTTGTTTTGTGTGTCCAGACTGCCCGAAGGTTCGTCAGCAAATATGACGGATGGGTTGTTGACCAGTGCCCGGGCAACCGCAACCCGTTGTTTTTCTCCGCCTGATAGCTCAGCGGGTTTATGTTCCATTCTTTCGGAGAGTCCCAGGAAATCGAGTGTTTCTTTGGCTTTTTTCTCTGCTGTTGCTTGTTTGGTTTTCCCGATAAGCGCCGGAATCATCACGTTTTCTAAGGCCGTAAATTCGGGAAGCAATTGATGAAACTGAAAAACAAAGCCGATGTTTTTATTCCTGAATTCGGCCAGTGTTTTATCGTTCAGTTGATTAATGTCGATTGATCCGTAGAAAATGGTTCCGGAATTGGCTTTGTCCAGGGTCCCTGCAATTTGCAGGAGGGTGGTCTTGCCGGCTCCGCTGGGACCTATAATAGAAATGATTTCTCCTTGTTCGATGGTTAAATCAATCCCTTTCAACACCTGTAAACTTCCGAAACTTTTGGTTATTCCTTGTATTGTGATCATTGAGGATGTTATTTTACCGGACAAAGATAAGAAAAGATTTTAATTTTTATAAATATTTAAGATTCATACATATACCTCCTATGAAAAATACTCCTATATTTGCAACAGTAATTTATCAATTAATTAATTATCTATTTTATGAAAAAGTTGTTACTTTCAATGTTTGTTGTAGTTGCCATGTGTGCAACTTCCACTGCTATGGCTCAGGATAACACAAAGAAAGAAGGCTCTAAAGCAAAAACAGAATGCACTGCCCAAAAAGGTGACAAAAAAGAAGGTTGCTGTTCGGACAAAGCAAGCGCCGATAAGAAAACAAGTTGTTGCTCGGAAAAGAAAGAAGCCACTGCTTCTAAAGATAAAAAAGCTTCTTCTTCCTGCTGCACTACCACAAAGAAAGCTGCTACTGCAGAAAACAAATCAGCAGGCAAAAAGTAATGTCTTTCTGAATTGAAAAAATAAAGCCCCTCCAACCGAGGGGTTTTTTTATTGCCTGTTACATAACTCCTTGAAGTCGCAATAACTGCACTTGGAAACGATTGTTGTTTGTTGAAAAGGAATATCCGGATCAAATAGCTCAGAAACTTTGGATTTGAATAGTTCTTCAAACAATGGATTAAGTTCGTTGAAATCGGAAATACTTTCTTTTTCATAGGGAATGATGGCAGAATAGTTTTCTTTTCCAGCATCCTGCAGGTATAGTAGTCCGGGAATTACCGGTTGGCTGTACTGTTTTTTATTAATCAGAACAGAAGCGTAGGTAAATGTCTGGAAAATATGGGAGGGCCGCTGCTCTTTTTGTATGATAAGGTCTTCCATGGTTTTAAAAGGCTTAGCACTTCCGCTGGTCTTGTAGTCGATGATCCGTATTGTTCCGTTTTTTTCTTCCAGCCGGTCGATAATTCCTCCGACGCGAATGGTTGCTTCCGGATTTTCCAATTGAAAGGTAGTATATACCGGGAGTTCCAATCCATGAATGTAAAAAGGAGTTTGTTTCTGATCGAATTCCATAAGCCTTCGGAGCATGTGGCAGATCACTCGGAAATTGATTAGTTGTTCTCCGTTGTATTGTTGGGTAGAGTAGGATTTTCCTTTAAAATATTCTTTGTCGAAAGCCCGGCTAACCAGTTTTTCGATCCGGTGTGGGTATTGCAGATAGGCATCGAAATGCTCCTTCTGAACGATAAACGGAGAAAAATCTTTTTGTTCGCCGATCTGTCCGATTTCCCGGTAAAGGAGTTCGGCCGCCCGGTGAAAAATAGTACCGAATACCGAACTGTCCAGCTCGTCTGTGAGTTCTTCCTTGTTTCGTAAGCCCTCGATGTATTGCAGATAGAAACGGAACGAACAATCGATAAACGTATTAATGGCTGAAGGAGAAAGTGTATGGGCTTGAACTCCGGCAGTATGGTCGTACTGGTTCCGTATTTTTTGTAGTAAGGATTCCGTTTTGGGAATCTCGATGGGTGTTACCTGTATGGGCCGGATGGATGGCTGAAGCGAAAAGCGATCGATCGTTAACCGGGAATCGATCAGCAATTGCAGCAGAAAGCGGCTCATTTCCGCTTTGCCTGTTTGTGTTTTATCTGTATTGTAAACGAATGTAATGTTCTCGGCCCGTTGGATGAGCCGGTAAAAATAATAGGCATATACCGAATCCTGGTGTTCTACAGTGCTTAATTCGAAGTGCCGGCGAAGGAATTGGGGAATAAAGGAATTGTCATTGGAGCTTCCCGGCATAAATCCTTCATTGGTACTGAGTACTAACAGATTTTTAAAGTCGAGTAACCGGGTTTCCAGTACCCCCATGATTTGTAATCCCTTGACCGGTTCGCCGTGAAAAGGAATCTGTGTCGTAGTGAATAATTTTTTTATCAACCGGAAGAAAGTGCTTTTTTCCACATCCAGTTCACCCGAAGTAATTAATCCGTACAGGCGGTTTATTACCTGATAAGCTCTGAATACTGATTCCTGATAGAGTCCGCTGTACATATCATCCGGAGTTTCCTGTTCAAAAGACTGTCCGATCCGTTGGGTCAGATCCAGTAAATACCGGACCAGACTGCGGGTATCAGATGCATAAGAAAAGAGGCTGTTATCCGTTAAAACATCGGAAGAGGGGAAAAAAACATTATTCTGTAGAATCATCTTCTCTACGTTACCGGCTTCCGGAAAAAGCCGCCGGGTATAGGGATGTCTCAGTACGGGTAGTACATACTTGTGCCGGAATGCCTTGGACGAAGCAACATAACCCTTGGTTTGCATTTCCGTTATTACTTGAAGAAAACTGCAAATCGGGGTTTGTGTGATCGGAAATCCCATCGTGATGTTCACGTTTTCCACTTTTTCGGGAGGTACGGCATGCATGACCGTAGGAAGAATGCGTTCATTACAGAGTACTACTGCCGAATCGGGTTCTGTAAACGACCGGGAATGATTGAGAGAATCCGTCCAGGGGGAAATAACAGCTGACTGTCCGCTTTCGGAGGAGGAGGCAATAAATGTGATTTTTTTCCTTGTGTTTTGAAACTGATCGAAAAACTCCGGTTCCAGAGCCGATCCGAATTTTTTTATATTGGTGGCAATGAATCGTCCTGCCTCATCATTTAAATAATACGAATCATAGTCCCAATAAAATAAGGATTGATTGTTGAGCTTTTTGAATAATGCTTCTTCGCACTTGTTCAGGATGTTAAACCCTGCAAAAACGCATTGTCCGGATGGGAAAACCGTGGTTTCGTTTTCGATGACGGATCGCATCAGCATTCCCGGGTATGCCATTTGTTTTTTCTCCAGGCGTTCCCGGAATGTGAGGTAAACCTCTCCCAACAGGTTCCAGATCGACCAGAAAGCAGTTTTCAGGGAGGTTTCTCCATGAAAAGCATGCTTGAAATAATGCATCAATGCTTCGATCTGTGATTCGTTCAGGTGGGAGAAATCATCCCTCAGCAGATCCAGGTCCTGCAGGTTACTGAATAAAGAACGGGTATTGACGCGGTTTTTATCTATATCGTCGAAATCGTTCAACAGAATTTCTCCGAAAAAGAAGAATTCATCCAGTGTTTCGTCGGAAGGAACGGACGAATGTGCGTTATAAACATCGGTGTACGCCTTGTACAGTTCACAGACCAGCAGGGTTGCATCGGCTTTCCGCAAGGATGCTGCCTGCTCGAACAGTTCGTCGATTGAAAGGTACCGGGGTGTCCAGACCGGTTTCCCGGCATGCTCGTACAGGTAGTTGTTGAAAAACAAACGGGCCCGGCGGCTTGGGAAAACCACCGTAACATCAGCCAGGTTACTTCCGAAGCGATCAAGCAGATCCCGGGCAACAAGGCTTAGAAACGGAAGGGCTCGTTTATCTTCCATGAATATTTTTTAGAAAGGCAGATCGTCCGTAGGATTAGCTGGTAATGGAGGTGGTTCCGGAAAATTGACGGCTGCTCCGGCGTATGCGGGGGCAACGGGTACCGATTCTGCTCCGGCTGGTTCGATTTTCCATGCTTTTACGTCGGTATACCAGCGTCCGTTGAATTCACGGCTTTCGACGTCAAAATCGATAGTCAGGTTGATGCCTTCCTGCAAAGGGCAGTTGTTAATTTTGTCTCCCCAAATGGCGACACATATTTTTTTTGGATATTGTCCGTCTGTTTCTACGATAATGTCTTGTTTCTTCCACTCTCCGTTTTTTCCGTTCCCCGTTTGCAATGGAAGAACCTGAACCAATCTTGCTGTTAATTGCATTGTAAATTAAAAATTAAGAATTAAAAATTAAGAATTAAAATGGTTATTCCATTTTGAATTCAGCATGTGTTATTTCCCGTTTAAAAGAGTAGAATTCCAATACCTTCTCTCCATCCCTGTTTTTATTTTCTTTCATTTCCAGTAACTGGAATGAATAGTCGTTTCCATAGCGTTGAAGAACCTTTTGAAAGCTATCTTTCCCTACCAGTAAAAAACCTTTTTCGGGTTTTTCTTTTTCAAAATTGCGGAAATTATTATGAAAATAAAAATTCAGGCCATACATATTGCTGTATTCCAGCAGGTTGTTCATTACGAAAACATTGTTGTCTTCAATGGGATAAATCTTTTGTAATTCTTCCGCAATGGGCTTACTACTAACTCCGTCTTTGAACGCAGGAAGAAAGATTCCGTCTAAAACCAGGTTGATAACCAGGTAGGTTGCAATGGTTGTATATAGAATTTTCAGGTTATTCTTTTTCCATAATTGGCTGAAAAGCACATATAATGCAGATATCAGTAAGCAAAACAGTACAATGTACAGTATCTGAGGAGAATTTAACGATTGCCAGGTTGCAGCCACATCGGCCAGGGTACGGCGGTGGCGGGTGAAAATTCCGGTTAATTGTACCGGATCTATTGTATGGGTCACAATCGTCAGAAGGCCCAGTATAACGATCAATGAGCCGACTGTTCCGATAATTAGACCGAATGCACGGCCTATTTTCCTGTGATATTCTGTCAGGTAAAGAACATATTGAGCAATAAATATGGCTAAAAACGGATAAACCGGCATCAGATAAACGCTTCGCTTGCTGGAAGGAATGCAGTAAAAGATGAAAATAACGACAATGGATACCAATGAGAACAGTTTAATTTTCGGCATGCCAAGCAGATTATTCCATATTTTTTTCAGGCCGGGGATCTTTCCGGAATATTTCAAACCAAAAAGGGAGAGGAACAACAGGATACACCAGGGAATAAATCCGGCAATCAGAGTCACAAAGTTAAACCAAACCGGTTCTGTATGTCCCAGGTTGTATTGGATATTCAGATCGTCGGAACCCAGGAAGCGGCCAAAATTCTCCGCCCAAACCAGGTCTGTGAATTCTTTTCCTCCGGTCTTGTAAGCCAGGTAGTACCAGATACCTGGAAGAACCAGGGAGGACAGGGCAATCGGTACTAATTTGACGATTATCTTCCAGCAGTTATAACGTAACAATAACAGGTAAACACCGAAAACAAGCAGGGGCAGCAGGATTCCTACCGGGCCTTTGGTCAATGCCGCTAATCCCAGTATGATCGGAATCTCGATCGGAAAGCCGCGAGTGTCTTTTCGTTCTTCCCAGCGGAACAGGCGCATCAATCCGAGGATAATAAAAAAGGTTAGTAACATATCCACCCGGGCCGTCATGGCCGAGCGATGCAGTTCAAAACTGGTCAGCAAAATCAGACAGGCTAAAAAAGCCTCCTGGGACTTGAGGTTTCTTCCGAAGAAAATAAAACAAATCCCGATCAAAAAAATAAACGCTAATGCCGAAGGCAGACGGGAAGTGAATGGAGTTACCTCTCCTCCCGGCATGGAGAAAACAGCCATTAACCAATGGGTCAACGGTGGTTTATAGGCCAATTCATCCGCGTAAACCTGGGGCAGTATCCAGTTGTTTTTTTCTAGCATGGACACGGCAACCGAAGCCTCCCGGGGTTCGCCTTTGGTGTAAAACTCTCCGCAACCGATCCAGCAAAGCGTGCTGATAGCTGCAATCAGAAGCAAAAGCGTCAATGGTTTTTGCAGGTAAAAATACTGTAATGTCGGAGCTCTCATTATTCTGTTCGATCGGTTTGTAATTGCAAATATAAAGGATTATTTTTATTATTCCATTCAATTTGCTTACCTTTGAAGTTTAAAATGTATGATTATGTTTTCAGGAATAGTTGAAGAAGCGGCTCCCATCGTGGGCTTGAATGCAGATCAGGGAAATCTGCACATTACAATGAAATGTTCATTTGTTGATGAGTTGAAAGTAGATCAGAGTGTGGCGCATAACGGCGTTTGTCTGACGGTTGTGAGTAAATCTGCAGACACATACACCGTTACGGCAATTAAAGAAACACTGGAGCGCTCTAATCTTGGAGTGCTGAAGGTAGGAGATAAGGTCAATCTGGAGCGTAGCATGCAGATGAACGGACGTTTGGACGGGCATATCGTTCAGGGACATGTGGATCAGACTGCTGTTTGCACGCAACTGGAAGAAGCCGATGGAAGCTGGTACTATACCTTTGAATATGCATTTGATAAAGCGATGGCTCAACAAGGCTATATGACGGTGGAAAAAGGATCCGTATGTGTCAATGGAGTCAGCCTGACCGTTTGCAATTCGAAGGACAATAGCTTTCAGGTTGCGATCATTCCTTATACCTATGAATTTACTAATTTTCATCAGATTAAGCCGGGTACTGTGGTTAACCTGGAATTCGACATTATTGGAAAATACCTCAGTAAATTGCAGAAATTCAAATGAACAATTTTCTTGATTTAGTAAAATCCCGCCAGAGCGATCGGGCTTTTGATGCTTCTCGTCCGGTTGAAAAAGAAAAGATCGAGCGGATCCTGGAGGCAGCCCGTATGGCTCCTTCGGCGTGTAACGCGCAGCCCTGGCATTTCATCGTTGTCGATGAACCCGAGCTGAAAAATAAGCTGGCAGATGCGACTGCTTCCCGGTTGCTGAATATCAATCATTTTACGAAACAAGCCCCGGTTCACATTGTGATTGTAGAAGAAAAAGTTAATTTTTCCTCGGGTTTCGGATCACTTGTTAAAGATAAGAATTTTGCTCACGTAGATGTGGGTATTGCTGCTGCTCACCTGACTCTTGCTGCTCAGGACGAAGGGTTGGGAACCTGTATCCTGGGTTGGTTCGACGAGACTAAAGTCCGTAAATTGCTGAACATTCCTTCCAATCGCCGGGTGTTGCTGGATGTTGTTGTCGGCTATTCTACACAACCCCTGAGAGAAAAGAAACGGAAGCCGGTACAGGAGGTTATTTCTTATAATAAATATTAAGGTAGGCTTTCAAAAAGCCTGTCATAGTGAGCAATAGAGGCTCATTCGCTCAATAAAAAAGACAATCCCAACCGATTCATTATGAATTAGTTGGGATTTTGTGTATCTTTGTTTGTCCCCCGATAATAGGGTTTCGAGGCCAAAAACGGGGAAATCACGCTAAAAAATACAGCA